>CAYTAT010000027.1:72787-73107 GCA_964435795.1 uncultured Spirochaetaceae bacterium
GGTACTCCCTTTCGCGATCGGAATCCTGGAATTCACCATGATCGAGCTGATGGGTCCCGAATCGCTGGCCCCCTGGCTCTATACCGTTGCGCTTCTTTTCGCCCTGGCGATCTGGACTGGTCATTGGATCGCCCGCCGCGCCCGACTCATGCCTTCAAATTGGGAGGCCTTTGTCGATGTGGAACCCGCCACCTACCGCGACTTTCTTCCTTCGGCAGCAGCGGCCGGCTTGCTGATCGCTCTGGGCATGGCACTGCAGGCCAGCGGAGTGACCTGACCCCTTCATATCGATCCGGCATGTAGATTCGGATCGAGCAAGG
>CAYTAT010000028.1:0-37012 GCA_964435795.1 uncultured Spirochaetaceae bacterium
GGTGGCCCAGGACAGAATTGAACTGTCGACACCGTGATTTTCAGTCACGTGCTCTACCAACTGAGCTACCGGGCCACAGCTATGGGAAGAGGAGGATAGCCGCCCGCGCGGGATTTCCCAGCGGCTTCCCGGCATTTCTCCTCAGCCGAGTCAGCGAGCCGGATCGGGCCCGGAAACGACGCTCGCTCTGCCGATCACGATCTTCTCCAGGGGTCGATTGGCTTTTCCCCAACGCCCGTAAAGGTCCGTCTCGGCGGCCGCGATTCGGTCGACGACGTCGAGGCCCTCCACCACGCGCCCGAAAACACTATGCCGGCCGTCGAGGTGATTGGAATCGCGCTGCAGAATGAAGAATTGGGATCCCCCCGTATCGGGTTGGCCACTATTGGCCAGGGAGAGCACGCCTCGGAGGTGGGGGGCGGCGCTGAATTCATCGGCCAGGCTGAAGCCCGGCCCGCCCTCGCCATCATTCGCCGGATCGAGGTCCCGGGAATTCGGATCTCCACCCTGGATCATGAAATCCGTGATCACGCGGTGAAAACTCGTCCCGTCGTAGAAGCCCGAATTCACCAGGTCGAGAAAGCTCTGAACGGTTCGGGGAGCCAACTCCGGGTATAGCTCCACGGTGATCGGCCCATACTTCTCGATTTCGAGAACCACGCTCGGATGCGGACCGGTCGGCCAGGTGAATGGGGCCGCTGGGCTCGGGGATTCGCCACCAGTAAGCTCGCCGTCACAGGCCACAGCGACCAGAACCAGGACCATTCCCCGCACCCCAGCGGCAAGTATCCGTTGCGCCCGCGCCGCCGGCCGCACCGACGCGTGTGGTAGCCTTCGGCGCATGCAGAACTCTTCGGTCCCTTTGGGCGAGAAGTTGAGCCGACTGCCCGGGTTGGCAAGATCGCGATGCCCCGGGGCAGGGCGCCAGAGGGCCCCGCTCTCCCTGCTGCTCGCCGTCGTCCTCTCTCTCTCATCGTTCTCCGACGCCCGAGGGGCTTCCCCGGTCCCCGCCGCCGCTCGGGGGGGCATGGTGGTGAGTTCCTCGGCCCACGCCGCCGCCGCCGGGGCCGCCATTCTCAAGGCGGGAGGCAATGCGGTGGACGCCGCCGTCGCCACCGCTTTCGCGCTGGCCGTCACCCAGCCCTTTTCGGCCGGGCTCGGCGGCGGCGCCTTCGCGCTCCTGCGTACGCCCGACGGCGAGGTGATCGCCCTCGACGCCCGGGAAATCGCCCCGGCGGCCGCCACCCGCGATATGTATCTCCAGCGGGGATTGCCCGAGCGCCCATCCGTCCACGGCCCCCTGGCCGTGGCCGTACCGGGCTTTACCGCCGGCATGGCGATGCTCCTCGAGCGCTGGGGCACGCTGCCCCTGGCCCGGGTACTGGAACCCGCCATCGCCCTCAGCGAGGGTTTTCCCCTCGCACCCTTCCAGACCGCTCGCATCAACTTCATGCGTGAAATACTTAGCGCGGAGCGCTTTCCCGAGACAACCCGCATCCAATTCGCCCCCGCGGCGGACGATGGCCGCGCCGAAGCGGGCGAGTTGCTGGTACAGAAGGATCTGGGAAATACCCTGCGGACCATCGCCAAGCAGGGGCCGAAGGTGATGCAGACGGGAAGCGTCGCTCAGAAGATCGCGGCGGAGGTTCAGCGGCGCGGCGGCCTGCTCAGCCTCGCCGACCTGGCCGACTACCGCCCGAAGCTTCGCAAACCCGTTTCCGGCAGCTATCGCGGCTACCAGATCCACTCCTTCCCCCCCCCTTCTTCCGGGGGAGCCGTATTGCTCGAATGCCTGAATATTCTTGAGGGCTTCGAACTCGGACCCCGGGGTGCGGGCAGTTCCGAGAGTCTTCACCTGGTCGCCGAAGCGATGAAGCTGGCCTTCGCGGATCGCGCCGTCTACATGGGGGATGCAGATTTCGTCGATGTGCCCGTCGACCGGCTCGTCTCCAAGGAATACGCGGCCAGCCAACGCGCCCGCATCGACCCCGACAAGGCCATCACGGTGGCCGCCCCCGGGCTCCCCGCAGAGGATCGCGGCACCGCGCATTTATCCGTCACCGATGCCCGGGGCGGGGCGGTGGCCATCACGATGACGATCAACACCCTCTACGGCTCCGGGATCACCGTTCCCGGCACGGGCGTCGTGCTCAACAACGAGATGGATGATTTCTCGCTTGCCCCGGATACCCCCAACTCCTACGGGCTGGTGGATACCCGGGGCGCCAATGCGATCGCTCCGGGCAAACGCCCCCTCTCGAGCATGAGTCCGACCCTTCTCCTGAAAGATGGACATCCCTTTATGGTGACGGGTAGCCCCGGCGGACCGCGCATCATTACGACGGTGCTGCTGACGATCCTGAACGTGATCGATTGGGGGATGGATGTGCAGGCCGCGGTCTCAGCGCCCCGCTACCACCACCAGTGGATTCCCGATCAGTTGAGCGTCGAACCCGAGACCCCCGTCGATGTCGTCGAGGCGCTGCGCGCCCGGGGACACGGCGTGCAGGTGAGAGATCGCCACTGGTCGGCCGCCGAGGCGATCGTGATCGATCCCGAGAGCGGCATCCATTACGGGGGCAGCGATCCACGCACCCAGGGCGCGGCCCTCGGTCCCTGAACTCCGGGCCGCGAAGCCGGCGTCAGGAGGAGTCGCGCCCGCTGGGATATCAGTTCTCGAACTCGGGCATCAGACACCAGAGCAGCAGGTAGACGAGGATGCCCGGGAAGGCCGCACTCAGTACGGAGACCAGCACGTAGAGGATTCGCACCTGGATCGGAGACCAGTCGAGCCACTCCGCAATGCCCCCGCAGACCCCGGCGATGATTCGGTCTTCCGAACGATGCAGTCCCCGCTCCCCCGGCATGGCCTTCTCCTTCGATCGCATATTAGCAAGCCGCCGTGGGCTGGCTCGAATTCGATCCATGCAGCGGGGTTGGCATCCCCTTCGCAGCGGGCATGAAGCCGCCTCATGCTCGCGATGAGTTGGAATCCGGATCGGATGCCCGGGCCCATGAGTGGATCGGTGATCCGATGGCGAAAGGGGGGCTCGGGCCTAGGGCCGCACGATGGCCAGCGTGTAGGCATCGGGTCGGATGACTCGCCGGGCGACGCGCAGGATATCGGCCGCGCCAACCGAGGCGATCTCTTTGGGAAAATTGAGATGCGCCCTGGGGCCGAGGTCGTAGAGTCCGTTCAGGGCGATCTGGCTGGCCCGGGCCGCGCTCCGCTGTTGGTCGATCAGGAAGTTTCCCATCAGGTTCTGACGACTGCGCTCCAACTCGGCTTCTGCGGGCGCGGCCTCCAGAAGCTTTTCGAGTTCCTCGAGGATCCCGCTCCGCGCCTCATCGACCTTGTCGGGCGACGTGGCGATATAGACGACGAAGAAGCCGGGGTCCGCGCCTTCAACGCTCATGGCACTGACGCTATACGCCAGGCTGCGGCGGTCGCGCAATTCCAGGAAGAGGCGCCCCGACTGCCCGGCCAGGACCTGCGAGATGACGTCCAGGGTGTGACGATCCGGGTCATCGACCGTCAGACCGCGAAAGCCCAGGACGAGATGGGCCTGGGCCCGATCCTTATGTTCCACGTTCTCCCGGATCTGCGTCGATAGCGGCTCCGGGGGGAGGGCGTCGAATCTTTCGACATCCCTCGGCAGATCGGCCAATCGCGTTTCGAATTCCCGGGCGACCTCGTCGGGATCGACATCACCGGCGACTCCGATCACCAGGTTCGGCGCTCCGATCAGCCGATCGTGGTGATTTCTCACGGCCTCCACCGTGAAGCCTTCCACGCTGGGGCGCAGGCCCAGCATCGGGAGCCGATAGGGGTGCTGGGAAAATTCGCTGGCGGAAAAGAGCATGAACGCACGCTGGGCCAGCTGATCTTCTCGACGATCGATGGCCGCCAGGGTCTCTCGCCGCTCCCTTTCCAACTCCTCCTGCGCGAAGCGGGGTTCGAGCAGCACGTCGCGAAAGAGGTCGAGGGCGGGAGACAGGTTTTCCGAGGTGGTTTCGAGGCTCAGGCCCAGGCTGCTACGGCCTGAAAATCCCCGAATGTCCGCCGCGAGATCCTCGACGGCACCCGCAAAGTCGGCCGCGGAATGCCTCTGCGTGCCGCGGCTCCACATCGCGGCCAGAAAGGAGGAGAGTCCGCAACTCTCCTCCGTCTCGGCGAGCAGGCCGCCCCGGAAGGCGGCGCGCACGGCCACCACGGGAACCGCTCCCCGGGGCGCCACATGCAGGGCGCCGCCGCCGGGAAGTTCGTAGCTGAGGATCTCGTCATTCCCGGATTTCTTCCGCCCGACGCTTCTCCCGGCCGCAGCCCTGCTCGCGGGTTTCGCGATGCTCTGGCCCCGAGGCGCCCGGTAGAGGGAGTGGGCGCGTTCGACGCCCGCCGTGAGGGCATCCGTCAGGGCATCGGCGTCCAGGCTTTCGCCGCCCTGATCCGGAATCAGCGCGGCCGCGGCGATCCGTTCCGCGTCGAGGTATTTCTGGGCGACGCGAAGGAGGTCCTCGCGGCTGGCGTTTCGCACGATCTCGAGGTGCCGGGATTCCTTGCGCCAATCCCCCCCGAGTACTTCGTGGCTCCCCAATTTGCTCGCCAGCCCGGAGACGCTCTCCCGCTCGAAGTGTTCGCTGGCCAGGAAGTTGGTCCTGGCGCGTTCGAGTTCCGCCACTTCGACGGGCTCGATGCGCAGCCTTTCGACCGCTGCAGCCACGGCCTCGAGGGCGTGGCGAGAGCGCTGCTCATTGCTTTCGAAGTTGATCGAGAAGAGGCCCGGATCGTAGGGGGTGTAGGAGGAAGAATCGATCCGATCCACCAGGGCGTCGTTTTCGCGAATCCCGCGCACCAGGCGACTGGATTCGCATTCTCCCAATACGAAGGAGAGCAGGTCGAGATAGCTCGCATCTTCATCTCGAAAGCGCACGGAAGGCCAGGCGAGTTCAAAGCGTTGAGCCTCGAAGGATCGTCGCTCCACGATGCTGCGGGCAGCGTCGGGGGCGGGCTCTTCGAGGCGCTGGCGCGTGGCTCCGCCCGCCTTGGCTGCCATGAAACTCTGCTCCAATTGCGCCCCCAATGCCCGGGCGTCGAAGTCCCCCGCCGCCACGCAGATGAGATTCTCCGGGGCGTACCAGCGCCGAAAGAAGGCCAGGCATTTTTCGCGGTTGAGGCCGCCCACGCTTTCCATCGTGCCCAGAATCGGAGCCCGATAGGGGTGGAGCCGATAGCTCTGCCTGAAACATAGATCCGAGAGCACATGGCCCGGGGAATCCTGGGAGCGGCGAATTTCCTCGATCACCACCTGTTGTTCGCGTTCTATCTCCCGGGGATCGAAGACGGAACGAAGCAAGGCGTCGGTCAATACGTCGACCGCCGTATCCAGCGCGCGGCTCGGTACGGTCGCGTAGTAGACCGTCATGTCGAAGGACGTATAGGCGTTGACCCGCCCGCCCGCGCCCTCGATCTCCCCGGCCACCTCGCCGACGCCCCGGCTCTCCGTGCCCTTGAAGAGCATATGCTCGTGGAAGTGGGCCAGCCCCTCTTCGCCCGGACGTTCGTCCGCCGATCCCACCTGGGCCCAGATCTGCAGATTGGCGACGGGCGCGAGGTGGGTTTCTCGAAGCAGCAGGGTGAGCCCGTTGTCGAGCTTCCGGTAGTGGACGTCGAGATCGCTCAATGGAGTCGGTCGAGAATACCCGAGGAGCCCCCACGGCGCTCGCGCGTCGTCTACAGTGGAGTCGTGAACTCCCCCACCGTAGGCGTCTATATCCACATTCCCTTTTGTGCGCGGATCTGTCCCTATTGCGACTTCGCGGTCGAAGCGGTGGAGTCGGGGAAGATGCCGAGTGCCGATTGGGCGGATGTCGAGAATACGTACGTCGATGGCTTGTTGCGTGAATTGGCGCGGAGGCGGGAAGTCTTCGCGGGGCATCGGCTCGCGACTCTCTACTTCGGGGGTGGCACGCCCTCCCTGCTGCGCCCCGATTCCCTGGCGCGAATCCGCTCGGCCGTCGAGGAGGCTTTTCCGATGCCTGCTGGCGCCGCGGCGGGGGGAGAAGTCGCGGCGGAGGGAGAAGCCGCGGCGGAAGCAGTGGAGGTCACGCTGGAGATCAATCCGAGTTTTCTTGAGCGGGAACGCCTGCCGGATTTTCGCCGGGAAACGGGAATCGGAAGGCTCTCGGTCGGAGTGCAATCCTTTGACGATTCCCTCCTCAAGGCCCTGGGGCGCGCCCATCGCTCGGATGAGATCCGGCGCACCCTGACGGAGGCCCGGGCCGCGGGTTTCGAGAATATTTCGATCGACCTGATCTTTGCCGCCCTGCACCAGACCCAGGCCATGTGGGAGGCGGATCTCGAACAGGCCATTGCCCTGGGGCTCCGACATCTCTCCACCTACGAACTCGTTTTCGAGACCGGCACTCCCTTCGCCCGCGCCGCCACCCGTGGCCAACTCCGGGTCTTCCCCGGCGAGGAGTCGGCGCGCATGATGGAGTGGATGGAGACGCGCCTCGGCGCGGCCGGATACCGGCGCTATGAACTCACCAATTTCGCAAAACCCGGTTGGGAGTCGCGGCATAATCGGCGCTATTGGCGGCGCCAGGCTGTTCTCGGTCTGGGAGTGGGCGCACATTCCACGGATCCCCCCGCTCCCGGTCGCCCCCACGGCGCGCGGGTCTCCAACGAGAGGAATCGCGCCGCCTGGCTTCGGCGCGTGCAGCGGGGAGAGCCCATCCTTTTCGACGAGGAAGTGCTCGATCGTCGCAGCGCCATCGCGGAGGCCTGCTTTCTTTCTCTTCGCTGCGAGGAGGGTCTCGATGAGGCCGCCTTCGAGAGCGAATTCGGGCAGCCCCCGCGACGAGAATTCGGCGAGCAGATCGGGCGTCTGCTCGAGCAGGGCCTGCTCGAGGAAGCGCCCACGAGTCGCCTCCGTCTGACCTCCCGGGGTCGAATGTTGGCCGATCGCGTCTGCGCCGAATTCGTCTGAGCGGCGATGGGTTCAGGGAGTGTGCTGGTGCAGAAATGCCAGCACGCGCTCGGCGGAGGCGGCAGCCGCTTCCCCTTCCTTCCAATCCTCGATCAACTCGGCGTCGGGGGCGATGGCGGCCACTTCTCTCGAGATCGTCTCCGGGTGGTAGAGGTCGCTGCCGAGCAGAACCAGCAGGGGATTCGGAAGTCCTCGAACGAAATCCCTGGAAACGTTGAAGACGAAATCCCCGTCGTACATATTGCTGCGAAAGGACGCCCAGTCGGCCTCGGAGACCCCGGGCCGGTCCGGTCGCAATTCGGCCGCCCAATCGTCGAACATGGCGTAGAAGGCCTCGCGATTTTCGCCGCTATCCCCGATCGGCTGCTGGAGGACGGCGGCCACCACCCGCTCGGGGTCCGCCTGCATCAGGCCGAAGGCGTAAGGCCCGCCGATGCAGCAGCCCAGGACGTGGCAGCGCTGGATTCCGAGGGCGTCGAGGAGCCCCAATTGATCCGCCGCGTAATCGCGCCAACCGTCCGAACCCGTGATCGGAGCGCGGGAGCGGCCCGCGTTTCGCTGATCCATGGCGATGACACGGAAATCCGCGCAGAGCACATCGATTGGATTCCAGGGCATCCGCCCCCAGAATTCGACGGCAGACCGCATCCCTCCGGGTGCGAAGAGCAGGATCGGGAAGCCCGAACCGGCCTCCTCGTAGTGAATCGTGATGTCATCGTTTTCCCAATCCGGCATCGGGTCTCCTCCTGGTCGGCGGGCTCCTCGGGGCCCGGGAAGACGAAATCTAGGCGGCTCCCCGGCTTTGGGCACCCCGGGGCGTTCAGCCGGGGCCCCCTGCGAAAATCGGAACCCGGGCGGCCCCTGGGCGGCGCGCGGATCGGTGACGTTCTAAAGTGGGTGGGTCGATTCGAGTCTTTGAATTCATTGACTTTTTGCCTGGAGAAGGCGGCCCGATGTCCTCCCCCCGGAATCCCAAGCGCCCCCTGCCGCGTCTCGCGGAGCGCCAGAAGATGGTACTTCGCGCCATTGTCGCCGCCTATGTGGCCGAGGCGATGCCCGCCTCGTCGGCCACGGTCTCTCATCTGATTCCCGTCTCCCTTTCCACGGCCAGCATCCGGGCCACCATGTCGGATCTCGCCGAGTTGGGATTGATCGAGAAACCCCATGCCTCCTCGGGTCGGCTGCCGACGGAATTGGGTCTGCGTCTTTTTGTCGATGAATTGCTCGATACGACGGAGTTGGCCGAGTACGAACGACGTTCGCTCGTGAGCGAATGCGAAGAGGTCTCGACCGCGGGTGTCGTCGGATGGATTTCGACACTCCTTTCGGAGAAAACCCATCAACTCGGCTTCGTGATGAGCCCTCGCGTGGATCGCATGGCAATGCGCCATATCAGTTTCGTGAGGGTGTCCACGGATAAAGTGCTCGCGGTCCTGGTGCCCGAGGCGGGGCCCATACAACAGCGCTGGATCGAAGAAGAGGGCGCCCACGATCAGGCGGAACTCGATGCATTTGCGGCTCGTCTCAACGAACGACTTCCCGGGAGGACCCTGAGCGAGTTGAGGGTACTCCTCGAAAGGGAATTGCGGGAGTTGCGTTATCGGGCGCGCAACGCCCTGGCAGAGGCTCTGGCCCTGGGAGTGCGGGCCCTGGCCGCGCCCTTTCCCGATGAGATGGGTCTGGTCATCGCCCGTCGATCGGCCTTCCTGAATCAGCCGGAGTTCGACGACCCCGACCGGATTCGCGGCATTCTCGAAGCGGTGGAGACGAAGGAGAGATTGCTGGAAGTGATCGAGCAGATACTCGACGACCCCCGCGATATGGTGACCGTTTCCCTGGGCGAAGAACTCGAGGAGCCTGGACTCCGCCAATGTGCGATGGTGGCCGTTCCCTACTGGAAGACTGGACATTCGGAGTTCGGCGCGCATGCTGGCGAAGATCTGCCAGCCGACCAGGCGCTGGGGGTGCTCGGTGTGATCGGCCCCAGCCGCATGGATTACAGACGCGTGATTCCCCTGGTGGGCTTTTGTTCGCACCTGGTCACCCGCAAACTGACTCCCTCGACGGAGACCACACCAGCTTGGAGATGAGAACGCGATGAACTCAGAAGACAGCCCGCCCGAGGGCGGCGAGGAGGGTCGCCAGATCGAGCCCAGCGATGAAATGGCCGATGCCCTGCGCGAGGCGACCGAAGCCGTAGAGGCGCGTCAGGATCGACCGGAAGCGGAAGATTCCAAGAATCTTTCGACCGACAAGAAAATGATCGAGATGCTCGCCCAGGAATTGCAGGCATTGAAGGAGCAATACGAGAAAACGGCTGCGGAACTCGAGCAGGTGCAGGATCGGGAATTGCGCTTGAAGGCGGAATTCGAGAATTTTCGCCGTCGCGGTCTCAAGGAAAAACAGGAAAGCCTGCAGTACGGCCATCAGAATCTCGTCAAGGACCTGCTCGCAACGATCGATAACCTCGAGCGGGCGGTGACCCACGGACGTGAGAATGAGGATGCGGATATGGCGAGTGTCCTCGAGGGCCTCGAATTGGTGCAGCGCGAATTGCTCGGAGCTATCGGGAAGCATGGGGTCAAGGTGATCGATCCGGTGGGTCAGGTTTTCGATCCGACCTTCCATGAGGCGATGGGGCAGATCCCCGATGGTTCGGTGGAACCCAATAGCGTGCTCGAAGTGCTTCAGAAGGGTTTCATGCTGCAGGATCGACTTCTCCGCCCCGCGCGAGTTCTCGTGGCTCGCGAGGTCGAGAAGAGTGAATAGGATCGATTCAGCGGACGCTGGCGCGGCGCATTGAAGACGGCCCGGGCCGTCGTGGCCCGGGGCGATCGCTGGGGAGGAAGCAACTGTATATGGGGACGGTCATCGGAATCGACCTGGGGACCACGAATTCCTGCGTCGCGGTGATGTCCGCTTCCGGGGCCGAGGTGGTAGCCAATAGCGAGGGCTCCAGGACGACCCCCTCGATGGTGGCCTATACCGACAGTGGCCAGAAATTGGTCGGCCAGGTCGCCAAGAGGCAAGCGGTCACCAACCCCGAACGAACTTTTTTCGGCATCAAGCGATTGATCGGCCGCAAATTTGATTCCCTGGAAGTGACCGCATTTGCCGCGGTGGCCCCATTTCCGATTGCGGCCGCGGACAATGGGGACGCCTGGCTGACGGCCGGAGATCGGGATTGTCCACCCCAGGAACTCGCGGCCATTGTCCTGCAGAAGCTCAAGGATACGGCTTCGGACCACCTGGGCGAAGCCGTCGAGAAGGCGGTGATCACCGTGCCCGCCTACTTCAACGATGCTCAGCGCCAGGCCACCAAGGATGCCGGAACCATTGCGGGCCTCGAGGTTCTACGCATCATCAATGAACCCACGGCTGCAGCACTCAGCTATGGGCTCGGCGATGAAGAGGATAAGACCGTCGCGGTCTTCGATCTCGGCGGGGGCACTTTCGATGTCTCCATCCTCGAAATGGGAGATGGCGTCTTCCAGGTTTTGAGCACCAATGGCGATACCTACCTGGGGGGAGAGGATTTTGATAACTGCATCGTCGAATTCCTCGTGGCTTCGTTCAAGAACGAGAGCGGGATCGATCTGAGAAACGATCCCATGGCCCTGCAGCGCCTGAAAGAGGCCGCCGAACGCGCCAAACAGGAACTCTCTTCGCTGCATGAGACCGAGGTGAACCTGCCCTTCATCGGCGCCGACGAGGAAGGCCCGCGACATCTCACCGTCACCCTCAGCCGGGAGGTCCTCGAAGACCTGGTCGCTCCCCTGATTCAGAGACTGGATCCTCCCTGCCGCACCGCCCTGGAAAACGCCGGGATCGGCCTGTCGGATCTCGATGAGGTGATCCTGGTCGGTGGAATGACTCGCATGCCCCTCGTCCAGGCCAAGGTGAAGCAGATCTTCGGTCGCGAGCCCAATACGAGTGTGAATCCGGACGAAGTCGTCGCCGCCGGGGCGGCCATCCAGGCCGGAGTCCTCGACGGCAGCGTCGAGGATGTGCTGCTGCTCGACGTGACTCCCCTCTCCCTGGGCGTTGAAACCCAGGGCGGCGTTTTTACTCCGATCATCGAAAAGAATACGACCATCCCCACCGCGAAAAGCCAGGTCTTTTCCACCACCGAGGATCACCAGGAAATGGTGCGGATCCACGTCGTGCAGGGGGAGCGCGAGATGGCCTGCGACAATATGACGCTGGGCCGTTTCGAATTATTGGACCTGCCGCCGGCGCCCCGGGGAGTCCCCCAGATCGAAGTAACCTTCGCCATCGACCCGGATGGAGTGGTCAACGTATCGGCGAAGGATCTGGGCACGGGGAAGACCCAGGGGATCGCGGTCACGGCTTCCAGCGGACTGAGTGAAAACGAGGTGACGCGGCTGGTCGAAGAGGCCGAGGAGCACGAGGCCGAGGACGCTGCCGTTCGGGATGCGACCGAGCGGCGCAACAAGCTGGAAGGCCTGGTTTATTCTACCGAGCGCACCCTTGAGGAATTCGCAGCCGAGATCGACGCCAGGGATCGGGTGGCCGTGGAATCCGCCCTCGAAAAGGCGCGTCGCAGCCTGGCGGACGAGAGCGATTCGGATCTCGAGGAATCCATCAAGGAACTCGGGGCCACGACCTACGGGATGACCGAAAAGCTCTACGCGGCCCTGGGCGAGGATTAGGCGCGCTCGGAGTTCGATGCGCGGCCTGTCTTGTCTCGGGCCCCGGCCCGATCCGAGGTGTGGATTGCGCCCGTGGCCCCAGGGGGGAGTGGGTGGGGGAGCTCGGGGTCAAATTGCTTCGACAACTTGACATCGGATCTTTGGCGCCGAGATGGCCCCAATCCTGGGCATCCCCGGGGAGCCGTGGTGACCCGCGGTTTTGGGATTCATCATCAATTTCGAGCGACTCCGGGGCCGAGATTTGAGCAGGCGCGATTTCTACGAAGTGTTGGGTGTAGTTCGCAATATCGATGGTGCGGAACTGAAAGCCGCCTATCGGAAGCTGGCCCTGCAATTCCATCCCGATCGAAATCCGGGCGACTCCCAGGCGGAGGAGAGGTTCAAGGAAGTCTCGGAGGCCTACTCGGTCCTTTCGGATCCCGAGAAGCGGGCGCGTTACGATCGTTTCGGCCATGCGGGGCTCGGGGGTCCCGGGGCCGGCGGCGCCTCCGACTTTGGCGATGTCGGGGGTTTTTCCGACCTCTTCAACGATCTCTTCGGAGACATCTTCGGGGGAGGCGGGCAGGGGGGACGCCGTGCCGGCCGCGCCCAGCGAGGCGCGGATCTCCGCTACAACCTTGAGATCGACTTATCCGACGTACTCGAGGGCAGCGAGCCCACCATCAAGATCCCCAGGATGCATGGCTGCGAGCCCTGCAACGGGTCGGGGGTGGCGGAAGGCAGTTCAGCGGAGAGTTGCGCCCATTGCGGGGGGGCGGGACAGGTCGTCTTTCAACAGGGCTTTTTTCGGGTCAATCGCGCCTGTGACGCCTGTGGGGGGGCCGGCGAAATCATTCGGCATCCCTGCCGGAGCTGTCGCGGCTCGGGGCGGATCGAGGGCCGGAAGACACTCCAGATCAAGGTGCCTCCCGGGGTCGATGAGGGCGCCCGGCTGCGTCTGCTCAAAGAGGGGGAGGCCGGTGTGGCCGGAGGCCCGCCCGGGGACCTCTATGTGGTCATCAGTGTCCGGAAGCATCCCCTTTTCGAGCGAGACGGCAGGGATCTCTACATCGAAGCTCCGGTGCCCTTCGCCTGTGCGGCTCTCGGCTCCGAGATCGAGGTGCCCACCCTCGAGGGCCGGGAGATGATCGACCTTCCCGAGGGCACCCAGACCGGGAGCATGCTCTCCCTGAAGGGGCGAGGGCTTCCGCCCCTCCAGCCCCGGGCCGACCGGGCTCGCCTGGAGCGGATGCGCGGCGACATCTTTGTGCGAGTCTTTGTCGAAGTACCGACGAGGTTGACGGATCGCCAGCGCGATCTGCTGCAGGATTTTGCGGATGAGAGCGGCACGGAGGTTTCGCCGGTCCATAAAGGCTTCGTCGAAAAACTGAGGGATTTCTTCGACTGAGATGACCCGGTCCCGGCGGACGCTCGGCGCGATCATCATTACACTCCTGACCCATTCCATGTTCATCCTGGCCTGCGGTGGAACCCGGGGCCCGGGCGAAAGGATTCCCGTCGAGGAGAGGCGGGCCTATGCGGCCGCCGTGGATGTGGGAATCAAGGATTCCCCTCTGGCCGAGGCGAGGCTCAAGGCATTCCTCGCCGAGTACCCCGAGAGCCGACTCGCCGACGATGCCAGCGAGGAACTCGCCCGGCTGGCCCTGCTGGACGGACGGCGTGAAGAAGCCCGCGGCCGATTGCACGATCTCGTGGAACGCTACCCCGACGGAGATCGTGCGGATTCGATCCGGGTTCGCCTGGCCCGCTGGGAGAATGACTCCGGGGATGGATGGGCCGCTCGAAGCCTGCTGGCAGAGGTGGACGAATCGCGTCTCGATTCCCCGGCGCTGCGCGCCTATCACGGGCTCCGGGCGCTGCTGAGCGAAGACTCCGCGGAGAAATTTCTGCACCTCGCAAGGCTGCGGGAGGCCCTCGAGCGGGAGAAACTCGGCGCGGCTCTTGCGCTGAACGAAGAATTGGATCGGCGCCTGGCGCGAGTGGATTCCGAACTCGACGCCCTCTTGCCCCTTCTTTCCGGGCAGGAATTGCTCCGGGCGACCCGCGAACTCGGTACGGCCGTGCCGGCGGGGCGCGTGCGGCTGACTCTGGCCTGGCGTGCCCTGGTCGCGGGTGATCTCGACGCGGCAGTGGAGTGGCTGGCCCTGGCCCGAAAGGATCCGTTGACCGCCTCGGATCGGATGCGGCTCGAGAGCGTGGACTTGAGGCTCGGAGAAAGAGGCGAATTCGGTGAGGATCGCTTTCTGCCGACCTATCGCGAGGCTGCGTCCCGACCCTGGCCCGCGGTGGGAGACGTCGAGGCGCGGATCGGCGTCGTGCTGCCGCTCTCCGGACGCTACGAGTCCTTCGGAGCGGCTGCCCTCAAGGGGCTGCTGCTCGCGGCGCAGATTTTCGATGAGGCCCCGCCCGAACGCCGGCCCGGGCCTGTGGCGGGCTTCCAGGGCGCGGGGGGGGCTCTGTCGGGAAGCTCCGAAACCGGAGCGGATCCCCTTCTTCGCCTGATGAACGCTATTTCCAGGGAGTTTTTCGCCTCCGAAAGCCGGTCTCGTTCCGGCGTCGAGCTGAGGGTACGCGATAGCGGCGGCAATCCGGAGCGAGCCGCCGCGGCGATCCGGGAATTTGCCGCGGACGAGAACATCGCGGCGGTAGTGGGTCCGATCTTTTCCGCGGAATCCGAGGCCGCGGCCCTGGAGGCGGAGCGATTGGGCATTCCCCTGCTCACGCTTTCCAATCGCGAGCAGATCGCCAGGGGTCGAGAATTCGTCTTCCGACTGCGAATGACTCCGGACGATGAGATTGACCGCCTCGTCGACTATGCGGTGGCGGATCGCGGAGCGGAAAAATTTGCCGTCCTCTACCCGCTGAATCGTTACGGCCGGGGGATGCGCAGCCGCTACTGGAATGCCGTATTGGATCGGGGTGGAATCGTCGTTGCTGCGGCGGGCTACGAACCCGATGCAACGGATTTCAGTGCTTCGATTCGCAGCCTGGCGGGCTTCGACCTCCTCACGGCCGACGAAGAGGTCGCGTTGCGGGAGAGGTCCCAGGCCCTGCGCCGGGGGAGACGGCTCGATCCCGAGGTCGGGGCGTTGCTCAAGGAAATCCTCTATCGGCAGTTGGGTCCGGAAGCCGACCCCCTGCCTCCCCGAGTCGATTTCGATGCCCTCTTCATCCCCGATACCCACGAAAAGATTCAGTTGATCACCCCTCAGCTGGCCTTTCACGAAATCGAGGGCGTCCAACTGCTGGGATCGGGAGACTGGAATCATCCGGACCTGGTACAGATTGCCCGGGGTCATGTGAGGGGGGCGATCATCTCGAGCGGTTTCCACTCGGATAGCCGCTTCGGAATCGTCTCGGATTTCGTTGTCCGCTATCGCGAGAGTTTCGCATCGCGTCCCGACGAATTCTCGGCCAATGCTTTCGACGCGTTGAATCTGGTTCTGACCCAACTCGCCGAGGAAAAGACTTCTCGAATTGAATTGAAGGAGGGGATGCTTCGCGTCCACGCCTATCCCGGAGTCTCGGGGGTGACGAGCTTTCTCTCCGACGGAAATGCCCGCAAACGGCCCTTCCTGATCGAAGTTCAGCGGCGTCGATTCGTCGGCCTCGACTGAGGGTGGCGGGCGTTCCGGGAGGGGGGCTGGACGGGGGAAGGGGGTTCGCGGGACAGAAGACCCGCGAGGACTTTCCCCGGCCCCATGCGGCAGGAATCACGCAAATCCTAAAGTGAGTTCGAGTTGGCGTCGAAGCAGTAGGCATGAAAACCGACAGCGAATCCGACCGAAGCCTGCCCTCAGAACTCCCCGTGATCGCCCTGCGAGAATTGGTTGTCTTCCCGCATATGGCCCTGCCCCTGATCGTGGCCCGGGAAAAATCCGTTGCGGCAGTGGAGAGTTCCCTCGGGGGAGACCGGCTGGTGCTGCTCGTGACCCAACGCGATGCCGATGTCTCCGAGCCCGAGTGCTCGGATCTCTATCAGGTCGGAACCGTGGCTCTATTGACCAATCAGTCGCGCACGAACGACGGGCGGCTCAAGGTGCTGGTTCAGGGCTTTGCCAAGGCCCGCATCGAGTCGGTCGTCAGCGATGAGGAAGAGATCCGGGTTCGCATCAGCGAACTGCCGGCCGAAGAAGGCGATGAGTGGACGGTGGAGGGCGAAGCCCTGGTGCGGGCGGTACGCGGTCGGGCTGAACAATTGCTTCCCCTGAGAGACCTGCCCCCGGAGATCTTGTCGGTGACCTCAAATGTGGATCTTCCGGGTCGCCTGGCGGATCTGCTGGCGGCGAACCTGCGGCTCCGGGTATCCGAGGCCCAGGAGATTCTCGAAATCAGCGATCCCCTGGCGCGACTGCGTCGAGCGGATGTGCTGATCCGGCGCGAACTCGAAGTCTCGAGTGTCCAGGCCGAAATTCAGACCCAGGCCAGGGAGGAGATGTCCCGAGGACAGCGCGAGGCATTCCTGAGGGAGCAGATTCGCGCGATCCAGAATGAACTCGGAGAAGTCGACGCCGCACCGAGCGAAATCGACGAGTACCAGACGAAAATCGAGAACGCGAATCTGCCCGCGGAATGTTTTGAGGAATCCGCTCGCCAGCTTCAGCGCCTCGGCAGTATGCATCCGGATGGCCCCGAAGCACAGGTCGTTCGCAATTATCTCGACTGGATCGTGGACCTGCCCTGGAATCGATGTTCTCCCGATCGCCTGGAACTCGACGAGGCGCGCGAGGTTCTCGATGCCGACCACGCCCATCTGGAGCCCATCAAGGAACGAATTCTGGAGTTCCTGAGTGTTCGCAAATTGCGAGAAGACAGCCGCGGGCCGATTCTCTGCTTCAGTGGCCCTCCCGGTGTGGGCAAGACCTCCCTGGGTCGCTCGATCGCGCGTGCAATGGGTCGTGAGTTCGTACGCATTTCCCTGGGCGGAGTCCGCGATGAGGCGGAGGTTCGGGGACATCGCAGGACCTATGTCGGGGCCATGCCCGGTCGAATCATCCAGGCCATGAAGCGGGCTGGAACCAGCAATCCCGTCATCATGCTCGATGAGATCGACAAGCTCTGTAGCGACTACAAGGGGGATCCCGGCTCGGCGCTGCTCGAGGTACTCGATCCGGAACAGAACCATGCTTTCAGCGATCACTTCCTGAATGTGCCCTTCGATTTGTCTCGAGTCCTCTTCATCGCCACCGCCAATCAGATCGAGCGGATTCCCCGGCCTCTCCTCGATCGAATGGAGACCGTACGGCTCTCGGGATATACCCAGGAAGAAAAGTCGGAGATCGCCTCGCGTTTCCTGATCCCACGCCAGGTCACTGAGAATGGCCTGCCCTCGGCCCAGATCAACTGGTCGCGGGGTTGCGTGGAACAACTGATCAGCGGATATACGCGAGAGCCCGGTGTACGGGATCTGGAGAGGCAGATCGGAAAAGTCTGTCGCAAGATCGCCCGGCGCCTGGCGGAGGGCGATCAGTCCAAGGTCACCGTCAGCCAACGCAATATTTCGCGATTTCTCGGTGTGGCTTCGTTTGATCGTCCCCCCCACTCCATCGTGGACGAAGTGGGATGTGCCAAGGGCCTGGCCTGGACCGAAGCGGGAGGAGAATTGCTCGCCGTCGAGGCGACCCTGACGCCGGGTCGTGGGCTGATGCTCACGGGCCAGTTGGGGGATGTGATGAAGGAATCGGGCCAGACCGCCTTTTCCCTCGCACGCTCGCTTCTGCGATGTGCGGGGCAGAATCAGGATGAACTCGCGATGAGTCAGGTTCACGTGCACGTTCCGAATGGGGCCACGCCCAAGGATGGGCCCTCGGCGGGAGTCACAATCGCTACCACGATCATTTCCCTCGTAACCGGCATTCCGGTTCGAGGTGATCTGGCGATGACGGGGGAGGTCACGCTTCGGGGCAAGGTCCTGCCGGTGGGTGGCGTGCGAGAGAAGGCCCTCGCCGCGCTCAGGATGGGGATCAAGACCGTCGTCGTACCCCGGCAGTCCATGCGAGAAGTCGAGGAGATCCCGAGGGAACTCCGCCGCAAGCTCGAGTTCATTCCAGTCGAGGAGATGGCGGACATTCTGGACATCGCCCTGACCGAGAAGCGAGACTGGCGCGAAAGAACGTTCGCGCCCTCCTCATCCCCGACGACTGCCATGCAGGCCTCCTTCCGCCCCGATCGCTGAATTCGGGGCGCGTACCCGGCCGGCATCATTTGGCGCTGGGCTTGTCCCGGGCAGGTGGGTGGGTCTATCGTGCGGCCATGCGAACCCTGGCAGATCTCGGTGAGCGGCGCCTGATTGAGAGAATTGCTCGCATGGCCCGGGGGGTCCCCGAGCGGGCCGCTGTCGTGCTCGGCATTGGCGACGATGCGGCGATTCTGCGCCTTCGCGAGGCCGAAGATCTCGTGACGAGCACCGATGCCGCCGTCGAGGCCGTTCACTTTCGCTGGGATAGCCAATCCCCCGTGGCCATCGGGCGGCGAGCCCTGGTTGCGAACCTATCCGATCTGGCCGCCATGGGCGCCCGCCCGCTCGGTTTCACTCTCGCCCTCGCGACGCCTGCCCGCCTGCCCCTGACGCGCTTCGACGGTCTGTTGCGGGGCCTGTTGCGGGAGTCGGAAATTCACGGCTGTCCCCTGGTCGGGGGCAACCTCAGCCGCGCCACCAGGACGAGTCTTTCGATCCACGTCTTGGGAGCCCTGCCCCGGGGCCGGGCGCTGCGACGGGATCGGTTGCGGGTCGGCGATGGGCTCTTTGTCACGGGATGCGTCGGTGCCGCTGCCCTGGCCCGTCTGCGCGCGGAGCGGAGCGGTGGCCAAATTCGCCACCTTCCCGTTCCGCGTCTTCAGGCCGGTCGGCGATTGCTGGGCCTCGCGGGGCATGGCGCCTGCATCGACCTTTCCGACGGCCTGTTGTCGGATCTGGATCGCCTGCTCGAGATCGACCATCTCGGCGCGGAATTGAAGTCGGAATGCCTGCCGATGCCCCGGGGCTTTGCTCCTCGCTGCAGGGAACTCGGACTCGATCCCATGAAGCTGGCCCTTTCCGGGGGCGAGGACTACGAATTGCTCTTCAGCCTGCGTCCCCCCTGCATGCGGCGCATGACGTCGCTCGACCTGCGGCGACGCCTGGGCGTCGAGGTGACCCGAATCGGGACCGTCAGCGCAGAGCCGGGAGTTCGGGGCGTGCCGACCTCCGGTTTCTTCGCCCATTATTGAGGCGGATCTCGGCTCCCTGGGCCCCCCTCCTGGATTCCGGAAGTATTGGGATTTTATGGAGGAATAGCTTCAAGGTCGGGATCACACTCACCGATGAGTGAGCTGTGCACCCCTTGCTGAATCATGGCGCTCTCCGCGACTTGAATCTGGAAAGTTCGGGATTCGAGAGTCGGATCTTCCCTCGGCGGGCGATAGAAATAGAAGATGAAGCGGATTTGATTCGATGCGGGTTGTTGTCCCCCGGCGGCGATCACTCCGGATCGGCCCCCTATCGCTTCGGCGGCGCGCTTGGGAGCTGGATCAGGCAGCGTTATGCCATCGCAAAGGATTCCCTGCTGGGGATCGGGAGAACTGGAATGAACCGAATCATGGTAGTCGACGATGCTCCCTACCTCAGGGAGGTGATGCGTGAGATCATCGAACCCGAGGGATACGAAGTCGTTCGCGAGGGCGCCAACGGTCTCGAAGCCCTGGAGCGCTTTGCGGATTACCAGCCCGATCTGGTCCTGATGGATCTCGTGATGCCTCGATTTTCCGGAATCGAGGGAACGAAGATGATCCTGAACCGATTTCCCAGCGCCAATATCGTGGTCTCCGCCACATTGGGCCAGGAATCCATGATCGTAGAAGCCTTCCAGGCCGGTGCGAGGGGCTACGTGATGAAGCCCTTCAGACCCGATGAAGTCCTCTTCGTCCTCTCGCGAATTCTGGAGAAGAGACTCGAGTAGTCGCGCGCCGCAGCGACCCTCCGCTCCCCCCTCGAATCCAGATTCCGGTTGGAGAAAAACCCTTCGTCTCTTTTTCGAGTAGCGAGTGGGTAGTTCCGATCACGCTTTGCCCGCTCTTAGCGGCGCCGGGGCCGGGTTCCCGACCTTCCCGGGCGATCGCATCGCCCCGGCTGCCGAGCCTCCACACCACCCCTCTCTCTGCTCCGACCCTCCCCGCGCAGCAGTCCCGCAGGGGTTCTGATAACGTCTTTCGGGGCCGTCGAACTCTGATGCAGGCCTTCGCATTCGCCTTCCTTCAAGGCGCTGCCGGTTTCAAAATCAGGTCGACTTCGAAGCGAATTGGGACTCGAATTGACACAGGATCAGATCCGCGAACTCTTGTCGGATGTGCAGAAGGGAGGGGTCTCGATCGAGACCGCTCTGAGCCAGCTGGCCCGTCTTCCCTTCGTGGACACCGAGAGTGCCCGGGTCGATACCCATCGGGCGATTCGCCAGGGAATTCCCGAAGTCATCTTCGGACTCGGAAAAACCGTGACCCAGATCGCCGAAATTGCAGCTGCCCTGATGGAAGCGGGGCAGCGGGCGCTGGTGACCCGGATCGAGCCCTCGGTGGCCGCAGAGGTGCAGGGCCTGGTGGGAGAAGGTCGATACGACTCCGTCGCTCGACTGCTCTATTACGGTCCGCCGGAAACGGAGATCCTCGGCAAGGGGACGATCGCGGTCATCTCGGCGGGCACGGCCGATAGCCCGGTGGCCGCGGAAGCGGCGGTCGTGGCGGAGCACTTCGGGAACCGCGTCGAACGCATGCCCGATGTGGGAGTGGCGGGGATCCACCGACTTCTCGCCCATCAGGATCGCTTGCGCGAGGCGCGCGTACTGATCGTGGTGGCGGGCATGGAGGGCGCGCTGCCCTCGGTGGTCGGGGGCATGGTGGACAAGCCCGTGATCGGCGTGCCGACGAGCATCGGCTACGGCGCATCCCTCGGCGGCCTGGCAGCTCTCTTCGGCATGCTGACCAGTTGCGCTTCCAACGTGACAGTCGTGAACATCGACAACGGATTTGGGGCCGCCTATGCCGCGACGCTCATCAACAGACTCTGATTCCGCGCGCACAGGCGGAGGGCGAATTCTTCACCTCGACCCCTTCTCCGGGATTGCCGGAAATATGTTCGTGGCCGCGTTGCTGGATCTCGGACTCGTCAGGCGACAACTCGAAGAGGATCTGGCGGCCCTCGGGTTGGAGCATCGGCTGAAGCTGAAGCGGGTCAAGCGCGGGGCCCTGGCGGCTCGTTATCTGGAAGTGGCCGTGCCCGGTCGCCGCCGAAGCCGCTCGATCAAGGCGGATCACGGTCCCCACGGTCCCCCGCGTCGGGGCCATGGCGCGGGCGCCCGGAGCCATGGTGAGATCGCCGAACTGCTGGCTGCGGCCGAACTCCAGGTCCCGGTGCGCGAAAGGGCCCTGGCCATTTTTGATGCCCTGGGCCGGGCCGAGGCGCGGGTGCACGGAGTGCCCCTGGCGCAGGTCCATTTTCACGAAGTGGGGGCCGTCGATGCGATCGTCGACGTCACGGCGGCGGCGATCGGGATCGAGCGCCTGGGGATCGAAAGGGTGACGAGTGCCCCCGTCGCCCTCGGCCATGGGATGATCGACGGCAGCCATGGTCGGCTGCCGCTGCCCGCCCCGGCGACCCTGGAATTGCTGAAGGGCCTGCCCACGCGTCCCGCGCACGTCGAATGGGAAACCGTGACCCCCACCGGTGCCGCGATTCTTCGCACCCTGGTCGACGAATTCACCGCGATGCCGGCGATGACGGTCGAGGCCATTGGACTCGGAGCGGGAAATGATCGCGAGGGCGATGTTCCGAATGTGTTGAGAGCGGTGATGGGTCGCGCCAACGATATCCTGGGACGCGATCGCGTCGTGGTCCTCGAATCGAATCTGGACGATCTGGTCCCCGAGCATTTCGATTACGTGATGGAGCGCCTTTTCGACGCCGGTGCCCTGGATGTTTCGCTGCAACATATCCAGATGAAGAAGAATCGTCCGGGCTTTCTTCTACGCGTTCTCGCGCGGCCGGGGGATCGCCAGGATCTCGCCGGCATCCTCTTCGCCGAATCGGGGACGATCGGTGTTCGCAGCCAGGAATGGGAGCGCCTGCTGCTGAAGCGGGAAGAGCGGCGGGTCGAAACGCCCTTCGGTCGAATCGCCGTCAAGCTGATTCGGGGGGATGACGGAAAGCTGCGGGTATCCGCGGAATACGATGCCTGCAAGCGGGCGGCCCGGAAGGCCGATGTGGCTTTGCGCGAAGTGGTTCGCGTCGCAGAAGAACGGGCCCTCGAGAAATGGTCTTGAAAGGCGATACGTCTCGGCCTTTCGTGGATTCGACTCCCTTCGATCTCGAGGCCGCATCCGATACCGGGGCGGCGGCCCTCTGCGTGCATGGGCTTACGGGCACCCCCTACGAGGTGAGGAATGTGGGGGAAGCCCTGGCGGTCCGGGGGATTCGGGCTCGCGGCCTCCTGCTGCCCGGTCATTGCGAAACGCCCGAAGCCCTGGCCGTCTTGAGCTATTCACATTGGGTGGCCCGGGTGAGAGACGAATACAGTCGTCTGCGCGCGGAGTACGAAAAGGTCTTCGTGATGGGTCTTTCGCTGGGGGGACTTCTCTGCCTGGAACTGGCCGCCCGGGCCAAGCCCGACGCGATCGCGGTCGTGGGGACGCCCCTTCGCCTGGGGACTCCGTTTCGGAAGTTGATCCCATTCGTGAAATATCTGAAGCCGATGCTGGAGAAGCGCGAGGGTTCGGATATTCGGGATCCCGCGGCCCGGGCTCGGCATCCGGGTTATTCGCGGATGCCCCTGGCGAGTGTTCATGAATTGATTCGACTCCAGGGCGTGGTCGCGAGGGAATTGGCGGGCATCGAGGCGCCCGCGCTGATCGCTCATGGGAAGCACGATCGCACCGCCGATCCGCGCGATGCCCAGCGCCTCTACCGGGAGTTGGGTTCGCGGCAGAAGATCCTGATGCCATGCGAGGAATCCGGCCACGTGGTACCGGTGGATTACGACGGGACACTTCTCGCGCAGCGGATCGCAGAGTTTTTTGCAGACTTCGTTTCAGGGGATTGAAGCGCGGATCATCGAATTCATGATGAGTGGAAGGAGAAGCGATGGGCAGGCCCGCGGGAGGCTTGGAGGGAAAGGCCATCTTGGTGACGGGAGGGGGCACGGGAATCGGCGAGGGCTGTGCATCGGCGCTGGCGGCGGATGGCGCGGCGGTGACGATCTGTGGTCGTCGCGAGGATGTACTCGAGGCGGCCGCTGCTCGAATCGGAAAGTCCGCGGGCTGCGGGGGCAGTGTCCAGACCGCGGTAGCCGACGTCACGGATGAGGAAAGCGTGGCAGCAGTCGTGGCCCGAGCGTTGGAAGCCACTGGCCGACTCGATGGTTGCGTGGCAAACGCGGGCGGGGGCGGAGGCATGGCCCCCTATTCCATGCTGGATACCGCGGAGTTCCTGCGCGTTCTGCACCTGAACGTGCTCGGCACGATGCTCTGCGTGAAGCATACGACCCCCCACCTGGTGGCTGCGGGCGGGGGCTCCTTCGTGGGGATGTCCTCGCTGGCGGGCCATATTCCCCATCCCTATTTCGGAGCCTATTGCGTGGGGAAAGCCGGGATCGAGGAGATGATGCGCAATTGCGCCAACGAATTCGGCCCCCGGCAAGTGCGTTTCAACGCCATCCGCCCGGGATTCATCGCCACCGAGGTCATGCAGATGATTCCCCGGGATAGCCCGACCTATCAGAGCTACATCGAGAACACACCCATGGGCGATGTGGGCGAGGTCTCCGATGTCGCCGAACTCGCGCGTTTTCTGATCGGGCCCGAGGCGAGGTGGATCACCGGGACCTGTATCAACATCGACGGGGGCCACCACCTGCGCCGGGGGCCCGATTTCGGCCCCTTCGTCGCCGCTGCTCTCGGCGAGGAAGTGATGCGGGGCGAACTCCCGAAGGAGATGTGAATTCGCAGCGCTTCGGCACAGTCGAGAGATCCGGGGCTGGGATGGCGGCTTGTTCATGGTGGTGAATCCCCCTCCCGCCGCAAGATCCCTCCTCTGAGCGCGACTGGCGGGGTCGGCGCGTCCACGCGGACTGGGCTACAACCCCTGGCTCCGAGAGGCCCATCGGGGCCGAGAATCATCGACGTGGATGGAGGGGGCATGATCATTCGACGCTCGTTCGTATTGGGGAAGGTTGGGGTCGCGTTTCTGGCTTTGTCGCCGCTTCTGGCCGCCAGCCCCGTTTTCGCGGCCGAAGGGGGTGAGAGTCCACCTTTTGCGCTGACGGAGGAAAGGGAGCGCTGCAGTGATTACGATGCGCTTCGACGCCCCTTCTTTGGGGACACTCACGTCCACTCCACCTATTCCTTCGACGCCAACAGCCAGGATACGCGCAACACTCCCTCCGACGCCTATCGCTTTGCGAAGGGCGAGCGGATCGGCCTGCAGCCCTATGATTCTTCGGGCAAAGCCCTGCGCTCGGCAAAGCTCCGTCGCCCTCTCGACTTCACGGTGGTGACGGACCACTCCGAGCTTCTCGGAGAGGTCCGAATCTGCGGGGACGCATCGCTTCCCGGTGGAGACTCGGATCTCTGCTGGTACTATCGGCTGGCTCCCCAGAACCTCTTCACAGCCTTCGCATTCAGGACGATCGTGCGGAAGAGTCGCTTTCAATTCTGTGGCGCGGAAGACGAACGCTGCCTCGGCCAGGCGGCCATCGTCTGGAGGGACATCCAGGTTGCGGCCGAGCAGGCCTATGATCGGACGGCCGAGTGTTCGTTCACGAGCTTCGTCGGTTATGAGTGGACGGCCTCCGTGGGCAATGGTGAGAATCTCCACCGAAACGTGATCTTCAGGAATGAGCGCGTGCCCCTGATGCCTCCGAGCTGGGTCGATACGCCCTCCGCCTACGATCTCTGGACCACCCTTCAGAAAGGCTGTGTCGAGGGAATCGAAGGCTGTGATGTTCTGACGATTCCGCATAATTCGAATCTGAGTGGCCCCGGCCTGATCTTTGCCTCGGCCAAATTGCAGACATCAGCGGATGTCGATCACGAGGTGAATGCCGAAGAGGCGAGCCTGCGCCAGCGCTGGGAACCCCTGGTCGAAATCATGCAGCATAAGGGGGACTCGGAGTGCCTGCTCGGCGGGGCTACCACGGATGAGGCCTGTGGGTTCGAGAAATTGCCCTACGATAGTTTTGCCGGCGTGGGACGAATCGCGCAGGGGGGCGTACTCAATCCGAATCTGAGGCCGAATCGGAAGGGCATGGTGCGCGAGGCGCTGAAGAAGGGATTGTTGCTCGAGGCGCAACTCGGAGAAAATCCGCTGAAGTACGGCATCATAGCCAGCACCGACACCCATCTCGGTGCGCCGGGCTTGACTATGGAAGACGAAGCGAAGGGACACGGCGGGGCGGGGGCGCGCAATGCCGTGGGACTCCCCGACGATCTGGAATTCAATCCCGGCGGCCTGGCCGTCATCTGGGCAGAGGAAAATTCGCGGGATTCCATCTTTTCGGGCATGCAACGGCGTGAGGCCTACGGGACCAGCGGCACCCGACCCGTTGTTCGCTTTTTCGGCGGCTGGGACTACCCGAGCGATCTATGTGAATCCGCCGATTTCGTGGAGGCCGGCTATGCGGGCGGTGTTCCCATGGGCGGGGATCTCGCGTCCCGTCCCGACTCCGATGCTTCCCCGCGTTTCGCCGTTTCCGCTCTGCAGGATTCCGGCACACCCGACAATCCGGGCACTCCCCTGCAGCGAGTCCAGATCGTGAAGGGCTGGGTGGAGGATGGTCAAGCCTTTGAAAAGGTTTTTGACGTGGCCGGCGGCGATCACACCGCCAGCGTGGATCTGGCCACTTGTGAACGGCGAGGCGAGGGCGCGCGATCCCTCTGTGCGGTCTGGGAAGATCCGGGCTTCTCGCGGGGCCAGCGCGCCTTCTACTATGCCCGCGTCCTGGAGAACCCGACCTGTCGCTGGAGTCAGAAACTCTGCGTGGATGCGGGCATCTCGTGCCAGGATCCATCCAGCATGCAGCCGGGCTTCGAGGGATGCTGCAGCGAGGCTCATATTCCCGTCGTTCGTGAGCGGGCCTGGACGTCTCCCATCTGGTACGCCCCCTGATCTGCGGGGCGCCCGGGGCGGTATGCGTCGCGGCGCCTCGCTCGAGTCGCCAGCCCTGAACCGGCGAATCCGGGGACGAGCGGGCCTTCCACTCTTCTAGCAGGGGGGCTCGGCCGCTTCTCCGGAGAGCCGGGAGCATCTTTGCCGCGCCGCCGGGCCCCGGCCTTCCGGCGGCTCCCTGGCGTCTCCTGGACGTCTCGGGACGCGCCCCCCCACCCCCCCACCCACCCCCCGGGCCATCGATCCGATCGGTCGCGCAGCCCTTGGGTGCCAGGGCCTCCCCCCGCCCGTCCCCCGCCCCGCCCCCCGGGGGTGACAGCGGGGGCGTCAAAAGGTCCGAGGTTGCTTCTTTATGGCTTACCAAGGTGCGGAAGTGGCCGATATAGAAAGGGTCCGAAGTGTTTGCCCCATTTCGGCATGGAAGCCGCCGTGCTGGGAGCACCGCGCGCGGAGGCCCCTTGAGAAGAGCGTGGACGGAAAGAGTCCCGATGACGGCTCACAACAGGAATTCAGATCGGCCGGATGACGCCGCATGAACGCTGAAAGACAGCAGAGCCCGGTGGGACTTGCGCCGGCTGCCTGGGTTGCCCTGGGTTGTATCGTTCCCCTTCTCCTCGTCCACTCGGGCTTTTCTTCTTTTCTGGCCGCCGCTCCCCACGCCTTGGAAGCCGAGCCGATCGGTCTTCCAAACGTCCATCCCTCGGATGGGCTCGGGTCCCGGGGCCTTTCGATCATGGCCTGGATCGCTTTTTCATCTACGCTCCTGCTGGGGTTGGTGGCCGCTCTGCGCGCCCGTTATGGGCGTGATTCTTCTCTTCCCATCATGGCTGCCCTCTGGATCCTGATCGCCGTCTGCAATCTGCTGCGAAGTTTCGTCAACGATGATTGGGTCAACCAGGCGCAAGCCTCGCCCGAATCCCTCTCGCTGGCGTGGGGGATCACCCGGGGGTTTTCGGCCTGCGCGATCCTGGGTCTTCTAGGCATTGCGCTCTGGCAGGAGCAGCGGGGCCGGGAGGTTTCGAGCCTGGGGCTTCCCCTCCTGATGGGGACGGGCCTATTCGTTCTGCTGGCCCCGATCTTCTGGCGATCTCTCGTCGGCCTCGTATCTGCGCCATCCGCGATTCCCGGGAAGGGTCTTCTTGCCTGGCTGCCGACACTCACTTTGGTCTTCGCTGCATCCGTGCTCTACCCGCGCTATCGCAGGGGCCATCGAGATGCCGTGACGGCGGCCTTTGGCCTCTCGTTGATCCCCTGGCTGGGGGCGGAAATCTGCCTGCGATTCATATCCTTGGGACCCTTCGATTCGGGCTTTTGGATCGCTGAATTTCTCAGCGTGGGGGCTTCGTTTCTTCCCCTCGGAGGTCTTCTCCTCGACGACCTGAAGACCACTCGCGACTACGGGGCCCAGACCCTCTACCTGGACGAACAGAGAAAAAAATTTGAGCTTCAGGCAAATGCCCTGGATCAGGCGCGTCAGAAGGCCGAAGAAGCCAATCGTGCAAAAAGTGAATTTCTCACGAATATCAGTCATGAAATTCGTACCCCGCTGACGGCCATCGTCGGCTACGCGGAGTTGCTGGCCCGTCCGAATCGAGATGGAAAGGACGATCCAGCCTGGACGAAGGGATTGAGGCGAGGCTCCGATCATCTCCTATCCCTGGTGAACGATATCCTCGATCTTTCAAAGGTCGAAGCCGGGAAGATGCGGGTCACCCTGGCACCTCGCTCGCCCTTGCAGATCGTACGACAGGTCGTTCAGATGATGCGTCCCCAGGCGAGGGAAAAGCTGCTCGACCTTTCCCTTGAGTTGGTGGGGAAGTTGCCGCGACAGATCGTTACGGACGAAATACGGCTTCGGCAGATCCTGGTAAATCTCGTGAGCAACGCCGTGAAGTTTACCGATAGCGGCAGCATCACGATCAAGATGAGAATGCGCGGGCAGGCTACCCGATCGCCCTGTCTGGAAATTTCGGTCAAGGATTCCGGGATCGGAATTCCAGAGGAGAGGCTTTCGGATATCTTCGCACCCTTTACTCAGGTTGCCGAGGTTGATCAGGTCCGCCGCGAAGGCACGGGCCTCGGCCTCGATATATCGATTCGGATGGCTCGACTTCTCGGTGGCGATCTCAGCGTGCAATCCTCTCCGGGAATCGGAAGCAACTTCACGTTGATTCTCGATGTTGGATCGATGCACGAGCTTGAATTTGCCGATCCCTCGGATCTGTCGAAAGCCGCCGAGAAGCCTTCCCCACCCGATGAGACTCCCGAACTCGAGGCAGACTTCAGCGGCTGTCGCTTGCTGGTCGTGGAAGATGGTCGGGACAATCAACGCATCCTGAGATTTCTTCTGGAAGAAACGGGGGCTCTGGTCGATATCGCAGAAAATGGTCGTGAAGCCCTGGACCGCGTTTCCGCCTCGGCCAAGAGCTATGACCTGATTCTGATGGACATCCAGATGCCCGTCATGGATGGCTACGAGGCGACTGCGGAACTTCGTAGATGCGGTTTTGAAGCGCCCATCGTCGCATTGACCGCCTTCGCATCGAGTCGGGATCTCGAACGTTGCGTGGATGTGGGCTGCAGCCACTTCCTCACCAAGCCCCTCGTTCCTCGAGATCTGATGGAGACGCTCGAAAAGCATCTCCATGCCCGGCTGCGTCTCCCGAAAATCCGAGAAGGAGGGGCTGCGGAGTCTCTCGCGCAAAATCCACGTTTTCTCCCCCTGATTCGGAAATTTCTTCGCAGTCTGCCGGATCGAATTTTCGCCCTGGAAAGGGCTCTGCGCGGGGGAGATGAAGAGGCAATCCTGACTCTGGTCCATCAGTTGAAGGGTTCGGCCAGCAGTTATGGCTATCCCGAAATCGGGAATACGGCCTCTGCGTGCCAGGCAATTCTCCAGGCGGGGGATGGGGTAGACGGCGTCCGAGGCCGACTCCTCGAACTACTCGAGCAACTTTCTGAATTGCCCAGGGGAATAGAGGATTCCCTGGCTGATGAGGTGGGATAATTGGCGCAGCATATCAAGTCTGGATCCGTTCTTCTGATCGACGACGATTCGCTCATCCACGATCTTGTGATCTTCCATCTGGAGGAATCCGTGGGAGAAATCATCAGCGCGACGGATGCCGCATCCGGCTGGCTTCTGGCGATGCGAGAGAGTCCGGATCTGATTCTCCTCGATATCCAGATGCCCGATGAAGACGGACTCTCCCTCTGCCGAAAGCTTCAAGCCGAGCCTGCGACTGCGGATATCCCCGTCGTATTCCTGACGGGGTCGGAAGATCAGGATCAGCTCGTCGACGCGTTCTCGGCGGGTGCCGTGGACTATATCAAGAAGCCGATCTGCCGGGCGGAATTGATCGCTCGAGTCGGAGCTCGGCTGCTCGCCAAAGCGAAATTGGATAAGGCCCGGCGGGAAGCGCGAGTCGATGGATTGACAGGGCTGCGGAACCGAATCGATCTGGATGAATTTCTCGCCGAAGAGGTCAGGAGGCGGGAACGAGAGGCCACTTCATTCAGCCTGGCGTTGCTCGATCTCGATAATTTCAAGGAGGTCAACGACCGTCTGGGCCACCAGGTGGGCGATGAGGTTCTCTCTGCCGTGGCACGTGCTCTTCGGCTCAGTAGCCGTCCCTACGACCATATTTTTCGTTATGGGGGGGATGAATTCGTGGTGATTGTGCTCGGCGATGATGAAAGAGATTTCCACGGAGTCATCGAGAGAATGTCGAAGGCGATTCGCGAGATTTCCTTCGTGACCGCCGAGGGAAGGGTCCAGATTGGCTGCAGCGCGGGATTGATCCATCAGATCGGGACGGCACCTGCTCTCCCGGGGAAGCAGCTTCTAGAGCATGCAGACCAGGCCCTCTACGAGGCCAAGCGTCTGGGGCGCGACCGAATTGTCCGTTCCCCGGCGTCGTCGGGAGAGAAGTCCTTCCCATAAATAGAAGCGGACTGCTCTTTTCTGCCGAAGGCCCCAAAGCTCGATGCGGTAGTGAGCAAGTAGATGCCGGTCCATGCTCCCGTCTCATCGCATCAATTCCAGATTATTGCGTTTTTGTAAGGATCGGTATGGTACTTGCTGTCTATCCAGAGCAGGTTTGGTCGCCAACTTTCCCGGATACGCATTGGATCGTCAGGTCCTCGCTGGATCTGGATCCGAGTGGCGGTTCGGGAACCGGGGAGCAACGCGATGGTACCTGGAAATCCGGGTGGCTGACCAGGCGCGCCAGGCGCGCGAGGAGATCAATCATGAAAATGCCGCCGTCACGTGGTGACTGGCATAGAGAGGCTCATCTTAGGTCGCCTGCAATTCTGGTATGTGGGTTCGACGATAGCATGGCCAGGTTCCTCTGGAACACGCTTGAGAAGCAGGGGATGCATGTTTCGGTCGAAGCGGAAATTTTCGATGCCGTTGGCCCGGGATCCGATTTCGAATTCGACTGCGCAGTGGTACCTGCTGATCCGGAATCATTGAAGGCGCTGCGCTCAGCCGGGGTGGAGATTCCCCTGCTGGCGATCACCGAGGAATCCTCGGTAGAGGCGCGCCTGGCCGCATTGAATGCCGGTTCCGACGATTGCATCAAAAGTCCATTTTCGGTCAGTGAACTGGTCGCTCGAATAGGGGCGCACCTTCGGCGTTATCGCATCTATGAGGGCGAGAGAGGCGCACCTGATTCCGGGGTCGATTTTGAATATATTCCGGAGCTGAGGCTGGTGAAGCGCTCGGATCGCAGTGTAGTACTGACGCGAATCGAGGATATGCTCCTTTCATGCCTGCTGAACGAGCCGGAGACGATTCTGAATCGGCGAGAGCTGACCTGGCATGTCTGGCAATCGGATGAACACGATCAGACCAATCTGATCGCGGTGCATATCGCGAATCTGCGCCGAAAGATTGATAGAGGCCATCGGAATAGGCTGATCCATACGGCACGGGGGCAGGGCTATTTCTTCAGTGGCGACAGAGTGGAGAGGCCGAATCGTCGCACTGGCGCCGTAGAGTCCTCAAGGCAACCTGCGGGTTCCCTCCCCCAAACGTTTGTCAAGGCCACGTATGAATGAAGTCGTATGGAATTTTCGTCCCCGCCGATATTTGAGGCGGTTCTGATCCAGCTCAAAGAAGAGGGGGGAGATCTGCTAGGCTGAGGGAAGTCTCTACCCGATTTGACGCTCTGATTCGGAGTCCCCTCATGCCGCTCTGGCAGATCTTGACGGCTCTAGTTCTCGTCAGTCTCTTCGCCTTCGCGGCTCACGTCTTCTACCGTCGGCCGCCGGCCGCCCTCTGGCCCTCTCTGCCCCTGGTTTTCGGATTTGCCGCATTCTTTACCCTGGGCGACCTCATCACGCAGGTCGCAGTCGGAACCGGTTTTGGGTACGAGTTGGGCAGGGTCATTCGCTACGCCGGGCTGTTGGGGCTGGTGCCCGCATGGTGGGCCTTTACCCGCCGATACCACGATTCCTACGCCCTGGATCCATCGATGCCGGAAAGCAGAGTGCAAGCCGCGCGCTGGGTAGGGCCGCGTCATCTCGCCTTGCTGAATGCGCTCTTTTTTGTCGGACTGCTGGCGAATCCATGGCATGGACAATTTCTCGATGCGACCCCCGGCACTCGCAGCGGATACGGCCCCATCTGGTATTGGATGGCGGGTGTCAATTACATCGTTCTTCTCGGGAATCTCCTGACGATGGTCAGGCTATCGCTGAAGGCTACGGACGCCACGATTCGCAATCAGAGCCGATTTATGGCGCTGGCCATGTCAATTCCCCTGGCAACGAACTTCATCTTCGTCTCGCTGCCATTCGTATTGCTTCAAGATCCCACCGCAATGTCTTTTGCCATCAGTTGCGGACTCTTTCTCCTCGCGGTCGGTCGCCTCGATCTATTCGCGCTTGACCATGTCTCGCTTCCCGACGTTCTGGAAAATGACGACGATGCCATATTGGTGGTCACTCCCGAATGGCGATTGATATATGCCAATCACTGGGCCCGACGCCTGCTGGGCCAGGACAATCTTCTGCGCGGCGGCCTGATCGACAGGCTGATCGAGAGACAGATGGCCGGCTTTCCGCTTGAACTGAACCAGCGAGAAGGAAGACATTCCGCGGCTCCGGGCCAGGAGGAACTCTATAGGCTCACGAATACGGCAGGGGAGGAGTTCTGGGTGGCCGTAGACGTGACGCCTTTTACGTGGCAGCGGGGGAATTCCGCGGGTTTTTGTATCAGGCTTCGCGATCAGACGGAGCTTCGCTCCGTGAGATCTGCGATGGAGGACCACGCCACGGTACTCGAGGCGATCAATCGGCTTACCGGGGAAGGTCTGGTCGTTCAGGATCTCGCTGGTCGTATTCGCTACGTGAATGAGGCTTTTCTCAACCTTTGGGGCATCTCCGGGAGTCGTGGGAGTTCAGAAGAACTGGACGCCCTGGAAGGCCAGATCTTGGACTGGTTGGGCGAGAATGCCAAGGAGTTCGAGTCCGCCTGGCATGGCAGTTTATCCGACTTCGATTCAGCCTTTTCCCTTCGCGCCGACACCCATCTCGACGACGGGCGAATTCTGGAGATCTCCAGTTTTCCCATTACCGACAAGAAGGGGATCGAGGGTCGCGGATGGAAGACCTGGGATGTGACCAGCCAGCGCGCTGATACCCAGGCGATGATCCATGCACAGAAATTGGAAGGACTCGGTCTGCTGGCGGGTGGGATCGCGCATGACTTCAACAACCTCCTGGTCGCGATCCTGGGAAATGCCGAACTGGCCCGTGATTCCATGGATGAGGATCTGGAGGCAGTCGAGTTTCTGAGAGATGTCGAGTCTTCGGCGGAGCGGGCCGCAGAACTCACGAGTCAACTTCTCGCCTATACGGGCAAGGCTGAATTCGAACTTGAAGAGATCGATATTTCAGAGCTGATAAAGGATGTTGCCGATCTGCTCGCAGTTTCGATTCCGAAAAGCGTGGAGGTGACCTACCAGGTGGATGATGATCTGCCTCATGTCATGGGGGGAGCGGGGCAACTCAGACAGATCGCCATGAATCTGGTCATCAATGCTTCGGATGCCATCGGCAAGAGCGAAGGAAATATCAAGATCGAGACGGGCTCGGGCATTCCTCCCGGCGTCGATTTTTCCAGAACCAGTGCGACTTATGGAGACTGCAGGGAATCGGCCATCTACCTGCGAGTGATAGATGACGGCAGCGGAATGAGTGAGGAGACCCTCGGCAAGATTTTCGACCCCTTCTTCACCACCAAGCTGACGGGACGCGGATTGGGATTGGCAGCGACAGTGGGTATCATCGAGAGTCATAGGGGAAAGCTTCGCGTGGATAGTGCCGAGGGCGTGGGTACGGCTTTCACAGTACTTCTTCCTGCTCTGGACACCTCCACGGACCTGAAGAAAGCGGAGGAGAAGGCCGTTCCCAACTCCTTTCCAGGGCGCAGGGCGCTGGCTGTCGACGACGAACCCGCGGTGCTGACGCTTCTCGTGCGAATGCTCCGGAAAGCGCAATTCGAGGTCTTCACTGCGACAACGGGTCGAGATGCCCTGAAATGCCTCTCCGATGCCGATCCGCCCATCGAATTGATCGTTCTGGATCTCAATATGCCCAATGTCGATGGGGCGGCGGTCTGGAGTCGGTTGCGGCATTCGGGGGATCGGATTCCGATCATCGTTTCCAGCGGCTATCCCCGAGAAGACCTGCAACTCGACGGTCCCTGGTCGGAGTCCGCCGACGGCTTCATTCGAAAGCCCTACCGAAGCCAGGATCTGCTGAATGAGGTCGGAAGGCTGCTGTCGCAGGATCGGGAAGATTCACGCTGACCGGATTCGATTCGAGCGCCGCGGTGGGCTCAGATCCTCGGGAATCCCCGCAGCCTTCGCCCAGACCGCCCAGACAAAACCCCCTGCCGCAGCTGCGACAGGGGGTTTGATATCTGTTGCTTTTCTTGCCGTGAAGCAAGGGGAATTACATCATTCCGGGCATTCCACCTGGCATTCCACCCGGGGGCATTCCGCCGCCGCCGGAATTTTCGTCCGGCTTTTCGGCGATCATGGCCTCGGTGGTCAGGAGCAGGCCCGCAACGCTGGCAGCGTTCTGCAGCGCTGTGCGAACGACCTTGGTCGGATCGATGACACCGGCCTTGATGAGGTCCTCGTAGTTCTCGGTCGCCGCGTTGAAGCCGTTGGAACCCTTGAGTCCCTTGACCTTGTCAACGACGATCGATCCCTCGATTCCGGCATTCTCCGAAATGAATCGCAGCGGGGCCTCGATAGCTCGGCGAATGATATTGACGCCGGCCTGCTGGTCATCGGAGAGTGTCAGGGAGTCGAGAGCCTTCTGGGCCCTGAGGAGTGCGACCCCTCCTCCAGGTACGATTCCCTCCTCAACGGCGGCTCGCGTTGCATGAAGTGCATCTTCAACGCGCGCCTTCTTCTCCTTCATCTCGGTCTCGGTGGCCGCTCCGACCTTCACCACAGCAACACCACCCACCAGCTTGGCGAGGCGCTCCTGGAGTTTTTCACGGTCATAGTCGGAAGTCGTGCTGTCGATCTGGCCGCGAATCTCGCTGACCCGGCCCTCGATATCCTTCTTGGTTCCGGCGCCGTCGATGATCGTCGTATTGTCCTTATCGATCGCGACCCGCTTGGCCTTGCCAAGATCCTTGACCGTCACGTTTTCGAGCTTGAGTCCCAATTCCTCGGCAATCACCTGGCCGCCCGTGAGCTTCGCCATATCCTGGAGCATTGCCTTGCGGCGATCCCCAAAGCCGGGTGCCTTGACGGCAGCGACATTGATGGTGCCACGGATCTTGTTCACCACCAGCGTCGCCAGGGCTTCTCCCTCGATGTCCTCAGCGATGATCAGCAGAGGGCGGCCCTGACGGGCTACTTGCTCGAGCAGGGGCAGGAGATCCTTCATGTTGCTGATCTTCTTCTCGTTGAGAAGAATCAGGGGCTCTTCGAGTACGGCTTCCATGGCTTCGGGATCCGTCACGAAATAGGGCGAGAGATAGCCGCGGTCAAATTGCATACCCTCGACGACATCCAATTCGGTCTCGAGGCTCTTGCCCTCTTCCACCGTGATGACACCTTCTTTCCCCACCTTTCCCATCGCCTCGGCAATGGTGTCGCCGATGGCCTTGTCGCTATTGGCGGAGATGGTGCCCACCTGGGCAATTTCTTCGGCAGTGCGAGTAGGCTTGGAAAGCTTCTCGAGTCCCTCGCTGATGGCCCCGACCGCGGAGTCGATCCCGCGCTTGAGATCCATCGGATTGATACCGGCCACGACGAGCTTGCTCCCCTCTCGGAAAATCGCCTGGGCAAGTACGGTCGCGGTGGTCGTTCCATCACCGGCCACATCCGAGGTCTTGCTGGCCACTTCCTTCACCATCTGAGCGCCCATGTTCTCGAATCTGTCTTCGAATTCGATTTCCTTGGCGACAGATACGCCATCCTTGGTGACGGTAGGAGAGCCGAAGCTCTTTTCGATAATGACGTTGCGGCCCTTGGGGCCCAGCGTCACACGAACGGCATTGGCGAGACCGTCTACGCCCGAGATGACCTTGGCTCGTGCGTCTTGATCAAAGAGAATTTCCTTGGACATTGTTTTCCTTTTCCTCGCTACTCGAGAATCCCGAGGACGTCTTCCTCGCGAATGATGAGGTGTTCCTCGCCCTCGATGTTGACTTCGGTGCCCGCGTATTTGCTGAAGAGCACGCGATCACCCTTGTTGACTTCCAGGGGGGTGACGTTGCCGTCGTCGCCTACTTTGCCGTTGCCCGTGGCAATGACGCGGCCCTCCTGAGGCTTCTCCTTTGCGGTATCGGGGATGATGATTCCACCCGTGGTTGTTTCTTCTTCATCGACTCGCTTGACCAGGATACGATCTTGGAGCGGACGGATTTTCATGAATCCTTTCCTCATCTTTCCTTCTCAGAGACCGGCTGGGCCGGTCGGTGTATGCGGGAGCCGCCCGGATGGCGGCATGTCTTCCTGACGTGTTTTATGACGTGTCTTGCTGAATTGGGGAATCCCGGACTCCCTGGAACCCTCGCCGGGGAGGCGAGAGCACTTCTCAGGGGTCGGGTATCCCCTTGGCAATCGGATCACCCGAGTGCCAATCGGCCGGCAATCTAGGTCGCCGATCACCGAGGTCAAGCATTTTTCGAAAAATATGCTGCGGATTCTACCCGTCGGAGTCGAGAACCCGGAGCCCTGAGCTTGACTTTCGCCTAGGTTTCGCGACTCTAGGGCTATTCGAGGCGAAATTTTGACGAATCCAAAATTTTGACGAATTCGAAAAAGCCGAGGGAGTTCGGGCGAGCAGCGAAATCCGGCGGCCGATCCGGTGGCGCAGCCAGGCAGGGTGCCGGATGGGCTTGGCGGATCGGCGAAATTCTGGACTCCGGACCCTGAATCGAAGGAGATACGAGCATGGCCCTGACCCGTCGCCAGCGAGAAATCTATGATTTCATTTGTGATTTTGTCGATCAGCGGGGCTATTCCCCCAGCTTGGAAGAGATCGGGGCTCACTTCGAACTGGCATCCGTCGCCACGGTTCACAAGCATATCCAGCATCTGGTCTCCAAGGGTTGGCTCACGAAGGCGAGCAATCGGTCGCGTTCTCTGGAGCCGGTGAGTGAAGGATCCTCCGAGGTCCCCGAGATCCCCCTCCTCGGCATCGTCGCGGCGGGTTCGCCGATTGAAGCCATCGAGCAGAGCGGTGAGAGCGTTCGCGTGCCAGTTCAGCTGATCGGGCAGGCCAAGGATACCTTCGCCCTGCGGGTTCGCGGTGACTCGATGATCGAAGATCAGATCTGCGATGGCGATGTCGTGATCGTCGAGAGCCGCTCCGAAGCTCGGAATGGCGAGACCGTGGTCGCGCTGGTGGGTGGCGACGAGGCGACCCTGAAGCGCTACTACCGTCGCCGGGATGAAGTGCGGCTGGTCCCCGCCAATTCCAGCATGGAGCCGATCGAGGTGCCCGCTTCCGAGGTGCAGATTCGCGGTGTCGTGCGGGGGCTGATGCGCAGCTACTAGCCAGCGGGACCCGGATGGCCGATGGTTCTTCATGCTGGCCTCCCATAGGTCTTCCCAGCACTTTCTTTGCGAGTCCCGGTCGGAAGCTGTGGCGGGCCCCTCATCGCATCCGGTGATGCTGGCGATGTGATTGTCGACCCGGATTGTCGACCCGGAGACAACTGCCTTCCCTGGTCGCGGAAT
>CAYTAT010000028.1:37112-59928 GCA_964435795.1 uncultured Spirochaetaceae bacterium
GATTGTCGACCCGGATTGTCGACCCGGAGACAACTGCCTTCCCTGGTCGCGGAATACCCCCGTGCTAATCTGGCGGATTACACTTTCGGGCCGAAAGAAGGGGGGGGCGGTGTTTTGGTTCGCGTAACTCGGACGGTTCATTTTTCCACCTCTTTGCGCTATTGGCTCGATGATTTGAGCGAAGAGGAGAATCGTAAGCGCTTCGGGCGCGACGCGGATCGACACGGTCATAACTACGAGTTGGAGATCACGGTGCGCGGAGAGCCCGATCCGCAAACGGGGATGGTCATCAATCTGACCGAAATCCAGAGCATCGCAGAGTGCGAGATCCTGGAGCGTTTCGATCATAGGGATCTGAACGAGGACACTGAATATTTTTCCCGGATCCCGCCGACTCCTGAAAATTTTGCCAGCCTGATTTTTGAATTGCTCGAGAGAAGTCTGCCGGCGGGTCGTTTGGATCGAATTCGGCTCTACCAGGGACCGGATTTCTATGTCGATGTATTGGGAAGCGATGCATGATCTATGTCACAAGGTGCTACCGATTTCCGGCCGCACATGTGCTCTCCCAGCCGAATTTCAGTCGGGAGAGGAATCATGAGATTTTTGGGAAGTGTGCGAATCCCGCTGGTCACGGTCACGACTACCAATTCGAAGTCTCGGTCGGAGGCTCTCCAAGTCCCGATACGGGGCAGATCGTTGCGCCTGCCCTGCTGGATGAGATATTCGAAGAGACGGTCGCATCTCGATTCAGCCATCGCATGCTCAACGATGACGAATTCTTCGAATCTCTCGTTCCCACCTCGGAAAACATTCTTCGTCTATGTTATGGACTCCTCGCCGATGCAGTAGCGGATCGCAGTGATGCGCGTCTGGCTCGATTGAGGATTATCGAAACGCCGAGAAACTTCGTCGAGCAGGGGGAAATATCGTGAGCGATCCCATCGAGGGAATGATTCGATCCCTGTTGGAGGAATTGGGAGAGGATCCGGGCCGGGACGGTCTGAAAAAAACGCCTTCCAGGGTTTCGGCCGCAATGCGCCTGTTTACCGATGGCTACAACCAGAATCAGGTAGGCATCCTCAACAACGCCCTATTTGAAGTCGATTACGACGAAATGGTGCTCGTTCGGGACATCGACTTCTACAGCCTATGTGAGCACCATATGGTGCCATTCTTCGGTCGCGTGCACGTCGGCTACATCCCGGACGGCAGGGTGGTTGGGCTCTCGAAAATTCCGCGATTGGTCGAAATGTTCGCGCGGCGTCTCCAGGTACAAGAAAGATTGACGACGCAGATTGCCAGTGCGCTGCAGGAAGTTCTGTGCCCGAAAGGAGTGGGGGTCGTTGTTGAAGCCAAGCATCTATGCATGATGATGCGAGGTATCCAGAAGCAGAACTCCTACGCGATCACGAGTTCTTTGCGCGGAGTTTTCGAGACGGATTCCAAGACCCGCAGCGAATTCATGGGATTGTTGCGACAGAGTCGCGATGCATTTGCCTGAGTTTCCGGCTCCGGGTCGAGAGTGCTTCGCTTCCCCCTCGCCATATCCCTATTCGCCCGGATCGCCCCGGGCTGCGGAGAAATGCCGGAGTCCGGCGTCGGCGGGCGGCCGAATAGCTGTTCGCTTCAGCCCGAAGAGCGGGCTTCGGCGAGCTACTCGTCGCCTCCGGATAAGTCGCCTCCGGATTCGCATGCAGCGGAAATCCGTGGTTGCTTGAGGTGCAGAGTTCAGGAATCCGAAATCACGAGTTCAGCATTCACGAGCAAGCGACCGCTCTCCTCGAATTCCCGCTGTTTCTCGGCGACCCATTCCTGGACGAGTCGATTTCTCTTGGCCGTCAGGAGTTCGCCTCGCCGTTCGGAGGCGACTTCTTCGATCTCCTCTTCGCTCGGCTCATCCCGCTCGAGTAGCTGGATCAGGACTCGTTGTGAGCCGATTTCGTAGACCGTCGAGGAACTCGGCGATTCGAGGTCCAGGGAGAACGCCTGGCTGAGCAGTCCGGGCGCAGCGCCCAGCCCCGGAACGAAGCCGTCCGGACGACGATTCAGGGTGGAACTTCTTTCGAGGCTGACACTTCGAGAAGAGGCGGCACTCTCGAGGCTCATGCCGGCGTCGAGGTCCGCCCTGAGCTCCTCCAGGAGTTTCCGGGTTCTCTCCTGGGCGGCTTCGGTGATCGCATCCGCTCGGGCGAGTTCCGCACTGACTTCTTCGAAGGGACGTATGCCCTCGGGAATACGCTCCGAGACCTGAATGACGTGAAACCCTGCAGGACTGCGAACGGGTTCGGAAATCTGGCTCGCTTCCAGGGAAAAAATGGCCTCATCGATTGCAGCAGCATTATGACCCTTTCTGAACAGGCCCAGGTCACCGCCGCTCTGGCGGGAACCCGGATCGTCCGAGATTTCGCGGGCGACATCCGAGAAGGCTTCACCCGCTTCGATTCGGGTGCGAACTTCCAGGGCTGCAGTACGAGCGGCGGCGACCGTTTCCTCGTCGGCGTCTTGGGAAAGACGGATCAGGATATGCGACGCTCGGGCCCGCTCGGGCTCATTGTAGGATTCAATGTCGGCGTCATAGCGAATTTTAAGGGATTCCCGATTCGCTTCCCTATAGGCATCGAGGACTTCCTCGTCCAACTCCTCGCCCGGAGGCAGTGATTCGGTATCGAGCACCACGTAGCCGATTCGGATTTCCTCGAGATCGTGCAGAGCGACATTCCGCGCTTCCAGGTCGCTGAGGGTGGCCTGGCCATAGAGCAAGCCGACCATCTTCTGGCGCAGCAGGTCCTGTCGCACACTCTCCAGGAAATTCATCTGGTTGCCGAATTCATATTCCGCGTAATTCCTGAAGGCGTCGAGGTTGAATTGGCCCGATTCGTCTCGAAAGGCCGGGCTCTGGCGGACCAGTTGCTGGACTTCCTCCCGGCTGACGCCCAGCCCCAGATCCCTGGCCGACTGAGCGAGCACGACCGATTCCACCAGGGTGCGTAAGGTCTGGGCATCCAGGAAGGGGCCGAAGGTCCGGGCGTCGAAGCCCTCGCCCATCCGCTCCCGATACACCTCCTCCTGTCGGATTCGCAACCGCTGGTAGTCGGTCATCTGGACCCGGAAGTCGCCCAATTCCACGATCGCCGTTCCCGTGGGGGTTGAGGGGCTCAGGCTCCCTCCGACACCCATGAAGAGCACGAAGACGGCTCCAATGAAGATCACCAGCAGGAGGGTCAGCCAGCGCTGCCCCTTGCGAATCGACTCGAGCATTCGATCTTCCTCTAGCGCGGCAACAGCCTCGAGAACTCCGGCGGATCCGAATTCGAGTCGCTGCCAGGGAAGGACGGATCTTAAGTGGCGAGCCCTCCGGGAGCAAGCAGTTGCTTGCGCGGGGGATCGAATGCGTGCCCGGGCGAGAGATCCGGGCGAGTCGAGGATAATTGGCTTCCGCTGCTTGCTGAGCCGCGGGTCCGATGTTACTTTGGTCACTCCTACGATCGTCGAAAATGAATTTCATTCCGGATACTTACGCTTGATTTCGAGTGCGGATTCGGAACCCGCCCAGCCGTCTTCTGGACGCTCTGAACCGGATGGTTTGAAGCGAGGGGAAGAATCGGCTGGAGAAGTGGGAATTCTGCAGCCGGAAGATGCTTCAAAATAGGGGGAGCCCGACGTGATTTTCGATACGGTGCTCGGATGGTTTTCCAGTGATCTCGCCATCGACCTCGGCACGGCCAATACCCTCGTCTACGTCAAGGGACGTGGAATCGTGGTGTCCGAGCCAAGTGTGGTGGCCGTATCGAAGGAGAGTCGCGGGCCCGACAAGGTTCGTGCGGTGGGGACGGCCGCCAAGGAGATGCTGGGCCGCACACCGGGTCATATCGTCGCCATTCGGCCGATGAAGGATGGCGTGATCGCCGATTTCGAAATCACCGAGGCGATGCTGCGCTATTTCATCACACGGGTTCATGATCGCAAGCGCATGGTGCGTCCCCGGATCGTGATTGCCGTGCCCTCGGGCATCACCGAAGTCGAGAAGCGCGCCGTCAAGGAGAGCGCGATGCTGGCCGGCGCTCGTGAGGTCTATCTGATCGAGGAGCCCATGGCGGCGGCGATCGGGGCGGGCCTTCCCGTGACCGAACCCTCCGGGAATATGATCATCGATATCGGGGGAGGGACCACCGAGGTTGCGGTGATTTCGCTTTCGGGTGTCGTCTATTCGAATTCGACTCGGGTGGGCGGTGACAAGATGGACGAAGCCATCATCAACTACGTGAAGCGTAAATACAATCTGCTGATCGGCGAGCGGACAGCTGAGCAGATCAAGATCAAGATCGGTACCGCCTATCCCACTGACGACCAGGAATATATGGAGATCAAGGGCAGGGATCTCGTGGCGGGAGTGCCAAAGACCCTCGACCTCAAGTCCGAAGAGGTTCGAGAGGCTCTGAACGAGCCGATCAACGCAATCGTTGAGAGTGTGAAGATGGCGTTGGAGAGGACTCCTCCGGAATTGTCGGCGGATATCGTGGACAAGGGTATCGTGATCGTGGGTGGCGGCTCGATGCTCAAGAACCTGGACATCCTTCTGCGCGAGACGACCGGCTTGCCCGTGATGTTGGCCGAGGATCCGCTCACGGCGGTCGCCGTGGGGACCGGGCGCTGCCTCGACGAATTGCGACTCTTGAAGGAAGTGACAATTCGCTCCTAGCGGCCTCCGAAAAGCGGACAGAATCGCCGTCCGTCTTCAGTGGGTCTTTGCTCAGGCGGATTTGCGGGGCCCCCCATGTTCGGATTTCTGAAGAGAATGAGTGCGCCCCTGACCGTCGCTCTCCTGCTTCTGGTCGCACTCAATCTGATTCTCGGGGATCGTCGGTCGCAATTCGATTCCGGGGGCGGCGAACTGGTCTGGTGGCAGGGATGGCTGCTGGAAATCGCGGTGCCCGTCCAGAAATTGGTGACCGCTCCCTTTTCCGCCGCGGGCAGGGTCTGGCACGGCTATCTGGATCTCGTCGACGTCAAGCAGGAAAATAAGAAGCTGCGAGCGAAGCTTCTCCAACTCGAAGAGATGAATCTGCAATTTCAGGAGGCGCTGGTTGCGACGGGGCATTTGGAGCGCATCGTTTCCATGCAGGAAGATTTCGAGACGCCGATGTTGCCTACGCGGGTAACGGGACTCGACGTGAATCCCTTCTATCGTTCGTTATTGCTCGATCGCGGCTCTCAGCACGGAGTCGCGGCCGGGAATCCGGTCGTGACGGATGCGGGCGTGGTGGGCCTGGTCACCCGAACTTCATCCAATGCCGCGAAGGCTATGCTCGTGCTGGACCGACAGAGTGCCATCGATGCACTTCTGCAACGCAGCCGAACCCGGGGTCTGCTCCGCGGTCGGGGCAGCAGCGAACTCGAATTCGAATTCGTCTCCCAGGGTGGGGATGTGCGCGTCGGAGATATCGCCATTACATCCGGGCTCGGCGGCGTCTATCCGAAGGGCTTGAGGTTGGGGGAGGTGACGGAGTTGAAGGATTCGGATAGGAGCTTGATGCGCAGCGCCCGCCTGAGGCCCGCAGTGGACTTCGGAAGGCTCGAACAGGTTTTCGTGATGCTCAGGCGAGGCTCAACGATGGACCTGCTCTACGGGAATGACGGGCCCGCCGATGAGCCCATTCCCGAGGCCTCGGCGGCGATCCCCGCCCCCGCAATGGCCAACGCGCATTCCCAATCAGCCGCTCCGGGGCCGCGAGGGGGCCCCTAGGAGACCTTCTTATGTGGCTCTTCACGCTCTTATATCTGGCGGGGCTCTCCGCGCTGGTCCTCCAAGGAGCCATTTCGACCATCGTCCCACCTCCCTGGAGCCCAGATCTCGGCCTGCTGGTGGTCATCTCCATCGCCCTGCGCTGGCAGACGATGGCTCCAGGGCTTTTATTGGCTTCTATGCTCGGGTTGTCTGCGGATGTTCTTTCGGCTTCGCTGACCGGCCAGCATCTTCTGCTTCGCGCAGCCGTCTTTGCCGCGGTCTTCCTGGTCAGCCGTCAGCTGAATCTGAAGGGAACGCTTCCGCTGCTCGTTCTGGTGGCAGCCGCCAGCTTCCTCCACGGGGTCGCGGTTTATCTCTTCGCAGCCCTCTTCGGGGGTCATGGGGTCGCGGCCTATCCCTGGCTGATCGAAAATCTTTTTCATGCGCTGGTCAATAGCCTGATCGTCCCCGGAGTCTTCTCGGCCGTATCCTGGCTGGCGATTCGGGCCGGCGCGGACGATCACGAGGAGAGGGCACTCCAGATCGAAGCCAGCAGGAGCAGCATGTGATCGGGATGAAGCCCGATGAAACGAGGCTTCAAAGTGCCGACGAAGCCCCGGGTCATCTTCGCGTAGGATTGATTGCCGCGCTCATTCTCGCGGCTTTCGGCTTGTTCATCCTCCGTCTCTTTCAACTCCAGATCCTGGAGGGTGCGGACCTCGCGAATCGATCCCAGCGGAACTCCGTTCGCACGCTCAGACTGGAAGCTCCGCGTGGAGAAATCGTGGATCGGGAGGGCAGGATTCTCGCCGCTGCTCGCCCGGCCTATCGCGCCCTCGTGATTCCAAGTGAGGTCCAGGCTCCTGAACGTACCTACAGGGTTCTTGCGGAACTGCTGGCGCAGGATTCCGAGGAGATGGCTGCGCTCGTTGGAGAGAAGACCGGCAGGCGACGATTTCAGCCCGTTCAGGTTGAGGGAGATCTTTCCCCACGACAGCGTGCCCGGGTAGAGACACATCGATTCGCCTTGCCCGGTGTCGTCACGGATATGACGCCCCGTCGCCACTACCTGGGTTCCAAGCTGGCCGCCCATCTTCTGGGGATGATCGGAGAAATCAGCGCGGAGGAACTGGCCAGCGAAGAGTTCAAGGGCTATCGGCGCGGAGACATCGTCGGCAAGACCGGGCTCGAAGTGGCTCATGAGTCTCATCTGCGGGGATTGGTGGGCGGTCGCAATGTGGTGGTCGATGTATCGGGGCAGGAAATCGAGGCGATTGACGAGATCATGCCCGTGCCCGGAGGCCGCGTGGTTCTCACCCTCGACGCCGACCTGCAGCACATCGCGGAGGAATCCTTCAAAGCGCAGAATTCCGAGTCCGAGGATCATCGGGGAGCCCTGGTCGCCATGGATCCGCGCAACGGCGAGATCCTCGCGATGGTCTCGAATCCCGCCTACGATCCCAATGCATTTTCCGGGGGCATCGATTCTGCCAGCTGGGAAGAACTCATTTCGGATGATCGAAACCCCTTGAGGAATCGCGCCATCGCCGGCCAGTATCCGCCGGGTTCGACCTATAAGGCCCTGGTGGCGGTGGCGGGTTTATCCGAAGGGATTCTCGATCCCGAAGAAAAGGTGTATTGCCCTGGTGAGTACGAGCTCGGGGGGCATACCTATCGCTGCTGGAAGCATGGCGGCCACGGTGAGGTCAATTTCAACGAAGCCTTGTTGAGGAGCTGTGACGTCTACTTCTACGAATTGGGAAATAAACTTGGCGTCGATACGATTGCGAGCTATGCCGCCCGATTCGGTCTCGGGAATTCAACGGGTATTTCCCTTTCCGGGGAGTTGCCGGGACTGATTCCGACTCGTGAGTGGAAGCAGCGGGTTCGAGGCGAATCCTGGCTCAAGGGCGAAACGATCTCTGCAGCCATCGGCCAGGGCTTCGACCTGGTGACGCCGATTCAGCTGGCTCGAGCCTATGCGACCCTGGTGAATGGGGGGGTTCTACGGCGACCCCGTCTCATCAAGGGACTCGAGACATGGGATGGCATTCCCCTGGAGGCGGATGCTGCCGATGGGGTCGAGGAGACCGGACTCGACCCCGAAATCCTGGATCGTGTCCGACAGGGCCTGATCGCGGTCGTGGAGGATTCGGGGGGTAGCGGGAAGAGGGCCCGAGTAGAAGGTGTTCGGGTCGGAGGCAAGACCGGCACCAGCCAGGTGGTTCGTCTGGGACTGACGGAAGGTCTGGAGCCGGAAGAGATTCCCGTGCACCACCGAGATCACGCCCTATTCGTGGCTTTTGCTCCCGCCGAGGCGCCCGAAATCGTCGTGGCGGTGGTGGTGGAACATGCGGGGCAGGGCGGGGGAGTCGTAGCGGCGCCCATCGCGCAGAAAGTTCTCGCGGGCTACTTCGAGAAGAGAACTCGTCGCATGGCCCGGGGGTCGTCCGGGGTGGAAGAAGGGGAAAATGGGGTACTTCCGGGGGTCTGGTCCGTACCTCGATCCAGCCACTGAATCTATATTCCCGCTGCATGATTTCGATGAAAATGCATCCCATTCACGAAATTTCCCGACTGCTCCAATCGCGCAGGTGAGGGGATGACGAATTGATGTACTTTCCAGCATTGGCGAGGAGGCATCTCAATGTGGGCCAGGGAGCTGCGGCCAAAAGATCAATGATCTTGGTTGCCGACGAGGTGATGAGCTTCTCGTATGCCTTGGGTTGCCGTCCAGTCGAGATCATCGGCTGGAAGCGGATGGATTCCATCTCGCCTTCGCGAGCGTTTTTCGGGAATTCCCGATGTGTTCCGCGTCGAGGTCATGCGCCGTGATGCTCGGATATGAAGCAGCCAGGATGAAGGTGTGGCTGGCGGCCGACCTGCGCCTGGCGAAGCAGGCCTGTACGCCGGAGAAAGTCGGGTAGGGAGAAGACAGATGCTCAATCTCGACAGGCGTTCGATGCAGAATTTCGATTGGGTACTTCTGATTTTCCTGCTGCTTCTGGTAGCTGCCGGCTTCGCCAACCTGATTTCTGCTACCGCTTCGGGTACTGAGATCGGAATTTCGGATATCGCAAGGCGCCAGCTGAAGATGATTTCTGTCGCCGGAATTGTTCTTGTCGCGGCCGTATTCATCGACTACCGGCATTTCGAGCGCCTGGCTCCCGGGATTTTCATGCTATCCCTGGCCTCGCTGGCCCTCACCCTGGTGATCGGAAAGGTGACTCGAGGCGCCCAAGCCTGGCTTCTTCCGGGAGGGTCGGTCCAGCCCTCGGAGTTCGCCAAGGTAGCCCTGGTCATGATGCTGGCTCGCCATTTCCACCGGAATCCCCCGATGAGCGTCCGGCATCTCCGCCAACTCGTCCCTCCCTTGCTGATCACTGCGTTGCCCGTCGGCCTGATCTTCTTGCAGCGCGATCTTGGGGTGGGCTTGCTGACCCTCCTCGTTTCTCTCACATATCTGCCGCTTCTGCATATTCCGCTTCGAGCCTGGATTGGCGTAGGGGTGGCGGCCGGCGCGGGTCTGGCCGCAGTCTTCAGCTTCGGTCTCGAGGCATATCATCGGCAGCGAATCCTGAACTTCCTCGATCCGAGCCGCGATCCACTCTCCTCCGGCTACCAGGCCCTGCAGTCCAAGATTGCGATTGGTTCGGGAGGAATCCTGGGCACTGGCTGGCAGGAGGGAACCCAGACTCAGCTTCGATTCCTGCCCACCCAACATACAGATTTCGTCTTCAGCGTATTGGCCGAAGAATGGGGATTCGTGGGCAGCGTCGTCATCCTGCTCCTCTTTGCGGCCGTTCTTATCTGGGGTCTGTGGATCGCCCACAGTTCGAAGGATGGCTTTGCTGCCATGTTGGCAGTGGGTCTGGTGGGCACTCTCTTCTGGCCAGCAGCGATCAATGTCGCGATGGTCCTGGGGCTGGCGCCCGTGATCGGTGTCCCCCTGCCATTTTTCTCCCAGGGAGGCTCCGCCCTGCTGTCGGCTGCCCTGGCCAGCGGCCTGCTGCTCAATATATCGATGCGTCGCTACCTCTTCTGATTTGCCGTGCCGTGGCCGCGGATCGTTCCCGGGAATCGGCTGGCCACGTCCAGGGGGGGCCGGTATCATCGTCTTCTTCCCCATCGGATGAATATTCTTGTTTCGCCTGAGGAGTTTCGAGATGAGCGCACCCTGGATTACCTACCGGCCCGAGTTGAAGGTGTTGGACTGCACGATCAGGGATGGCGGCCTGATCAATGACCATCTCTTTGACGATGACCTCGTCAAGGCCGTACACAGAGCCTGTGTCGATTCGGGAATCGACTATATGGAAATCGGCTACAAGGCCTCCAAGAAGCTCTTCGCGCCGGCAAATTTCGGTGATTGGAAATTCTGTGATGAAGATCATATGCGCCGGGTTCTGGGCGAGAATGACTCATCCCTGAAGATCGCAGCAATGGCGGATGCCGAGAAGACCGACTATCACGAAGATATTCTTCCGAAAGATGAAAGCGTTCTGGATGTGATCCGGGTCGCCACCTACGTCCATCAGTTGCCAGTGGCAGTCGATATGATCAAAGATGCCGCGGATAAGGGCTATGAGGTCACCTGTAATTTGATGGCAATTTCGATCGTTCAGGATGCTGAAATTCAGCAAGCCCTGGAAGTGCTGGCCGAGAGCCCGGCCGAAACGGTCGTAGTGGTGGATAGCTTCGGAGCTCTTTACTCGGAGCAGGTCGCTCGGCTCGTCAAGCAATATCGCGAAGCCCTGGCGGGAAGCGGCAAGGAAGTGGGAATCCACGCACACAACAATCAGCAGCTGGCATTCGCGAATACGATCGAGGCCATCATTCACGGTGCCAATCGCATCGATGCTACGATGTCGGGCATGGGTCGTGGCGCCGGGAATTGCCCGATGGAATTGCTGATCGGATTTCTCCGAAATCCCGCATACCGACTTCGGCCGGTTCTCGGATTGCTTCAGGATTGCTTCGTGCCCCTGCGTGAGAAATTCGAGTGGGGGGCACTCGTGCCCTACAACATCACTGGCCAGCTGAATCAGCATCCCCGCTCTGCGATTTCACTCGTGGCTGAAGATGGGCCGCAGGATTATGTGAGCTTCTACGACAAGATCGTAGCGGACCTCTGATCCGAAGATTCGCTGATGGTTGCCGGGGGCTTACGGGATCCAGCCAGTTCTCTTTGCCGGCCAGAGGGAGGCCTGCGGCGCGATGGGCGGTCGTAAGCCCTATTTGAGCGTCGGTTTTTCTTCTCGGCCCGCGACCTCTCATGAGCCGCGCGTGGCCGCCTTCTTCGATATGGACAAGACGATCATCGCCGAGAACTCCGGCTCCGTCTACATGAAGCGCCGTTTCGAACGGGGTGAGATCGGTCCTGAAGTTCTGCTCGCGGGCCTGGCTTCCTACTTTCAATACAAGTTGGGAGTTCTGGATATCGAGGCCTTTACAAAGTCCATGTGGGTCGAATTCAAGGATCGCAGGGAGGCGGAGCTCTTTGCGGAGGGAAGGGAACTCTTCGAGGAGCGCCTTCGGCCGCTCATCTACCCCCGGGCGGCCGCCCAGATCCGCGAGCATCGGCTCAGAGGACACGTGGTCTGCATCGTTTCGGGCGCCACGCCCTACGTCATCGAGCCCCTGGTGCGCCATCTCGGCATTCGGCATTACCTATGTACCCAGTTGGAAGAGGCCGGGGGGCGATTGACTGGCCGGGTCGTGGAACCGATCTGCTTCGAAGAGGGCAAGGTACATTGGGTTCGCCAATGGATCGACGAAATCCGCGTCGACATGGCTCGAAGCTACTTCTACACCGATTCCATCACCGACAGGGCCCTCCTGGAGGGAGTCGGACATCCGGTCGCGGTGAATCCGGACCCCCGTCTATATCGGCTGGCCCGGCATCGCCGCTGGCCCATCCGACTCTACGATCTCGACTAGGATCGGGGATGCGTCGGAGGCGCTCCTGGCCGAGCGGGGCGGCCGCCTCGGGTCTCCCGGAGTTCGCGGGTCGAGGTTGCTCTCCGGAGCTCCGCCTCAGGTCAGTTTTTCTGCCAGCTCCACGAAGTTGGCCTTGGGGCGCGCGCCGACCAGTTGTTCGACGACCAGCCCGTCCCGGAAGGCCAGTACCGCTGGAATCGATCGAATCCCGTAGTTGCCCGCCGCCTGATGGGAGTTGTCGACATTCACCTTGACCACCTTGATACGGCCCTCGTAGTCCTCCGCGAGGCCCTTGATGATCGGCGCAATCTGGCGGCACGGCTGGCACCACTCCGCCCAGAAATCCACGATGACCGGAGTCTCAGATTCGAGAACCTCGGAATTGAAGTTGGCGTCGTCTACTTCCAGAATTTCGGCCATCGAAATGTTCTCCAAGGGCCCCTGGCCCAGGTTTCAGGTGAGAATGCGGCAGGCCGGGCCCTTCCTGCACCCTTCTGGGCGACGGCTATCCGATCGGTCAGCATAGCAGCCGGCGAATCGAGTGCGACAGAGCGGAGACCGTTCGGTCAAATTCCTTCGACGGGTTATGCTCGACCCCCAAGAACATCTGAACTTTCGATTCGGTCCGGTGAGGAAGTGGAAATGGGGAAGGTGGTCCTGATCGAGGGCGATATTACGGCTCAAGAAGTCGATGCCGTGGTCAATGCGGCGAATAGCGAATTGATTCTGGGTTCGGGGGTTGCGGGCGCAATCCGTGAAAAGGGAGGAAGTGCGATCGCAGCGGAGTGCGCCGCCCATGGCCCCATCGACGTCGGGGATGCGGCGGTGACCACCGCCGGAGACCTGCCCGCGCGATACGTGATCCATGCGGCTGGAATCTCCCTGGGCGGAACGGCCGAGTCCCGGGATGTGCGCTCCAGCATTCGCGCCAGCCTGGCTCTGGCTTCCGGGCTTGGCTGTCGAGTCGTTGCCCTTCCCGCCATCGGAACGGGGGTAGGCGCCCTTGGCCTCCAGGCTTGCGCCGAGATCTCGCTCGAGGAGGCGCGGCTGCACTTGCGGGGCAAGACCTCGCTCGAGGAGATCCGATTCGTTCTCCAGGGAGAACCCGCTTATCGCATTTTCGAGATGGTGGATGACTCCGCGAAAGTCGCAGCTCAGATGCAGCGCCTCTCGAAACTCAGCTGATCCTTCTCTCGGCCCCGAATTGCCCTGAATCCCCCCGTCGGCGGCATCGTTCCTCTCGATCTATACTGTCGAGAATGAGGAGGATTCTCGGCTCGTGAATGGATTCCAACAGGTAGCGGCGGCGATTTATCTGGCCTCGGGTCTGGGGGCGCTATTGGGCCTGGCCCTGCCCGCAATTCGATTGCGGCACGCTGCGGCATGGGGATTGAGTCTGGGCGTCGTCATCCAGGCGGTTGCTCTGGCACAGCTTCATACCCAGGATCCGGTGCCCTCACTCGCAGATCTCCCCTACGCGATTTCCTTCACCGCCTGGATTGCGGTGATTGCCCTGCTGATGCTGATGTGGCGCTTTCGCCTGGCGGGCCTCGCTGCCGCGATCGGCCCGATTGCTTTTCTGGCGCTGCTTCTACCCTCCCTGGGATCCCTTCCCGGTGGCGAAAGTGCATTGTCGGAGTCCGGACCGGTTCCCCATGCCCACGTACTTCTCTCCGCCGCGGGACTCGGATTGCTGGGCATCTCGGGACTTTCCGGAGCCTTCTATCTCCTCGAGCATCGCTGGATCAAGAAGAAGCGCGTACTGCATCTCGGCTCGATGCTGCCCTCCCTCGAGGCCCTTGATCGGGTGAATGTGGCGACCCTCGCCATGGGATTTCCGCTCTTGACTCTGGGTTTGATCACCGGATCGCTCTGGATAGAGGTCGATGCGGACCCCCTCTCGATGAGTGCCCGTCACGCACATTGGACCCTGATCGCATGGGGGATCTACGCGGGCCTGGCCGCGGCCCGCTTCATGGGCCGCCAGAGTGCGCGGCAGGCCGCGGCGACTGCGGTCGGAGGTTTCGTCTTCCTGCTCTTTGCCGTGGTGGGTGTGGAAGTGCTGACGTGAAGATCCTGCTGGTGGGGATGAGTCACCGAACCGCCCCGGTGGAAGTGCGCGAACGCTACGCGGTGGGTAGCGAAAAGGCCATCGCCGCCCTTGGGAAACTCCTTGAGCATCCCGAGATCGGGGAGGGCGTGTTGATCTCGACCTGCAACCGGGTCGAGGTTGTCGTCACCACCGAAGAGTGTGGAGAAGCGGATCCCCTTTTGAGGAGGTTCTTCCACACACAATTGGGAGGTCAGGTCGAGCCTTCCGGCGCCGACGCCCTGGACGAGCATCTATATGCCTACTCCGACCGGGAGGCCATTCGCCATGTCTTCAGGGTGGCGGCCTCGATCGATTCGATGGTCGTGGGCGAGCCCCAGATCCTGGGCCAGATGAAGGAGGCCTATCGCAATGCCGCGGAATCCCGCAGCTGCGGGCCCATTCTTTCGCGTCTCTTCCAACGGGCATTCGCGACTGCGAAACGCGTGAAGAATGAGACGCGGATCGCTGAACGCCCGGTTTCCGTGGCTCGGGTCGCCGTCGATCTCGCGAGTCAGATTTTCGAGAATCTGGCCGAAAAGAAGGCGCTGATGATCGGTGCGGGGGAGATGATCGAGATGGCCCTATTCGCTCTCCAGCGTGAGGGCCTGGCTGGGCTGCGCGTCATCAATCGAACCCCCGCGAAGGCCGAAGCCCTGGCGGCCCAATTCGAGGCCTCGGCGCATGGCCTGGATCAGTTGGATGAAGTGCTCCTGGATAGCGATATCGTGCTCTCGTGTATCGCCGCTGAAGAACCCATTCTCGGGGCGGATGCAATGAGCAGCGTGCTCAAGCTGCGGAGAAATAGGCCCGTTTTCCTGATCGATATCGGGGTTCCGCGAAATATTGCCGCCGAAGTCGACGGCCTCGATAACGCCTATCTCTACGATATCGACGACCTGCAGGAAGTTGCGGCTTCGAACGAAGAAGAGAGGCATAGGGAATCCCTGGGCGCGGAAAGAATCGTTCTCGAAGAGGAGGAGCGTCTTGCCGGCTGGATGGTCGGTCTTGGGGCGGTCCCGACGATTCGTCATTTGCGCGCTCGCGCCGAATTCGTGCGCGAACGTGAGATTCGACGTCTGTTTTCGCGCGTGGACCTTTCGCAGGAGCAGCGAAAGGGCGTCGATGCGCTGACGCGAGCGATCATCAACAAGATCCTGCATTCCCCCCTGGCTCGCCTGCGTGCCCTGGACGAACATGAAGAGGGGCTGGCAGTGCTCAAGGAGGCCCGGGCGCTATTTGGCCTCGATGATCCCAATGCTCCAGGCGCGGAAGTCGATTCGGAACTGGCCCTTCCTGAGGCCCCCCCGGATTCCTTGGGACGATCGGATTCTTCCGAAAACGGAAACTCCTGATGATTGGACCTCTCCGATGAAGCTGATCCGCATCGCAACCCGTGGCAGCGAACTGGCCCTTGTCCAGGCGAACTATGTCGCGGGCAGAATTGAATCCGAACTCGGAGTCAAGACCGAGGTGGTCGTCGTGACGACCACCGGCGATCGGATTCAGGATGTTTCCCTGGCAAAGATCGGGGGCAAGGGGCTCTTCATCAAAGAGGTCGAGGAAGCCCTGCTACGAGGTGAGGCAGACGTCGCCGTTCATAGCGCGAAGGATCTGCCCGCCGAGATCGAAGCGGGACTTGAACTCGTCGCCTTTCCCGAGCGAGCCGACTGCCGGGATGCGCTGGTCTCGAGGCGCCAGGGCCAGGGCCTCGCTGAATTGCCCGAAGGTGCCCGCGTGGGCACCGGAAGCACCCGGCGCGCTGCGATGTTGCGGGCCCATCGCCCGGATCTGGAAATCGTAGCCTTGCGGGGCAATGTTCCGACCCGTCTCGCGAAATTGGAGCAGGACGATCTGGCCGCGATCATCCTGGCCTGTGCGGGTCTGGATCGGCTCGACCGCGCGGGAGTGATCAGTGAACGGATCTCGCCCGACATCCTGCTGCCCGCAGTCTGTCAGGGAGTGCTGGCCCTGGAAGCGCGCACGGACGATCCCCTGACGCAGAATCTGAGGACGCTGAACGAAGCTCGAACGGCCCGGGCCGCAACGGCAGAAAGGGCATTTCTCTCCCGACTGGGAGGGGATTGTACCGTGCCCCTGGCGGCCCATTGCGATTTCATCTCCGAGAGCAAAATTCGCATCCGCGGTCTGCTGGCGAGGAGTGATGGGTCGGGCATGGCGCGGGGAGAAGTCGCGGGCGCGGCAGATGCCGCAGAAGCGTTGGGTCGGGAGCTTGCGGAACGGGTTTTGGAGAGGGGTGGGGAAGAGATTCTCGAAGCTCTACGTCGTGAAGCCGTGGAGGACGAAGAGTCGTGAAGGATGGAAACCCCTCGTCGATCGGACGGGTGATCCTGGTTGGGGCCGGGCCCGGTGATCCGGACCTGATCACGATGAAGGGTGCGGCGGCCCTGGCTCGTGCCGATATCGTACTCTTCGATGAACTGGCCAGTGTCGAATTGCTCGAAATCGCCCCCCTCGAAGCCGAAAAGATCAATGTCGGCAAGCGCGGGCATGACCCACCCACGCGATCCCAAGCCGAGATCAACGAGCGCATGGTGGCCGAGGCCCAGGCGGGAAAGTGTGTCGTGCGCCTCAAGGGAGGTGATCCCTTCGTATTCGGGCGCGGGGGCGAGGAAGCATCGGCCTGCGAGGCGGCGGGGATTCCCTTCGAGATCGTTCCCGGGGTGAGTTCCGCCCTCGCCGCCCCCGCCTACGCGGGAATTCCGCTGACCGATCGACGTCACTCCGCTTCCTTCGCGGTGGTGACGGGCCATAAGGATCTCGGTGATGTCTCCTCGGCTACTCGATGGCGTGAATTGGGAAGCGCCGTGGATACCCTGGTGATCCTGATGGGCATGCAGAATCTGCGTTCGCTGCTCTCGCTTCTGGTTGAAGGCGGCAAGGATCCCGCAACCCCGGCCGCGGTGATCATGAATGGGACGACCCCCGAACAGCGTGTCCAGATCGCGACGCTCTCGACGCTGGCGGATATCGTAGAGGCCGAGCGCTTCGGAGCCCCCTCGGCGGTCGTGGTTGGCGACGTGGTGGGTCTGCGCGAATCCCTTTCATGGCGGGAGCGTTCGCCCTTATTCGGCCTTCGTGCCCTGGTGACCCGGCCTTCGCGACAGGCCCAGGGTCTGGCTTCCGCCCTTCGCTCCGAAGGTGCGATTCCGGTGATTCGCCCCCTGATCGATCTGGTTCCGATCGAGGATGCGGCTGCCCTGGCCGAGGTGGAGTCGGCTCTCGGGGATATAGAAGGCTACGACGACTTGCTTTTCAGTAGTTCGAACGCCGTCCGCTTCTTCTCCGAACGCGCCAGAGGTACCGCAGACTTCCCTTCGAAACTTTCAGCCAGAGTTCTCTGTATTGGTGCCGCCACCGCTCGTACTGCCGTCGAGGCGGGACTCTCGGTTCATTACACCCTTGCGGGCGGGCGCGGAAATGCGGAATCCATGTTGGCAGAGATCGTGAATTCTCTCGCGCCGGAGGGTCGACGCGTCCTGATTCCCCGCTCGGATCGGGCGAGGGATGTGCTTGCCAGGGGCTTGCGGGAGGCCGGTTCCCATGTGGATGCGGTGATCTTCTACCGAAATCTCCGTCCCGAGGTCGATCGAGAGAATCTGCGGGCCGAGCTGCTGGCGGGCGAACTTCCGCTACTGACTTTCAGCAGCCCGTCGGCGGTCGAGCATTTTTCCGACCTGCTCGACCCGCCATCCCGCGAAGCATGCCAGGGGTGTATCATTGCTGCGATAGGGCGGACAACCGCCCGCGCTCTCGACCAATCGGGCCTCGCGCCCCAGGTGGTCGCTGCACGTCCCGATGTGAGAGAGATGGTTCGAGATCTATCGGACTATGTCAGGCAGCGAAAGGGAAGGGATCCTGTTTTCGGGGGTGGGGAGCCGCCGAGGCCAGGGGAGGAGGAAGCATGAGCTTTCCGAGGGATCGAATGCGCAGGCTGAGGGGAAGCGAGCCCCTTCGGCGTATGACGGCGGAGACAAGACTTTCCCGGGATGACCTGGTGCTTCCACTCTTCGTCGTAGAGGGCCGCGGAGTGCGCGAGGCCATCTCCTCCATGCCGGGTGTGGAACGATTCTCGGTCGATCAGATCGTCGACGAGGCCAAGCGGGTCGCGGGCCTGGGCGTGCCGGCGGTCATTCTCTTCGGCATACCGGGAAGGAAGGACGCATCCGGAAGCGGGGCCGATGCAGCGGATGGAATCATCCAGCGAGCCGTGGAAGCCACCAAGGCAGGAGTTCCCGAACTCTGCGTGATCACCGATGTCTGTTTATGCGAGTACACGGATCACGGTCATTGCGGCATCCTCGAGGGTGACGAGGTTCTGAATGATCCGTCGGTCGAGCGCCTGGCCCTCGCCGCACTTTCCCATGCGCGGGCAGGAGCCGACATGGTGGCGCCGTCGGATATGATGGACGGACGCGTCGCGGGAATTCGCAGGGCTTTGGATGAGCACGCATTCGAGAACATTCCCATCATGTCCTACGCGGCAAAATATGCCAGCGCTTTTTACGGACCATTTCGGGATGCCGCCGAAAGCACGCCCCAAACTGGGGATCGTCGAGGCTACCAGATGGATCCTCCGAATCGGCGCGAGGCGCTCCGTGAGATGCGGGCAGATGTAGAAGAGGGTGCGGATATCCTGATGGTGAAGCCGGCCCTGGCCTATCTGGATATCGTGGCGGATGCTCGCCGCAGCTTCGATCTTCCGATCGCTGCCTATCATGTCTCAGGCGAGTACTCGATGATCAAGGCGGCAGCCGAGCGCGGTTGGATCGACTCTGAGAGGGCCATGTTGGAGGCGACGATTTCCATCAAGCGTGCCGGAGCCGATATCATCCTCAGCTATGCGGCGGCGGATCTCGCCGGGGTCCTGGAAGGCTAGACACGAATGGGGGCGCGAGGGTGGGGATCCTCTACAAGGTCGTCGAGTTGAGTGTGGTGACTGATCAGGAGATCGAACGAATCCTGAACGAATGGACTTCGGCGGGCTGGAACTTCGACAACATCCAATTCGCCATGCGCGAAGCGTCGAAACGGCCCGCGATGGCCTTCATATCCTTCATCCGCGATGATGGAGGAGGGGGCTGAACCCGCCCAGCCGAGAGTGCCCCCCCATTTCGAGGGGGCCCGGGCGGTCAGGCGTTGGCCGGCTCGATATGCGCACTCTCAGGTAGAGGCGCCTCGCCGTTTCCACTTCGGGATGCCGTCTCGGTCTTCTCTTTCATCCGTTTCGGACTCCTCATCTCTGCCTCTGGGCTTTCCCCCGATGTATCCTGGGGCAGATCAGCCGCCTCCCTCACACGCTCGAGGGAGAGAGCCACGAATTCGACGAAGCGCTCGAGGTCGGGAATGACATCGGGGTTGGCGTTGAACCCCCAACAGATCTTCCCGTCATAGCTGATCAGCGCGATGCCGAGTCCCATATCGCCGAGCAGGGGAACCTGAGGATAGAGGGATTGGAGCTTGGCTCCCTGCATATAGAGCGGAACCTGCGGGCCGGGAACGTTGGTGACGATGGAGTTGATGGGTCCGCTGACCGCCTGGGCGCCGAGGGAAAGCAGACTCGAGGGGGTGAATTCGGCAACCTGCATGATCATCTCGACTCCGAGCGCCTGATTGCTTTCCTTCAATTCCCGGGTCGTTTCGTGAATTCTCTGCAGTTGCGCCCTGGGATCGCTCTCATCGATCGGCAGGGAGAGGACCCAGGAAGATACACGGTTGCCGAGTTTCCCCTTCTCCTCCTGTTTTCGGACGCTGACCGGCGCCGAAATCTTGAAGTCCAATTCGCCCGGATCGGCGCCCCTCATGAGCATGAATTCGCGGACGGCACCCGTTACGATTGTGAGTACGACATCATTGACCGAGCAGTCGAGTCCCCTTCGCAGAGCCTTGATATCCGCCAATGGGGCTTCGAGCCAGTCGAATTTTCGGTGGGGGCCACAGGAGCCATTCATGGGAGATTCGCTGGCAGACAAGCCCATGCCCAGGAGGTCCCAGAGAATTCTTGCTCGGGATGTCACATCCGTTACCAGATCCTCGGTTTCCTGCACGAAGGAACTGAGTCCCTTCAGGATTCGCAGCGGCATGGTGGCTCGTCGTACTCCCTCATCCCGGAGGAGATCCGCGCTGCTCGGTGCGGGTCTGGGTACGTAGGGAAGGGCCTCGGGATTCACCTGATCGGGATCGGTAGACATCATGATCTGGGCCAGATCGACGCCCGATGATCCATCGATCATGCAGTGATGGATCTTCGTGATCACTGCGAAACGATCGCTCTCCAGACCCTCTACGATCCATGTTTCCCATAGGGGGCGTGCCCGGTCGAGGGGCTGCGCCATGATCCGAGCTGAGAGTTTCTTCAGTTGCTGCTCGGATCCCGGTTTTGGAAGCGCCGTATGTCGTACGTGATAGTCGAGATTGAACTGATGATCGTCGACCCAGACCGCGTGATTTTCCAAGGGGATGAACTGCAGCTTCTGTCGGTAGCGCGGAATCAGGTGCAGATAGCTTTCGGTCGCCTGTTTGATCCTGCTGAAGTCGATACCGCCATTCTTCCTGCGAAGAGTTGAAGCGTCATAGATCAGTGTCGAAGAGACATGCATATAGCAGGTGGAAGTTTCCATCAACAGGAATGAATTATCCTGGGCGGAAAGTCGTTCGTAGTAGGTTTTACTCATGGTCTACTCCTGAGGGGGGAAGTGGGTCCCGTCTACTCCGGCTGGAAAACCGATAGTGGATGGCCTTCCCCATGGACGGCCGTTCCATAATTCTCATGAATTGGATTGAGGGCGTCGAGAATATTTCCGACAGATGCTGGTGTCTTTCCTCCAAGCCCATTCAAAGCGCTCTGGCGCGGGTCTCGGGGATGATTCCAACTAGTGCCGCTCTGTATACACCATGGTCGGTCAAAAGAAAAGGTGGGGAGGGGGTGCAGCATCGAGATGCGCTCTTCCCCCAGGCGAGAGTGTGACTAGGGGTTCTAGCCCCTCATCTGACGCGGAAACCCGACGATTGGGGTGAAGGAGATCCACGGCAATCAGCAGCCGTCCAGGGGGAGGCGCCCGGGTGGCTGGGGCCGTTCTCAGTTCGGTCCCGAGCCTATGGCCTCAGGGCTGGCAGGATTTCGTTCACGAGGAGGTCGAAGGACTCCACGCGCTCGGAGTCGCTGGCACCCGCGAGTTGGGGTCGTACGACGAGAAGGTTCATTCCGAGGATCTCCCGATACTCGGCCAGTCGATCCGTGACTTCGCTCACGCCCCCCACGATGATGCGTTGCTCTGGCGGCGCCGCGACGGCTCGGGCGATTGCGGTGGGGAGTCGACCGCTGACCGCGGAGCGCACTTCTCCCCCCAGACCTTCGACCACCCGCGTGATCGCGGAGTTGTCATCGGAGACGAAGACGCTGCGCATGATCGGGATCACCGGATGGACCCTCTCGTCCCCCTCCGGGCAGGCCCTGCGGTGCAGGCCAAGGTTTTCGCGAATCTGCTCGAAGGTTTCGATCGGAGAAGCGAGATAGGGAAGGCGCCTGCGCCCGGCTTGTTCGAGGCCCTTGGGCCCGAAGGCCGCTACGGCCAGGGGGGGATGAGGGCGTTGCAAGGGCCTGGGAAGCGTGACCTCTTCCGGATGTTCGTCGACGTGAAAGAGGCTGTCTCGAAGGGAGACGCTTTCTCCACGCCACGCCTGAAGCATCAGATCCAGTGCGGCATCGAAGCGGTCCCGCTTGGTGGCCGGATCGATGCCGAAGGCAGAAAAGAGGGGCGCCCTGAAGCCGCGCCCCAATCCCAGGATCAGCCGGCCCCCGGAAAGGTGGTCGAGGGAGGTGGCTTCTTCGGCGATTCGAAGCGGAGGGTGGATGGGGAGCAGAAGGGAAGTGGTGGCCAGCCGGATTCGCCGGGTTCGGGCGGCCAGGGCCGAAAGGCAGAGCAGGGGGGAGGTGCTCGCCCCCGGCAGAAAGTGCATTTCGGGCATCCATACGGAATGCAATTGCCCCCCTTCGGCCCGCTCGACCCACTCCAGCGCTCGCTGCCATTCGCCCGTATTCGCAGCTCCCCCGATCGAAATGCCGAGGGCCAGGCCGCGGATACCCCACTGCTCGAGTGCGGCCTTTCTGGATGTCGCGAGACTTTTGAGGGGAGTACTCATGGCCCCTGCTCCCATCGGGATTGCCCTGGTCTCGGATCGAGCGCGTAGGGGAGAATGGTCTTCAACATATCGAGACGCACGCCAAGCGTATTTCCGAGACCCGAGAGCAGGGCCACGACACGTCCGAGTAGCACGATATGCCCGGGGATCTGCACGATCGGATTTTCTCGAATCAATCGCGGCAGGTCTTCCCCGGCCTGGCGGATCAGGTCGGGATCTACATAGGTCTGGTGACGCAGGCGTCGAGCGATTTTCAGCAGAATGGCCGAGATGGCCCGCAGGGAATCCCTGGAATCCCGCTGGCTTTCGAAGCCGAGTTCAATCAACGCATCCCCCATGCGTTCGGATTCACCCGTCAGAAGCGCTGTTGCGAAATGAACCATGCTATTGCGAAAGCCGGGGGGCAACTGTTTCGCGAGACCAAAATCGATGAAGACCACCCGCAGTGGGTTGCCCATGTCGTCCGCGGGGAGAACCATCAGATTTCCCGGATGAGGATCCGCGTGAAAGAAGCCATGGACGAGGATCTGCTCGCAATAGGCCTCGACCAGGATTCGCATCACATCCTCGCATGCGATACCCGCGGATTCCAGCGCTTCGCGATCGCTGATCTTGATTCCGTCAACGAAGTCGCTCACCAGGACCCGGGTCGTTGTCGACCGCCAGTCTATTCCAGGAATGTAGATGTCCGGTCGATGCTGGAAGATTTTCGCGATTCGCTCACTATTCGAAGCTTCATTCATGAAATCGAGCTCGCGAGGGAAGTGGTCTGCAAATTCTTCGATGATCGGTTTCAGGTCCATATTGCGTTCGATCAGTCCGACTGCTCGGAAGAGTGCTCGCAGATTGGAGAGATCCGATGCCACGAGATGGCCGATCTCGGGGTATTGGACCTT
>CAYTAT010000028.1:59938-71866 GCA_964435795.1 uncultured Spirochaetaceae bacterium
GACGGCGACACGGCGGCCATTCTTCAATCGGGCTTGATAGACCTGGGCCAGGGAAGCCGCCGCGACGGGATGCTCCGAGAATTCCGAGAAGAGATCCTCGAGGCTTTCGCCGAGTTCCTCTTCCACGACGCTGCGCATCTCCGGGAAGGGGCGCGGGGGGACACGATCCTGGAGTTTTGAGAGGATTTCGACGTATTCCGGGGGGGCGATATCCGGCCGGGAGCCATGGAATTGGCAGCCCTTGAGGATCATCCCCTTCAGTTCGACGGCACTTTCGAAGAGCGAGTTCGCAGATTTTCGATGGAATCGAGACCAACGCTCCTCCATATCCGGGGGATCGAGGTGTCGTGCCATCCACTGCCGCGCCTTGATGCCGAGGTAGATTCGGCCGAAATCCGTGCTGATTCGGCGGGCTCGCTGAATTCGCTCCCTCGAAGGGAGTTGGTTTCTATGACGGGTCATTCTTCGCACCTGGTGGGGAGAGCCTACCAGAGGTCGGGCCGCCCGTCTGGGCAGGTCCATGACTCCACGAGCAGTTCACGATCCTCGGCGTCCTCGATTTCGTCCTCCTCGAGTTTCCACGGCGGATTGTAGGAACACATCACCCATCCCGTGGCGGAAAATTCCAGCAGGTAATTTGGGCCGAGATTCCGGTATTCAAAAGCCGGCTCCGGGAGCCAACCCCACTCGTGATAGATCGAGTAGCCGACGCGGGGAAGGGGGATCCGATCCAGGTATCGGCCCTCGATCAATTCCGCGAGGTCTTCAGGGTAGCTTTCCTCACGCTCGTAGAAGGCGTCCAGGGCGTCGATGATCTCTCTTGCGCGGATGTCACGCGTATTCGAATAATCGCCGTCGACGAGTGCGTGGCCGGCGAAAAGTGGCAGGCCGGCGAGGCAGGCGCCCAGGAAGAGATTCGCGGCCCGGCGCTTTCGCTCGCTATCGGGATGATTCGAATGGGTCAGGAGTACCAGCAGCAGGAGAAGGAGGATGCCTGAAAAAAGACCCAGGATCATTTCGAAGTCTTCTCGAATCGGGTCTGGCCGAAAAAAGAGAATCGGCAGGGCCGCGCTGCCGATGACGCCGAGGGTCCGGAGCCAGTGGTGATCGTTCGTGGAAACCCAGATCCACACGCCGAGGGAAAGGCCAACCCATAATGCCACCAGGTCGTGCACGATGATCTCCAGACCGATGACGGCAATGGCGGGCCAGGGCGAAAGATTCAGGAAGAGATTCTCATCAGTGCCGGTGCTGTTGCGCAGCATTGAAGTCGTGGCGAGGTAGATCGGCAGATAGCTGATCATCTTCCAGGCTGGCCGAAGCCGTGACCAGCGCTGGGCCAGCAGTGGAGCGGTCAACGTGAAGCCGATGGCGACCCCAGTCGCCGCGAAAATGAGCGAGGCCCTCCAATGGAAGAATTCCCAGATCCGGAGGGCGGGCGAGAGCCCGTAGAAGGCCATGATGGATACGCTCGCCAGCCCGCTGGCCGAGAGTGCCGTGGCCAGCGCAGTGCGACCGATTGTCCACGTGGCGAGAGTGGCGAGGGCCGGGAGTAGAGCGAATACAACGATTCCCAGCAGCCAGTGATCGCCGAGCGGCTCCAGGAACTCCATCTCCCTCAGGAATCCACTGGGATGCCAGGAACGCCCCGCCATTCCCTCGCGCGCCGCCCCGAGTCCCTGGTGGATGAATAGCGCGTAACCCATCACGGTCGCGGAAAGCAGCCATCCCCATCCCGTTCTTCCGACACGTGCCCGGGTCTCGTCTTCTAGCATCGAATCCCTCTGTATCGGTTTCGAGGTTCGGGCCGATCCCAGATTTCGGACCGCTCGCTGGCGATTCCGCTAGGAGAACTGAGTGGTCGTAGTGTAGAATCGGGCATGCAGCGCGTTCAAGATATCATGAGTCGCCGGGTTGTAGCGATAGGGGACATGGACCGTCTCTCCACCGTCAAGGATATTATGACGCTTGGCGACGTCCGCCATATGCCCGTGGTCAGCGCGGGCTATCTGGTCGGCGTCGTGTCGGAAACGGATCTCTGCGTGGCCTCGCTCTCTGTCCCGGAGGATCTCAGACGCCGCCCAAGACTCTCCGAGGACCTCGACAACCTGTCGATCCGGCAGATCATGTCGGCCCCCGCCATCGTGGTGGGTGAAATGGCATCGATTCGGGAGGCCGCCGATATGATGGCCCGCGAACAGATCGGATGTCTTCCGGTGGTGAACGAGGCCGGAGGCCTTGAGGGACTCGTGACGGAAACGGACGTCCTTCGCTTCTTCGTCGGAGTCCACTAGCTCCGGCGGAACTCCCGATGGGGTCGACGCCCTTTATGCGAATGGCTTCTCTTGCGAGCGGGGCATTTCGCCAATAGGCTGCCCGGGACCCGTGCCCATGCACTCCTCCGTGACCCCGCCACGGGTAGCCTGGGAGGGATGGAGCGTCGGAAGAGTTTACGCCCGGCAGGGCGCATGCCCCTGCCGGCAGCGAAGTTTCCGCGCCTCGAAGCCGGCTGCCCTGCGTCGAATTGGCGAAACCGGGACCGACCGACGTTCCCCCGGACTCCCTTCGCCCCTTCGCGGGTCGAATGGAGCCCACCCGTCCACCGCCCCGCCCCGGGCATGTGATCGGCCGATCGGTGGGAATGCCATCGCTCGCGCCGGCTCCGGCGGGCGCACTAGCGCCCTGATCTTCCTGACTCCAAACCCGTCTCGAATTGCAATTCCCTCGGGGGTGTCGTATCCTACGGGGACGAAATTCCCCGGGGTAATCCCGAAATCGGGGACAGCATCTCGCGGGCGTAATGCAGCCTGCCGGCTTCGCGGCCAATTCGGGCGGTTGCGGCTCGAAGGCCCGCGGGTAAGGAGAGACATGACGGAAACGATCCTGGTGGCTACGGACGGTTCGGATGGTGGACATAGTGCGGAGCGAATGGCGATCCATCTCGCGTCGCGACTCAGACTGCGGCTGGCCGGGATCACCGTCATCGAAGACTCTTCCGTTCGTTCCCCGGGAGAATTGGGATCTCCGCTCCCCCCCTATCCCGAGGCCGAATTATCCGCCTACTACAGGGCGCGGGCCGAGGCCGTCTCGGCGCATTTCTCCGAGACCACCCGAGCGGCCGGAGTCGACGCGAATTGCGAAATTGCCCAGGGGCGTGCCGATGATCGGATCGTGGACAAGGCCCAGGGTTCGGATATGTTGGCGCTCGGTCGCGACGGGCAGCCCGCCGGCCGCAATAGCGCCCTGGTGGGATCCACGACGGAATCCGTCATCCGGAAGACTTCGAAATCGACCCTCGTGGCTCCATCCGGCGCTCGGACCGCCGGTCCGATCGTACTTGGTTTCGATGGCTCCCCGGGATCTCGTCTCGCTGCTGCCGCAACGGTTGAACTGGCCAACGGCCTGAACGAAGCCGTTCACGTTTTCGTGGACTCGAAGGATAAGGGGCGTGCAGCGGCCCGCTTCGAGGAGGCCCGCCAACTGCTTGGCGGCTTGATGGCTCCCCCCCGCGAGACCTCTTCGACGCTGGGTCGCCCGGACGTCAAAATCGTGGATACGGCCCGCGAAGCACAGGCCTCGCTGATCGTGATGGGCGCGTTCGGTCGCAATCGAATCACGGACTACTTTCTGGGCAGCAATGCAGCCGCCGTGGTGCGGACGACTCCGATATCCGTTCTGTTGGTGCGCTGATCGCTTCGGGAGCTTGAGCGACTCGTCACCGACGGTCGCTCGTGGCGGGGAGGCAGTTTTTCGTCATGGGGCGAAGTGACGGGGGCTCGCTGGACCGCTCGCCCGACTCGGCCTCTCTTTCTATTGCGCGCTTGCGTGAGCGGATTCGCTCAATCTCCGACGAGGCTGAATTGATGCTCTGGTGCCGGAGTCTGAGCGAAGACCCACGGGCGGGCGCCCGCTCCCTGGGTGCCAGCGTGTTTCGGCGCCTGGAACTCGCCAGGGCCGACAGGCGGCGCGTGGCGGCCCTCTTTGAATTGAGGGCGGACCTCTTTCTCCGGGGATGTCGACACGTGGCCGGCGTGGATGAAGTGGGTGTCGGACCGCTTGCGGGTCCAGTCGTTTCTGCCGCCGTGATGCTACCCGAAGAGGTCGACCTGCCCGGCCTGGACGACTCGAAGAAACTCTCGCCCGGAAAGCGCGAACAACTGGCGGTTCGGATCCATGAGCAGGCCCTCGGAGTCGCGGTGGCAGAGGTTTCGGCCGTGGAGATCGACCGCATGAATATCTTTCGTGCCAGTCTCGAGGCGATGCGACGAGCCGTCTGCGCGCTTTCGGATCGAGTCGAAATCGATCATCTGATGGTCGATGCGAGAACGATTCCCAAGATCGCCACTCCCCAGACCGCCCTGATCCAGGGGGATAGCCTGGACGGATCGATCGCCGCGGCCTCGATCGTCGCGAAGGTTCATCGAGATGCCCTGATGCGGCGATTGGAGGAGCGGCATCCCGGCTACGGTTTCGATCGTCATATGGGCTACGGAACGGCCGAACATATGAGCGCATTGCGTCGACTGGGTGCCTCCCCCGCTCACCGACGCAGCTTCAGTCCCGTGGCCGCGGTCCTGGGGGGTTGAGGTGCCCGAGATTCCCTGCTTCAGGCTCGAGCCGGAAGATTTCGTCGTGGAAGAAATTCCCGCGTACTCGCCTTCGGGTGAGGGCGCTCACACTTTTGTCTACGTGGAGAAGCGCCTGCTGACGACCGATGGTGCCGCGAGGCAGTTGGCATCCCTCTCGGGCGTGCCCCCTCGGGACGTGGGCTATGCCGGGCGAAAGGATCGCAGGGCGGTCACCCGGCAGTGGATGTCGGTGCCCGGCCTGGATCCCGAGAAGGCGCTCTCAGCCCGACTCAAGGGGATGCGGATTCTGAAGGCCGTTCCCCACGGTCATAAATTACGGACGGGTCAGCTTCGCGGCAATCGCTTCGAGATTCGCGTGGCCAACGTGACGGAAGGGGTCGAAAGCAGGGCCCGGAAGGCCCTCGACGAGATCATGCGGCGTGGGATGCCGAATCGCTTCGGCGAGCAACGCTTCGGGCATGCGGGTAGAAATTCGGAGCGGGGTCGGGCGCTTCTCCTGGGTGAGATCTCGATGCGAGACCGCCGGAAGGCCCGATTCATGATCTCGGCTCTGCAATCCGAAGTCTTCAACCGAGCCCTGGCAGCGCGCTCGCTACCCCTCGATGTGCTGGAAGAAGGGGATGTCGCCCAGGTCGTCGAATCGGGCGGCCTCTTCGTGGTGGAAGATCCGAAAGTCGAAAATCAGCGTGCCAGCCGTTTTGAGATCAGTGCCACCGGCCCCATTTTCGGAACGAAGATGATGCCGGCATCCGGGGCGGTGGCGCTGCGAGAGGAAGCATGGATGGGGGAATTCGGGATTCCCCTGGGTGATGCCCTGCAACCGCCTCGAGGCATACGCATCCCAGGCACTCGCAGGCCCTATCGCGTTGCTTTGAAGGATCCGGTCCTGGCCCGGGAGGGTGAGGCGATCCGCCTGGGATTCGAGTTGCCCGCGGGCAGCTATGCGACTGTTCTGCTTGAGGAACTCTTCGGGGAAATTCGCGAGGCACGGATTCCGGGCCGAAATTCTTCGGCGGTGGAATAGGCGCGGCGGCGTTATGCTGAAAGCGGAATGCACGTCGGAGAGTTCCGGCGGATCCGGTGTGGGAGCGGGTGGAAGTGCCCTGGGGTGGACCCGAGTCCCCGGCTGGGGCAAAGAGGCGCCGGCCCTGCGACCGAGCGTCACGCATCTGTTGGAAAGAGGCAGCGAGTTCGTCGCGAGAGTATGGGGTCGTGGTCGCACTTCGCCGAAACTCATGAGCAATCGATTTCAGCCAGAAGAGGACTTCAAGCATGACGATCCACACCAATCTCGCCGAGTTGGTCGGCAATACCCCGCTGGTTCAACTGAATCGGATGACGGAAGGACTTTCGGCTCGCGTGGTCGTGAAACTCGAGAGCCGCAATCCCTGCAATAGCGTGAAAGATCGAATCGGTTTGTCCATGATCGAGAGCGCCGAGCGGGAGGGATTGATCCATCCCGGGAAGACCACCCTGGTCGAACCCACGAGCGGCAATACTGGAATCGCCCTCTGCTTCCTTGCCGCCGTGAAGGGCTATCGCTGCGTGATCGTCATGCCGGATACCATGAGTCCGGAACGCCGCGTGACGATGCGGGCCTTCGGGGCTCGGCTCGTGCTCACCGAGGGGGCCAAGGGCATGAAGGGAGCCATCGAAAAGGCCATGGAAATCTACGAGTCCATGTCGGATTGCTTCATGCCCCAGCAATTTCGCAATCCCGCCAACCCCCAGGTTCATTACGAGACGACCGGCCCTGAAATCTGGGAGGCGACCGATGGCAAGGTCGATGCATTGGTGGCGGGGGTCGGCACCGGAGGCACGATCACGGGCGTTTCCCGTTTCATCAAGCCCAAGAATCCCAATTTCGAGGCCATCGCTGTAGAACCCAGCGATAGTCCGGTGTTGGCCGGGGGTTCGCCGGGACCCCATAAGATCCAGGGGATCGGTGCCGGATTCATTCCCGATGTGATGGATCTCGATCAGGTCGATCACATCATCAGCATTTCGAATGAAGAAGCCGTGGAGACCGCGCTGCGGCTGGCCCGGGAAGAGGGAATCCTCTGCGGTATCTCGTCTGGGGCCAATGTGGCCGCCGCCCTTCAATACGCCGCGCTGGAGGGGAATGCGGATAAGCTGATCGTCACGGTCGTCTGCGACTTCGGCGAGCGTTATGTGCAGACGGTGCTTTTTGATAGCTTGCGCTATGACGGCAGCGATCGGATCGAGGGGTAGCTGGGCGTGTCTTCGGTCCCATCCGGGAAGAGATCTTCCCGCGCGGAAGCTGCTGCCCCGATTTTACGAGCCTTTGGCGGGAATTTCCCCGTCATCGACGCATCGGCGTGGATCGCACCCGATGCGGTGGTCGTGGGCGACGCGTTCATCGGGGCGGATTCGAGTGTCTGGTACGGGGCTGTCGTCCGGGCCGATGTGCACAGCATTCGTATCGGCGAGCGCAGCAACCTCCAGGATCAGGCGATCATCCACGTTACGCGTGGGCTCTATTCGACGACCATCGGAGATGAGGTGACCGTGGGCCACCGAGCGGTTGTGCATGGCTGTCGGGTGGGGGATCGAGCCCTGATCGGGATCGGCGCAATCGTCCTGGACGGCGCGGAAGTGGGCGAGGGCGCCTGGATTGCGGCGGGTGCAGTCGTGACCCCGGGGACCCGGGTGGATGCGGGCATGCTGGCCGCGGGCATCCCGGCTCGGATCGTGCGAGAGTTGTCCGAGAGCGAATTGAAATTGCAGATCGAGCGAACACTGACCTACGTAGAGACGGCACGTCAGCACGCTGCTGAAGATCCCGTCTGATCGCGGTTTTCGAAGAGAACTGAAGCCAATGGGTAGCGGTTCCCCATCAGATATCGATGACGCAGAGGAGATGGCCTACGAGTCGGGCCGAGCTGAGCGCAAGGCCAGGTCTCGGCGCCAGATCATGGATGCGGCGCGGGATGTCTTCTTCCGCGATGGCTTCATGTCTGCAAACCTCGATGAAGTAGCCGAGCGGGCGAATGTGGCCAAGGGGACGCTCTACCGACATTTCGAGAGCAAGGCCGATCTCTACGTCGCCATCCTGGTCGAAAATGGCAATGCCTTTACGGACCGTATGCGCGAAGCGGTCAGCTCGGCTTCTTCGGGGCTGGAAGAGATCGAGAGGATTGGCCTCTTCTACTACGAATATTGGGTTCGAAATCCCGAGTACTTCCAGATCTTCTGGGCGATCGACAACCAGGCGGTGATCGGGGAATTGCCCGACGAGGTCCTCGAAACCATTTCCGCACTCTGGGAGCAGAATCTGCAGATCCTGAGTGAAGCCCTGAAGCGGGCGATGCGCGAGGAAAGCCTGATCGAATGTGATTCCTGGGAAGTTGCCCAGATCCTGTGGACGACGGCCAATGCGTTGATTCAGTCCGACGCGATCCAGACCCGACGGGACTTGAGACGGATTCCCCTGGAAGTGATCTTCCAGGACGCGATTCGGTTCCTATTGCGCGGACTTGCGCCCCCTGGAAGAAGAATATTCGACTGAGCGGGTGGCTAGGAGTTCCGATCGCCGCCCTCCGGCAGAGTGATATTCCCCCGAAGCTCAGCCTACCCTCATCCCCGGCAGCACCTGATAGTAGGCACCCGCCGAAGTTGCGGCGAGGGAGAGAATCAGGGAGAGCAGGGGGTTGACCCTTTCTCTCGTCATCGACTCGGCCTGGAGTTGCTGTTCCAGGCCCGGCTCCATGGCCAGCAGATCGATGAGTCCCGGCAGCACCTGGAGAAGGGAGATGACGAAGAAGAAGAAGATCATGTAGAGCATGCCGATGCTGAAGCGGGGTCGAAAGGGCGGCGCATTTCGTCGCCTGGGCGGGGGCCTTCTTGTTGCCGGCTTTCGCTGCATGGCTCGGAAAATTAGCCTGAATCCAGCCTGGGCGCTGGGTCCGAGAGGTATTCCTGCCCGCAGGGCGGAAGTGAATCGGGGGAGGCTCTGTAGAATGCGCCTCGATTCGGAATCGGTACCATTCCGGCGTGACTCATGACTCCCCGACATCCCCGCCGCGACGCCTCGTCGTGATCGATGGTCTGAACGCGATCTACCGCGCCTTCTTTGCGCTTCGTCACGGCCTGAGGGCGCCCGACGGTACGCCTACGAATGCGGTTTTCGGCTTTGCGACGATGCTGAATAAGGTGATGCGCGAGGAATCCCCAACCTGGATCGTCGTGGCTTTCGACTCTCGGGGTGGCGGATTTCGCAAGCGAATCTTCGCAGACTACAAGGCCAATCGAGACGCCCAGCCCGAGGATCTGTCGCGCCAGATTCCCCTGGTTCGGGAATTGCTCGCCGGATTCCGCATTCCGATTCTGGAAGTGGAAGATTTCGAGGCGGATGATGTGATTGCCACCCTGGTCAGGGGAGTCGCCGACGATGTTTCGGTAAGCATCATCTCGACGGATAAAGATCTGATGCAGTTGGTGAACGATCATGTCGAATTGGTCGATTCGGGAAAAATGAAGCGCTATGGCCCAGCCGAGGTCGAAGAGCGCTTCGGCGTGCCTCCGGAGAAGATCCTGGATCTTCGAAGCCTGATCGGCGATCCGAGCGATAATATCCCCGGAGTCAAGGGGATCGGTGAGAAGGGAGCCGCGAAGCTCATCGGGGAGTGGGAGACCCTGGAGGCGCTTCTCGATCATGCGGAGGAGGTCAAGGCCAAGCGGGCACGAGAGGCATTGATCGCCCATCGGGAGGATGCGGAGCTTTCGAAGAGACTCTCGATTCTGCGTATGGACGTCCCCCTGGCCCTATCCCTGGAAGAAATGGCCTTGCGCGACCCCGATAAAGGCCGCCTGGGGGAGCTCTACCGTCGGCTGAATTTCGCCGCCCTCGAAAGTGCTCTGCGAGGCGATGGCGAAGGTCATGGCGAAGGCGAAGGCGAAACAAATGCCGCTGCGGAGTCCGGTGAATCCCGGGGCTTCACGACGGATATCAGTTTGCTGACCCAAGGGCTGGAAGTCGAGAAATTCCTGGAGGAATTGGATTCCGGGCCCGTCGCCCTCCATCTTCTCGCCGGTGAAGGCAGCGCGGTCAGGGCGCGTTTCGTGGGTCTGGCAATCGCCGGAAGGGGCGAATCCGCGGCCTATATACCCCTGCTGGGAGAGGGACTGGTCGCTGAAGCGGGGTTGGCTCCTGCCGAGTTGATCGCCATTCTTTCACGCCTCTGGCCGCTCGAGGGGACCGCGTCTCGGGATTGGTATGCCTTCTCGACCAAAGAGGTGCAGTCGGTATTTGCGGAAGCCGGCCTGTCGTTGCCGCCCCCCGTCGCAGATCTGGAGATCGCCCATTCCCTGATCGATCCCGGCGGTTCCCATGGAAGCTCGGCGCTTGCTCTCTCCATTCTCGAGCGCAGGTTGGACTCCTGGGAAGATGTGGCGGGTCGGGGTGCCAAGGCGATTGCCGCCGAAGAAATCCCTGTCGATCGCGCCGCGGATTTTGCGGGTGCCCAGGTCGCTGCCTGTCGCGAGATGAAGGAATACATCTCGGAAGAGATCGCCTCGGATTCGGCAAGGAAACTCTATCGGGAAATCGAATTGCCGCTGACAGGCGTGCTGAGCCGTATGGAACGGGACGGACTCAGGATCGACGAGGAAAAGCTTGCATGCCTCGGATCCGAATACGGGCAGAAACTGGCTTCGATACGGGAAGAGATCTATGCGTCGGCCGGTGAAGAATTCCTGATCACCTCTCCCAAACAGTTGCAGGTGATTCTCTTCGACAAGTTGAAGCTGCCCGTGATCAAGAAGACCAAGACTGGCTATTCGACGGCGGAAAGTGTCCTCGAGCAGTTGCGCACGCAACATGAACTGCCGGGCCTGGTTCTCGGCTATCGGAAGCTGGCCAAGTTGATGAGTACCTATATCGAGGCATTGCCGCCCCTGGTCGATGAGAATACCGGCCGCATTCATCCGCATTTCAATCAGCTGGGTGCGGCTACCGGGCGCTTGTCGGCGTCGCATCCGAATGTCCAGAATATTCCGATTCGGGGCGAGGAAGGGGCTCGGATTCGAGAGGCCTTCGTCCCCGCAGAGGATCATCTGCTGATTTCGGCGGATTATTCCCAGGTGGAGTTGAGAATCCTTGCGCATTATTCGGCTGACCCCGGCTTGATCGATGCTTTTCGACGCGGAGACGACGTTCATCTGAGTACGGCGGCACAGATCTGGGATATCCCAGAGGAGGCAGTCAGTTCGGAACAGCGCGTTCGGGCGAAGGCCGTCAATTTTGGGATCATCTACGGCTCTTCGGCATTCGGCTTGGCGAACCAGCTCGGCATTGCGACAGGAGAAGCGCAGGCGACGATCGATGCCTATTTTGAGCGCTATTCCGGCGTGCGCCGCTTCATCGATGAAACGATCTCCCGGGCCGCCGATGTCGGATTCGTCTCCACGCTGCTCGGCCGCCGCAGGTCTCTACCCGATTTGAAGAGCCGCAACCGAGTGCTTCGCCAGGCGGCGGAGCGCATGGCGATCAATACCGTGATTCAGGGAACGGCGGCCGATCTGATCAAGCGAGCGATGGTGGAAGTGGATCGGGCGCTTTTCGACAACGAATTCCAGGCGAAAATGATCCTGCAGGTCCATGACGAACTGGTCTTCGAGGTTCGTGAAAGCGAACTCTCGACGCTGACGGATCTGCTGCGAGATCGGATGGAATCCGCACTCACACTCGAAGTGCCCCTGATCGTGGATTTCGGCGTGGGGGCGAGCTGGCGCGAGGCCCACTGAATTCCCGGCCCGGGCTCTCCCGACTGCCCGACCCAGCCTCCCCGACCCCCGGGGACAGCCGCATATGATCCGATGCGAGGGGGCCCCTGGCGGAGGCCCCGCGGCCCGGGCCGGGCCCCTCGCGATTTCCCGGCTAGACTGCGGGCCAGAGTTTCGGCCGTTCCATGGCCGAATTCGAGGAGAGGCTGTTTATGCAGGATCTTTTTTCCATCCAGGGCAAGACAGCCCTCATCACGGGGGGGAGCAGTGGCATCGGTGCCATGATTGCCCGGGGCTTCGTGGAAGCGGGTGCCCGAGTCTATATCTCCTCGCGCAAGAAGGAGGTCTGCGATCAGGTGGCCTCCGAGCTTTCCGAGCTTTCCGGATCGGGGAGTTGTGTGGCGATTCCGGCGGATCTGCAGCACGAATCCGAATGCAATCGACTGGCTGATGAGATTTCCGAGCGAGAGGGGAAACTCGAAATCCTGATCAATAATGCCGGCGCGAATTGGGGCGCCCCCATGGAGGAATTCCCCGACTCCGCCTGGGATCGCGTATTGGGTCTGAATGTGAAGGCGGTATTCGAGTTGACTCG
>CAYTAT010000029.1:0-4431 GCA_964435795.1 uncultured Spirochaetaceae bacterium
AGCTTATCCGTCGGACCTTTCGAGTGTTTTTCGTTGGTCAGGAATTTCATGGATGATCAGGCCGTCCTGATCACGAGACCCTTGCCTTTGCGGGAAGCGGGGCTGGTTCTGGCGTCGGCATCCGGATCCCGGGTTTCGGATTCCTCGCGAAGAGACGTGGAGGGCGTCGATCTCAACAGAGCGCGCCCCCCCCCACACACTCAATGGATGATCTGAAACCGTCATGGCGGAGGTCCTGCAGGCTCGCCGATCGATGCCTGAAGTACTCCGCGGAACACAACGAAAGCAATTTTCCCCGCCTGGAGGAGGTTCTATAGATATCCGCTCTCGAATAGAAGATTCGGGCGCAGGATACCAGATTTCATAAAGAGATTTGTTGCTCCAGCGAATGTGATGAGGAGAACATCATGAGAGCTGCAATGTACTTTCGGACCGCCAGATACTATTTTTCAATTGCAATTATCACATTGATCATGGGAGGTTCGTTCTTCCCGAATATTGCAAAGGCCCTCAACGGGGGAACCCTTCGCGTCAATACCTATAACGGTTGGCAGGCCTTCGAGGTGATCAGCTCCGGAGAAAACCCCGCAGGAGACGGTTTCAACTATTTTATGCCAGGTACTTTCGATGGTGCGGGAGCCTGGATGGTCGATGCCGCGACCATGCGCGTACTTGTCAATCACGAGGAGACGGATGCGGCGATCAGCGAAGTGAATCTCGACTTCGCCGCCTTCGAGTCCGCAATCGCCAGCATGATCAGCGTTGGCAATACGGGCGGCGTCACCTTCGTCAACTCGGCCCGGCAGGCCTATAGCCGCTGGAGCGCCGATGGCGGTGCGACTTTCACGAATACCTCGAGCATGGCCAATACGAACTTCGGTGCGTTCTGTTCCGGGCAGGCATACGCCCCCAATACCTTTGGCATCGATCGAGGCTTCGTCGACGAAGTCTACATTACAGGCGAAGAGTGGGCGGGTTCTTTTAGGCTCTTTGCTCTCGACAGCGTCAACCGGGACCTCTATCAGCTCAGCGGCGTCGCGGGTAGCGCGCCGGGAGGCAATGGTGGCATCCCTTTTGACGCCTTTGAGAACGTAGCCGCGATCGATACCGGCGAGACCGACTACGTCGCCCTGCTGATTTCACCCGACGGCGGCACCATGACGATGATGCTCTACATCGGGGAAAAGAATAAGGGTGCCAACGGCACCGCATCCAGCACATTCCTGGCACGAAACGGTCTGGCTTATGGCAGCTGGTACTACCTGATCGCATCGTATCCCGGCCTCGGCGCTACGAATGCCGGTTCTTTTTCCGCGAACTCCAGCGGTTCTCTCTCATCCGATAAGTTGGAGGATGTCGATACCAGCCCGAGCAATCCCACCCAGGTCGTTCTGGGAGATCAAACCGATGGTGTCTTCACCTTCGATTTCAGCCTGAACTTCGCTGCTGGGAGCTTCAATGTGGGAAGCTCCAGCTTCACGATCAAAAAGATCTCGAATACGAGTGGAGGCAACAATAGCCTCGACAGTCCGGATAATGTCGATTGGACAGCGATCTCCACGCTGGGGGCCACCACCTATGCGGAGGGCATCATCTTTGTCAATGAAGACAACTCCTCCGGTGAAGTCTGGAAGATGAACCCCGACGGGTCGAATAAGGTCAGGGTTGCCAGTACGACGGTAGGGGCGGAATCGACGGGTATCTTCGATCTCTCCGAGATGGTCGGCTACCTCCCTGGCAGCATCCTGATCAGCAACAATCAGGGCTCTCCGGCCTCGATGACTGTATTGATCAATCCTGATGCGACGTTGGCCATCCCGGATGTCGTCATCTCCGGCACGATACTCGAAGGTATGACCCCCCTCGCGGGCGTCCTGGTGAGTGCCGACGGCGATGGAGGAAGTGATACGACCGATGTCAATGGGGACTACGCGCTTGCGGTTCCATCGGGTTGGACGGGTACCGTCACCCCCGTATTGATGGACTATGACTTCTCACCGGCGAGTCGGGCCTACGTGAACGTCGATGCCGACGATCCCGGCGAAGACTACGCGGCGACCTACAACCCCGATCTCGATCCCCCGACCCCGAATCCCCTGACGTTCGCCTCCCCTCCGACGACCCTTTCATTTTCTTCGATTACGATGACGGCGAGCACGGCCACGGATCCGAGCGGGCCAGTCGAATATTTCTTCGAGTGCATAAATGACGCCACCGCGAGCAGTGGTTGGCAGGCGAGTCCGACCTATGTGGCGACCGGGCTGAGTGAACAGACCCTCTATACCTTCGAGGTTCGTGCGCGAGACGCGGCCCTGAATGAAGGGGGTGCTTCTGCGGCCGCTTCGGCGACAACGGATGTCATGCCGCCTGAGGTGGTGGTCATCGGTGCCTGGCAGGATGGAGATATCGCTGGCTATAGCCATGCCGCCCCAGCGGGAACCAACCGCTTATTGGTGGTCTTCTGCCATTCCGAGGCCAACGCCGCCCCGACCGACTTCTCGGCCGTGAGCTACGGGGGCCAGTCCCTGACCCAGGTAGTGGAGCAAAGGCAGAATCAGAGCAGTAGCTACTCAGCGACCGCGGAGATCTGGGTGCTCGATGAAGCGGGCATTCAGGCTGCATCGGATTCGACGATCGTCGCTACTACCACGGGAGTAGTGGAGGGCGTCAGGCTGAGCAGTGTCTTCTACGCGGGCGTCGACCAGGTCGATCCGACTGGCCAGATTGGCACCGCCGGAGAAAATGCCAACGAGGAACAGACACTGACCGTGACTCTGAGCGGCGGAGAATTGGACGCCGGGGATATGGTCATCGCCAACAATACGGTCAGAGGCGACCAGAGCGGGGATACCAGCTGGACCTGGCAGAATCTTTTCGTCGAGATCGGTTCCTATAACCCCACGGGCGAACCCTATCTGAACTATAGCCTCGCGCAGACCCTGGCCGACGCCACCAGCGAGACCGCTACGGTCGACATTATCAACAATGGCGTGGGGGCGCTGGCGGTCGCGGCCCTGAACCATGCTGCTGCGGGTGGCGTATGCGGCGACAGTGTCGTGGATGTCGGCGAGGAATGCGACGATGGCAATGTCTCCGATGGGGACTGCTGTTCGGCCATCTGTGAGTTCGAATCGGCTGCCACCATCTGTCGCGCTTCCGCTGGCGTTTGCGACGTGCCAGAGACCTGCGACGGAGCCGGGATCTGCGCGCCGGATGGTTTTGAGTCGCCCGCCACCACTTGCCGAGTTTCGGCGGGCATTTGTGATGCGGCGGAAAGTTGTACGGGATCGGCTCCCGATTGTCCGGCGGATGACTTCCAGTCGCCGGCCGTCGTATGCCGGGCCTCGGCGGGTGTTTGCGACCTGGCGGAGAGTTGCACGGGTTCGACTGCGAACTGCCCGGGCGACGTCTTTGAATCGGCGGCCACCGAATGCCGGGCCTCGGCGGGTGTTTGCGACCTGGCGGAGAGTTGCACGGGTTCGACTGCGAACTGCCCGGGCGACGTCTTTGAATCGGCGGCCACCGAATGCCGGGCCTCGGCGGGTGTTTGCGACCTGGCGGAGAGTTGCACGGGTTCGACTGCGAACTGCCCGGGCGACGTCTTTGAATCGGCGGCCACCGAATGCCGGGCCTCGGCGGGTGTTTGCGACCTGGCGGAGAGTTGCACGGGTTCGACTGCGAACTGCCCGGGCGACGTCTTTGAATCGGCGGCCACCGAATGCCGTATATCGGTGGGTGTTTGCGATGTCGCGGAATTCTGTACGGGCATCGGCGCGAGTTGTCCGGGTGATTCGGTTCTCGATGGTGTTCCCTGCCTGGACGGCGATGTATGCAACGGCGCCGAACAATGCGTGACCGGAGTCTGTGAACCCACGGCCTCCCTGAATTGCGACGATAGTGATGAGTGCACGGCGGATGCCTGCGACGCAGTTACGGGTTGTAGCAACACGCCGATTCCGGAATGCGGACCGGCCGTGCCCAGCATGCCGTGGGCGGGCCGGGCTTTCCTGGCGCTATCTCTGGTCCTGCTCAGCGGTCTGACGCTGGCAACGCGTCGTCTACGGGAGCGATAGCCCGGACTCGATCGAGCCACCCAGGGGCCGGGCGCGGGCCCCTGGGTGGCTTCACGAGCCCTACGGGGCTTCACGAAAAGCTACGGCAGGAGGCGGATGGCCTCGCGGATCGCATGGCCCGGAACGCATTCCCAAAGGCGAGTCGGGAGCGGTGAATGTGGGCGTTCGGCCGACGATCCGGGTGGTGTGGGAGTCCTGATGGGGGTCTGCATCCGGCTCGTCTGCGGTCACGGATTCGCGCTGCCGGACGCCGAGGCTCCGAATTCGGCATCGGACCGGGGGGGGGGGGGGGGGGGGGAAATTCACGAGGGGCCCCGGGGGGTTTACCCGAGCGGCGGTTCCCGGGGGGGGCGCGGGG
>CAYTAT010000029.1:4441-33745 GCA_964435795.1 uncultured Spirochaetaceae bacterium
CCCCCGCCCCCCCCCCCCCCCCCCCCCCCCCCCCCCGCCCGGGGGGGGGGGGCCCGGTAAGTCCACTCGTGTCCCCGGGTCGATTTCCCTTCCGGCGATTCCCGATCGGGACGAGTCGAGGGTTGGGAGCGTTCGTGGAATGGAAGCCGGAGATGGGCTGGCGGATCCTCCACCCACTCGGGGTGGAACCAGGCGTGATCGGAAGATTCCAGCTGGCGCGGTCGGATCGGTTCTGGGGCATCTCTTCCCCGATGCCCTGGGCGGTCTTTCGGGGGATTGGCCCGTCGCCCTCTCCTCTCCTCTCCTCTCCTCTCCTCTCCGATCCCGGCAGATGCGATCCGAATTCATTCTCGAGCCCGAGCGATCGCACTCTGTGAGATCGCCTCCCGGGGAGCAGATCCGCTTCGATCTCCCGGGCGGGACGGGGCGGGCGGGCTAGAATTCCTGGCGTCGAAGCTTGGATTCAGGAGGGGAGGATGTCCGATCTCGCTATTTCCGGCCGCGCCGCTTCGGGCGCTCCCAAGAGCTCTTCGCGCTGCCGCCCCTTCGCCTGTCGTGTGGGCGTCGCATCGCTTGGGGGCGAGGCAGGGGCGCATATCTCCCGGGGAGCGCCGCGCCCATGAGCGGCTCCGGCTCCGGTGCCGGTCGCAGGGCCGGGGGCAGCGCCGCCCGTCGCGCAGCTCGATCCGAGGTGAAGGCCGCCGTGCAGCCCTACTTGAGCCGTCGCAACGCACCCTTCGAAGTGCTTTCGGAGCCGGGGTTGGCGCAGATCGAGCAGAATGCCGATACGATTCTCGAAGAGGTAGGCATCGACTTCCGGGGAGATCCCTCCGCCCTCGAACTTCTCTCCGGGGCGGGAGCCGTGATCGAGGGTGAGCGGGTTCGCTTTCCCCGCGGCCTATGTCGCGAAATCGTGATGGCCACGGCGCCGGCGGTCTACACCCAGCATGCTCGCAACCCGGCGCGCAGCGTTCAGATCGGCGGGGACGCCACGGTCTTCGCTCCCGCCTATGGATCCCCCTTCGTCTTCGATCTCGACAGGGGGCGGCGCTACGCGACGATCGAGGATTTCCAGAATTTCGTGAAACTCGCCTACGCGAGCCCTTCGATGCATCTATCCGGGGGGACCGTCTGCGAACCGGTCGACCTCCCCGTCGCCACGCGACATCTCGAAATGTTGTACGCCCACCTTCGCTACAGCGACAAGCCCTTCATGGGCTCGGCGACTTCCCCCGAGCGGGCCCGGGATAGTATCGATATGGCCCGCCTGGTCTTCGGCGATGAATTCGTCGCGACCCATACCGTAATGACGAGTCTCATCAACGCTTCGTCTCCGATGGCCTGGGATGTGAGCATGTTGGGGGTTGCGGAAACCTACGCCCGTCACGGACAAGCCACCATGCTGACTCCCTTCATCCTGGCCGGTTCGATGGCGCCGGTGACCGCGGCCGGGGTGGCTGCCCAGAGCCTGGCCGAGGCCCTGGCGGGCATGACCTTCGTACAACTCGTCAAGCCAGGGGCTCCGATGGTTTTCGGCTCCTTCGCCAGTTCGATGTCCATGCAGAGCGGGGCGCCGACCTTTGGCACCCCTGAAGCCGCCCTCGTGATCTACATCGTGGCTGCCCTGGCCCGGCGCCTGGGGGTGCCCTTTCGCTCGGGGGGCAGTCTGTCTGCGGCCAAGATTCCCGACGCCCAGGCGGGGGCCGAGAGTGCGTCCACGTTGATTCCCACCCTGATGGCGGGTACCCATTTCGTCTTGCACGCCGCTGGCTGGCTCGAGGGAGGGCTCACCATGGGGTACGAGAAATTCATCATCGATGCGGATCAATGCCATCTCTGGGCCCGTTTCCTGGCCGGCGTGGATCTGTCGGAGAACGGTCAGGCGATGGCTGCCATCCGGGAGGTCGGTCCCGGACAGCATTTCCTGGGTTCGGCCCATACCCTCGCCAATTTCGAGACCGCTTTCGGGATCTCCGAAGTCGCCCATGTCGGATCCTTCGAACAATGGGAGGAGGAGGGCGGGCAGGATAGCGCCCAACGCGCCCGGACGATCTGGCAGAAGCGGCTCCGGGCCTATCGGCCTCCGCACCTCGACGCTGCGGTCGACGAGGCATTACTCGATTTTATTGCGCGTCGCCGTCGCGAACTTCAGCCCGGCGAGGATTGATCCCCAACGCCCTCCCCATGGATCGCAGACGAAACTGCGCGGTGCTGAGGGGGACTTTCATCGATCATGCGGGCTAGACTTCGGCTCCGAACTCGGAGCCGGGCCGCCCGGGGTCGGAATCCTCATGACGGCAGAATCCGAATCGGGGGGGAGGGCAACGTGCGCCGCATCGCCTCGTGGCTTGTCGCAATTCTGACGCTCTTCTTGATTGCCTCGCTGGCCTGGATCTCTTTTGTCGGCTCCCCTCGGCTCCGCGAGCGCCTGGCCTCGGAGCTTTCGCGAGCGACGGGCTACCCGATCAAGATGTCGGGAGACCTCGATCTCGAGTTCTTTCCCCGACCGGGTGTGAAAGTGCAGGGCGTCGAGATCGCGAGTCCGAATCCGGGGGCAGGGAAACCTCTCGTTCGGGTGGCCCGCCTCGAGATCGGGATTGCCGTGCTCGAAAGCCTTTCGACCCGCCTTCTGACTTTTCGAACGCTAGAGCTTCGGGGTGTCGAGGTCTGGCTTTCGCGGGATGCCCGGGGTCGGGGAAATTGGCTCGTGGAATCCACGGAGAAGGATTCGCCGCCGGGCGAATTCCTCGAGGCTCCGATCGATCCGACGCCCCATAACCTCGAAGTCGATGACCTCGAGTTGCACTTTCACGATGAGGCTTCCCAGCAGACGTTCGGCTTCTCCCTATCCCTCGCCAGTTCGGAGCGCCAAGAGAGGGGAGGGGCGGTCGAATTCAAGCTGCGAGGAAAATTGAATGGAGAGGCTTTCGATTCTTCGGGCAGCTTGTCACCCCGGGCCGGAGGAAATGGGTCGAAAAGCGCTCTCTGGCATGCGGATCTGCAACTCGACCTGGGAAAGGAAGCGGCTCGCCTGACTGTCGAGGGAGTCCTGGGCGCCCTGCCAGACACTTCCGAACTGAATCTGCAATTCACACTCTCGAGTCCCGAACCCGCGGCGCTCGCCCATCGACTCGGTATCGGCAGTACCCGGGCCTGGGCGGAAGTGGTTGGACACGCCCGATTGAAGGGCCGTCTGCGAGCCGGGGATAAGGATCGCTGGATGCTCCAGGACGGCGTTCTATCCCTGGGGAGATCCGGCTACCTGAAGCTCGAAGCTTCCTATTCGATCCAGGATCTCGTTAGAGGCGAGGGGCTCGAAAGCGAACTCTCCATGAAGAGTCCCGATCTCGCGCGCGTTCTCGAGCCCCTGGACCTCGGGCTCGGCAGGCTCGGTCCGTCGAGTTTGAATGCGAGCCTGCGGGGCAGCATTGGAGCACCGAGGGTGGAAGAGATCAGCCTGATCGTTCAACCGAAGGAAGATCTGGAACTGCGAGTGCAGGGCGCTCTCCGCTACGAAGAGGGGGCCGTCGAGGCTGGCCTCGATCTGACTCTCGAGGCAGACGACATCGAGAGCCTGGCCGATTTCGCCTCGAGACTCGATCGGGAGGAAACGAAGAAGGCCCAGGCGCTTCTCGACGATCTGAAAGCGAGGCCCCTCGTCCAGCGGCTGCTCGCTTTGAAGCCCGTGGCATTTTCTGCGCGCCTCGAATCGTCCGGAACGCATGGGTCCCTTTCGAATCTCCACGCGAAGGCAGGCGTGAGCCAAAAGGATTGGATCGAAGCCTCGGGGCGGGCGAAGTCGATCTGGCCCGAGCAGGATGAATTCGACTTTCAGCTGCGGGGTCGGCTCGTCGCTCCGAATTCATGGCCCGAGTTGGCGGATAGGCCCGCGGGCCACGTTCGGAAAGTCGAACTCGCGACGCGCCTGACGAAGAAGCGGAAGCGACCGGCACGCTTGCACGAAATCGATATCCGGATTCAGGGTGTCGAGGATGTCGATGTCTCCCTGCGCGGCAGCATCGTTCTCGCGGGAGATGGCGATGAACAATCGCATGTCCTGGACGTCGGTATCGGGGCCGTGAACCTCGATGCCCTCGCGAAGATCTGGGGAGAATCCATGCCCGATTGGGGCCGCGTGGCCTTTCGCGGCAAGTTGGAGGGATCGCTGCAGAAGCTCCGATTCCGGGCCCTCGACTTGGGGCTGGGCAAGACCCGAATCGTCGGCCGGGGCAGTTTCTTCCGGGACGCCGATCTTCCCCAGATCGATCTGGATCTCGAGTTGAAGGATCTCGACCTGCGAGATCTCGACGGCCTGCTGCGCCCGGAGATGGGGGCTGCTGCGAAGAATTCCCGGGAAATCCGATCTCCGGAGCATGAAGAGGATGCTGCCGATATCCCCTTGAGCCCCGAACGACTCGAATGGTTGTCGCGTTCGAAGGGTCGAGTGAAGCTGCGAGCGGATCGCGTCATTCTGGGCGAAGAGTGGACGGCCCGGGATCTATCGGCCGAGGTGAACTGGCTGGATGGTGTCCTGCACGGGCCCGATATAGGGATGACGTGGCCCGATGGTGATTTCCGCCTGAAGGCGAATCTCGATGCCAGCCATCCCCAACCGAGATTTTCCGTTCATCTGGAGAGCCATGGCCTCGATCTGGCCAGCTTTGCGACCTGGGCGGGAATTCCCGGTGTCGCCACCGGGCGCTTCCGGGCCATGATCGATCTTTCGACCGGGGGTTCGAAAGCCGAAACCCTCATAAGTGGGCTGGGTGGGAGCCTGTGGATCGATGTGGGCGAGGGGACCCTGGCCGATCGCTATGCCGATGCCGTGGCCCTGTCATTGGCTTCCGAGCCGCGCACGGGATCCGTTCCCATGACCTGCTTTATCGCCGCCCTGCGCCTCGAAGAGGGAATCGTTCGAAGCGAAGCGCTGCTCTGGGATACACCGAAGAAACAGGTTCGCGGAATGGGGGTGATCGATCTCCCGGAGCGAAAACTGGATCTGCTGCTGCGCCCCCATCTGAAGCAGACGATCGCCACGGCGATCACGGCTGCCGTTCGCATCAAGGGACCCTTCGACGACCTGCATATACGCCCGGAGCCCTTGAAAACCGCGACCGACCTGACCCGGGGACTGGTCGGCCGAGCTCTCGGGGTCGTGAAGAAGGTTTCCCCCGAGCTTTCCGGCGTGGTGGTGAAAATTCGTAGCGCAACGGATAAGGCCCTCAATTCCACGGGTGTGGATGTTCCCGTCGTGATGGATCTGCTCGGCGATCCGGTCACCTGCGAGTCGACCTCCGCGGGAGCCGGCCTCGAGGCTCTCAGATCCAATGGCTCCGCGAGTCGATGAGCGGCCGTCCCGATGCGCTGGCGGCTATGCTCCGAAGTCTTCGGCCCGGGCCCTTTCCATCGGAACGGAAAGCTCATCCCCTTGAATCTCGCGCGCGGGTCCTTGTCGCTGCCGCCGCGGATTCTTTCTGGCGGAGCCAAAAGCTCTGAAATGATCGCTTCATCTTCGGCTATGCTGAGAGATCGCGAAAGCCCGGATCCTTCACCGTGGCTCCAGACCCAGGAGAACGCAATGAAAATCGGACTTATCCCCGTGAATGTCGGTCCCGATCATCCCGAGACGATTGTGGGCATGGCGCAGAAATCGGAGGAGATCGGGCTGGAATCGGTCTGGACCTTCGAGCACGTGATCGTACCCCTCGACTATCAATCGAAGTATCCCTACAACCCGACCGGCAAGATGGGCGTTCCACCCGAAACGAATTTCGTTGACCCCTTGATCGCCCTCTCCCTGGTGGCGGCGCATACCCGGACGATTCGCCTGGGCACCGGCGTCAACATTCTTCCCCAGGTCAGCCCCCTGCTGCTCGCCAAGCAGTCGGCAAGCCTCGATTTTATTTCCGGGGGCCGCTTCATGCTCGGAATCGGGATCGGCTGGTTGAAGGAAGAATTCGAGGCGATGGGAACTCCCTTCGAAAAAAGGGGAGCGCGCTTCGATGATTATATTGCGGCGATGCGAAAGGTCTGGTCTCCGGAGGTGGTGGAGCATCAGAGCGAGTTTTTGAATTGGAGCGGCTTCAAGAGTTATCCGCTTCCCGTGCAGGATCCCTTCCCAGTCGTCATTGGTGGCAACAAGGGGAAGGCCTTCGAACGCGTTGCCAAATATGGCCAGGGTTGGTTCGCGCCGACCCCGGCAGTCGATGAACTGACCGAGCAGCTCAAGGAGTTGGCATCGGCCTGCGAGGCCGAGGGGCGCAGTGTGGATGAGATCGAGGTGTCCTGCATGTGGATTCCCGCCATGGGAATGGATGTCATGGCCCAACTGGCGGATCTCGGTGTGGAACGTCTCGTGATTCCCGTCCAGGCTCTCGGAGGTGGCAATCCCATTGAGGCGATCGACAAACTCGGCAATGAGGTGATCGCGAAGCTCTGATCGACAGCGTCGGCCGGAACGGCGGGCTCGCCCAGGAGATTTCCAACGCCTGCCCGGAAGAAGCGGATCCCATCTCGGTGGCGATCATCGCGGCATGAAGGCGGGGCGAAGGAATCATCCATCGCCCGCCTGAATTCGCGTCGATGAGTTCGCCTGGCCCGCATCCGTCTTCTTGCGGGGCCACGGCGTTTGCGGGGCCAGGCGCGCGATATCCAACCAGATTTATGGCAGCCTTTTTCATGGAAAGAGGGGGCCGTCGGAAGGAGGCCCCTGCCCAATCGCGTGGCCACTCGCCACGCTTCTTGCCTCCGCGTCTTCTCCTGCTCTTCCTGAAAGGTTGGCTCGGGGCCTGGTGGGCCTCGCAGGAAAGGCCAGGGCTACGGGGCATCGGACTTCCCGTCGCTTCGGCAAGCGACACGCTCCGCTACGGGGTCTCGCACTCCAGGCGATCGACGGCGTGGATGGGAGGGGTGGCGCCGCTCATCAAATATGCGATCGCACCGTAGACGAGCTGTTGTTGCTTGACTCGCCCCAGCCCCTGAAAGGCCTCGGAAACGACGCGGATGGTGAAATGACCTTCGCCTCCCTGGGAAATGTCGACCTCGGCATCGGGCAGGATTTCCAGGATCGCATTGCGAATCACCGCGGGCATATTCGCATTCTCGGGCCCGCTCTCCACATCGATCGTCATCATTGCCCCCGCCCCGAAGTCCTTCTCCCGTCGGCCCCGTGCGTTCAGTAGCGCGGAATGCTCGAATCGATTTCGAGTGACCAGGCGTCGATTCCGCCCACCACGTTGAATACGTTGGAGAAACCACGTTGGACGAATTGGGTTCCAGTGTTGACTCCCCGGGGTCCGTGGTGGCACATCAAGACGATTTTAGTCGAACGGGGCGCCTTCATCAGCTTTTCGTACTCGGATTGATCGAGGAGAGTGGAACCCTCGACGTGGGCTGCTTCGTATTCCCGCTCGGTTCGGACGTCGATGAATCTGAATTCTTCTCCGCTGACCAGCAATTCCTGGAGTTCTCGCACGCTCATTTCCCCTAGGGTCGGCGCGTTGGGATTGTCGACCGTAAATCCCCGACCCTCTTCGTTTTCGACCAGGTCGATCGAAACGCCGTCGGCACGGGGGGCGCTGATGCGGTCCAGGATCAGGCTGATTCCATTCGCTTCGACTCGCACATCCGTTTCGGTCTGGTTTTCAACCGAGAGGCCCGCCTGCCAGCTCCCGTTGATTGAAAGGCGGAGCATCCCCTCCGCTTCGCCGGTCTGCATCCGCGCCTGCTCGAGCGCCCGGGCCGCATTGTCGCTGATCTCGATTCGCGGGATTACCTCGGGAGGCAGCTCCATGCCGAGGGCCTTGAAGAGTTCTCCCGATTCCGTCATTTCGGTGATGATGTCGCAGCCCCCGACGAACTCGCCCCCGATATAGAGTTGGGGAATCGTCGGCCAGGACGAAAACACCTTGATGCCCTCGCGAATATCCGCGTTGGCGAGCACGTCGATGGTCTCGTAGTCGGAGAGATAGGCGTCGAGAATTCTGATCACCCGAGCCGAAAAGCCGCATTGAGGCGCCTCGCGATTTCCCTTCATGAAGAGAACGACCGGGGAACCCTCGATCAGACTGGTAATATTTTTTTGGATGGTGGCGTCCAGACCCACGGGTAACTCCTTGCTGCTTGGAAATGGGAGCCCAAAGGATCCCAGATGACGAATTCCGAAACCTAGCGCACTTCTGCAATTCGCTGGATGCCGGTTTCGGGAGAGCCGCCTCGATCAGCTGCTCAGTTGGATCAGATCGGCGAGGATCCGAACGGCTTCCAACTGCTGGGCCGAGGGCTCGTCCTCCTCGTCGGGGGAGTCATGGGTCGCGAGCTTTGTCTTCGCCTCATCTTCTTCCGCGCCCTCGTCCTGAGTTCCCGCGGTCTCGTCTTCCTGCCCGCTCTCCGAGTCGCCCGGGATCTCACTCTTCTTCGCGCTTTCCTTTTCGGCTTCCTCGGCCTCGGCCTCTTCTTTTTCCTTCATCAACTCCGCGATCTGGATCACTCCATTGCGTTCCTCGCTCTTCGTCAACCGTTCGAGAACCTTCTGGAGATCCTCATCAGCGGCGACACGTTTTTCTGAGCGCAGCGAGAGTTCCTTGATCAACTCCGGGGTGATGGGTTTCCAGGGGGCGTCATCATTACTCGAATCTCCTTTCGGGAGGCTGTCTTGATCGAGGAAGGATGCGATCGACTGGCTGGGCAGCGAGTAGGTCTGATGTGCCTCTCCAAAATCCGCGGTCCCGAAAATGGAGGGCACGACGACGTCCGAGGCAACTCCGGCATTTTGGGTCGATTTTCCGCCCGGTCGAAAGAAGAGGGCCGTCGTGACCTTCAGCGCTCCGAGTCCTTCGGGAAGGGGGACCATGCTCTGGACCGTACCCTTGCCGAAGGTATGGTCATCTCCGACGATGACGGCTCGGCGATAGTCCTTCAGTGCCCCGGCCACGATTTCGGAGGCGGATGCGCTGACTCGGGAAATCATCACCACGAGGGGGCCGCTCCAGGTGATCCTGGAATTGGGATCGTGCAGGACCTGGACCGTGGAAAAAGTGTCGCGAACGGCCACGACGCCGCCTTCCTGGATGAAGAAGCCCGCGATATCCACTGAGGTATCGAGCAGGCCGCCGCCATTCTGGGAGAGATCGAGAACCAGCCCTTCGGCTTTCTGCTTCTTGGCCTCGAGCAGGAGCTTCTCGACATCTCGGGAACTCTGTCGTTCTCCCGGCTTGTTGCCGCCGTAGAAGGAGGGCAACTCCAGGATGCCGACTTTGGTCACCTTGCCATCGATGTCGATATCTTCAAAGCGGATTTTGGCAGCCTGTTCCTCGAGATTGATCTTGTCGCGTACGATGCTGACCTGGAAACGCTCGCTGGTATCCCCCTGGCGGAGAATCGTGAGGTGAACCTTGGTCCCCCGTTTGCCCCGGATCAGGCGCACGACATCGCGAAGATCCATGTCGATGATGTCTACGGACTCTTCACCATCCTGGGCTACGGCGATGATCTTGTCCTGGGGTTCGAGAACTCCCAGGCCCTCCGCCGCTCCACCGGGGATGATCTTCTCAACGATCGAGTAACCGTCGCGGCTGGAGAGGGCGACACCGATGCCCTCCAGAGAAAGTCCCATGCTGATCTGGAAGTCCTCGAGCACTTCCCTGGAGAGATAATTGGAGTGGGGGTCGAGCGCCGTCGCGAAGGCGTCGAGATAGCTGGAATAGAGATCCTCTGGAGTTCGTTCCCGCGCACGTTTTTTCATCAATTCGTAGCGGTGGATGAGCTTCTGCTTGGCTTCATCCAATTCCATCTCGTTGCTGACGTAATTCGACATCTGGAAATGAACCAATTTCTTCAGGAATTCCCGCCTTCCCTCGAGGTTCTGGGGATGGGCGCGTTTCTCCGGATCGATGATCAGCACCGTCTCCATGTCGAGTTCGTAGTCGGGATCCGATAGGAATTCGCTCATGAATTCCTCCAGGCCCTCGTAGCGCTTGATCAGATCGCGATTGATCTCGATCAGGGTCGAGCAGTCGTTCTGGCGGATTTCCTGGATGACGCTCTTCAACTTCTCCTTCAGGGCCGCGATCTCGCCCTGGAGGAAGAGGCTCTTCGACGAGTCGAGGCGCTTGACGTAGGTATCGATCATCCGCTGCCGCAGTTCGTCGTTCACGTAGTGAAAGCTGATGTGCTTGTGGAGCAGGGTCTTGCTCAACTCGGGGATGCGCGAGCAGTCGAGGCTGGGCAGATCCTCGCGAGCCGCGGCGGATCCCGCCGAGAGCAGAATCAGCGCGAGCGAGGCTCCAATTGGGCGGAGTAGGGGTCTCAGATTCATAAAGATCAATAATACCAGCCGGATGGCGATTCGCCTCGGGCCATCAGTGTGATTTTTCTCCGGGGCGCTCCACGATATGTCCCCCGCTCTCGTGTCGGCCAATTTGCCCCGAAGCTGTAGCGAGCGGGGGGTTTCGGGCTCAGTTTCCGAGCAGCGGAAGCACCGCTTCGGCGAAGAGTCGGGCCGGAGGTCGCGTATCCCGCCCGAAGAATTCCATCAGGAAGTCCGTGCAGCCGAGTTCTCTGTGCTTCTCGATGCACTCCGCCACGCGTTCCGGCGTGCCCCAGATTCCATGCTCCTCGAGCCCCGCCCCCATATGGCCGCCGTAGACCTTGCCCGCCCGGGCGAGAGAGGCCCGGGCCGCTGCCTCGTCCTCCTCGATGATGACGACGCATTGCTGGGAAATGCGGATCTCCGAAGCGTCGCGGCCCACCTCGTCGCAGCGTTTGCGCAGGGCTTCCACTTTTTGGCCGAGTTGCCCCTGGGTGACGGCCATATTGTTCCAGATATCGCCGTGGCGAGCCGCGATCCCCATCAGCACCTTTTCGCCCGTGCCCCCGATCAGTACGGGGGGGATCCGTACGGGCTTGGGCTCGCAGAGGGCGTCCTTGACGCTGAAGATCTCTCCTTCGAATCGGGTCGTTTCGTTCGTCCACATGCCCTTCAGGATCTGCACGGTTTCCTCGAGGCCCCGCATGCGCTCGCCGAGGGGGGGGAAGGGATTTCCGTAGGCTTCGAATTCGGGCTGGAACCAGCCGGCGCCCAGCCCCACGATGACTCGGCCCTGGCTGATCTGATCGATGGTGGCGACCTGCTTGGCGAGCATCGCCGGGTTGCGAAAGAAAGGGGGCGTGACCAACGTGCCCAATTGGATGTTCTCGGTGACCGCCCCGACCGCGGTGAGCAGGCTCCAGCCCTCGAGGATGGGGATCTTCGGATTCGGCACGCCGTAGACGTGATCGCATACCCAGGCGGAATCGAATCCCAAAGCGTCGAATTCCAGCGCCGCATCGCGGCACTCCTCCCAACTGCGTTTGATCTGGGGCAGGGTGACTCCGAAGTGCAGGGGATGCGGCATGGTCTTCTCCTTCGCGGTTGCTGCGGACCGGGACGCGCCCGACCCGCCAGGAGAGTCGCCGAAATTGGTCCGCCTGGGAAGGGCCGTGGCGGCCGGGGCCCGGCGCCCCTCTCCGGCCGCCACGTTTCCTGTAGGCGCTCGTGCGCCGGCTTCGCATGTCTTCGCCTCGTACGCTCCCCCGGGCAAGTCCTTCGCTATCCTTCGTTTTCACTCGGCGGGCTCCTGGGCTCGCCGATTCCACCCCAGCGAGATGTGAAAAAAAAAGAGGAAGCAGTCCAAAGGTGTCGGATTTTCACTTTCAGCCCATTTTCGAATACGGTGAGGATCAGACACCGTATAGAAAACTCAGTTCCGAATACGTTTCCGTTCTCGACCTCGAGGGGCAGACTCTGCTCCGGGTAGACCCCCGGGCCCTGACCCTGCTGGCCCGCGAAGCCATCTCGGATGTCTCCTTTTTGCTGCGTCCGGGCCATCTCCAGCAGCTGGCGCAGATCCTGGAGGATGCCGAGGCTTCGGATAACGATCGCTTCGTCGCTCTCGAATTGCTGAAGAACGCCAACGTGGCAGCGGGCCGGGTGCTTCCCTCCTGTCAGGATACGGGCACCGCCGTCGTGGTGGCGAAGAAGGGAGAGAATGTCTTCACGGGGGGCGGCGACGAGGCGGCCCTCAGCCGGGGCATCTTCGAAACCTACGCCGAGGAAAATCTTCGCTATTCCCAGAACGCCCCCCTCACGATGTTCGAGGAGACGAATACGGGCTCGAACCTGCCGGCCCAGATCGACATCGCGGCTTGCGACGGCGACGAGTACCGCTTTCTCTTCATGACCAAGGGCGGGGGCTCGGCGAATAAGACCTTTCTCTTCCAGGAGACCAAGGCCCTCCTCAATCCCGAATCCCTGCAGCGCTTCTTCACCGAGAAGATCAAGTTGCTGGGCACTGCGGCCTGTCCCCCCTACCACCTGGCGGTGGTCATCGGGGGCACCTCCGCCGAGGCGACCCTCAAGACCGTCAAGCTGGCCAGTTGTCGCTACCTCGACGGTCTGCCCACGACGGGCAACGAATACGGCCGGGCCTTTCGCGATCTCGAGGCCGAAGAGCAACTGCTCTCCTTGACCCGCGACGTGGGTATCGGGGCCCAATTCGGCGGAAAATATTTCTGTCACGATGTGCGCGTCATTCGCCTGCCCCGCCACGGTGCCTCCTGCCCCGTGGGCATCGGGGTCTCGTGTTCGGCGGATCGACAGATCCTCGGCAAGATCAATCGCGAGGGGATCTTCCTCGAGGAACTCGAAACGGATCCCGCGCGCTTCCTGCCCGATACGCAGGATCTCGAATTGGGTGGCGAAGCCGTGGTCATCGATCTCGATCAACCGATGGATCGGATCCGTGAGGAACTCTCCCGCCATCCCATCACCACGCAATTCCGTCTGAAGGGAACTCTGGTCGTCGCCCGGGACGTGGCGCACGCCCGCTTGAAGGAGCGCATCGATTCCGGGCAGGGGCTGCCCCAGTACATCCGGGATCACATCATCTATTACGCGGGGCCCGCGAAGACACCCGAGGGCTATGCGTCGGGCTCCTTCGGTCCGACGACGGCCGGGCGTATGGATTCCTACGTGGGGCTCTTCATGGAAAATGGCGGCAGCTTCGTGACCCTCGCCAAGGGGAATCGCTCCCGGGCGGTCACCGAGGCCTGTCAACAATACGGGGGTTTCTATCTCGGCAGTGTCGGTGGCCCGGCGGCCATCCTGGCCCGGGATTGCATCAAGAAAGTCGAGGTGCTCGAATACGAGGAGTTGGGGATGGAGGCCATCTGGAAGATCGAGGTGGAGAACTTTCCCGCGTTCATGATCGTGGATGATAAGGGCAATGACTTCTTTGCGGATCTCTAGCGGGCCGCGCAAGCGGGCCGGCGAGGTAGCTCATGGGGCTGATCGAGATCGAAGACCTCGCTGACGAGCGGCTGGAACTCTATCGCGATATCAAGGATCCGGATTTCAAGGCGCGGTTGGGGCTCTTCGTCGTCGAGGGTCGCTTCAATATCCGCTGCCTGATCGAAGACTCGCCCTTCGAGCCCCTTTCGGTGCTGACGAGTGCGGCCGCCCATCGGGCGCTTCGGGATGTACTCGATCGGCTGCCCCCCGCCATTCCCATCTATCGAGCCCCGAGTGCCCTGCTGCAGGAACTCTCGGGTTTCCACCTCCATCGCGGTTGCCTGGCCCTGGGCAGACGCCCCGAGGATCCCGGTCTCTCGGGTCTGGTGGCCCGGGCTCGTCCCGCCCCGGCGGCTTCGACCCTGATCGCCCTCGAGGGGCTGACGAATCACGACAACGTCGGAGGCATTTTTCGAAATGCCATGGCATTCGGCGCCGATGGCGTGATCGTCTGTCCGCGTTGCTGCGATCCCCTCTATCGCAAGGGCATTCGCACCTCGATGGGCGGCGCCCTCTGCGTTCCCTTTGCGCGGGCCGAGCCATGGCCCGCCGCCCTGTCGACACTTCGCGAGGCGGGCTATGCGCGGGTCGCCCTCGATCCCCTGGGCGAGCCGATCGCCGCGGCCGCCCAGCGTGGACTCCCCAGCCGGGCCGTGCTGCTCTTCGGAACAGAGGGTGCGGGTCTTTCCGAAGAGGTACTCGCGGCGGCCGATCTGAAATTGGGCATCGGCATGGAGGCCGGCGTGGATTCTCTTAACGTCGCCACCTCAACCGGGATTGCCCTGCACTATTTCAGGCAGGCGGCCTATCGCGAAAGGAGCCTGGCGAAGGCGGTCTCCGGGGCGGCGGCCGTCGTCGGGGAGCCCGGCGCCCGATGAAGAAGATCGTCATCCTGAAGACCGGGGCCACCTTTGTGGACGTGGCCGAACGCCGGGGAGATTTCGAGGCCTGGATCCAGCGGGGACTCGCCTGCCCGGATCGCCCCTGCCAGGTCATCCACGTGGCCGAGGGCGAGGCGCTGCCCGAGCCCGAGACGTGCGCCGCCGTGATCGTCACCGGTTCCTCGGCGATGGTCTCCCACCGCGAAGCCTGGAGCGAGGCGAGTGCGGCCTGGCTCGTCCGGGCGGTGGCGGCGGATCGCTTCATCCTCGGCATCTGTTATGGCCACCAACTGCTCGCCCACGGGCTGGGGGGGCGCGTGGGTCCCAATCCCCGGGGCCGCGAAATTGGAACCATCCGCGTGCGCCACTCCGCCCGGGACGATGCGCTCTTCGGCCGCCTGCCCGGGGAATTGATCGTACAGGCTACCCACCTGGAGTCGGTGCTTGAATTGCCACCGGGGGCCGTACACCTGGCCCGGAACGACGCCGATCCCAACCACGCCTTTCGCGTCGGAGATCGGGTCTGGGGGGTGCAGTTCCATCCCGAATTCGACGCCGATATCATGCGCAGCTATATCGGCGAGCGCCGCGAATTGATCGCCGATGAGGGCGGGAATCCCGAGGCCCTGCTCGCGGGCTGCCGCGATTCACCCCATGGTCGGGCGTTGCTGGCGCGCTTCGGAGAATTGATCCGAGAGTCCGAGGGCAGCCCGGTCGCGGGGTGAGGGGGGATCCGCCGCTGCGGAGGCTCAAATCCGCGCTCCGTCCCCGGGAAATACCCTATCGACGTTGAGAGTCATTACTCTTAGAATCAGAGCATGGAATATCGCGTCGAAGAATTGGCCAGCGCTGCGGGGATTCGCGTGGATACCCTGCGCTTCTATCAGTCCAAGGGGTTGCTCCCCAGGCCCGCCCGGCGGGGTCGGCACGCGATCTACGACCCCGGGCACCTCGAACGGCTGCGAGAAATTCGCTCCCTGGTCGAGCGGGGCTTCAGCCTGGCCCAGGTCGCCCGCATTCTCGAGGGCAATGGAAATGCTCTGGAAAGCGACGAGCGGGCGCGGGGCGCCGAGGTCGACAGTCTGCTCGGGGCCCTGGTCGAGGAGGGGGTGGGCGAGCGCACCTTTTCCCGCGCTGAACTCGCCGCCGAGGCCGGGGTTCCCGAGGTATTGATCCAGGCCGTCGAAGCGGCGGGTCTCGGCGAGGGGCTGGAGATCGACGGCGAGGCCCGTTTTACCACGGCGGATCTCGAAATGGCCCGGGCCGCCCTGGCGATCCTGGGTGCCGGCTTTCCCATGGATGCGCTGTTGCGGCTGGCGAGCCGCCATGCCGAACAGGTGCGAGAGATCGCCGATGGCGCCATTGACCTCTTCGATGCCCATATTCGCAAAGCGCCCGCCGCCGAGGGAAGCGAGGAAAAGGTCAGCGAGGCCTTTCGCATCCTATTGCCCCAGATCACGCGTCTGGTTGCGCTGCACTTTCAGCATACGCTGGTGAATCGCGCCCTGGGTCGGCTGGCGGCCGGAGGCGACGAACCCGAAGGCGATCTGCGTCGCGCCCTGGCGACGACGCAGTCCGGACGCTTGGAGATCCAATGGCGTTGAGGGAACTCGGCACGGGGTGGGGCGATCTGCTGCGGGACGCGCTCGAAAAGACCGCGGCCCTGGCCACGGAGTCGGGGCTGGCGCGCATTCTCGCCGTGGGAATCGAACTCGGGGAGTGCGATCCGCTCGGGGCCTTTGGGCGCTTCGGGGCGTCGGATCGCTTCTTCTGGGAGCAGCGCGCCCGGAACGTCGCGCTTTCGACGCGGGGCGCGGTGCTCGAAGTCGAGGCGGCCCCCGTCGAGCGGGCCGGGGATGGCTCGGGGATCGTCGCCGCGCGCGAGGCGATTGTAGACGCCTTCGGTCGCGTGGATTGCGTGGGTCCGGCGCGGCCTCTCTTCGTCGGGGGCTTTGCCTTCGATGCCCGTCATCGTGCGCTGGCCGAGTGGCAGAATTTTCCCGCCGGTCGCATGGTTCTTCCGGAACTCTTGATCCAACGCCGGGGAGCGGAAGCGACGGCCACTCTCTGCCTGGAAATCGAGCCCGGGGCAGATCCCCTGAAGGGCTTCGAGGGTCTGGAGCAGGCGATCGCCGAGGCGCTTTCCCTGGCCGGGGCCCTGCCGGGCTGCGCGGAGGAGGGCTCGCGATCCGATGGCGCCGAGTACCGCGTCGTGGCGGATCGTGCCCACGAGATCTATCGCGGCCAGGTGGCCTCTGCATTGACGGCCATCGGGCGGGCCGAACTCGAGAAGGTCGTGTTGGCGCGTTCCCTGGAGGTCTTTCATCCCGGGCGTTTCGAATGGCTCGGCTTTCTGGCGGCATTGCGCGACACCTTTCCCCACTGCACGGTGCTCGCCTGCGGGCGCCGGCAGGACACCCTGGTGGCGGCCTCCCCGGAACTCCTGCTCTCCCTCGATGGCGCCGAAGTCAGGACCCGGGCCCTGGCGGGTTCGGCCCCGCGTGGCGAGAGCCCCGAAGAGGACGCCGAACTCGGGAATGCCCTCAAGGAGAGCAAGAAGGAACAGGCCGAACACGAGGCGGTGGTGCGCGCCATTCGCGCCTCGTTGGCGGAGGATTGCGGCGAACTCGACGGGCCCGAGGCGCCGGAGTTGCTGCGCGTGCGCGGCATTCAGCACCTCGAGACCCCCTTGCGGGGCCGACTGATCGCATCGCAGCCGGGCCCGCATATTCTCGATCTGCTGGCGCGCCTGCACCCGACTCCGGCCGTGGCCGGTCTGCCCCGGGGAGCGGCCCTGGATTGGATCGCGGATCGGGAGGGATTGCAGCGGGGCTGGTATGCGGGCCCGGTTGGCTGGCTGGATGCGCGGGGCGGGGGAGAATTCTGGCTCGCCCTGCGCTCGGCCCTGATTCGCAATCCGGATTCCCACGGCGACGTGGAGGAGGAGTTGGCCTGGGCGCGACTCTTTGCCGGCGCGGGAATCGTCGCGGGTTCCGAGCCCGAGGCCGAATTGCGCGAAACCCGGCTGAAGTTGAGAGCCCTGCTGGCTCCATTGACGGAGATCTAGATGGCATCAGAGCGAGAGCGGCCCGGCTTCGAGGCGCTGCCCGCCGCGGTGGGTGCCTTTGCGGCGGCCTTCTTTGAAGAATTGGCGCGCAGCGGCGTCCAACACGTAGTCGTGTCGCCTGGCTCGCGTTCGACCCCCCTCGTCGTGGCCGCCCGCCGCACCCCGGAGTTGCGCTGCTGGCCCGTCGTCGACGAGCGCTCGGCTGGATTCTTTGCGCTGGGGCTGGCGCGGCAATCGGCCGCCCCCGTGGCACTCCTTTGCACCTCGGGTACGGCGGCCGCCAACTACCTGCCGGCGGTCATCGAAGCCCACTACGGTCGGGTGCCGCTGCTGATCCTGACCGCCGACCGCCCCCCGGAATTGCGCGAGTGGGGGGCGGGGCAGACGATCGATCAGGTGGGGATCTACGGGAATTGCGTGCGCGGCTTCGTCGAACTTCCCCTACCCGAAGCCGGCGCGGCTCCCCTGCGTTATGTGCGTCGGCTGGCGTGTCGAGCCGTGTCCGATGCCCGGGGTGGCGTGGCGGGGCCCGTGCATCTGAACTGGCCCCTGCGAGAGCCCCTGGATCCCGGGGAGGCTGCCGCCGGTAGCCACGCGGGCCGAGGGGAGCGAGCCGAGAGCCGCGACGTCGAGTCCGCCCGCTTGGAGGTGGCGGTGGGCGAAGCCGCGCTGCCCCCGGCGGAGATCGAGGCCCTGGTCGAACTCGTCGCCGCGTACGAGCGCGGCTGGATCGTCTGCGGCCCACTCGCCCCGGATGCCGACCGCAGCCGGATGCTGGCGGAATTCGCGCGCCAGAGTGGTTGGCCGCTGATCGCCGATCCCATCTCGCAGATGCGCTGCGGCCCCCATGTCGAGGGAGCGCCGATCCTGGCCCATACCGATCTATGCTTGCGCGATCCCGAATTGGCCCGGGATTGGGCGCCGGATGTCGTGCTGCGAATCGGAGATTCACCCGTCAGCAAGGCCCTGCGCCTGGCCCTCGAAGCCCGGCCTCCCGAGCAGTTGATTCTCGTCGATCCCGACGGCGTCTGGCACGACCCCAGCCATCTGGCCACGCGCAGGCTGGTCGCGGATCCGGCTCGACTCTGCGGGGCCTGGCTCGAGGCCTGGCGCGCGCGGGGAGGGGCCGCCCGCGAGAGTTCCTATACGCGCGCTCTGGTCGCCGCGGATCGCAGAGCGGATGAAGCCCTGGCCCGGGCCCAGGTACTGGATGCCGCGCTCCTCGAACCCCGGGCGGTTGCGGAACTCGCCGCTGCGCTGCCCGCCGCCGCGACCCTCTACGTTTCGAACAGCATGCCGATTCGCGATCTCGACGCCTTCCTGCCGCTGGACTCCCGGCCCCTCGCGCTGCTCGGGCATCGCGGCGCCAGCGGCATCGACGGCCTGGTGTCGGCGGCCGCGGGCGCCGCCGCGGCGGATCGCGGACCCGTCGTGCTTCTATTGGGCGACCTGGCATTGCTTCATGACATCGGCGGGTTGCTGACGGCGGCTTCTCTCGAGTGCCCGCTATCGATCCTCGTCCTCAACAACGATGGCGGCGGCATTTTTTCCTTTCTTCCCGTGGCCGAGCGCGGCGAGTCGGTGGATTTCGAGCGCCTCTTTCGCACGCCCCATGGCCTGGACTTTTCCCACGCCGCCGCCCTGGCGGGGGCGCGCTTCGTGCGGGTGCGGGATGCCGCCGCGCTCTCCAGCGCCCTGGCGGATGCCATCGGGGCGCCGGGACTCGACCTGATCGAGGTGCCCGTGGATCGCGATGCCAATGTCAAACGCTTTCGTGAGTTGAGCGCGTTGGCGATCGCGGCCGCGCGCGAGGCATGACGGACGTGTCCCCGGTCCTGGAACGCTCGCTTCGGGTGGACGATGTGACCATCGCCGTGCATAGCCGCGGCGGCTCGGCGCCCGGGGGATCGTGCGCATTGGTCCTGCACGGCTTTACGGGCTGTGGGCGGAGCATGCGGGTGCTCGACCCGGCCTTCGCGGGGGGCGACGCCGTGCACTACCTCGATCTGATCGGGCACGGTGATAGTGACGCTCCCGCGGAGTTGGCTCCCTATACGATGCAGCGTTGTACGGCCCAGTTGCTGGGGGTGCTCGAGGCCCTCGAGGCCCGGCGCGTTCATCTCGTCGGCTATTCGATGGGGGGCCGGGCGGCACTTTCCCTGGCGGTCGCGCATCCCGAGCGCATCGCTTCCCTCGCCCTGATCGGGGCATCGGCGGGCCTGGCCGATTTCGCCGAGCGCGCGGAACGTCGGCGCGCCGACGAGGCCCTGGCGGATCGGATTCTCGAGCACGGCCTGGAGGCCTTCGTCGATGCCTGGATGGCGCTGCCCCTTTTTGCCAGCCAGCGCAGACTCGGCGCCCGGGCTCTGGCACGCATGCGCGCCGAGCGCCTGGCGGCGAGCCCGATCGGCCTCGCGAATAGTCTGCGCGGCATGGGGAGCGGGGCGATGCCCGCCCTGCACGGGGCCCTCGCCTGCCTCGACCGCCCCGTGCTCCTGCTGGCCGGTGCCGAGGATCTGAAATTTCGCGGCATCGCGGCGGAGTTATGCTCCGCCTTGCCCCGGGCCGAATGCGCGGAAATCCCCGAGGCGGGGCATGCGGCCCATCTCGAACAGCCCGAGATCCTATGCCGGGTCCTGGGAGAATTCATAGGGGGCGTCGATATCGCCGACGCCGCCGATGCCACGCTTCAGACCGGGGAAGCGCGCGCTGGACAATCACCCGGACAGGGGATCCGCCAGTGAGCGGGTAGGGGGAAGTCTTCATGAGCCAGGTCGATTGGAAGACGCTTTGCGAATACGAGGATATTCGCTTCGAGTGCAGCGAGGACGGCATCGCGAAGGTGACGATCTGTCGCCCGGAAAAACACAATGCCTTCCGGCCCGAGACCACCGAGGAGTTGATCGACGCCTTCACGAAGGTGCGCGATATGCCCGAGATCGGGGTAGTGCTCCTTACCGGGGAGGGCGAGCAGGCCTTCTGCTCCGGGGGCGACCAGGGGGTGCGGGGTGATGCGGGTTATGTGGGGCGGGACGGCGTTCCGCGGCTGAACGTTCTGGATCTGCAGAAGCTGATCCGCTTTCTCCCCAAGCCCGTGATCGCCCTGGTGGCGGGTTATGCGATCGGCGGGGGCCACGTCCTGCACCTCGTCTGCGATCTGACGATCGCCGCCGAGAACGCGCGCTTCGGCCAGACGGGCCCCAAGGTGGGAAGTTTCGATGGCGGTCTCGGCTCCTCGTATATGGCCCGGATCGTGGGGCAGAAGAAGGCGCGGGAGATCTGGTTCCTCTGCCGGCAATACGGCGCCGAGCAGGCCGAGGCGATGGGACTCGTCAATGCCGTCGTGCCGGTGGCGGAACTCGAGGCCGAGGGGGTGGCCTGGGCGCGGGAGATCCTGCAGAACAGTCCCCTGGCGATTCGCCTCATCAAGCGCTCGATGAATGCGGATTGCGATGGGCAGATCGGCCTGCAGGAACTCGCCGGGGACGCCACGATGCTCTTTTACATGAACGAAGAGGCCCAGGAGGGTCGCGATGCCTTCAACGAAAAGCGCAGTCCCGACTTCTCGCGCTTTCCCTGGCGCCCCTAGAACTCTGCCGGAGACCGAGCCCCTTGAGTGAAGCGAGTTCCGAAACCCCGTCGCCTCCCTCCGCCGGGCGCGCCTTTCTGCTCGCCCTGCGCCCGCGCACCCTGCCCACCGCCGTGGCGCCGGTGGTGGTGGGAACGGCGACGGCCGCGGCGGCGGGAGAGGCGCGTGCGCTGCCGGCCCTGGCGGCCCTGCTCGGCGCGCTCCTGCTGCAGATCACCTCCAACCTGGCCAACGATCTCTTCGACTTCGAGCGTGGCGCCGACGATGAAACCCGCATCGGCCCGCCCCGGGCCAGCCAGATGGGCTGGCTGAGTGCGAAGCAGATGCGCGCCGGGATCGCACTCTCCCTGGCCCTGGCCGCGGGGGTCGGTCTCTATCTCGTCGCCGTCGCGGGTTGGGGGTTGCTGGTGGTGGGGGGGGTCTCGATGTTGGCGGCCCTCGCCTATACGGGGGGACCCTGGCCCTTTGGTTATCGGGGCTTGGGGGATCTGGCGGTCTTTCTCTTCTTCGGCGTGGTGGCCGTCGTGGGGACCCATTACGTGCAGGCCCTGGAGCTTTCGGGAGCGGCCTTCCTGGCCTCGATTCCGGTGGGTGTCCTGGCCACCGCCATCCTCGTGGTCAACAACGTGCGCGATATCGAGGGCGATCGCCGGGCCGGCAAGCGCACCCTGGCCGTGCGCCTGGGTCGCCGGGGCGGGGTGGCGGAATACGCTCTATGTCTTGCGATCGCCTACGGGATGCCGCCCGTCTTCTGGCTCTTCCTGGATCGATCGCCCTGGGTGCTCTTGCCCTGGCTCACGCTGCCCCGGGCGCTCTCCCTTTATAAGACCCTGCGCGACGAATATTCGGGTCCGCCCCTGAACGCCGCGCTGGCGGGTACCGCACAACTCTGTTTCCTCTTTTCCCTGCTCCTGGCCCTGGGTTGGGTCCTATGAAAGTGCGCGGCATTCGCCTGCTCCCCTATGCGCTGCCCCTGTGCGAGGTTCTCGAAACCGCCCATGGGCCGATTCGCGAGCGGCGGGGCTGGTTGGTCGAATTCGAATCCGAGGCGGGTCTGCGGGGTTGGGGGGACGCCGCGCCCCTGCCGGGTTTCGGCATGGAGTCCGAGGCCCAATGCGTGAAGGCCTTGCTGGCATTGGGCGCCGATTGGTTGGCGGCGGACGCTTCGAAACAGGCATTGCCCCGGGCATTGGCTTCGATGAAGGGGGGGGGTGCGGTCGCCGAGACCCCCGCGGCTTGCTTCGCCCTGGAGACGGGGTTTCGCGATCTTCTGGCCCGCCACGAGAACTCGCCATTCAGATCTCGGCTCGCGCGGGAAGTCGCGAATGGAGCCCCGGGCGGAGGCATCGCAGTTCGAGAGGATGGGGCCGCTGGAGTCGAAGATGGCGGGGTCGGAGATCACGCGAACTCTCGCGTCGCGGTGAGCGGTCTGGTTTCCGGGGCCGGCATCCCGGCCCTTTGCGAGAGTGCTCGTGGGCTGGCGCGTCGCGGCTTCGAGAGCTTCAAATTGAAGCTCGGCGCCCGGGACTGGCGCGAGGATCTGGCGCGCGTGCGCGCGCTGCGCGGCGCCGTGGGTCCCGATGCGCGGCTGCGCGTGGACGCCAATGGGGCCTGGAGCCGGGGGCGCGCGGCCGCGATGTTGTTGGCGCTCTCGGAGTTGCGAATCGAATTCATCGAGCAGCCCGTGGCGGCGGAGGATCTCGAAGGTCTCGCGCAGTTGCGCGCGGCGGGCGAGGTGGCGATCGCCGCGGATGAAGCCGCGAGTGATCGGGCGGGCGCCCTCGCGGTGATCGAGAGTCGGGCCGCGGATCTCCTGATCCTCAAGCCGGCGGCCCTCGGAGGCCTGGGGGGGGCGGCGGAGATCGCGGGCCTGGCCGCGCGCGCGGGCATTCCCGTCGTGCTCACGAGCCTGCTCGACTCGGTCTTCGGCACCCTGGCGGTCGCCCAATTGGCAGCCGCGCTGCCGGGCGAGCGTCCCGCCGATGGACTGGCGACCGGGGCGCTCTTCGAATTCGACTTGGCCCCCCAGCCCCGGATTCGCGACGGCCAACTCGAATTGCCGTCGGGACCGGGGCTCGGAATCGTCCCCGATCCCGCACGATTGGCCCGGGCCCGGGCGGGTGATCCGATCGAGATCGAGCCATGAACGGACAGCGGGAAGAGATCCAATGGCGGGAGCCGTGGTTGGCCCAGAGGGCCGCTCTCTCTCCCGGGGCCGTCGCGTGGGTACTGGACGGGGTCGAGACCCGCTATGGGGATTTGGCCCGGGAGGTTCGCCAGCTCGCGCAGGGGCTGACGGAGATCGGGGTGGGGCGCGGGGACGTGGTCGCGGCCCTCTTCGACAACGGCCCGGAATTGCCGCGTCTGCTCTGGGCGTTGCGCGAAGTGGGCGCCGTGCTGCTGCCCCTGAATACGCGCCTGGCCCGGGAGGAGTGGGCCCACATCCTGGCCGATTCCGGGGCGCGCTGGCTATTTCACCTCGCGGGGGAGCGCGCCGATCGGGCTCGGGCGGCGGCCTCGGACGCCGGGGTTGCGACCTGCGTGGAGATGCGCGGCTGCGAATTGGCAGCCGGGATTCGACGGCCCGCGGGGCGGGGCGCCCCGCGAATGGCTGCCGAGTGCTCGCATAGCGGCGAGCTCTCCGACATCATGGCGCTGCTCTACACCTCGGGTACCACGGGGCGGCCCAAGGGCGCCCTGATCCCCGCCTCCGCTTTTTTCGCGAGCGCTCGGGCTTCGGCGGCATTCTTGGGCACTCGCGACGATGAGCGCTGGCTCGTCTGCATGCCCCTCTTTCACGTGGCGGCTCTCTCGGTCCTGGTGCGCAGCCTGCTCGGGGGATCCGCGGCCCTGATCCATCGGCATTTCGATCCCGGGGAGGTTTCCGAGGCCCTCGATCGCGACGGGGTCACGGCGATTTCCCTGGTGGCGACGATGTTGAGCCGACTGCTGGAAGTGCGCGGAGACAGGCGGGCGCCGGCGGGCTTGCGCATCGTATTGCTCGGGGGCGGCCCCGCGCCCGCGCCGCTGATCGCGAGGGCCCGGGCGCTCGGCTATCCCGTGGCGCCCAGCTACGGGCTCACCGAGGCCGCCTCCCAGGTGGCGACCCGGCTCTCATTCGAAGGCGATGCTCCGGGCCGCGATGCCGCGTCCGCCCTCGAAGGCCGTCTGCGGATTCTTCCCGGCATCGAGGTGCGGGTGGTGGACGAAAGTGGAGAGTCCCTGGAGGCCGGCTCGGTGGGTGAGATCTGCGTGCGGGGCCCGACCTTGATGCGCGCTTATCTCGGCCGCCCCGAGGCGACGGCCCGGGCGCTGCGCGGGGGTTGGCTGCATACCGGCGATGCCGGGGTGCTCGACGAAGAGGGGCGCCTGCGCGTGCTCGAGAGGCGAGACGATCTGATCGTCTCCGGTGGCGAAAATATCTATCCCGCGGAAGTCGAAGCCGTGCTCGAGGCGCATCCCGACGTGCTCGAAGCCGCCGTGGTCGGGGAGGCCGACACCGAATACGGTAGCCGCCCCGTGGCCTTCTGGGTGGCTTCGTCGCCGGATGCCGAGGCGCGGGATCTCGAGGCCTGGTGTCGGGAGCGCCTGGCCGCCTTCAAATTGCCGCGAACGTTCAGGCGCCTCGACGCATTGCCCCGCAACGCCGCGGGCAAGTTGTTGCGGCGGCGCCTGCGAGAGCGGGGGAGCGGGCCCTCCGGCGCCTAGCTCCGCTTCAGGTCCGCGACCACGTCCGCCCAATGGCCGGGATCCGGGGCGCGGTTATGGGTCAGGCTGACGCCGTCGGCGATGCCCGCGAGTCTCTCCTGCAAGCGCCCCGCGATCTCCTTGCGGGGTCCCACCACGGCGATGGCTTCGAGGATCTCGTCGCCGATCAACTCGTGCATATCATCCCATTGGCCGCGCTTCGACATCCGATTGAGTTCGGCGTGGATCTCCCCCCAGCCATGGGCTTCCAGGGTGGGGAGATAGGCGGGGGTCGAGCCGTAGAAGGCCAGCTGCTTCCTGGCGGCGGCCTTCACCCGCTCGAATTCCTCCTCCTCGTCCGCGGTGACGACGAGAGTGGCGCAGAGGACTTCGAAGTTCTCGAATTGCCGCCCGCTCTTCGCGAGACCGCGTTCGAGCGCGGGGATCGTATTCTGGAGCAGGGACTGGCGAGAGTTGAAGGGATGGGCGATGAAGCCATCCGCCACTTCCCCGGCCATCTCGGTCATCAGGGGACCGAAGCCGCCGCATACGATGGGCGGGGGGCCGAAGGGATTCGGGCCGGGATTGAAGGCGGGGATCATCAGGGTGTGGCGGTAGAATTCTCCCCGGAAGTCGAGTTCGTCGATCCCCTCCCAACAATTGAAGATGGCCTTGATGGCCAATACGATCTCGCGCATGCGGGCGGCGGGCTTCGACCAGGGCATGCTGAAGCGGTGCAGGATATGGGGTCGCACCTGGGAACCCAGGCCCAGGAGGAAACGCCCACCCGTGATGTTCTGGATCCCGTAGGCGAGGTTCGCGAGGTTCATGGGATTGCGCGCGAAGGCGATCGCGATGGCGGTTCCCAGGCGCAACTGCGTGGTGTGTTCCGCGGCCACCGCCAGGGGCAGGAAGGGATCGTGCTTGGCCTCGAAGCTGAACGCGCCGTCGTAACCGATTTCCTCGAGTTCGGGAAAGAGGCTGCGGGCGTCGCGGGGATCTTCCAGGGGAGCTGTCGTGTAGACCTTCATGATGTTTTCCGTGTCACTGTGACTTTCGCGCGCTCAAATACACGAAAGGCGGCTCGGAGAGCCGCCCCAGTCTGCCAACTTGAAATCCCATTCTAGGGTATCGGCGGCGGGGGCACCCATGCGCGCGGCGGGGGCAAATTACTTTCCCCCCGCGGCGCCGATCAGGGCGCGAAAGAGGGCCTCTCCCCCGCGATCCGGAAGTTTCTCGGGATGCCATTGCACGCCGATCTCGAAATGCTCGCCCCTCCCCTCGATGGCCTCGATGGCCTCGATGACTCCGTCCTCGGCCCGGGCGGATACGCGCATCTCCGGGCCCACCTCCGCCACCGCCTGGTGGTGAAGACTGTTGACGCGAGTTGCATCCGTTTCGAGAATTTCGGCGAGGCGCGTGCCGCTTTCGATCCGGATCCCGTGGCGCCCGTCGACTTCGTCCAGGGCGTGGTCATGGGCTTGGGGCAGATCCCTGGGCAGGTGGTGGTGAAGACTTCCGCCCCGGGCCAGGGCCATGAGTTGAGCGCCATAACAGATGCCGAGCACGGGCAGGCCGCGGGCCCGGGCGGCGGCCAGCAGGGCGCGATCGAATTCGAGTTGTCGCGGCGAGACGATCTCGAAGCGGATCGCGTCCGGGTAGGGGCGATCCGGCGGGAAGTCATCCCCGCCCGGGATCACCAGGGCGTCGACCCTCTCGATCAGGGCCGCGGGATCCCCTCCCAGTGGCAGCAGCATCGGGGTGCCCCCGGCCGCCTCCACGGCCTGCGCGTAGGCGCGGTCGAGGTAGAGGTATTCGCGGCCGGGGCGCCAGCGTTCTCTCTCATCCAGGCATGGGGACAGACCGACTGCGGGAGCCATGCCGGGAGTATACGCGGGTGTCGAGAGCGGGGGCTTCTGGCATGCTTGTGTGGACATGGCCAGGATTCTCATCGTGGGCTGCGGATATGTGGGCGGGGCACTCGCCCGCCGTCTACTGGCGGCCGAACACTCGGTCTTTGGCTTGCGCCGGGACGTGAGCGCCCTGCCCGAGGGCGTGGAGGGCATCGAGGCGGATATCAGCCGAGCGGGGGCAATCGGCGTCCTGCCGGGGGGACTCGATGCCGTCGTCTTCGCCGTGGGTGCCAAGCGCCGAGATCCCGAGGTCTACCGCTCGGTCTATCTCGACGGCCTTGGCCAATTGCTGCGGGCGCTCGCCGAAGAGGGACAGCGCCCGGGCCGCGTGCTCTTCACGTCGAGTACATCGGTCTACGGCCAGAGTCGCGGAGAGTGGGTCGACGAATCCTCACCCACCCATCCGCGGGATTTCGCGGGTGAGTTGATGCTCAGCGCCGAGCGGTTGCTCTTCGCCAGCCCCTTTGCGTCCACCAGCCTGCGCCTCGGAGGCCTCTACGGCCCCGGCCGCGAGCGCTTGCTCGAACGCATTCGCGCGGGTCGCGCATCCGAGGGCCCGCCGCGCTTCACGAATCGCATCCATCGCGATGACGCCGCGGGGGCGATCGCACACCTGATCCTCGCCCCCGAAGCGCCGGAGATCTGTCTCGGCGTCGACGCGGATCCGGCGGATTCCCACCAGGTCGCGCGCTGGCTGGCCGAACGCCTCGGCATGCCCTCCTCGATCGCGAGCGGGGAAGCCCCGGCGCCTCCCGTCGGCCGCCGCTGCAGCAACGCGAGGCTACGCGCCAGCGGCTACCGCTTTCTCTACCCCGGCTTTCGCGAGGGCTACGGCGCCCTGATCGATGCCTCGGATGCGGCCGCCTCGGACGCGTAGACCCGGGCGCATGCGGGCGCTCGACGCGGGGGCCGGGCTGAGCTTTCATGCTCCTGCAAGAGATCTTCTGTGCTGAAATCATCCGAGGCCACGATGCCCAAGCCCCCTCATTTGAGTGCGAACGCGAAGGCCATGCCGGGGGCCGTATACTCCCCCTTCGCCGACCGCCTCGAGGGGCATGCCGGTCCCCTCTTTCCCCTGCACGTGGGCGATACCTGCCTGGAGCCCTTTGAGGGGGCGCGGATGCAGGATATTGCCAGCGCCGAGCATCCCGGCCTGCACCAGTATTGCGATACCCGGGGCCTGCCGGAACTCGTGAACGCCCTCGTGGAGCGCGTCTGCGAGCGAAGCGGCCTCGCCCGTCGGCGCGAGTCCGTGCTCGTCACGGCGGGCGCCACCGCCGGCCTGGACTGTGCGGTGCGGGCGATCGCCGAGCCGGGCGATGAGATCCTGATCCTGGCGCCTTTCTGGCCCCTGATCCGCGGCATCGTGCAGGCGGTGGGCGCCACTCCCGTGGAGGTGCCCTTCTTCGATCGCGTCGATTCGGCGCGGGCCGCGGTCGAGGCCGTGCGAGCGCGCTTGAGTGCCCGCAGTGTCGCCCTCTACGTGTCGAGTCCGTCGAATCCGACGGGCCGGGTGATCCCCGCTCCCTGGCTCGAGGCCCTGGCCGAATTGGCCCGCAGTGAGGATTGGTGGATCCTCTCGGACGAGGTCTACGAGGATTTCGTCTTCGAGGGAGCCCACGTTCCGATGGCCCCCCTCGCCCCGGAGCGCACCCTCAGCTCCTATTCGTTCTCGAAGGCCTATGGGATGGCGGGCAATCGCGTGGGCTACCTGGTGGGCCCCGAGGCGTGGATCGACGAGGCGCGCAAGTTGGGCACCCATAGCTACTACAACGCGCCGGTGCCCGGGCAGGTGGCCGCCCTGCGCGCCCTGGCGGGGGGAGGGGATTGGCAGGCCGCGGCGCGGGAGCAGTATCGCGTCGTGGGCGCTCGCTCGGCCGAACTCCTGGGCCTGCCCGCCCCGATGGGCTCCACCTTTCTCTTTGTCGATGTCTCGGGGCGACTCGATGAGCGCGGTCTGGCCGGCCTTCTCGAGGATTGCTTCGAGGACGGCGTGCTGGTGGCCCCTGGCTCCTCCTGTGGCTCTGACTACGGGGAATGGATCCGGATCTGTTTCACCGTGATGCCCCCGGAGCCCACCCTCGAGGGTGTGGCCCGTCTGGCCCGGCGGCTGAGCGGCGGCTGAGGGCCGCGGTCGATCGGGCTTGGATGCGGGCTTCGATCGATTCCGGTCCCGGCTTCGGCTCAGGCGTTGCGACGGCTGCGCTCGGGGTCCGGGTCGGGTCGACAGGGCCGACTCTCGAGTTCCTCGATCAGTTCTCTCGGCAGGCCGTTCTCCCGGGCCCCCTCGACGAGGTAGGCGAGATACCAGTCGAAGGGCGGGATCTCCTCGCCGCCGCCGGGCGCGCGGTAGAGTCCGGCGACCCGGGAGCGGCCCCGGGAGTCGCTCACCGGATGCGTCTCCCGCCGGTAGCCGATTTCGAAGCGGTCGAGGATCGCCCACGCGGGCTCTTCGATCGACCATAGAACCCCGCCCCTGCGCGCGCCGGTCTCGGCGATCAGGTTCGCCTTGCCCGAACCATCCCGGCCCGCCTTGTCGAAGGTGAGGCGGAAGCCGTCGAGGTGGGCGGCTCCGAGGCAGCGCGCGGCGGGGATCCGGGCCTGCAGGCGGCGGTGGCTCATATTTGATCCATAGGCGAAGTAGAGCGGGCTCATGCCCCGAGCTTCGCCGACTCGGGCCGCGCTCTCCAGTCGCCGCGTATCGAACCCCTGCCCGATGCGCTCGCCGGCGCGCTCGCTGGCGAGGGCGGGGGAGGGCGGGGTGGGCGGGAGTTGGAGAGAGGGGGTTGGCTGGAGAGGGGGGGGTGGGCGGGAGTTGGAGAGAGGGGGTTGGTTGGGGA
>CAYTAT010000029.1:33845-59542 GCA_964435795.1 uncultured Spirochaetaceae bacterium
GAGAGGGGGTTGGTTGGGGAGAGGTTGTTGTGGGTCGTCCGAGGTGGTGCGAAGAATGGGTCTCGTGCCCGGCCCGAGACCGGAACTCGGTCGGCGGCCGACGGCGTTTTCCCAGCGCGGGCGGGAGATTGCTCGCAGCTCGGAGTGGAGTCGAGTTGCGCTTCCCCACGCGTTTCGGGCCGCCCACTCGGCCCGTCCATTCAGCGGGCCGATTCAGATGCAATCAGGAGGGATTTCGAGGAGCGGCCCCCAGGCGCGGACCCAATCTTCGCACCACCTCGCTCGCGCCCCCTCCGCTTCTCGGCGAGGCGCTGGTTCCGGACTTCCGCGTCGGTCCCCGGCCTCCCCGGCGCCGGAAAGCCGCCGATTGTTCCCCGGGTGATTGATGCGCGGGGCCGTTGCGCTTATCGTGGCCCGATGCGCATCCACCGCAGCAACCGGAGCGAAGAATTGCTGGCGGAATTGGTGCGCATCCTCGCCGATCGTCGGCTGGATCCCCTCGCCCCGGAATGCATCGTCGTCCAGGGTCGGGGTATGGAGCGCTGGCTGGAACTGGAGTTGTCGAATCGGCTCGGCGCCTTCGCGAATGCGGAATTCCCCTTTCCCCGGGCCTTCCTTCAGCGCTCCCTGGCCGCGGTCCTGGGCGAGGATCCGGGCCGCGGCCGGGAATTTGACCCCGAGGCCCTGATGTGGTCGATCGTCGAGAAGTTGCCCGCCTTGAAGGAGGATCCCCGCTTCGGATCGATCCGGGAATACCTGCGCGAGGATGCGAGCGGAGACCAACTCCTCGGCCTTTCGCGCCGCATCGCGGATCACTTCGATCACTACGTGATCTATCGGCCGGAGATGGTTCTGGCCTGGGAACGAGGGGAGCGCCCCCCCGGCCCCGACTTGCCCGAGGGGGAAGCCGCCTGGCAGGCGGAACTCTGGCGCCGCCTCGTCGAGCAGCACGGCTCTACGCACCTGGCCGCACGCATCGCCCGCTTCATCGAAGAAGTCGCCGGGAATTCGTCGTCGGCTGCGGAATCCGGCCCGAAACTTCCGAGCCGAGTCTGTGTTTTCGGGGTGTCGACGCTGCCGCCGCTCTTCATGGCCGCGCTGGCGGCCCTCGGCGAGGCCACCGAGTTGCATCTCTTCATCCATAGCCCCTCGCGCCAATATTGGGGCCAGATCCGCAGCGCCCGGGAGCAGATCCGGGATCGCTGGCGAGAGCATTCCCACGCCGAGGACGATGCGGCCTTCCTCCACTTCGAGGAGGGGCATCCCCTATTGGCCTCCCTGGGTCGCCTGGGTCGGGATTTCCAGGAGATCCTCGAGAGCGGAATCGAGTACGAAGAGGGCAATGCGGATCTCTACCGCGATCCCCTCGAGGTCGATCCGGATCGCGCCAGCCTCTTGCGGGCGCTGCAATCCGACATCCTCAACCTTCGCGATCGCAGTGCGGATGTGGACGCCGAGCGCTGGCAGGTCTCGGGCGGCGACCGTTCCCTCTCCCTGCACGCCTGCCACGGTCCCATGCGCGAGGCCGAGGTATTGCGCGATCAGTTGCTCGATCTCTTCGAAGCGGATGCCAGCCTGCGGAGCTGCGACGTGGTCGTCATGACGCCGGATGTGGAAACCTATGCGCCCTTCGTCGAGGCCGTCTTCAGCGGAGGCATCGAGGGTGAGGCCGGACGCGGCAGTATCCCGTGTCGGGTTTCGGATCGGGGCGCCCGCAGCGGCTTCGAGGTCGTGGAGGCCTTTTCCCAACTCCTCGATGTCCTGGGAGGGCGGCTGACGGCCTCGGAGTTGCTCGATCTGCTGGGCCAGCCCTGTATTCGCAGCCGCTTCGGGATTCTCGAGAGTGATCAGCCCCGACTCCGGGATTGGGTGGAGGGTGCGGGGATTCGTTGGGGGATCGACGCCGAACATCGCGTTCGGGAGGGACAGCCCGCGGAGCTCCAGAATACCTGGCGCTTCGGCATGGAACGATTGCTGCTGGGCTACGGGATGGCGGATCGAGTCGGGCGGCTGCATGCCGACGTGCGCCCCTTCGGCGAGATCGAGGGCGTCGAGGCCCAGAGTCTGGGCCGCCTGGCCGACTTCCTGGCCCGCATCTTTGATTTTCACGATCGGGCCCGGGAGAGGCGCAGCCCGGGCGATTGGGAACTCCTGCTCAACGAGTTGCTCGAGCGCATGGTGGATGCGGATCGCGAGAATTTCCACCAGCGTCAGTGGATTCGCGATGGCCTGCGAAATTGTGTCGAGGCCGCCCGCAGTGCGGGTTTTAGCGGTCGCATCAGCCTGCGTGGATTGCGCGATCAACTCGATCCCACGATCGCCCAACGCTCGCCGCCCGGGGGCTTTCTCAGCGGTGGCGTGACCTTCTGCGAATGGACTCCCCTGCGTACGATTCCCTTCCGGGTCGTCTGTCTGATGGGCCTCGGGGAGCTTCAATTTCCCCGCTCCCGGCGTCGCCTCGGTTTCGATCTGATCGGCCATGCGCCGCGGCCCGGCGATCGCAGTGCGCGCGAGGACGATCGCTATCTCTTCCTCGAGGCCCTGCTTTCCGCCCGGGATCACCTGGTCATCACCTACCCTGGGTTTGGGGAGCGCGATCACGAGGTTCACAATCCCTCGGTCGTGATCGGGGAACTCCTCGACCATCTCGATCGGATAGCCATCCCCGAGACCCGAAGCGAAGCGGGTGCGGCGGCTTCCTGGAGCCGGGAAAAGGGAGTCGGTGTGCTGATCGAACATCCCCTTCAATCCTTCAGCCCCGCCTACTTTACGGCCGCGCTCGGCGATCCCCGACTCTTCAGCTTTTCGCCAATGGCCCGCGATGCGGCCCGCCTGCTCGACTCCCCGCCCGAATCCTCGCCGCCTTTCTTTCCCGATCCGCTGGCGGCCATCCCGGCGGCGGAGATCGACGGGCCGCCGCGCCTGGAATTGGATCAACTGGTCGATTTCTTCGCCGGCCCCGTGAAATACCTGATGCGCCAGCGCCTCGGGGTGCATCTCTTCGAAGAACGAGATCCCACCCCCAGCCGCGAGCCGATGGACCTGGTGGGGCTCGAGAAATGGAAGATCGGGGATCAGTTGATCCATGAGTCTTCGGGGGGCCGTGGCGCGGATCTCGTCGAAGCGCGCATCCGCGGTCTCGGTCGTCTGCCCCTGGGCAGCGCGGGATTCTGTGCCTACGAAGTCGTGGCCCAGGAGGTCGAAGATCTCCTGGGCCTGGCCGGGGCCCTGCGCGCGGGCGCGGCGAAGCCCCCCCTGGCCCTCGACTGCGAACTCTCGGGGATGCGCCTGGTCGGCAGTCTCGCTGGGGTCTGGCCCGGCGGCCGGGTGGATCTGCGCTTCTCAACCCTCGGCGGTTCCTGGGAACTCGGCCAGTGGATTCGGCATCTCGCATTCTGCCTGTTGGCCGAGGACGGACGCGCTCCCGAAGGCGTCACGCCGGAGAGCCACCTCTTCGGCCGCCCCGACGGTGGGAAGGGCACGAGCCATATCGTCTTCGACTTTGTCGCCGGGGCCCGGGAAGAGTTGTCCCAGTTGATCGAGATCTATCGCCGGGGCCAGCAACATCCACTGCCCTTCTTTCCCAGGACCTCGCGCAAATACGCGAAGACATTGCGCGACTCGACGACCGCAGATCCCGAGCGCCACGCCAGCCTCGAGGCCTACCGGGCGTGGCGGGGCCGGGAAGATCGGGCGGGTCGGGGCGGTGGGGGTAAGCATTGGGAGCGCGGCCAGGCTCCGGGCGAGAGTGAGGATCCCTATCTGCGTCGGGTCTTCGCAGATCAGGATCCCCTGGCCAATTCCTGGCGTCCCGTGCCGGGAGAGGAGGGCGATGGCTTTCGCTTCCTCGCCCACCGTGTATTCGATGCACTCCTCGAGCATCGCCGGGAGATTCGCTGATGCAGTCCCTCCACGCCCCGACGATCGAACTCGAGGGCAGCCGTCTGATCGAGGCCAGCGCGGGAACGGGCAAGACCTTTACGATCACGACCCTCTACCTGCGCTTGATCGTCGAGCGCGGTTTTTCCGTCGGCGAAATCCTGGTGGTCACCTTCACCCGGGCGGCGGTGGCCGAATTGCGCGAGCGCATTCGGCAGCGCTTGCGCGAGGCCCACGACGTGCTGGAAGAGAGCCTGGCTCGCCCGGGGGCGACGGTCGGGCGGGGCGAGGAATCGGTATTGGAAGCGCTGGTGAGCTCCAGCCACGAGCGCGGGCAGCCCGCAGAGGATCTGCGTCGCCTGGCCGATGCCCTGCGCAGCTTCGACGAGGCGGCGGTCTTCACGATCCACGGTTTCGGCGACCGCGTTCTCGAGGAAAACGCCTTCGAGAGTGGCATGGCCTTCGGCACCGAATTGGTGCGCGAGCAATCCGTTCTGCTCGAGGAGGTCGTGGGGGATTTCTGGACGCGCTCCCTCTACGACGCGCCGCGGGAATTCGTGCGTTGGCTGAAGTCCTCCGCCTCGCGCAACCCCGCCTCCCTCGCAGAACTGGTGGGGAAGCTGCGCTCCCAGGCGACCCTGGAGGTACTGCCCGAGCGGGCCCCCGTCCCGACTCCGGGGCTGGATGTCGCCTGGCGCAGGGCCTTCGAATCCGCCGAGACCCAGTGGCGGAGCCAGGGCGAGGAAGTGCTTCGCCTGCTCGCCGATGCGGCGCGTCGGGAAGTTCTCAATAAGTCGTCCTACAACCTCGCCAAGATCGAGTCGCAGTGGTGTTCGCAGATCGACGCCTTCTTCCGCTCGGCGCTTCCGGGCGAGGCGGACGCCGCCCCCTTTGCGAATCTGGCCGCGGCGAGGGTCAAATTGCGGACGCGAAAGAACCAGCAGCCGCCCACGCATCCTTTCTTCGAGACGGCCCAGCGCCTCGTCGAGGCGGATGCTGCCTACGCGGAGGATCTGCGGCTGCGTTGGGTCGGGCTCAAACTCGAGTTGCTCGAGTACGCGCGCCGGGAATGGCGGCGTCGCCAGCGAGAGGCCCGCACGCGTTCCTTCGACGACCTGATGACGGATCTCGACGCGGCGCTCGCGGGGCCCCGGGGCGAGTTGTTGGCGGAGAAGATCCGAGCCCGTTTTCCCGCGGCCCTGGTGGATGAATTCCAGGATACGGATCCGACCCAATACCGCATCTTCGGCGCGATCTGGGGAAGCCCTCCCTCGGTCTTCTTCATGATTGGGGATCCCAAGCAGGCGATCTACGGCTTTCGCGGCGCGGATGTATTCGCCTATATGAACGCCAAGCGCGGCCCCCTGGCCGGTGAGTACACCTTGGATCGGAACTGGCGCTCGGATCCCCGCCTCGTCCAGGCGGTGAACGCCGTCTTTCGACGAGTGGGCTCCCCCTTTCTTTTTGATGCGATTCCCTTCTTCGACGCGGAAGCACCCGCGAGGAGCAAACAGAGGATGGATCCGGCCGCGGCGGGCGGTGCCCCCCTGCGTCTGCTCTGGATGGATTTCAATGAAGAGGGGAAAGCGCGCAGCAAGGAGATCGTGGGTCGTGAAATCCCTCCGGCGATCGCGGCCGATATCGCGCGCCTGCTGGCCTCGGATGCGCGCATCGACGAACGACCGATTACGGCCGGGGACGTGGCGGTGCTCTGTCGCACCAATCCCCAGGCCCAGAAGATTCGCGGGGCCCTGCTCGCCCAGGGCATTCCCTGCGTGATGCGCAGCGATGAGAGTGTCTTCGATACCCCGGATGCCGAGGACCTCCACTCCCTGCTGGCCGCGGCCGCCGATCCCCTGAACTCGCGTCTGCTGCGGGCCGCCCTGGCGACCCCCCTGATCGGCCTCGACGCCGGGGATTTGGCTTCCCTGCGCGAAGATGCCGACGCCTGGGAACTCTGGCTGCTGGCGGCCCGGGAGTGGCAGCGCTGTCTGCAGCGGGGCGGCGCGATCGCCCTGCTCGAGAAGATCTTCCGGGATCACGCGACACCCCTGCGCTGGTTGAATCGGACGGGCGGCGAACGGCGACTCACGAATCTCCTGCACCTCGGCGAATTGCTCCAGAAGGCCTGCCAGAACCACGGCATGGGTTCCGCCGGTCAGGCGGCCTGGCTCAAGCGCATGCGTTCGGATCCCGAGGCCCGGCGTGGAGAGGTGGCGGAAGATGCCCTGATGCGCCTGGAGAGCGACGCCCGGGCGGTTCAGATCGTGACCGTGCATCGCAGCAAGGGGCTGCAATATCCGATCGTTTACTGCCCCTATCCATGGGATGAGAAGACGAAGGGGCCGAAGAATGCCGAGTGGATTCTCTTTCACGACCCCGAAGAGGAATATCGCCTCAAACTCGACCTCGGTTCCGCCGCCTATGCACGAGCCCAGGAATGCGCCCGGGGAGAACTCCTGGCCGAGAGTTTGCGCCTGCTCTACGTGGCCCTGACCCGGGCCGAGGAGCGGCTGATCGTGGCCTGGGGGCCGGTCCGGGATGCCGGAGCTTCACCCCTCGCGTATCTCCTGCATCCCCCCCCCGACGCGGACTCCGTCCTGCAGCAGGGCATTGGCGCCCTGGCCGAACGCTGCGTCAAGCACTTCGGGAAACTCGACGCCGAGGCCCTGGAGGCGGATCTCGCCGCACTCGTGGGGGCCTCCGGGGGAACCATCGCCATCGAGCCCCTCGACTCGAGTCCCGCTCCCCGCCACCGGCCCGCCGCCCTGGAGAGCGCTTCCGTCGGCGTCCGATCCCTCACCCGCGCGATCTCGCAGCAGCGGCGCGTGTCGAGCTTTTCGGGTCTGGTCGCCGGGGCGGAGCGCGCGGGGGCCCCGGCAAGCGCGGCGCGCCATTCGGAGTTGCATCCGGCCTCCCGCGGCCTCGACCACGAGGATCCCGGCACGGATCCCGGCGATGCCGCCGCGGAGGGGAGTGATTCCGACCCCCTCATTCGCCTGCACGATTTTCCCAGCGGCGCGGGTCCGGGAACCCTGATCCATAGGGTCTTTGAGCGCATCGATTTCGCGCCGGCGGCGAGCGCGTCGCTGCAACGCGAAGTGCGCGAGGCATTGAGCGTGCACGGCCACTCCCTCGAGTGGGCCGACAGTCTTGCCGAGGCCATTCGCGAGACTCTCGCCACCCCCCTCGGCGGTCCCCTGGGCGAGTTCCGGCTCGCCGAGTTGTCGCGCTCGGATCGGGTGGATGAAATGGGCTTCTTCCTGCCGGTGGCGGAGGGCGGCGTCGAGTGGACCGCCGCCAGGCTGGCGGCGGTGCTGGCGAGCCGGGCCAGGAGCCCGCTCGTCATCGATTATGCGGAGCGCGCCGGGGAACTCGGCTTCCGCGCGCTCGAGGGTCATCTGCGCGGCTTCATCGATTTGGTTTTTCGCCACGGGGGTTCCTACTACCTCGTGGACTACAAATCGAATCAACTCGGTGGCCACGCCCGGGATTACGCGCCCGCGGCCCTCGACCGTGCGATGTTCGAGCACGATTACGTGCTGCAATACCATCTCTATACCGTCGCTCTTCACCGCCACCTGGCCCGCTGCCTGGAGGATTACGATTACGATCGCCATCTCGGGGGCAGCTACTATCTCTTCATGCGCGGCATGGCGCCGGATTCGGGGACGGGCATCTACTACGATCGACCGCCACGCGAACTCATCGAGGCGCTATCCGCCTGCATCGCGGGAGGCGAGGCGGGTGCTGACGCGCCCGAGAGAAGGGAGTCGGCCAATTGATCCCCGACCTGGCCGCATTGCGTCGCAGCGGTGCGATCTCCGCCCTCGATGATCATTTCGCCCGCACGGTGGTCGGACTCTGCGGGGAGAGTCGCGCCGAAGTCGTGCTGGCCGCTGCCCTGGCGAGCCGCCAGGTCGCGGCGGGCCACGTCTGCCTCGATCTTCCGCGTCTGCTCGAGGAGGGATTCGAACTCGAGGAGGACGCGCGGGTGGCCTGGCAGTGGCCCCCCCTGGAAGCCTGGCTGGCCGTCCTGGGCGAGAGCGAATCCGTGGAGTCGGGGGCCCCGAGCGGGGCGCCGGCGCAATCCCGTGGCGAGGCGGAGGGGGCTGGAAGGGGGAGCGCTCCCCTGGTGCTGGACGAAGCCGGACGTCTCTACTTGCGCCGCTACTGGGAATACCAGCGACAGTTGACCCACTCGCTTCGAACTCGCCTGGGCGTGGGGCAGGGGGCCGTCGAGATCGACGAAGAGGTGCTTCGGGCGGGACTCGAGCGTTTCTTTCCGACCCCGACCCCGACCCCGACCCCGACCCCGACCCCCGCGTCGGACTCCGCCCAGCAGCCCGATCTCCAGAAGCGGGCCGCAGAGGGGGCGCTGCGCTCGCGCTTCTTCGTGATTTCCGGTGGCCCCGGGACGGGCAAGACCTCCACCATCGTCAAGATCCTGGCGCTGCTCGTGGAGCAGGCGCTGGCCCGGAACGAAGCGCCGCCCCGGATGCGCCTGGTGGCCCCCACCGGCAAGGCGGCGGCGCGCCTGCAGACATCCCTCGGCCAGAGCCTGGCCTCCCTGGATTGCGACGATGCCGTGCGCGCGGCGATTCCGCGCCGCGCGGCCACCATCCACCGCTGCCTGGGCGTGGTCGGACGTTCGGGGACGCGTTTTCGTCACGGCCCCCAGAATCCACTGCCCGTGGATCTGCTGCTGGTCGACGAAGCTTCGATGGTCGATCTCTCCCTGGCGGCGCACCTGGTCTCCGCACTGCCCAGTCGGGCCCGCCTGATCCTCCTGGGCGATCGTGACCAGTTGGCTTCCGTGGAGGCGGGTTCGGTGTTGGGCGATATCGGTCGCGTCGAGGAAGTTCGCGCTTCGGCCGCTGACTCGGCCGTCTCCCGGCCCATCGTCCACCTGATCCGAAGCCATCGCTTCGGGCCGGACAGTGGGGTCGGGGAGTTGACGCGTCGGATCAATGCGGGGGATGTGGAGGGAACTCTGGAGGTTCTCGCCGATCCCCGCTACCCGGAGGTGAGCTTGATCGAAAACGATCCGGAGGGTCGCTGGCACGTGCGCCTCGAGCGGGAGATCGCCGCGGGCTACGGTCCTTTTCTGCTGGCGGAGACTCCGGATCGGCGACTTCGCGCCCTGGAGCGCTTTCGCATCCTATGTCCGCATCGCGGGGGGCCGGCGGGGGTCGACGCCCTGAATCTGCGCAGCGAACGCCTGCTCGCCCGGAATCCGGATTTCCATCCCGTCGGACCCCTCTACCCGGGTCGTCCGATCGGCGTCACGCATAACGATTACGAGATGGGTCTCTACAATGGAGACGTCGGCCTGCTGGCCCGGGATCCCGCCGCCCCCGAGCGCGGTCTGCGCGCCTTCTTCATCGCGCCGGACGGCACCGAACGCTGGCTCTCCCCCCTGCGATTCGAGGCGGCGGAAACCGTTTTCGCGCTGACCGTCCATAAGAGCCAGGGCTCGGAATACGATGCCGTGGCAGTGGTGCTGCCCGAGGAGATGTCTCCGATCCTGTCCAGGGAATTGCTCTATACCGCCGTCAGCCGCGCCCGGCAGAGGGTCTGTCTCTTTGCCTCCCAGGCGCTGCTGAGGGCCGGGATCGAGCGTCGGGTCGAGCGCAGTTCCGGACTTTCCGAGGCGCTCTGGGGCTGAGCTTCGGATTCCGGCGTTGCGGGCGACCCCGGGGCCGATTCGGGCTAGGGTGCCCGTCTATGCAGGGATCCGAGGCTTCGGTCTCCGCCACCGTCGTGGCCCATTATGGCATCGCGGTGGCCGTGCGTTTCGACGACGGCGCGCTGCGCCGCATCGACCTGCGGCGCGGCACTCGCGTCGTCGTGGGGGATCGCGTTCGGGTCGAGGCCGACGGCATGCGGGTCGAGGCGGCGCGAGGCGTTTTGCGTCGCCGCGATAGCCATGGTGGGGTGCGAGCGGTGGCCGCGAATCTGGACGCCCTCGGCATCGTGTTGGCGCCGCGCCCCGTTTCGGCGACGGGCTTCGTGGATCGCGCCCTGGTGGCGGCCCGGGCCGCCGGACTCGACCCCCTGATCGTCATCAACAAGGCCGATCTGCCGGGGGCGTCGGAACTCCAAGCGCAGATGCAGTTGCAATACGGCGAGGCCGCCCCCTGCGTCCTGCTATCGGCGAGTCGCGGAACGGGACTCGATCGGCTCGATGCCTGGCTCGAGGGGGGTCGGCGCGGGGTCTTCGTCGGAACTTCGGGCGTGGGCAAGAGTTCCATCCTGAACGCCTTGCTGCCCGAACTCGCCCTCGCCGTGGGATCGATCAACGAGGTCAGCGGCCTGGGTCGCCACGTTACGAGTACCGCGACCCTGCACTGCCTCGGGGGTGGGGGCGAGTTGATCGACACGCCGGGCTTTCGCGACTTCGGACCGGTGGAGGTCTCCTCGCGGCAACTGGCGGCCTTCTTCCCGGGCTTCGAGTCCTGTCTGGAGGGGGGATGTCACTTTCGAGATTGTCTCCATCGCAGTGAACCGGGCTGCGCGGTGCTCGAGGCATTGGCCGAGGGCCGCATCGCGACGGATCGCCACGTCGCCTATCGGGCGCTCCTCGACGAACTCATCGAAGTGGAACGAGCCGCGAAGGGTCCATGAGAGGGTGTCGGGGCATTGAGCGAGAGCCTGGATCCTTTGCGGGAAATCTGCGAGCAGGAGGTCTCGGGTCGGGAAAGCGAAATCGTGGGCGGGCCCGCGAAAGATTCGGCCGCATGATTCCGGGGCGTCGGGCCGGGTTGAGCCGGCAGAGGGCAGGAGGATCCGATTGGGCTGTCGCCATGAGATCTTCGCGGCGGGAATCATGAGATCCTGAAGAAGAGGTTCGGTACCGTCTCGCGGTTCCGGAATGGGCCCCCTTGGGCCGATAGGATATTCAGTGCTGTACCCGAAAACAAAGCCCGGTCGCGTAGACGAGTTCTCGCTGCTCGCGGGTCTGCTGCTCGGCGTCATCGCCTTTGGGATCATGGCCCAGTCCCAGGCGGACTTCCGGCCGGACGAGGTGGGCCTTGGGGAAGAGACGAGCACCCATCTCTCCGATTATCGGGGGCATCCCGTCGCAGGATTCGTGAGTACTCCGGAAGAAGTTCATGCAACACTGGGTCGTATCCGCGCTCAGGGCAGACCCTCCGCCCTCTGGCTGGGGGCTTCCCAACTGCATGCGATCAATCGGATCAGGCCGGGAGAAGAGCTGGCGGTCTTCCATGCAAACGAAAGCGCGAGTCGTCGCGGAGCCGAACTCGGGTACGCCCAATTGTCGGCGCCCAATGCGAATCTCAACGAACTTCTCGTGGCCTACCTGGAGGTTCGGGCGAAGGGTCTGCTTCCGGATCTCCTGATCCTCGGATTGACGTATGACGACCTTCGAGAACCGGGCATCCGCGCGACAATATTGGAACGCGCACCTCAATCCCCGGGCCTCGATATCGCGTTATCAGCCCGGGGAGGTTTGGAGAATATCGCGGCGCTCATCGTCGAGTCCGAGTCTGCGCAGAGGCAGGCGGTCGAGGTGATCGGGGATATGCAGGATACGCCCCAGCAGCGGTTGGAAGAGAGACTCACCGAGCTTCTGGAGCAGTATTTCCCGGCCTATCGACATCGTGGCAAGCTTCTGGCATCCGCCGAGGTCGAGATGCTGGAGTTCTTCTTCCGGCTGCGAAATCTGGTTGCCGACACGAGGATTCCACCCATTCCGCAGCCGCAGAAGATCTGGAACCTCGCGGCTCTCGATACCCTTCTGGAACTCGCTCTCCGGGATGGTCTTCAGGTGTTGGTCTACAAGGCCCCCCATAGGCCCGGCGCAGAGGTCTTCTATCACGATCGCAGGGCGTATGATCGGTTCTTCAAAGAGAGAGAGGGGCAATTCGGCGATCTCGGAGTTGGCTACGTCGACCTGGAAGAAATCGTGGCCGCAGAGCAATGGGGCTTCATCAACTCGGGAGTCCCGGATTTTTTTCATTTTCGCGGTGAGGGCCATGAACTGCTGGGAAGACATGTCGACGCAGTCGTGGCTGGAGCGGGCTTCTAGATGCTCTTCAATAGCTGGGGCTATCTGATTTTCCTCGCGTTGGCGGTTCCGATCTTCTGGCATCTCCCCCTGCGCTGGCGGCCGTGGGTTCTCGCCAGCCTCAGCTTGTTCTTCTACGCGATGTGGCGTTGGGATTTCTGTTTTCTGCTGATCTTCTCTGCCGCCGTCGACTATCTCTGCGCGGGCCGGATTCACGTTTCTGACAGGGCCCGTACACGCCGGCAGTGGCTTCTGCTGAGCTTGGTTACAAACCTCGGTCTTCTGCTCTTCTTCAAGTACACGTACTTCTTTTCGGATAACTTTTCTGCCTTTGCGTCTCTTTTCGGTTATACGGGTCACGGAGTTCGGGATCTGGGCCTGAGTATTGTTCTGCCCCTCGGGATTTCGTTCTACACCTTTCAAACCATCAGTTACACCATCGATGTCTATCGTCGCGTGATCGAACCCACGAGGAATTTCCCCGTTTTCTTCACCTACGTGACTTTCTGGCCGCAGTTGATCGCCGGCCCGATCCTCCGAGCGTCGGAGGTGATTCCCCAACTGCTGGCTCCCTCGCGCTTTCGTCGCGAATTTCTGGTTTCCGGATCGCTGATTGTTCTGGCTGGCCTCTTCAAGAAGGTCGTCCTCGCCGATTCCATTTCGGGTCTGGTAGATCTCGCCTTCGCTCGAGACGTGGCGGAATTGTCGGCTCTTGACGTCTGGGCCGCGACGATACTCTTCGGTTTCCAGATCTACTTCGATTTCTCGGGCTATTCGGATATCGCGATCGGCTCCGCGAGGATGATCGGGATCAACTTCCCGAAAAACTTTGATTGGCCCTATCTGGCCACCTCGCCCCGTGATTTCTGGCAGCGCTGGCATATCTCGCTTTCGTCCTGGATCCGGGACTATCTCTATCTGCCGTTGACCGGCCAGCCCTTTCAGAGTCGGAGTGAGGGAGGCATCGCCGTCGCATCGAAATCCGATGCGACGAGTCGCACCTTGGCGCTCTTTGCCACCTGGTTCATCATGGGCCTCTGGCATGGAGCGGCCTGGACGTTTGCGCTTTGGGGGCTCTACCACGCGGCATGGGTCTACGCCTATCGATCCATGGGAGTCTGGAGGCGTTTCGCCGAGTCGTCGCCGTGGCCGGCCCGCGGTCTGATGTTCCTGGTGGCGATGGCGGGCTGGATTCCCTTTCGGGCTCAGTCGCTGGATCAGACCCTGACGATGTACGGAAAGCTGCTGAATCCTTTCGCATACGGGTTGTCATTGCGGGTGATCGCGGGGCGTTCCTACCTGGTTGCTTTCCTGCTGACTTTCGGCCTCTTTCTCCTCTTCTGGATTCGTGAAAGAATCCAATGGCAAGATCTCCCCTCGGCGATCCGTATCCCCGTTCTCGTCGGTGTCGTTTCGCTCATGACGGTGGCCATCCTCACCTTGCAAAGGCCGATCAGCCAGTTCATCTACTTTCAGTTCTGATTGATTGGAAAGGGATTCGATTCGCGGCCATGGCCCCGGGCAACGAGTGGCGAAGGGTCCGCAGCGGAGGCGGCGAGGAGCGACCCCCGCCGCCTCGCTTCGAAATCCGTCAGAGCTCGCGCTCGGCGATTTCGTCGGGGCGCTCGAAACTGATGCGCCCGATGCGGGCGGCGCGCAACTCGCGTAAGAGGGTTTCCGATGCCCTCTCGAGATCGACGATGCCGCCCCGTTTCAGAAAGCCCCGTTTGCGCCCCAGGGCCTCGAGGATCTTCGTCGGCTCGGCGGGGATCGCTTCGAGTTTGAAGCGTGCGGCGAGGGCCTCTGGGTAGTGGTGTGCGAGAAATTCCGCCGCGAAGAGGGCGACGTCGAGGACTTCGAAGGCCGTCTCGCGAATCGCCCCGGAGGCGGCGAGGCGATAGGCACCCGCCTGGTCGGCGAGCTTTGGCCAGAGCACGCCCGGGGTGTCCGCGAGGGAGACGCCGCGGTCGAGTTGGAACGATTGCTGGCGCTTCGTGACCGCGGGCTGGTCGCCGACCCGGGCGATGCGACGCCCCAGGATGCTGTTGATCAGGGTGGACTTCCCGACGTTGGGGATGCCGACCACCATGCAGCGCACGGTCTTGCCGGGGCCCCGGCGATGGGGCGCCAGGGTCTTGCACAGACCGGGCAGCTTGCGGACCTGGGCGGCTTCGACGGCCGAGAGTTCGAGGGCCTCCACGGCTTCCCCGGCAGAGAGCGCCCCTAGCCACTCCCGGGTGATTTCCGGATCCGCGAGATCGCTCTTGTTGAGCAGGAGCAGGGCGGGGGTCTCCCCGCGCAATTCCGCGAGCATGGGATTGCGACTCGAATGGGGCAGGCGCGCATCGAGTACCTCGATGACGACGTCGATGCGGGCCAGGGAGGCGGCGAGTTCTCGCCGCGCCCTGTTCATATGACCGGGAAACCAGTTGATCGTCATGGCAGCTTCGCAAGGGGGGACCCCCAGACCATAGCGGCGACGGGGCCTGCGACGTTACCCTGGGCGGGGAATAGAGAGGGGAGGACGGGGGGGGAATGGTCGAGTCGATTCGTGAAATCCTGGCGCGGGATGCCGCCGGGGGGGTGGTGCGCATTCAGGGCTGGCTCCGCACGGCGCGCCATTCGAAGGAAGTCTCCTTCCTGGAGCTTTCCGACGGCTCCTGCTTCGCGGGTCTGCAGGTGGTGGCGGGGCCGGAGTGCGCGCGTTTCGAGGAAGAGGTGCGAGCGCTCCGCACCGGTTGCGCGGTCGAGGCCGTCGGGGAAGTCGTCGATTCGCCGGGCAAGGGGCAGCGCTTCGAGATCCACGCCGCCGAGGTGCGCCTGGTCGGTGCCGTGGACGATGACTACCCGCTGCAGAAGAAGCGCCACGGATTCGAATTCCTGCGTCAGATCGCGCATCTACGCCCGCGCACGAATACCCTGGGCGCCGTGCTCCGGGTGCGCGACGCCGCGAGCCGCGCGATTCACGATTTCTTTCACAGCCGGGGCTTCATCCAACTCCACTCGCCGGTGATCACGCTCTCGGACGCCGAGGGCGCGGGGGAGATGTTTCGAGTGTCGACCCTGGATTCGGCGAACCCGCCCCGGAACGAGGCGGGGCAGGTCGACTGGGAAAAGGATTTTTTCGGCGCCCAGAGCTTTCTCACGGTCTCGGGTCAGCTCGAGGCGGAGATCGGCGCCCTGGCCCTATCCCGGGTCTATACCTTCGGCCCCACCTTCCGGGCCGAAAACTCCAATACCAGTCGACACCTGGCGGAGTTCTGGATGGTCGAGCCCGAAGTGGCCTTCTGCGATCTGCCGGGGTTGGCCGAACTGGCCGAGGACTTCCTGAAATCCGTCTTCCGAGAGGTGGCTGCGAACTGCGAGGAGGACCTGGCCTTCTTCGACGCCCGCATCGACGATACGGTTCTCTCCACCCTGACCCACGTGATCGATGAGCCCTTCGAACGCCTGGGATATGGCGATGCGGTGGAAATCCTCGAGGCCGAAAAGCGGGACTTCGAATTTCCCATCCACTGGGGAGTGGACCTCCAGAGCGAGCACGAGCGCTTCCTGACGGAGGAATATTTCAAACGCCCCCTCGTCGTCACCGACTATCCGAAGGATATCAAGGCTTTCTATATGTATCGCAACGACGACGGGCGAACGGTTGGCGCCCTGGACGTGCTGGTTCCGCGCATCGGCGAGATCATCGGCGGCTCCCAGCGCGAGCATCGCCTGGACGTGCTCAAGCAGAATATCGCCGACCACGGGCTCGCCGAGGAGCGTTATTGGTGGTACCTCGATCTGCGCCGCTACGGATCCGCCCCCCACGCGGGTTTCGGTCTGGGCTTCGAGCGCCTGGTGCAGTTCATGACCGGCATGGCCAATATTCGCGACGTGATTCCCTTTCCCCGCGTGCCCGGAAACGCGGAGTTCTAGGGCTTCGGCCATTGGGCGCGATCGGACTCGTGGCCGAGCCCCGGGTGGATTCACTTCGCCTTCTTCGCGGGGTTGGGGAAGTCGCCGCCGCGCTCCCGAATCCACGACGGGATTCCCCTCTGCGGGTTGGGGGCCGTCTCTCAGGCGGCGCAGAAGAAGTGACTTCCCTCCTCGAAGGCGATGCTGGCGAAATGCTTGCGGATCTCGGCCCGGGGACCGGCCCCGGCCACGGCGACCACGATCGGTCGCGGGGGCAGGCTCGCGATGGCGTCCGGGGAGACCACGGGCGCGCCGTGGATCTCGCCGCCCAGGCGTCGGGGATGCACTTCGATGATATGCGAGGCCCTCTTGCCGTGGAGGAGCAGGGCGCGTCGCAGCTTCCGACCCGTGGGGCCGTGTCCCCAGAGCACGTATTGGGATCCGGCGCCCAGGGGCCCGGCTGCCAGATGGGCCGCGCGGCAGGCGGTGAAGCGTTCGAGGGAATATTCCGGGGCCCGTCGCGAGAGGCGTCCGGGCCCGTCTCGCCAGGCCAGGAGTCGTCGCGGATGAATGGCCAGCAGGTGATCGGCCGCGAGCAGCCGCAGGATGAGGTCGTAATCCTCGGGCCAACCCAGGTCCCGGTAGCCGAAAGCCCTGAGCACGTGGCTGCGGATCGCCAGGGTGGGGTGGGCCACCGGGCATTCGACGAAGGCGTCGCGGCGGATCGAGGCGGGGTCGCCGAGGCCGTTCAGCCAGGTCTCGTAGCGGCGTCTTCCGTCGCGCAGCGAAGCCCGGGGAAAGATGCGCACTCGGCAGCCCACGGCGGAGAGTTCCGGATGCCGCTCGAGCCAGTCGAGTTGCGCCTCGAGGCGTTCGCGATGCATGCAGTCGTCGGCATCCATGCGGGCCACGACCGGCGCCCTGCAGTGGGCCAGGCCCTCCTGCAGGCTGGCGACGAGCCCGCGCGCCGGGCGGCTCAGGATCCGGAAACGATCGTCCCGAAGCGCGGCCGCGCGCAGGATTTCGCCGCTCGCGTCCCGGGAACCGTCGTCCACCGCGACGCATTGCCAGCGCCTCTCGGTCTGGCGCAGGATGCTCCGGAGACACGCGGGCAGGGTCGTCGCGGCGTCTCGTACGGGAAGCAGGATGGAGACCCGGGCCTGCGAGGCCGTCGGCCGGCTAGCGGGCAAGGATCGGACTCGACCAGGCGGCGCCGCCATTTTCCTGGACGACGCGGACATAGTGGTATTCACCCGGCTGGAGGGCGGGGATGGAACGGCGCAACTGCCAGGCCAGGCGTCCCTCACCGGGCAGACTCGAGATGCGGCCGCTGCGGATCAGATCGACGCGTTCGATCGCCGCCGTGGCGACGATCTCGATTTCGAGCTCCTGGTCTTGCCTCGGCTGCCCGTCGTCCCCGGCCACTGCGTTTTTGCGCGGGCCCTTCAGCATGCTGCCCATGGGCTGCCCGTCGAGTTCCACGCGCAGCAGGATCCTGGCCCCGTTCGTCGCGTAGACGCGCCGGGCGCGCAGGGCGGCCAGCACCGAATCCCGGCTGACCTCCTCGGCGTAGATTCCGGCCAGTCCGCCTCCTCCCGGCTGGGGCCATATGCCCGGATGACCATCGTGGCTGTCTCCGCTGCCGATGAAACCGAGGGGATAGCCGGCGTCGAGAGCGTCGCGAACAAAATTCCCCGGCACGGGGTTGTAGATGGGGCCCGGTGAGTCCGCCGCTTCGCTGCTGCCGTGGACGGAGACGATCTCCGTAAGCGGTTCGAGTTCCGGATCCGGGGGATAGAGCCAATTGGTCGAGATCGGGCCCCCGGCGGAGTGGTGGGCGAAGGTGAGGGCCTCCTGGCCGCGCAGGGCGTCCCAGAGCGCGGGCGGCGTTTCGTAACGCGGATCCAGGCTCGAGAAGATTTCGCCCTCGTCCCCGAAGTAGAGCACGTGTCGATGTCCGTGCAGCCAACTCGTCCATTCGTAGCCGAGCAAGCTGACGAAGGATCCCGGGGCATGGGCGCCGGCGACCGCCGCGCGGATCTCGTTCCAGAATTCCGGGTGGGCGTCCAGGGACTCCATGCCCCAATGGTCGTGATCCGTCAGGGCCGCGACATCGAGCTTCGAGATTCTCCGCGCATAATCGAAGTATTGTTCCGGGGTGCCCGTGCCGTCGGAGAGTTGGGAGTGTCCGTGGAGATCGCCCCAGAGCAGGCGGGGGAATCCCTCGCGTACCAGCAGGGGATTCGAGCGGGCGGTGAGCCCTTCGAGCTGGCCCCGGCCCCGGGCCTCGAGGCGGTAGATTCCGGGCTTGTCGACCTGAATCTCGACGCTGCGCTGCGATCCCCAGGGCCCGCCGAGCGGGACTTCTTTCGGCCCGGTCAGGCCCTCGGGCAGGGCGTCGAAGACGATACTTCCCGTTTCGAGGGCGCTCGGATTGAGGCCGAAGTCCAGGGCGGAGAGCGTCATGCGAAGCGTCGCCCCGCTTTCGGCGGTCGAGGGCAGGAGCACGCGAATCTCCGCCGCTTCCGCCCCGATGATGTCGACTCGGGGAGGCTCCGCGATCAGCTTGCGAATGCCGTCCCCGTCGCCATCCACCGCCAGATAGATGGGGGTTTGCGCCTCGGCGTAGCGATCGATGCGCGCACCCGCCGGGCCGGCGCCGTAGACGAAACGCAGTCGCTCGCCGGCTTCGAGTTTCCGGCCGTCGATCCAGACCGCGAGCATGCCCTCGACGCGATCGTCGAGTTCGACCCGAATGCCCTCGGGTACGTCGAGGACCTCGGTATAGCCGGGGGCTTCGAGGGCGAAGGCCTGGGGGGGATCCCAATCCCAGAAGGGGGAGGGTTGCAGGAAGACCGCCCCTCCTCGGGCCACGCCGAGGGGCCCGGCTTCGTAGAGGATCTCCAGGCGTTGGGGGCTGGCGACGGGCAGGTCCCCCGGATCCGCGATGAGCCAGGCCCGCCCCCCTCCGTCCGCGGCTTGCGGGGGATTGTCGAGATCCGCTCGCAGGCTCTCGTAGGTGTCGATCTTGGCATCCCGGGAAAGGCCCACGAGCGGGTCCATGAGCTCGGGAATTTCGTCCGGGGCCGCGACTTCGAGGGCCGATTCGTCAGCGGGGGTCGCCTCTTCATCGCCGTTGCAGCCGCTCCCCGCGAAGAGCAGCGGGACCAGCAGCAGAAATCCGACCGAGATGGGAATCGCACGTTCTCGCATGGTTGAGGCGAGGGATTAGCACAGCCCGGCGCCGGGCTCGGCGCTCGCCGATTCAGGGCCCAGTCGGGGGGAGGGACCAGACGAGCAGGCCATCCCCCCGCTGCAGCGGGGGCCCGAGTTCGGCCTGGAGCGCCGTGAGCCAGCCGCCGGGAAGCGGAGGCGGGAGCCCGCCGTAGCGGCGGTGTCGCTCCAGATAGGCCCGGTCGTCCCCGGATGCTTCGCCCGCGTCGGCGTAGAGCCATTCCCAGTAGCGCGCGATTTCATCCTCGATGTCGATGTGGACGACCAGATAGTCCGCCCCCGTATTCTTCCACCAATTGGGGCGCCGGAGAGAGATATAGGGGCCGCTCGGAATGCGGGGGAACTCGCCGGGCAGGGGAGCGAGCAGGGTCGTCACGCCGTGTTGGCGTTGGTATTGGCGGTAGAGGTGGCGGGTGCGGGTGCTGAGGGCCGGCAATTCGACGATCTTCAACCCTTCGCGCTCGCTCTCGGTCCGTCCCGCGAGTTCGCGGTAGAAGTCGGGGGTTTCGGGCCAGGGCGCGTCGAAGGCGGGCAGCGTCAGGAGCCCGAGATAGGTATTGGCGTGTTGGGGAGTGCGGCCGAGGAGCGGACCCTGGGGACCCGCGAACCAGATCCCCAGGGCGATCGAGATCCCGACGGCGACGGCCGCGCCTTCTCGTCCGGATGCCAGGCGTTTGCCCCAGCCGTCGAGTCCTCGGGCGATCAGCAGGCAGAGGGGCGGGAGGGCGGGCATCGCGTAGCGCGCGTACGCGTAGGCGTCACCGTAGGGTTGAACCAGGGCGACCGCTATCGGGGGGCCCAGGCAGGCCAGCAGCAGCGGTGCGCCGCGGCTTCCCCGGCTCCGAAGCAGGGAGATCGCGGCGGCCCCCGCGAGGCCGAGCAGGACCGCGGCCGCCGCTCGCCCGCCGGCGAAGAGCGCGGCCACGTCCATGAAGTTGAAGTCTCCGTAATACTCGACGCGGGTCTTGGTCGCGAGAAAGGTGAGCACGGATTCCCGCGCCGGAAGGTAGGCGAGGCCACAGAGCATTCCCCCGGCGGCCGCGGCCGAAATCAATTGCAGCAGGCGACGCCGGCGATCTCTCGGCGCGCGTTCCGAATCGCCGATGACGGCGATCGCGGCGCCCAGGAAGACCGGCAGCAGAAAACCGAGAGCCGTCGGGTGCGCCCAGGGAAGGAGGGCCGAGAGCAGGGCCAACGAGATCCAGTCGCGCCCCTGGAGGGTCTTGCGGGATACGGCCCGCTCCAGGCGATCGAAGAGCAGGAAGGCGAGCAGGGCCACGAGGCTGTAGATGCGTGCGAAGTGGGAGTAGAAGATCAGCAGGGGCGAGACCGCGATCAGAGCGGTCGTGATCAGGCCGACTCGATCCCCCCCGTACCGGCGTGCGATCGGGTAGCTCAGAAGCAGCAGGCCCAGTCCAGCCAGCCAGGCCGGTGCCCGAATGCTCCAATGTCCGTCCCCGAATCCATCCACCAGGACGCGTTGCATGAGGGGGAGGGCGAGGCCCGCCCCGGTTTCGCTGAAGTGCGTGAGGATCTGGAGGTATCCGCCCTGCATGTCGCGCAAGCTGTGAAATTCGTCGCCAAAAAGGAAGGCCGGGCCGACCTCGCGCAGACGAAGCAGGGCGCCGAGGAGCAGGCTGGTCGCCAGCAGGACGCGGCTCAAAGCGGAATTCGGATAAGGGGCGGGAGCGGGGGCGGAAGCGGGGGCGGAAGCGGAGAGTTTTTCCTCGGGCCGACTCAAATCTTGATCAGACCTGGCAGGCCATCGAGACTGCGGGCGTTGGTCGTCTGACCCCGTTTCGCGAATTCTTCCTGGCTGCGCTTGGCGTTGTAGTCCGTCAGTTCTTCGCGGTCGCCCCGGTAGTCGAAGAGGGGAACCCCCCAGCCGCAGGAATCCTGGACTTCGCTGATCCTCAATTCGATGATCCCCCGGACGGGCACGGAGATGGCGGGGAAATGATCTCGCAGGGCTTCGAAGCCCGGGCTTCCCCATTGTCGGGCCAGGCCCTGCCCGTAGAGGCGCACGATCAGGGGCGCGCCCTCGAAGGAGCAGAACATGACGCAAAGGCGCCCGTTTTCCTGCACGTGAGCCTGGGTCTCGATACCGCTGCCACCGAGATCGATGTAGGCGATTCGTTGCGCATCGAGTACGGCCAGGGAGTCCAGACCCTTGGGCGAGAGATTGACGTGCCCCTGGGAGGCAAGTGGCGCGCTGGCCACGAAGAAGATCTTCTGGCGCGCGATGAATTCCAGGTGACGCGTCTTTAGTTCGTCGTGGAATTTCACACTTCCTCCATTCGTCGTTCGGGAAGTCTAACCCCGGGCGGGCGCGCTTCAACGAGGGATCCGATGTCGGCCGGGAGGCGGGCCCTCGGCTGAAATGGAATGCGGGTTGCAACGGGAAGACCGGAAACGGGGCGGATCGGGCATGGGCGCGGATATGAGACGCGACCCGCCGGGCGGCGGTCGGGGGCGGGCGGGAAGTTCGCCTTCTCCGGTTCGAAGTCGCGGCGAAATGATCCCGGCCCGGGCAAAAGGGTTGCTGACCCGGAAGCGGAGGGCGAGATGACGGCGCGCGAAGGCGAAGAGATCGGGCGGGGGGGGTTGTTCTCAGGATCGGGGTTCCGTCGTTTCGTCGCCCTGCAACAGATTCTGCTGCTGCTGCTGACGACGAGTTGTCAACCCGAGGGCGCTCTCGACCCGAAGCCCGGAGTACTCGCCTACCGGCGGCCGATTCAGGTCGAGGTTCCCGGTGGTTGGGTCGACGTCGCTGGCGGCAACCTGCTGCTCGAGCGGGTGGATCTCACGATCGACAGCCTCTTCGGAAGCCTGGCGGTCGGGGCCGTCTACAATTCGGCCAGCCGTGACTGGATCTGGTCCTTCGAGATGAGTTACGACGGTTCCGTTTTCGTCGACGCTACCGGCGCTCGCCACCGGATCGAGGAACTCCCGGACGGTGCCCCGATCCCCGGCACCCATTGGGATCGGGTCGACGATCGGCGCATCCGTACCCGGGGCGGTCTCCTCTACACATTTGATCCCCTCTTTCATCGCCTGGTATCCCTGAGTTGGGGTGAGACGTCGCGGCCGGCCCTGGTCTTCTTCGCCGAACTCATCGCGGGACGCTTTCGAAACAGCGTGGTCGCGCAATGCCGGGACGATGGTGAGTGCCGCCTGGTCTATGTGGTCGAATACGACGATTCCGGCTGTGTCGTGGGCCTGGAGGATCGGGCCGGTCGCAGGGCGCTCTTCGAAAATGACGAGGCGTGTCGGCCGCTGGTCGCGAGGGATGCGCTGGATCTGGCCCTGGGCCTGCCCGGGACTCGCTACTCGTATCTGAACGGCAGCGTGACGGAGTCGATCAATTCCGAGGGCGAGCGCATTCAATACGGGCTTCTCTGGGGTCGACTGGTATCCCTTTTCACCCCCGCCTCCAGCGGCCCATTCCTGCAACTGGAATACGGCTTCAACTCCCTGCGGGGTTTGCATTATAGCCTTCTCCAGGACGCTCGCGGGGGCCGCAGTCTCTATCGCTATGACGCCGAGGGGCGGCTGCATGAATTCGAGTCTCCGACGGGGGAGAGCGAGTTCCTGACGTGGTCCGGGCTGCGACCGCTTTCGCAAACCGACGCCGCCGATGCGGTTACGCGCTGGGAATACGAGAACGACGAGCCGGTTCGGATCGAGTTGCCGACGGGGAATGTGATCCTGAGGGAATACGCGGAGGGGGCCGAAGACCGGTCGCGGCCGCTCGAAAAGCCCATCCGAAGGGTGGCGGATGCCCTGGGTCTGGTGGAGGAGCGAATCTACGATGTGCGGGGGCGCATGATCGAGTCGAAGAATGGCATGGGGGAGATTCGTCGCTTCACCTACAGCGCCGAGGGAAGTCTCGGCAGCGTGACCGAGCCCGATGGAGGGCGGCAACTCTTCTCGGACTACGGCGAACACGGCCACGCCGAAACCGTCGTTCGGGGAGGCTTGGCCTTCGGGCGGAGCTTCGATGCCGTGGGCAATCTGCTCACGGGAGAGGATCTCTCGCAGCCCCTCTCCCCGGGTCGGCCCGGGATTCGGCGCCGTCACTTCGATGAGGACCGAAATCTGGTCGAGGTCGAATTGGAGGGGGAGACGCATTCCGATCCGATCGTCGCCGAGAGCGCCTCCCTGGTCGCAAGCTATCGCAGTGATGGCGGCCTGCTGGCGATTCTGCGCCCCTTCGGCGGGGATACGCACTTCGAATACGACGCCGCGGGCAGGCCGACGAGTCGGCGGGATCGCGTGGATGGCCTCTGGCAGACTCGTTCCTACGAATACGGCCCCGCTGGCGATCTCGTGGCCACGGAGTTGCCAAACGGGATGCGGGCTGAAGTCAGCCATGACCCGGCGGGCCGCCCGCTCTTCCTGCGATGGTTGCGCGACGGGGTCGAGGAGAAGAGCCTGGGCTTCGAATGGGAATCCGGTCGCCTGCTCTCGCTCAGCGATAGCCGCCGTGCGGGTCCGGAAATCCGCAGTCACGATTCGGCCGGACGCCTGATCTCCACCCTCTTTCCCGAGGGCGAAGTCCTCGAGCAATCCTACGATCTGCGCTCCCGGGAGATCTCGCACTGCTTTCGTCTGGCTCCCGGCCTCGAATGTTCGACGCGGATCGACTTTGAATACGATCTGGCCAACCGGCGCACGCAACTCCTGCAGGACGCCGAGATGTTATTGGCCTGGGGCTTTGAAGACGGCCGTCTGGTGGGAATCTTCTATGGGAATGGTTTGCGGCGAGGCTTCGAATACGATCGGGATTCGGGCCTGCTGCTTTCCTCACGCCTGCTGGGCCCGGATCTCCTGCCCATCGAGTCGACTTCGATGGAGTGGAGTGTCTGCCTCCCCACCGCCTATTGCGTGACGGCCTCGGCCGCCATCGAAGCGACGTCGGCTGGAAGTGTTCCCTCCCTATTGATCGACGAGGGCTATCGCCTGGGTCCACGCCCCGTATTGAATGCGGCGGAAGGGGTCGCGGGTTCGAGGATCGAAAGTTGGGCCCGCTACCCCCTGAACCTCTTCCAGACCGTCGGCGAGGAGCGCTACGCATTCGATGTTCTCGGCAATTGGATCGCCGTCCTCGCAGGCCCCCTTTCTAGCTCCAACTTCTCCTTCAACGCCGAACGCAACCGATTGGTGACTTCGAATACCGGGGTCGAGCGCAGCTATGAATGGGATGAAGCGGGCTTCCTGCTGGCCCGGGACGATCTCTCCATCCACTGGGATGCGTCGGGCAAGCCGACCCGGATCGGATCGGAGATCGAACTCGAATGGGATAGCTTGGGTCGTATGATTTCCGCCACCAGCGGCGGCACCATGATGCGATCGCTCTTCGGGGGCAGGATGTCCGGGGACGCGAATCGCCAGCCGATCGCCCTCGACCTGGGCGAAGTCGAACTCGGCCTCGCCAGCGGCGAGCGGATCTACCGCCACGAGGACTTCCGCGGCAATGTGCAGATGGTAACGGACGAAGAGGGCGACCTCGTCAAGCATTATAGCTACTCGCCCTTCGCGGTCTCCGCGGTCCACGGCGACGCTCCGGATACCCGGAGTTTTGCCCAGGGTGAGAAGTTGGGGGATTTCCTGCTGCTCGGAAATCGGCTCTATGATCCCGAGACGGGCCGCTTCATTTCTCCCGATCCGATCGATCATCCCCTGAACGCCTATGCGTATACCCTGGGCAACCCCGTGCTCTTCTGGGATCCCGGAGGAGAGCACGCCGTCCCCAGTCCCGCGGCCGCGGTGGTTCGGGGTGCTCGCGAAGTTTCGACGAAGACGGAGTCGGTGGGACTGGTGGTGCTCGGAGTGGGGCTGAATGTGAAGAACGCCCCCCTCGTGGTGGCGGGAGTGAGTTTTCTGCTGGTTTCGATCCTCTCCGGGGTGGTTGCCTCGGTGCTCGAATTCCATCTCCAGCAGGGGAAGGTCACGATCGAGGATTTGCCCGGGGATTCGTCACCGACCGGTCCTTCCTCGTCGGTTCCCGCGCCGGAATTGCCCGGCTCGGGGGTGCCGAGTTGTGCTCCCCGGAGCCTGGCGGAAGCGGCCCGGGGGTCGTCGCTCGCCGTCCTGCTGCTACCCCTTCAACTCTTGCTCGCCGCCGGGGTTCTCGGCTGGTTTCGACGTCGATCCCGCTCGGGGCCGAGGATCGGGAAGAGCAGTGCATCCGCGCCGAATGATCCAGGTCTGAACGACGTGCGCGACCGACCAGAAGAGGTAGCTGGCCGGTGAGAAAAGGGCGGCTTCAAGGACTTTGCCGGATTCCGGGCCGAGGCAGAAAGCCAACCCGAGCACGGCCAGGGGCAGAGAGTGGATGCCCGCGAGTTCCCACGCGAAGGCCTTTGGGGTGCGGGGGAGGGAGTTCTTTTCGATCGAAAGAATCAGCCAACTGACGAGATGGTATAGGGTCGGAATCACGAACGCGTCGGCGAAGATCAGCGAGCCGGAGAGGAAGTCGGGGTCGATGCCCGCGCCTCCGATCAGGATCCACGCAAACCATCTGGGGATTCCCGCGGCGGGAAAGAGCCATGCGCCCATCCCGACCACGAGGGCGATCAACCGGATCGCCGGGCCTGCGGCCTCGGCTGCGATCAGGTCGATGGAGCCGCCGATGGAGCCGCCGATGGAG
>CAYTAT010000029.1:59642-68787 GCA_964435795.1 uncultured Spirochaetaceae bacterium
TGCGGCCTCGGCTGCGATCAGGTCGATGGAGCCGCCGATGGAGCCGCCGATGGAGCCGCCGATGGAGAGGGCCGAGAGTTCCTCGTGGGGCAGGCTGCCGGCGATCAGGGCGAGCAGCAGCGCGCTGAGCCCCGCCGAGGCCCAGAGGCGCGCCGACCCGGGAAGGGGTGCGGGGGAGCCGGGGCCGCCGGCGTAGAGTCCGTCGAGGGCGAGATCGTTCTCCAGAGTATGCCAGGTCGCGATGGCCAGAAGCAGCAGGGCGACCGAGGGATGGTGGGTGAGTGCGTGCCGATAGACGAAGAAGAGGCCGACGCCGCCCAATGCCAGGGCGACGATCGCGGCGGGCCTGCGGCCGCCCCGAGGCAGGAATCGCGCGGCAGGGGTCGACTCGAGGTTCAGCCGGGAGAGGAAGCGCTCGGATCCAAAGATCGCGGCAGCCAGCAGGTGGCCATAGCCCAGGGTCAGAACGAAGCGGTAATGGAAGGATTCACGCAGGCCGGGATCCGGAAGCCACGTCGTCGTTGCCGCCCAATAGGAGCAGACGAGTCCCAGGCTCAGGACCCGGTTGCGGACCGCACCCGGCTTCAAAAATCGCGAGCCCGCCCATCTCCGGATCAAGGTGGACTCCCCTCGAGCCGCCGCTCCTCGAGCAGGGCGATTCCCAGCAGCAGCGCCCCGCCGCTCAGCCAGCCGAGGAGGGGGATCGGGGGAGGGCCCACAGGCCCCGAAAAGGCGATCTCGAGGCCCAGGTTCATACCCGCGTGAACGCCCATGCAGAGGGGCGTGCTATGGCTGGCCAGTCGGATCGCCCCCAAAACGATCCCCGCCGATGCGCTTCCGAGCAAGGACCAACTCGAAGCGTGGGGCAACGCGAAGGCCAGATCCGCGACCAGCAGCGCCGCTAGGGCGCCGATGCGTCCGACCAGGCAGCCGAGCAGGCGCTCCCGGTAGACGATCTCCTCGAAGATCGGAGCCAGCGCCAGGGTGGCGAGGAGGGTCTCCGGGCCGGAAGCGCCCGGGGAGGCACTCGCGACGGGTAGGGGCGAGAGGCCCAGCCCCTGTCCCGCGTTGGCGACTGCCCCGGCGATTGTCGGCAGCAGGGCAAGGCCCGCCAACAGCCCCGCCAGGACGTGGCCGGTCGTGGCGTAGAACGATCTCCCGCCACGAGCGAGGGGTCGCCTCCATCGGTGGCCGAGCGCGATCCCCGCGCAGGCCCCGAAGCAGAGCAGGCGGGCCCGCTCGGCGCCCAGCAAGTATTCGGCCAGTCCGGCGCCCGGGGCGAGGATCAGCCAGATCCATGCCAGCAGGGAGAGGGTCGGCCGCAATTCGGGGGCCAAGCGCCTCGGGAGGCGAAACGGGCGCCAGGGCTTGAGGAGTTCCGCGGCCGCGGCCGCGGATGGGCGTGGCATTCGATCCATGCCGATTGCTGGAGCAAGCGCCGTGCCGGGCGTCGGCCGGGGCTGTGGGTCCGCTGCTGTCGCGGAAGATCCGCCCCGGATCGCGGCCCGGGAATATCGCCAATCGGCGTCAACGCGCGGTCCGATCGCCGGCAGTGCCCGGGTTCACGTCTGCGGCGGCGCTCTTTCAGTCCCGATCGCCGAAGATGGCGGGGTCGACATCGACCCCGATCGGGCAATGATCCGAGCCCATCACGTCCGGGTGGATGAAGGCGCCGCGAACGAATTTCATCGCGGCCTGGGAGGCCAGCACGTAATCGATGCGCCAACCGACATTGCGGGCGCGCACTCCGAAACGCTGGCTCCACCAGGTGTAGTGATCCGCTCCCTCTTCGAAGCTCCGAAAGGTGTCGATCCAACCGGCCCGCAGCCAGCGGTCGAGTTCCTCGCGTTCCTCGGGGCAGAAACCGCTGGTCGACTCGTTGGCCCGGGGACGAGCCAGGTCGATTTCGCGATGGGCGGTGTTGAAGTCTCCCATCACGATCACTCGGCTCCCGCCCCGTCGCAGACTCTGCAGCCGGTCGAAGAGGGCGCGGTACCAGTCGAGTTTGTAGGGGATTCGGCTGTTGTCCCGATCCTTGCCACTGCCGTTGGGGAAGTAGGCATTCGCCACGACCAGACGGCCGAAGCGGGCGATCTGGACCCGGCCCTCGATATCCAGGCGCTTCTCTCCGAGGGAGACCTCGACGGAATCCGGCTGGCGCCTGGAAAAGAGGCCGACGCCGCTATAGCCCGGACGTTCCGCCGCGCTGTAATGCTGACTGAAGCGATCGATGGCCAGCACGTCGGCGGGGATCTGCTCGGGGCGTGCGCGCACTTCCTGGATGCCGACGATTTCCGCCCGGGAGCCTCGCAGCCAGTCCGCGAATCCCTTCTTCGCGGCCGCGCGAATGCCGTTGACATTCCACGAATAGATTCGCACGGGTCGTCGCGCCATTCTCTTCCGCTCTTCCTTCCTGCGCCTGCGATTCGGTTCTCCCCGGACCCGGCGGGGCCTCGGGCGACTGCCTGCGGGAGAACGCTTCAGCCTTCGATCGGCCGTTCGGACTCCTCGCCCCGGGCGAGATCTCTCAGCTTGACGACCCCCCGGGCCACTTCGTCGGGGCCGAGCAGCCAGATGCGCGCGGCGCCGACGCGGTTCGCATCCGCCAGGGCGCGCTTCAGGCGCGGAGTCCCCAACACCAATTCGACCCGGCGACCCTCTCCACGCAGCCGCCTCGCGACCCCCACCGCCGCCTTGCGTTCCGCTTCTCCGAAGGCGAAGACGACGTCGTCCACTGGGCGCGACAACTCGGGCCAGAGCTTCTTCTCCTCCAGCAATTCCCCGATGACCACGTCCCCGAAGCCGAAACCGACCGCGGGAATAGCCTTGCCTCCCAGCGTCTGACTCAATCCGTCGTAGCGCCCTCCGCCGCAGATCGAGCGCAGTGTCGCCCCGGCGTCGAAGGCCTCGAAGACGATGCCCGTGTAGTAGGCGAGGCCGCGTACCACCGAGGCGTCGAAGACCACCTGATCCCGCACTCCGTAGGCCTCGAGCAGGTCGAAGAAGCGCTCGAGTTCCTCGAGCGCCCGGCTCGGGCCGGAGAGGTATCGGGCCGACTCCTCGAGACTGCGGGCCGAGAGCATTCCAATCACCTCGCGGGCCGAGTCCGAGTCGAGGGCGACGGGCCCATCGGGGGCGGTCAGCTGCTCGATCACGGCTTCCTCGCCGATCTTCGCGAGCTTGTCGATCACCACGCAGAGGGCCTCGAAAGCTTCGGGCCGATCCGCGAGCACCCGTCCGCGCAGACTCTCCTCGAGCAGCGCCCGGCTATTGACCCGCACTTTGACGTCGCCCCGCTCGAGGCCGATCGCGTCGAGAAGTTCGAAAATCGCGGCCACGAGTTCCGCCTCGGCGCTCATCCCCGCCTCGCCCCAGATATCCATATTCCATTGGAAGTGCTCGCGTTTGCGGCCCCGGGTCATGCGTTCGTAGCGCCAGTTTTGGGTCACGCTGAACCAGCGCAGGGGCATGCGCAGGGCGCCGGCCCGGGCGATTACCATGCGGGCGATCGAGGGCGTCATTTCCGGGCGCAGGGCGAGGTGTCGCTCGTGGATATCGAAGTGGTAGAGCTGCTCGACGATCTCCTCCCCGGCCTTGCGGATGAAGAGTTCCGCGGATTCGAGCATGGGCGCATCCACCTGCTCGAAGGCGAAGCGCTGGGCCACGCTCTGGAAGTGGTCGAATAACCACTCCCTGCGGCGGTAGTCATCGGGATAGAAGTCCCGCGTTCCGCGGGGAGGCTGAAGGCTTTTCTGGGACACCCGGATCTCTCTTCCTATTGTCTTAATTAACACCTGCGAGTCGGGCGCGCCTCTCTAATTGCGCGGCGATAAGGCTTTGCAGCGGGGGACGGTCCCCGGACCGCTTTCTTTGCTAAACCCCTGATTCCCAAGCTTGGAGGCAATTGCGATGCAGTGGGTTCGTCTACCTTTCCTGACCGCCGCGGTCTCGGCCCTGGCTCTTCTGATGATCCTCGGCGGCTGCGGAGACGAAGCGCCGCCGAAATCCCGGCCCGCTGTGGAGAAGTCGGCAACCGCGTCACCCTCGGCCGCCGAAAAAGCGCCCCGGCCCGGCTCCGGGGCGGTGACTCTTCCGCCGACGCCCGCTGATCTCCCCCGGGCGCTGGTTCTCGGCCTGGCGCGTTTCCCCGCCCGGGGAAAAGGTCCGCCCAAGCCGCTGCCGGCGGCCATGACCTTCCTCTTCCGGCGCGACGGGGTCTGGGGGGATAAGACGATCGAAGATCCCGAGAGCGACGTCTTTCATAAGATCCTGCATTACACGACGCCGCAAGGCGAGGACGTATTGCTGAGCGCAGGCGGCACCGCCGCCATTCTGAAGCTCTGGCGCAATAGCGAAGACGGTCCGGTGGCCGAAAAGGTCTGGCAGGAGGATTTCGGGGGGCGCTTCAGTCGTATGCGCGACGTCGAAGTCGGGGACGTGGTCGGGGACGGTCGCCTCGAGATGGCGGTGGCGACCCACGACCAGGGCGTCGTGGCCCTCGTTCACGCCGAAGAAGAGGGATACCGGGCCGAGGAAATCGATCGTGAGCCCAATACCTTCGTGCATGAAATCGAGTTGGGGGATCTCGATGGCGACGGTGTACTGGAGGTGTACGCGACCCCGAGCGAGCCCAATCGCCTGGATGGAAGCGCCCAGTCGGGTCGCGTCACGCGCTACGTGCCCGCCCTGGGCGAGGGGCGGGTGGTGGTCGCCGACCTGGGGGATCGCCACGCCAAGGAGATTCTCGTCGAGGATGTGGACGGCGACGGCCGCGATGAACTCTACGTCATCGTCGAGGGCAAGATTGACAAGGCCAGCAAGAAGCTCAAGGCCCGGCTGGAAATCCGCCGCTACGATGCGGATACCCCCGCCGCCGAAGGCGTGGTGATCGCCACTTTCGACGACTACCTGGGCCGTTTCCTGACGGCCGGAGATCTCGATGGTGACGGCCGCAAGGATTTGGTGGCGGCCCTCAAATCCCAGGGAGTCTGGATCTTGAGGCCCCCCGAGGAGGCCGGGAAGAAGTGGGCGAAGGAATCCGTAGATCGCAAATCCGGTGGCTTCGAGCACGCATCGGTGATCGCGGATCTCGATGGCGACGGCCGCGGGGAACTCTACGTGGTGAGCGATGACGACGACGAGGTGCGTCGTTACGTCTGGCACGAGGGGAAATTGGTGCGCGAGGTGATCCATCGCCGCGCTGGCCAGGAGAGCGTTTTTACCTGGAATATTATGGCGATTCCGGTGGAACTGGTCCCATAAGGTTCTGGCCCCAGGTCCGAGTCGACCGGCAGCGTTGATGGCAGAGGGAATCGACTTTGCTCGATCGGTGTGAATTCCACCCGAAGCGATCGAAGCATGCTGCAAAACTCCGTCGCCCCGGGGCGGGGAGGGCGCCGGAAAATCAGGCGTCGTTTTGCGGGCCCAAGCTCGCATATCTGCCGGGGGGGCTTTCGCCGAGGGGATTCCGGCGCGAGAATTGTCTTCTGTGCTGCAGTGGACGGAGACTACCGGAGGTCATATGAACTCAATCGCTTTATCTCGAGTACGCCGATCGTGGGGGGGGCTGCTCGCCGCATGTTTCTTGTGCATCTCGAGTCTTTACTCGCCGAGTGCCGGAGCCTTCGAGGCGGTTGACGGTCGCTTCCAGGCGCACGGCTACTTCGAGATGCAGTTGCGAACGATGAACGCCGGTTTCAATGATCAATGGGATATGACTCAATGGTACAACGTCTTCAATCTCGAATTGGAATTCGAATTCGTCCGGGATACCCACGGCCCCCTGGATCTCCTCGAAGCATTCATTCGCATCGAGGGTCGCTACGACTGCATTTACTCCCACGGCTGCGGGATGCTCAACGGGGTCGACCTCTACGGCAATGACGCCCGGCGCATGCCGGCGCGTTTGAATGACGGCGAGGGGCATAGCTACGCGGGCAACATCTTCATTTCCAACGAAGGCCCCCTCACCGATGCCGAACGCAATCCCTACACGATCAAGAATGTTCCGGGATTCGGGGGGATCTACGAGGGAACGCCCGAGGGGGGCGGCGAGTTGAATCGCAGGGTGCTGCTCGCCTGTCAGGGGGGCTCGTCGGGCCAGGGGTCCACGGCCTTCTGCCAAGAGGACAGCGGGAAATATGCGGCCGGTGGACTTGCGCCCCGTTTCTGGGATGTGGATCGCAACAGGCGAATTGCAGACGAGAATGGAAACCCCGTCGATGATGGCACCGACGGGGCCCCCTATCTGATTGCGATGGCCGCGTTCAAGGACTTCAGGTTCGCCAGCCAGCCCGTGATCGGAGGCAGTGCGAACGGTCATCCCCTGCTGCTGATGGGACCCTGGCTTCCCGAGAACTATGTGGAGGCCAACGCCTCGCTCTCGGATCTCCCCAATCCCCTGGACCAGAGTCGAGTCTCTCCCCAGAGTCTCGCCTCGGGCTTCGGCGCGAACCCCATGCGGCCCATTCCCGTCTGGCGGGAGGATGAAGCGGGCAAGCGTCGCATCTTCCTATTGCAGGAAACCCAGGCCAATTCAGCATTGCCCGATCTTCCCGTGCCGGAGGGTCGCTGGGAGACCATCAACCCCACGACGGGCGAGTTCAGCGACCTGCGGGAAGCCTCGCCCCTGCCCAATTATGTATTCGACCGGAACGCTCGGTCCAACGAGGCACGGGGCAGCTTCACGCCCTCGGCGCCCCTGCGCCGGGCCCTCGCCGACGGCATTTTCTCTCCCTACCCCTTCAACATTTCCGAGACCCGGCGGGCTTTCAATCGGGGTGCCAGTCAGCAGGATGAGGGCGAACTCAAGGAGGCGTATTTCGACATCGAGATGTTCGATAGTCGCCTCTGGCTTCGCCTCGGCAAGCAGAATATTGTCTGGGGCAAGACGGAATTATTCCGTACGACGGATCAATTCAATCCCCAGGACCTGGCACTCTCGACCCTGCCCAACCTGGAGGAATCCCGGATCGGATTGTGGGCGCTTCGCGGCGTCTGGTCTTTCTACGAAGTCGGGCCGCTCTCGGATGTGCGCCTCGAATTGGCGATGAATTTCGATCAATTCGAGCCCGCGGATCTTGGATCCTGCGGCGAGCCCTACGCGGTGAATCTGATCTGCGCCCTGACCCTGGGAAGCTGGGCCCATGGCATGTTGGGGATCGGGGTGGCGGGCTTCGAGAATCCGCCGGATCCCTGGGACGATGCGGATGGAATCGAATTCGGGGCCCGGCTCGAGTGGCGCTGGGATCGCTTCAGCTTTGCGCTGACGGATTTCTATGGCTACGACGATTTCCCCCATCCCGTTCGCCTGCATACCTACAACCGCAACGTGGACTGGCGCTCGGGCCGTCCCCGTTTCACGATGTTCAGTCCCGCCGAGATGGCCTCCGCGGATCGGGGCTGTGCGACTCCCTCCGGCAGAGGGGTCGCATTTGTGGACGACGGGACGGGTCAGCCGGATTTCAACCAGGCGCCGACCGGTTCCCTGGCGAGGGTCAGCTATGACCAGAGCGGGGAAGAAGGCTGTCTGACCCCGGGTCCGATGAGTCGCCAGGTGAGGGTGTTGACGGCCCTCGATGGCGACGTTCTATCGAAGGGGACCGATCTGCTTCGGGAACGCGCAGCCGAGATCATGGGACTCGATGCGACCCAAACCTGGGTCGACGACAAGGGGACCTCGTCGACAACTGACGACGAGGTGGTCGAGGTCGTGTCCTGGCAAATAGGAGCCGGTCGTTGGGACGGTTCCGTCGTGCACCGACCTCCGCCGGGGCAAGCTGTTCAGTCGGCCCCCATCGAACTCTACAACACCGACGGCAGCCTGAATTCCCAGCTGGTATTGCCCGCCGAGCAGGAAGACTTCCTGTCGGAATACGGGGTGCCCATGCGGGTGGATCCGCTCACACGCCAGAGATCCCATATATACAACTCCCTCGCCACCAGCGCGGGGGTCTGGCTCAATGACTCGGCCCGCGCCAATCCGAATGATCCACGGCGCTACTACTCGAGCCCCGAGAATTTGGGCATGCCGGCGGCCGGCAGCGACTGGCCCGATGGCCCTCAGGCGGCCCTATGCGCGAGTGATTCGCGACTGACGGTCAATGGAGTTCTGCATCCCTATTGCGTCGCGGGATCGTCGGCGGGGGCACGGGGTCGGCGCATCTTCGATACCTCGAAATTCGTCTCCTGGGATCCGGACGATGCGGGCCCCGAGCTGGCGCGCCTGGTTCCGAATCCCCGCTACAACCCCTTTTATGATCCCCGCTTCGACCGCTATTTCGATGCCGGAAATTTCACGTCGGGTGGCGGGGGGACGATTGTTTTCGAATACGCGGCCAATCCCGGAGACGTGATCGCGGCCCAGCCCGTAGTCTTCGATCCCTTCCGGATTTTTGAGGGCAGCAAGATGGCGACTATCGGCCATCTGCTCTGGGCCAATGCCTACGATCCAACCCTGGCCGAATACGATACCGGGGGCCCCGATGGCAGTTCCCGCAATGCATTGGATGTCAATCCGCTCAACCAGAGCCTCTTTAACTGGGTCTGCTCGGTGACGGTCGGTTTCAGCGATCTCGATCCCTCGGCCTGTGCGCTGACGGTCTTCAGCAGCTCGAAGACGCCGGCTGGCAGCGAATCGGCTGCCCCCCGGATTTCCTTCCTGATCGGGGCCTTCGTTTCGGGCGCACCGCTCTTCAATTCCTTTCTTGGCTCGACGCCGACCGACAGCCTGCTCAGCAAGGGGCCGCTGCTCGCCTATGGCATGGGAATGCCCCTGGTTCAGTTGCATCAGGACGCGGGTGGCTCGCAGTTGGAAGATCCGGCTGTGTCCAATCAGAGACCGCCTATCGGCGATGGCCTGGATGCGTTTCGCACCCCCGATATCCGTCGGGATTGGCAGGATTACGCCAATGGCGAGAGGCAGAGCGATACGGACGCCCAGGGCCGCAGTACCTATCGCTGGATCTACTCCCGGGAAGGGGAGAGCTACAACTGCATTGGCGGCGCGATGCATCGCGGCTCCAATCAGGGCCTGCACCTCTGCGGGGGCCTGGAAATAAATGTGACGAGAGCCGGGCAGAACTTCGATGTCGCATCCTTCATCAGCTCCAGCCTGACGCCCGAGCAAGAGGCATTGCTCGGTTGC
>CAYTAT010000030.1:0-64949 GCA_964435795.1 uncultured Spirochaetaceae bacterium
CAACAGTTGCCGCGCCTGCTCATGCTGCACTCGATGCCGCGAGCATCGAGCGCCTCGCGGTAACGATTACTCGCATATTGAACTCCACGCTCCTCGTCTCGCACGTTTCGTACGTCGAGTGGCTGAACCCGCCCGTGGGCTTTGGCGTGACGCGGACCGTGGATGCTCGCATCGAGTCGATCGCCCCGATGCGAATTCGCTCGCAAGGTCGCCCGGGCCCAGGCGTCGGCAGGGGCACTGACTCCGAGGGAGTTTGCTTCATGCGGGCATCGGGGGGCTGCGGATCCCGCGCCGGCGCTAGCGCGTCTCGCGGGCCAGTGCGTGGATCGCGTCGCTGATCCGCGAATCGGTGTCGGGATGCAGATCGTGGCCGAAGCCCTCGATGAAGAGGGGCGTGGCCCCGGGGATGGCGTCGAGCGTTGCCTGGCCGTGCTCGATGGAAAAGATCGTATCGGTATCCCCGTGGACGACGAGGCTCGGGAGGTCGAGTTTCTTCAACTCCTCGCTTCGGTCTCCCGAGGCCAGGGTGGCGAGCATCTGCCGCGTGGTGCCATCGGGATCGAGGCCGTGTTCCCAGATCCGTTCGGCGCGCCCGCGAAGCCTTTCCTCATCGAAGGCGAAGATCTCCGGATTGCCGCCCGTGACGCGATTGCTCGCGAGATGTTGCGCGATGAAGGCCTCCCGCGTGGGCTCCGTGGGCGTGACGAGTACGGAGAGCGCTTCGGGAGTGGGGTCGGGCAGATCGCGGCAGCCGGTGGAGGACATGATGGAGCAGAGGCTAGAGATGCGCGGGCCATATTCGATCGCGAGGCTCTGGGCGATCATGCCCCCCATGGAAACACCTACGACGTGGGCTTTTTCTATTTCCAGGGCGTCGAGGAACTCGACCGCATCGCCGGCCATGTCGGAGAGTCGGTAGGGGGCGTCGATGGCCCCGCCTTGCCTCCAGCGATCCACTCCCCCCTCGGAGTCCAGGTCCGAGCCGGATTCGATCTTCGTCGTGCGCCCGCTGTCGCGATTATCGAAGAGGATCACGTAGTGGCCGCGATCGACGAGGCCCCCGTAGAAGCCTTCCTCCCAGACCGCCAGGGAGGCCCCCAACCCCATGATGAGCAGGGTCGGGATGCCCTCCGCTGAGCCGAAGGTCTGGTATTCGATCGAAATTCGCTGGCATTCGGCCCGGGGCACGGTCGTCACTCTCCTCGAGAGGGGGCGGGTTGCGGCGGGCATCATCCGGTCGATCCGCCGCCGCTGTGATAGCACAGAAACCATCGCGATCAGGGGCAGTTTGTCATAGGGGCTCTCATGCAAACGGGTGGTGGCTCACGGAGGATCAGGCGGGCTAGCATGGGGGAAATTCAAGATTCAGCGAAAGGTATTGCCATGCCGATGAACGTCCAGTCGATCCCGAGCCTCTCGGATCGAATCAACCAGATCCGCATCCTGACCGCGGAAATCGTCAACAAGGAAATCCTCCCCAACGAAAATCGTCTCTGGCTCTTCAATCGCGAGAACTTCAGTGAAAAAGATGTCGAGGAATCCAGAACCCTGCGCCACGAGATCCAGGCCAAGGTCAAGCAGGCCGGCCTCTGGGCCCCCCATCTGCCCGATGAATATGGCGGCTGCGGGCTGAACTTTCTCGAACACGCCTATATGAATGAAGTGCTCGCCTACAGCATCGGGGCGGCTTCCCTCTTTGGCGTCGTCGCACCGAATTCGGGCAACCAGAAGATCCTGCTCAAATACGGTACCGAGGAACAGCGGAAGAAGTGGTTGGTCCCCCTGACCGAGGGCAAGCTCGAATCCGGATTTTCGATGACGGAGCCCGATAATGCGGGATCCGATCCCCGCTCCATCAAGACCACGGCCACGCGGGAAGGCGATGAATGGGTGATCAACGGCCATAAATGGTTCACCTCCAACGGCAAGGCCGCCGATTTCCTGATCGTGATGTGTCGCACCGACGATCCCACGGGCCCGGCCGAGCGAAACGATAAGATGACCCAGATCATCGTTCCGACGGATACTCCCGGTGTGAATATCATCCGGGGCGTCAGGGTCTGGGGGCGCAACAGCGATCACTGCGAGATCATCTACGACGATGTCCGGGTGCCCGTGGAAAATCAACTCGGACAGACCGGCTCCGGACATCAGGCGGCCCAGGATCGATTGGGTGCGGGACGCGTCTATCATTGCATGAACTCGGTCGGCCAGATGTGGCGCGCTTTCGATCTGATGGTCGAGCGCGCGGCGAGCCGCGAGGTGCACGGTGGATTGCTCGAGACGAAACAATTCATCCACGGCTTCATCGCGGATTCCTTCATCGACCTGCAGGCCGCGCGCCTGATGACGATTCAGACCGCCGAGAAGATGGATAGCGGTCTGGATGCGCGAACGGATATCTCGGCCCTGAAGATCTTCGTCCCCGAGGCCTTCAGCCGGGTCGCGGATCGAGCCATCCAGGTCTGGGGCGCCGCGGGGGTTTCCGGGGATCTTCCCCTGGCGGGTATGTACCAGGGGGCCCGGACTCTGCGCCTGGCCGACGGACCCGACGAGGTGCATAAGATCCTGATCGCGAAGAACGTCCTCAAGCAATACCACGGTGGGGACGGCTGGGACTTCGGGAACTAGCCCATATGCGAGGCGGAAGGGGGGGAGGTCGCAGACTTCCCCCCGCCGCTCAATCCCGAGAAATCGGAAGCACCTCGAAGCGCAGCGCTTCATCGCCGCGCAGGACTCGGATTTCGATCACCTCATCGGCCTTGAGGGCGTCGAGCGCGTAGGTGTAGTCGTAGATATTCTCGATGTTGCGACCCGCAACCCCTACGATGATATCCCCACCCCGCAAACCCCCGCGTTCGGCGGGGCCGCCCCGGCTGACCCCCGAGAGCGCGACCCCGGCCACGTCGCTGCGCGCGTAGTCGGGAACCGTCCCCAGGTAGACGCGGATTCCCGACGGTGCGGGATGGTTGCCCGCGGAGCTGGCCGGCACGAAGTCCGGCCCCTGCTGCGCGCTCGCCAGGGAAAAGGCGATCTCTCCCATCAGGCTCGCGATCTCTTCCATCCCCTGGTAGTCGAGTTTTTCAGCGCTATCCCGGGGCGTGTGGTAGTCGTCATGGGATCCGGTGAAAGCGGAAAGGATCGGGGCGCCACGACTGAAGAATGCCGTGGCGTCGGTGGGCAGCGAACTCTCCTCCTGGGGGGAGATCGGCATTCCGACCCGCACGTTGGCCCGCTCGATCTCGCGTTCCCAGCCATTGCTCGATCCCACTCCGAAGAGGGAGAGGGAGTCCCGCATACGGCCCACCATATCGAAGTTCAGGTAGGCGATAACGTGATCCGAGAATTCTTCCTCCTCGGAGTGGGGGTCTACGACGCGATCCGTCCACCAACTCGATCCCAGCAGGCCGAGTTCCTCCCCCGACCAGGCCGCGAAGACGATGTCGCGTCGCGGCTGGAATCGGCCCTGCCGGAAATCGGTTGAGAGCTTCTCGGCCACTTCGAGCAGCGCCGCCACTCCCGAAGCGTTGTCGTCCGCACCGGGATGGATGGCGCCCTTTTCCTCTTCCCGGGCCAGGGATGAAGAACTCTCTCCCCGTCCCAGATGATCGACATGGGCCCCCATGACGAGGATTTCCTGACTCTTCTCCGGGCCCATCTGCAGGCGTCCGATCACATTGCGCCCGCTCTTCCGCTCGGTTTCGAGAGCGACCCGGGCCGAGATCCGAAGTCCCGGGACGCTGAATCCGGGCCGATCGCTGCCGGCATCGGCCGCATCCTGCAAAGCTTCGAGATTCTTGCTGCCGCCGCCCAGCCAATCCGACGCCAGGGAGTCGGAGATCGAGAGGGCCATGATGGAACTGCCCGCCAGGGAGACGTCGAAGCGCAGGGGAACCAATTCTTCCCGAACCCGCGAATTCGGCCCGCTGACCACGATCAGTCCCAGCGCCCCATGGTCGCGCGCGAGCATGGCCTTGTAGCGCAGACTCGCGTAGCGGTGGAGGTGCTGGCGCGTCTCGGCGGAGATATTTTCGGGCATGTAGCGAAAGACGAGTACCCAGCTGCCCTCGACGTCGAGTTCCGCGTAATGATCGATGGCCCGCTGGCCGTCGGCCGCGGGGGCCACGATACCGTAATTCGCGTATACGACTGGCGCGGCCTCGCTCTCCCCCGAGCGGGAGAATGCGAAGGGGCGCCAATCCCGATCCACCTCGAATACCCGCGTCGCTTCGCCGTCGTCGTATTCTGCGCGCAGGCGATTGCCATCGCCCAGGGAGACCCCCGCCGTGAAGCCGAAATTCTGGAAGTAGGACTCGTCGTCCCCGTCGGGCTCGAGGCCGATGGCTCGGAAGGCCCGGGCCACGTAGCTGGTGGCGATTCGTTCCCCCGCCGTTCCCGTCAGCCGGCCCTCGGTGATTTCGCTGCTGAGGGCTCGGACGTGAGCCCGCAGATCCTCTCGGGAGACGGCGGGATCCGTTTCCTCGGGCAGGGCGAGCAGGGCCGCGGCCGAGGGCCCGCGGGTGGCGGGCAGGTCGAGGAGTTCACGGGCCAGGTCATCGTTCCAATCCGCCCGAAAGAGTTGCGAGCGATTGTCCTGGCTTCGGTTGCTGGTCCAGATCAACTGCTTTCCATCCGGGGAAAAGACCGGCAGCCCGTCGAATCCCTCCGTTCGGGTGACCCGGACGGGGGCGTGTTCGCCGCGGCTGTCGACGATATAGAGTTCGAAGTTGGCGTGTCCCTGGAGGTTGGTCGTGAAGATCAGATATTCGCCCGAGGGGTGGTAGAAGGGGGCCCAGGACATGGCGCCGAGGTCGGTGATCCGTTGCAGATCGCCGCCATCCGTCCGCATGCTGAAGATCTCCGCCGTCGCATGGTCGGCGGAAAAACGCCGCCAGACGATTCGCTGGCCATCGGGGCTGAAGAAGGGGCCGCCATCGTAGCCGTGATGATCGGTCAGGCGACGCAGATTGCGCCCGTCGGCGTCCATCAGATAGAGCTCGATGAAGAGCGAGGGATCGTCTTCGAGCGCTTGGCGGTCCACCCCAGAATCCGCCTCGTAGGCGTGGCGATTCGACGCAAAGACGATCTGGCGCCCATTCGGCGACCAGGAGGCCTCGGCATCGTAGCCGAGGGCCGGGCCCAGGGGCGTCGGGGGAGTGGGCTCCGGAGAGGCGGCTGCCGCGGCTTCGGATGGGCCCCCGGTCGCGGGAAGGTCGACGCTGAAGAGATCGTAGTTTTCGTCGTAATCCCAGGCGTAGCGGCGCTCCTTCCCGGATTCGCGCTGCTTCCATTCGGCCTCCTGCTTGGCCTCGGCCTCGGGGTCGAGGTGGGTGGAGGCGAAGAGTGCCCTGCGTCCGCCGGGGTGAATCCAGGCGCAGGTGGTCTTGCCCCGGCCCGGGGAGATCCGCGTCGTTTCCCCGCTGCCGAGATCCAGGAGATAGATCTGGTAGAAGGGATTGTCGGCTTCCCGCTCGCTCTGGAAGATCAGTCTATCGCCATCCCGGGAGAAGTAGCCCTCGCCCGAGCGACGTCCCTCGAAGCTCAGCTGATGGGTGCCGGCCAGCAGCGGAGTGGCGGCGAGCCCGGGAGTGGGGGAGGGCTTCGGGGCCGGCATGGGGGATTTTGTCGCGCAGGCGAAGAGGCCCGGCACGAGGGCCAGAAGACAGGGAATGAGGGACGTTCGCAGAGCGCGGGCTCGCGGCATGCTGGGATCCGATCCGGGGCTGGTCAGCAGGGGTCGGATTCTCGCCGAGTGGCCGCCCGGTCGCAAGCGGTCTCGCCCCCCCCAGGTTCAATCCCCTGGCCCCGCCGCAAGGGGCGGCCTGGCGCTTTGCGAAGAGCTTTCGCCTCGCGGGGGCATCCGCGAGGCAGATAAAGCGATCCCGCCATGGCGATCAACCCTGGGAGCGACTAAATAGAGGTCTCCCCGAACTCGGACGGTGCTGCCGACGGCCGGTCTTTCGAGGCGAATCATGCAGCGCTCCGATGGCCTCGGGGCGAGAAGAGGATCGTGAGTATGCTTCATCGGACAGACGATCTGCGGATCGAAGGGCTGCGCCCCCTGATTGCCCCCGCCATCCTGATGGAGGATTTGCCCATCACCGAGGCGATCTCCGCCACGGTCGCCAACGAGAGGGAGGCGATTGCGAAAATTCTCCGGGGTGAGGATGATCGGCTGCTGGTGGTCGTCGGGCCCTGCTCGATCCACGATCCCGTCGCGGGTCTCGAATACGCGCAGCGCCTGGCCGAGAAAAGGAGTGCCCTGGCCGCGGATCTTTGCCTCGTGATGCGCGTTTATTTCGAGAAGCCGCGGACGACGGTCGGCTGGAAGGGCCTGATCAACGATCCGAATCTCGACGGGAGTTTCGTGATCAATCGCGGTCTGCGCATGGCCCGCCGCTTTCTCCTCGACGTGCTCGGCCTGGGGCTGCCTGCGGGCAGCGAATTCCTCGATCCCATCATGCCGCAATTCTACGCGGATCTGGTGAGTTGGGGGGCCATTGGCGCGAGGACCTCGGAGAGCCAGGTGCATCGGGAATTGGCCTCGGGTCTTTCGATGCCCGTCGGATTCAAGAATGCCACGGACGGCAATGTCGAGGTGGCCATCGATGGCATCTGCTCCAGCGCGAATGCCCATCATTTTCTTTCCGTGACCAAGCAGGGTGTCGCCGCCATCGTGGCCACCCGCGGCAATCCCGATTGCCATGTGATCCTGCGCGGCGGAGCGAGCGGGCCCAACTACTCGGAAGAGGCCATCGCGTCGGTGGTGGAAGAGATCGAGTCCCGGGGTTTGATCGGCCGGGTGATGGTGGACTGCAGCCATGCGAATAGCGGCAAGGATCACGAGGTTCAGCCCCAAGTCGCCGCGAATCTGGGGGGGCAGGTCGCCGCGGGGAGCGAGAAGATCTCCGGCTTGATGCTCGAGAGCTTCCTCGTCGCCGGTCAGCAGAATCATGACGAGACTTCCGACTCGCCCGCCGAACTCGTCCACGGTCAGAGCATCACCGATGCCTGCATGGGCTGGGAGGCCACGGTGGCGGCGCTCGACGATCTGGCGGCCGGCGTGCGCAGTCGCCGGCAGGGCGCCTGAGGCGCGAGGCCGACCCCGCTCAGCCCCCTGCGGCCGCCTTGACGAAGCTGATGCGATCGCCCGCCCGGAGGGGGGTCTGCATGCCCTTGAGGCGATGGACCAGGACGCCATTCACCGCCACGGCCGCCACCCGGACGAGTTTCTCGAAGTCATGCCCTTCGTTCTTGAAGCGTTCTTCGACGAGGCGGAAGACGTCGGCCACCGTATCGGCCCCCGAGGCGATCTCGAAGGGATTCTCCCCGATCTTCCTGGCCATATCGTAGGTCAGCTGCACCTTGATGCTCATAGGCCCCCTTCCATGATCAGATGCGCAGCCGCAATTTTTCCAGCGTACGGGTCGTCGGAATGCCGTCGGAATCCCAGCCCCTTAGTTGGTAATAGCGGGGCAGCAATTCGCTGAGGGGATGCCCGCCGCTGGCGCCGGGAAAGCTGGCTTCATTCAGGATGCGCCCGGGCAGGGTGTCGTCCTCGGAGGTGAAGCCCTCGCGCAGGTTGTACATACGCTCCAGGTTGAAGATCCGCGCCCCGATTTCCTGCAGGTGTCCACCGGATAGAGGCTCGCCCGTGATGTAGGTCAACCATTTTTCCCACCAGAGCATGGGCCTGCTCTTGAAGCCCATGAAGGTGCGAAAGAGGGGCCCGAGATTTTCCATCAGCGTGGAAAGGGAGCGATGGGTCAGGGATTTGGGATCCATGTTGTGGATGGCCGCGGGAAAGAGGCCGTAGGTGGAGAAGATGCAGAGCACCATGGAATTGATCGCACAGCCGAGGTTCTGCTGGATCACGGGGATATCGGCCTTCAATTTCAGGTTCCGGGGGTTGATGGTCAGAGGTCCGACCGATTCCATGTACATACTTGCGCCCTGGACGTGGCAACCGCCCCGATTCGTGGTCGCGTATTCGACACCCTGGGCATAGGAGCCCCGGGGATCGTAGGCCGAGAGTTCGAGTCCCTTGACGTGCATGGCGAATTCCGCGCCGCCAAATCGTTCCGCCATGCGTTTCGTGCCCTCGGCGAGGATGTCCCCATCTCCCCGGCGGTATCCGATATCCCGGATCAATTCGCTGATTCCGGCCGGATCCCCGAAGGCCACCCGGGCCGAGAACATTCCCTTTTCCTGGAGTTCCATCGCAAAGCTGAGCGTCGCCCCCAGGCTGATCGTATCCATGCCGAGATCGTCGGCGAGGTAGTTCCACTCGTTGATATGCTTGAGATCGCCGATTTCGAGGTTCGTTCCGAGCAGCGCCAGGGTTTCGTATTCCGGGCCCTTGACCTTGCCCACGCCCTCGACTTCCACCTGCCGGCCGCAGGTGACCGGGCAGTGCATGCAACTGCTCTTGATGCCGACGAGTTCGTGATCCTCCATATACTCGCCCGAAATCTGCATCGCCTTCTCGAAGTATCCGTATTTGAAATTGCGAGTGGGGATGATGTTCCGGGCATTCGTCGTATTGACGATGCTCCCCGTACCGAAGCGCTTCATCGACTCTCCGAGGACGGGATGCTCTGCGAAGAGTTCTCGAATCGTCTGCGTATAGGCCTTGAAGGCTTCGGGATCCTCCATTTCGAGCTTGCGGCCGCCGTTCATGCTGATGGCCTTGAGATTCTTATCGCCCATGACTGCGCCCACGCCTGTTCTTCCCGCGATTCTCTCGTCGGAGACGATGCCCGCATAACGGACCCGATTTTCCCCCGCAGGCCCGATCACGGCATGCTTCAACTTCTTGCCGAGGATGGATTGGGTCTCGTAGGTGCCCTTGCCCCAGAGATCCTCGGCGTCGATGAAGCGGATATCGTCATTCTCGATTTCGATGCGAAGGGGCCTGGCCGAGCGCCCGAGCAGGATCAGGATATCGACGCCCGCCCGCTTCATCGCATACGCGAAGGATCCGCCGCAAGTCGCGTTTCCGATGCCTCCTGTGAGGGGGCTCTTGCAGATGACGGCGAAACGATTGCTCTGGGGAGCGACGGATCCGTTGAGGGGGCCGGTGGCGAAGATCAGGGGGTTGGCGGGAGAGAGAGGGTCGATGCCGCTCTCGGTCAGGTCGTAGAGAAGGCGCGTGCCGTAGCCCTTGCCCCCGATGTAGAGGCGGGCAATGTCTTCGTCCAGGGCCTTGTATCGATGGCTTTGTGTGGATAGATCGATTTCCAGGATACGGCCCGCATAGCCCTTGATCATGGAGTTTCTCCTGACTCGCCTCTGTCGCTGTCGCCGGCCTCTCGAGCCGAGGCGGCCGGCGTCTAGCGGACCTCCAGCAGGGGTTGCCCTTCTTCGACCTGCTGATCGAGCACGGCCGAGAGTTCCTCCACCGTGCCGGAGATCGCTGCCTGCAGGGTATATTCCATCTTCATGGCCTCGAGTAGGAGGAGGGGCTGGCCCCGCTCGACTCGATCCCCTTCGCGGACCAGGATCCCCGTGATCTTTCCCGGCATCGGGGCATGCACGCTTCCCCCGGCCGAGCCCGTCTCCTCGGTCTGGATCTTCTCGGCGAGTGGCTCGAGCAAAAGACCGTATACGCCCATCCGCATATGGATCTTTTCGCCGCTCGTCACGCAGAGGGCCCGGCATGCGATGCCGTCCAGGATTCCGGAAACGTGAACTCCCTCGATCGCCGGATTCCGGACCACCACCGCGCGATTCTCCCATTCCAGGGTGATGGCTTCGGCGCTGAGATGTACCGAAACTTCGATCTTCTGGCGGGCGCGACGAAGCCGGAGTCGATCGAATCCATCCTCATTCAGGCGGAAAGAATCCGTCCTGGCCCAGGGCGAGTAGGGGTCTGCGCCCGCTTGTGGAAAGCCCGAGCGCTCCCTTTCGATCAGGATCGCCACGCATGCCAGGGCGATGAGTTTATCATCGGCCCGAGCGAGGGCCGCCGCGAGGGCCGCATCGTGGTCCGAGATGAAGGCCGTATCGAAATGAGCGGCCCGAAAAGCCGGGTGTCCGGAGACCGCGTGCAGGAAGGCGAGATTCGTCGTGACTCCGACGATTTCGTAGCTCTCGAGGGCCGCGTGCAGCCTTTCGAGTGCGCGCAGTCGATTGCGATCGTGCACGATCAACTTCGAGATCATGGGATCGTAGTGGATGCCGACTTCGTCGCCCTCGGCCACCCCCGCATCGACCCGGATGCCCCTCTCTTCGGCCGGGGGCCGGTGGCGGAGCAGGCGTCCCGTCTGGGGCAGAAAGCGCCGGGACGCGTCCTCGGCATAGACGCGGACCTCGATGGCGTGGCCCTCGATATGCAACTCCTCCTGGCGGCGGGGCAGGGCCTCGCCCGCCGCGACCCGCAGCTGCCATTCGACGAGATCCTCGCCCGTGATGGCTTCGGTAATGGGATGTTCGACCTGGAGCCGGGTATTCATCTCCATGAAATAGAAGGGGGCTTCGTCGATTCCCCGACTCACGTCGACGATGAATTCCACGGTCCCCGCTCCGCGATAATCGATGGCCCGAGTCGCCCGAAGGGCCGCCTCGGCCAGGTCCGCGCGCAGAATTGCGGGAAGGTTCGGGGCCGGGGCTTCCTCGAGGATCTTCTGATGGCGTCTTTGAATCGAGCAATCCCTCTCGAAGAGGTGGACCGCGTTGCCATGGTCATCGGCGAAAACCTGAACCTCGATATGACGCGAGCGTTCGAGCCATCTTTCGAGCAGCAGTCGGGGATCCCCGAAAGCGGATTCGGCCTCCCGGCGCGCTTCTTCCAGCGCGGCTTCGAGTGCTTCGGGCCGGCCGACCCGACGCATGCCCCGACCGCCGCCCCCCGCGATGGCCTTCACGAGCAGCGGGTAGCCGATCCGTTCGGCTGCGGCCTTCAGATCTCCGAGTTCGAGATTCTCCGCATGCTCCCCCGGTACGACGGGAACGCCCGCGGCCTCCATTCTCCGCTTGGCCTCGTCCTTCAACCCCATGGCCCGGATCGAATCGGCCGTGGGCCCCACGAAGCGAATGCCGGCCGTTTCGCAGGCCTCGGAGAAATCAGCATTCTCGGAGAGAAAGCCATAACCCGGGTGGATCGCGTCGGCCCCGCTGCTCTGGGCCGCCGCCAGGATCTTTTCGCCGCGTAGATAACTTTCACCAATCGGCGCGGCACCGATCGGAATCGCGCGATCCGCCAGCTGCATATGGGGGGCGTCGGAATCGGCCTCGGAATAAACGGCCACCGTTTGGATGCCCATTTTGCGGGCGGTTCGCATGATCCGGCAGGCGATTTCGCCGCGGTTTGCAATCAGCAGGGTCTCGAACATGACTACATCCGGAAGACGCCGAAAGGCGTCTTTTCGATTGGGGCGTTGAGTGCAGCGCTGATTCCGAGTCCGAGGACGCGCCTGGTATCCCGTGGATCGATGATGCCATCGTCCCAGAGTCTCGCAGTCGCGTAGTAGGGATGGCCCTGGTGTTCATAGCGCGTGCGGATTTCCTGCATGAAATCATCCCGCGCATTTTCGGGCCATGCCTCGTCCCGCGCGGCCATCGAATCGCCCCGGACGGTCGCGAGGACGTGGGCCGCCTGCTCCCCGCCCATGACGCTGATTCGGGCGTTGGGCCACATGAAGAGCAGCCTGGCCCCGTATGCGCGTCCGCACATCGCATAATTTCCGGCGCCGAAGGAGCCGCCGATGATCACGGTGAATTTCGGAACTCGCGCGCAGGCGACGGCCGTTACCATCTTGGCGCCATCCTTGGCGATGCCGCCTCGCTCGTATTTCTTCCCGACCATGAAGCCGGTGATATTCTGCAGGAAGACGAGGGGGATCTTTCGTTGGCAACACAATTCAACGAAATGGGCCCCCTTGAGGGCGGATTCGCCGAAGAGAACTCCGTTATTGGCCACGATCCCGACCGGGTAGCCGTGAATATGTGCAAAGCCCGTGACCAGGGTCTCCGCATAGCGGCGCTTGAATTCGTCGAATTCACTGGCGTCGACGATTCGTGCGATCACTTCGCGCACGTCGTAGGGTTTGCGAGTATCCCGGGGAATCACGCCCAGCAACTCCTCGGGATCGTATCGGGGCTCCTGGCTGGGAAGCGTCTGCAACTCGACCGATTTGCGTGCCGGGAGGTGGGCGATCGCATTGCGTGCCAGCGAGAGGGCGTGGGGATCATCGACTGCGAGATGATCGACTACGCCACTGATTCTCGAATGGACATCCGCCCCCCCCAACTCCTCAGGGCTGACCTCTTCTCCCGTGGCGGCCTTGACGAGGGGCGGCCCTCCCAGGAAGATCGTCCCCTGCTCGCGGACGATGATGCTCTCATCCGACATGGCGGGTACGTAGGCCCCGCCGGCCGTGCAGGAGCCCATCACGACGGCAATCTGGGGAATTCCCGCCGCACTCATCGTCGCCTGGTTGTAGAAGATGCGACCGAAGTGCTCCCGATCCGGGAAGACGTCGTCCTGGTTGGGGAGATTTGCGCCCCCGGAATCCACCAGATAGATGCAGGGGAGTCGGTTCTCGGCGGCGATCTCCTGGGCGCGCAGATGTTTCTTGACCGTGATGGGGTAGTAGGTTCCGCCCTTCACGGTTGCGTCGTTGCAGACGACCATGCACTCGCGCCCCGAGACGCGCCCGATTCCGGTGATGATGCCGGCGGCCGGCACCTGCTCTTCGTAGACTTCCTCCGCGGCCAGGGCCGAAAGCTCCAGGAATGGGGAGCCCGGATCCAGGAGTTGGCGAACGCGTTCCCTCGGCAGCAGTTTCCCGCGCCCGAGATGACGGTCGACGGCGCGTTGGCCTCCGCCCTCGGCGATGCTCGCGTGTTTGGCTCGCAGATTCTCGACCAGGCGTCGCATCTGCTCGGAATTTTCCCTGAAGTCCTCGGCTTCGGGGTCGATCAGGGTCTGCAAGATATTCTCCTCGGATTCGAGATATTGACCGATGAGATCCGGGAAGTCGAGGCCGGAAGGCACCTCACTTATCTACCCCATCCAGATCAAGGGGAGGGCGGAGGGTATTGCGCCAATATCTCATCGACGGCCTTCCGAATCAGGACCTCGCGTTGCTCGGGGGTCGTCGTATGCTGGACTCGACTCTGTCCCGTTCCACGCCAGATCAATGCCTCTTCTTGTGGGTCGATAAAATCGATGACGAGGGTGCCCTCATCGTATTGGCGCAAGCTTGTCGTTTCGTAGAAGCCGCCGCGCCCTTCCCAGGGCCGATCGCCGTAGCCATGACCATAGCTGTAGCGATCCAATCGGAATCTCTTCTCGATGTTCATGTACTGGGCGACGAAAAAATCGGCCTCGGCCCTGGGCACTTCGCGGATTCCCCGAGCCAGGAGAATTTCCTCGACCGCAACCCGAACCCGATTCGCCTGGAGCGAACTATCCGCGAGAGAGGTCTCCTTCCGGCGGGGCGAATCCCGTAGCCAGGCGTATCTTTCGAGACCCGAAAAATCGAAGGAGGGATCGTAGTCGTTGTTGACTCCGATGCTCGAACAGGAGAAGAGCATCCCCCCGAGAAGCAGAGCGAGAGCGACCGCCCTTAGTCTGGATCCACGCTTCAGGAATGACATCTTTTCGTTTCCCGTTGGCGGCCCATCTATGGCATGAAGTGGGCGGGCCAATTTTCCATGGCGACAGTGGGCATACTATTTCAGGCCGACCCGTTTTCGAAGAGATCGATGCGTTGATCGGGGAATTCGGGCGCTTTCAGCGGCGAATGCGGAGGAAGAGGAGAAGCATCATTGCCCGCTATGGGGTGGAGGCCCCTCTTCGGGTGCTCGAATTCCATGCTTCTGGGCTCTGTAGCGGAGCTTCTGCCTCGTCGTTCCGAGGTTGCGTGCCGCCGCAGTCATATTGAACTGGCTGCGCTCCAATGCGACCTGGATGATATGCAATTCCATTTCATCCAGGGACATGCTTCCGTTCAGGGGAAGCTGAATCGTATCGCCCCGGGGACTCGGCGCCGCCTGTGGGGTCTCGGATGTGAGTTGAAGCCAGCGGATCGGGAACTCCGTTCCCTCGGAGAAGAGGACACAGCGCTCGATCACATTCCGCAACTCGCGCACGTTGCCGGGCCAGGAATATTCCTTGAGAGCAGTCCAGACATCCCTTGAAATCGTGCGCACCGACTTTCCGGCGATGATGTTGAATTCCTCGATGACCAACGGAACGAGCTCTTCGAGATCCTCCAGCCGTTCGCGCAAGGTCGGCAGTACGAGTTCGAATACCGAGAGCCGATGGTAGAGATCGGCACGGAAATCCCCTGCCTCGACGCGGCCGGAAAGATTCCGATTGCTGGCCGCGATGAGCTGGACATCGACGGAGGTCTCCTTGTCGGAGCCGAGAGGCCGAACCCGCTGGTCTTCGATCACCTTCAGGAGCTTTGACTGCAGGTCGATCTCCATCTCCGAAATTTCGTCCAGGAATAGAGTGCCTCCATCCGCCTGCTGGATCAGGCCCCGGCGTTTCTGGTTGGCCCCGGTAAAGGCTCCGGCTTCATGGCCAAAGAGTTCCGATTCCAGCAACTCTCTCGGAAGGGCGGCACAATTGATTTCGACCAGGGGCCCCCCGGCGCGTCTTCCGCTGTTGTGGATGATCCGGGCGACCAGGCCCTTGCCGGTTCCCGTTTCGCCTCCGATGATCAGGGCGCTGAGAGGGATCGTGGTCAATTTCTCCAGGACTTCGCGTACTTCCTTCGCGGCGTTGCTGGTTCCCAGGAAGCTCGAGATCGGGAAGGCGCGGCTCTGGGAATCGGAATGCTCGTTCAGCCTGCGTTGCGCCTGGGCGCTGCGCGCCGCACTCGCGACGACGAGGTCGAGGCGTTTCTGGTCGCAGGGTTTTTCGAGGAAGTCGTAGGCCCCGATGCGGAGGGCTCGAACGGAGTCGGCCACGGTTCCATAACCGGTGAGGAAGAGCCACTCTCCCGACCGCTGCTCACTCGTGATCTCTTCCAGCAGATCGAGGGCATTGCCATCGGGCAGGTTCATGTCGGAGACGACCACCAGGGGTGAAATCTTCCCGTCGAGAAGGGCCCCCCTCGCATCGGCCAGATTGGCACAATGCGTCACTTCCCATCCGTTGCGCTCGAAATGGCGCAGCATTTCCCGGGCGAGCAACTCTTCGTCTTCGATGAGAAGCAGGGTATCAGCCATGATGCTGGGACGAAGGTAGCAGCAAGACCACCCTGGCGCCGGAAGGCCTGCCCTCCTCTCCGAGATTCGACAATCGGATTTCACCCCCGACATCGCGGATCAAACGTCGGGCCATGGTGAGTCCCAGACAGGCCTTCTTCACCTCGGATGGGTAGTGGAGACGAATCCCCTGGGAGAGAATCTCCTCGGGAAAACCCGGACCGTCGTCCTCGAGCGTGATTTCGGTTCCATCGTCAGCCCGCCGGATCGTCAGCTCGATTTCCCCCTTTTCGTCCCCGATGGCATGCACCGAATTGAGCAGGATATTTCTCACGACCAGCCGCAACCTCTGCTTGGGGGAGCGGACGAGGATTCCCTCCTGAACGTGAGTCCGGAGTTGGATCGTGGGGGGGATCTGGAGGCGAATCAGTTGTAGCAATTCCTTCGTCCACGAATTCGGATCGAATTCACTTTCGGCTTCGAGATCCCGGCGCGTCGATTCGATGACGTTGCCAAGACGCCGTCCGAGACGCGCAATCTCCGAAATGATTTCCTCGACCCTTTCCGAAAATTCCACATCCGTCGACTCGGAAGCGATATTCGAGAGGCTCATTTGCATGCCCGCCAGGGAGTTCCTTATGTCATGGCTGATCGACGTCGCGAATTCGCAGGCGGCTGCCATGCGTTCGATTTCGGCCAGGGCCTGCTGCCGCAGGAGCTCTGGACTATTCGCCGGGGTCGGGGCGATACTCATCGCGGTCGAGATCTGAGCGGATGTCCCGTCGCCGGTTTCCGTGGTCCGCTCCGAACCCACCCGGGCAAATGCCCGCAGCACGAGGGGGATCAGGAGTAGCAGGGAAGGGATTCCCAGGGCGGCGTCGCGGGGGAATTCGAATCCGGAGCCGGATCCTCCGGCCAGGAAGAGCAAGAAGATGGCGAGCGGGGTTGTTGCACCCACGACGACCGGATGTCGGAGGCGATCGGACAGGGTCGTCGTGGGCGATCCTCGCTGCCGAGTCTCCGAACCCGCTTCCTCTTGCGGACCCTGATCCTTCACGATTTCAGCATAGCGTTCTCGCGATTCGTAGTCTGGGGTTTTTCATCCCCTCGCAAGACCGACACTTCCCCGCCTAGGCGGGTTCTATCGGGCCGCCCGCTATTCTCTGCGCGGGAGTCGCTTCGTCGCGCGTGAGCGATACCCCCCTCTGCAAGTCGGGTTCGCATCGCTTGCGGCTGAGAATCAGCATTGGAAGTCCAAATTCCTGCTGTTTGCGTCGAATCGTAAAGGCTCGCTTGCGGACCCATTGGATACAGCGCTGCGAGCCCAGTTCCGCCTGGATTTCGGGTCCGCAGGGCGGGGTTCCATTGCGACTCACCAATTCGAGATAGGCTTGCAGGAACTCCTCTTCATGGGACGTGAATTCGGGCTCGGTGCTGTAGGCCTTGAGCCATTTGGAGGCCTGGCCCGCCAGGATCAATGGCAGGCGTGAACGCTTGATCTGCTTCCAGCGAATTCCGTGGACGACGACGTGGATCGCCCCCGAATCCATATTTTCCATGCGCCGGGATAGATCCGCGGCCGCCGGAGGTGGGGAGGGGCTGGTCTCCAGCACCTCGAGGTAGGTGCGCACGAGTCGGGTTTCCTTGGGGCTGAACCGATTCTCGATCAGGCTGCTATGCAGGTCTTCGAGCAGCAGATCGTGGATGTCGATCGCGTCGCGATCCCGTCGGTAGTTGATGACCGGCGGGGGACCCGCATTGGGCGTTCTCATCGAGCCGATTTCCCGCATCGGGAATTCGACCGACTGCCGCTCGCTCGTCGCATCGCCGGGGTATGCGATCAGCAGGCTCTCCAGCGTAAACGTGTAGTCCCCGAGGCGGTACGCGAGATCGCCCTTGAAACCGGCCGGGGGTTCGATGACGGCGATGCGGAGTTTGCCGAGGGAGACCTTGCCACCGGGTTGGACGAGTTCGTCGCGATTGCCCGGTATCGATGTATCCCAGGAATCGGGACCCGCCGGCATGATCCTGACGGCGCCCGCGGAGGCTCGAAAGCTCTCGAGCTTGGGAAAACTCCGCAGCTGGCGATGGGTTTCGAGGGTGAAGGCGAGTTCCAGCCCCCGATCTTGAAGTACCCGCGCGTAGTCTCCGACGGAATTCTCGCTGGGGTGAATGATAAGTGCCTGGCGGCTCATCGGACATGCGATGAGATAACTGCGTTGGCCTTTTTCGGTGTCCCTGAAATCGTAGAAAATTGTCATCTTCATTCTCCTCGATCAGTTCGTTTCCTCCGCCAAACCATTGGAAATCGTGCCGGCGGAGGTTTTCAGCGATAATAAGTTGGACACTGCAGATCTCGTGCCAGTGCGAAGGAAAAATGAATTCTCTTGGAATTTCGCAAGGTTGCGAATTCCAAGGCTCTTTCTTCCGGAGCAATTTGGTCGATATTTGTCAGTGGGTGGCCGATTTGCGCCACCATGGCTGATTTGCACCGCCCCCCCAGAGGCCCGGATGAAACGATGCGCCGGGACCCCCTGGGTAGGTTCTCGATACAGCGGCCGTCTTTCTTGATGAGACCGATGGGAATACCCATCATCCCCGGGGAGTTCTGCCGAGAACTCTGTGATCCTTCCCGGGTGGTTCGAAAATTGGGTCTCTCCCGGGCGCTCGTTGGCCACAAATCGCTTGGATCGCATTCGAGTAGCGCGCTGGAATTGCGCTGCTGCAGGGTCCGATCGATTCGGATCGGGGCAGATGCCGTCGGCCTGTCCCGGCGTTGCGTCAACTGGCTGTTCCAGCGGGCAAAGCCGTATAGTTCCGGGCTTTCACCGATCGCGGCGACGATGCGGACCCATTCTTCGCACCCCCTCCGAGTGATACCCCGTGGACTTTCGCGCCGTTCGCGCGGGCGATGGGCGGCCGGGAGCGGGGCGATCGCATCGGTCGAGCCGGGACGAGGGCTGAACGCCGTCGCCCGGCTGAAGGCGGCCACGGGGTGGGAGACTCCGCGGCTGGACTTGCATCCGATACGTGCCGGGGAGTGTGCGATTGTCTCGAGGGAAAGGGGAGGCAGAATGGGGGCATTGCTGATCGGAGGTACCGGGCCCACCGGCCCACCAATCGTCAGGGGATTGCTGGAGCGCGGGCACGAAGTCGCAATCCTGCATACCGGTCGTCATGAGACGTCCGAGATTCCCGACGAGGTGGAACACATCCATGCCGACCCCTGGGATGAAGCCGCGCTTCGGGTGGTTCTCGAGGGTCGCGATTTCGATCTGCTGATCGCGGGCTATGGCCGCCTGAGGGCGATCGCCGAAATTGCGAAGGGCCGCTGCTCGCATTTCATTTCGCTCGGTGGGGGCCCCGCATATCTCGGCTACATGAATTCCGCGGCGCTCTCGCCCGTCGGTATGAGCGTGCCGATTCGCGAGGATGCCCCCCGCGTCGAGCGCGAAACCGACGATGAAAAGGGCTACCGGATCGCACGGACCGAGGACGCGGTTTTTAGCCACCATCCCCGGGCCGCGCATTTCCGCTACCCGATCGTCTACGGGCCGCGTCAGCCTCTGCCCAGGGAGTGGAGCATCGTGCGCCGAATCCTCGATGGGCGTCGCCGGATCATCCTGCCCGACGGCGGTCTCACGCTCAGCCATTTCGGCTACGCGGACAACCTCGCCCACGCGGTTCTGCTGGCGGTCGACCAACCCGAGGCCTGCGCGGGGCGGATCTATAATTGCGGAGACGAGGATGTCCTCAGCTTGAGGCAGGTGGTGGAACTGATCGCCGAGGCCCTCGATCACCCCCTGGAGATCGTCTCCATCCCCTACGCGCTCGCCCCGCCGACCCGCCCCCTCGTCATGCAGCCGTGGACGACCCATCGCGTCTACGATCTGGGTCGCCTGCGCGCCGATCTCGGTTATCGCGATCGCGTCCCGGCCCGCGAAGCCATCCAGCGCACGGCTCGTTGGCTGGTGGAAAATCCTCCTGAAAAGGGGGGGCCGGAGGAGATCGTGCTCCAGGATCCCTTCGATTACGCGGCCGAGGATCGGCTCTTGTCGGCCTGGCAATCCGCCGTGGAGTCGATGCCCGAGATCGAATTCAAGTCCGAGCCCGGCTATACGCTCTCCTACAGCGGACCCGGAGGCCGGGTACCCTCGTCCCCGGGCTTCGAATGAAGGTCCCGGGGGCCATCCAGAAACTGAATCCAGGGAGTCACGATGTCGGGAGCCATGCAGGGAATTCGGGTGGTCGACCTCAGTATCGCGCTATCGGGGCCCTGGGCGGTGGGGATCCTGGCCGACCAGGGGGCTGCGGTGATCAAGGTGGAGGCCCCGGGCATCGGGGATATCGGGCGCTGGGTGGGGGTGGCCCGGGGTGGTATCAGCGCCATGGCCCAGATGGTGAATCGGGGCAAGCGTTCCCTGGCCGTCGATCTCCGCTTCGAAGAGGGCAGGGATATCGTGCGTCGCCTGGCCGTCGGGGCGGATGTCTTCGTGCAGAATTTTCGCCCCGGCGTGATCGAGCGCCTGGGGCTCGCGCACTCCCTGCTGCGCGAGGAAAATCCGGATCTCATCTACGTATCCATCAGCGGTTTCGGAAGCGAGGGTCCGTATCGTGACAAGAGCGCCTACGATCCCGTCGTCCAGGCCTACGGAGGCCTCGCGGCCACCCAGGCCGATCTCGAGACCGACGAACCGCGCCTGATCGCCCAGGTCGCCGCGGATAAGATCACGGCACTGACCGCGAGCCAGGCCATCGCGGCCGCCCTCTTTGCCCGGGAACGCGGTGCTGGAGGCCAGCATCTCGAGATTCCGATGCTGGATGCCGTGGTGAATTTCGTCTGGACGGACGCCGCGGGCAATGAGGTGATTCGAGATTCGGATGGCAGTCAGCCCTCGAGTTTCTCTCGCAGCCAACGACTCTGGCGCTTTCGGGATGGCTGGGGGATCGCGGCTCCCGTCTCCGATCAGGACTTCGTGGGCATCTGTCGGGCTCTCGATGTCGAGGGCTGGGACGATCCGGCCGTGGCTACCATTGTTGCGCGGCGTCAGAATCCCGCAGCCATGGCGGCGATCCTCGAAAGAATTCATGCCGCAGCGGCTTCGATGGGGATCGCCGAAGCCATGCAGAGGCTCGAAGCCGAGAAGGCCCCCTGCGGAGTGGTGCTCGGGCCAGAAGCCCTCGCATCCGACCCCCATGTCGAGGCCGTGGGTCTGCTCGAGGACTCCGAGCATCCCGTTCTGGGGCGCATTCGGCAGCCCCGCCCGGCCGTTCAATTCGAAAGAACGCCGAGCCGACTCGGCGCTCCGGCCCCCACCCTGGGCGAGCAGACCGATGAGATTCTCCGGGAGTTGGGTCTCGGGCAAGAGATTTCGCGTCTGCGCGCGGAGGGCGTCGTGGCTTGAAGAATCCCGTCAGTCCTGGGTTTCGGGCAGCACCCGGCCATCTTGCAGACGATGTTTCTGGACTTTTCCGAGCGCGTTGCGCGGCAATGCCTCGACGCGGTACACGATTCGAGGATGCTTGAAGGCGGCCAGGTGATCGGCGAGGAAAGCCCTGAGTTCCTCCAGCGCACAGGCGGCTGCGTCTTCGCAGACCACGTAGGCATTGATCCGATCCCCCCACTCCTGCGAGGGAGTCCCCACGATGGCGGCATCTTCTATGGCGGGGTGCAGGCGCAGAGCTTCTTCCACCTCTCGAGGGTAGACGTTGTAGCCCCCGCTGATCAGCAATTCCCGGGCGCGGCCGTCAATACAGAGATAGCCGGCATCATCCAATCGGCCGAGATCGCCGGTTCGAAAGAAGCCGTCGGCCGTGAAGGCCTCGGCATTGGCCTCGGATCTCTCCCAATAGCCCGCGAAGACGTTGGGGCCGCGGACCTCGATTTCCGCCGGGTCGCCCGAGAGACGCATCTCGACGCCCGGCAGGGCCAGGCCCACGGTGCCGGGGCGGCGCTCTCCCTCGACGGGATTCGAGACCAACATGACCGTCTCCGTCATTCCGTAGCGCTCGAGGATCCGCTGGCCAGTCGCCTCTTCGAAGCGTTGATGGAGTGCGGCGGGTAGGGGAGCCGAACCCGAAACGCAGAGGCGCAGCGCCGACAACTCCGCGACCCGGGGATGGTCGGCCAGGCGGTGATAGAGGGTTGGCACCGCAAAGAAGAGAGTCGCCCTCCAAGTCCGAATCGCGTCGAATACGGCCGTCGATTCGAAGCGGGGCAGCACCACCGCCGAGGCACCGGCGTGCAACGTGCCGTGGAGTCCGACCCCGAGACCGTGCATATGAAAGAGGGGCAGGCTGAGGAGCAGGCGGTCATCCCGCGACCAGCGCCAGGCGAGTCTCAGCGCCTCGGCGCTGGCCAGCAGGTTCCCATGGGAGAGGATGGCGCCCTTGGGTCGTCCCGTCGTGCCCGAGGTGTAGCCGAGCAGAGCCGGAGAGGTGGGCGCCGCGTCGTCGAGTTTCGGCGCTTCGGCAGCGGGCAGGGGGATATCGGGCGTCAGGATCAGGATCGAGGGGTCGGCTTCACGGATCCAGGCCGCGCGCTCCGGATCGTCTACGAGGGCTGCACGTGGCCTGGCGTCGCCCACCACGAAGCGGATCTCTCCCCTCCGGTAGGCGGTATTGGTCGGTACGACCACGAGGCCCAGACGCAGGCTCGCCACGTGGGCGATGATGAGTTCCGGGCTGGCCGACGCCGAGGCCAGCAGGCGGTCGCCGGGGCGCAGGCCCGCGGCGTGCAGGCGACCCGCCACCCGTCGGGAGGCCGCTTCCAACTCGCCATAGCTGAGTTCCGGACCGGGCTGGCCGCCGCCGGGGAAAATCGCACAGGGGCGCTCGGGTGCGCTCCGCCAGTGCTCGGCCCAGACCCTCACCGGCGAGCCCCGTCCCCCTGCGCTGGGATCGAAATCCGCACCCACTTCGAGATGCCAATCCTGTTCGGCCTGGGTCAAGTGGCGCTGCTCCTGCCGGTCCGAGGTCGCTCGAGCGGCCGAGAATACACGGCCGGGCCGCGCGGCGCCGCGCGTGTCGCTCCGTAGAACGCTCCTAAGCCACTGCCATCACAGCAAATAAATCCCTGCAGATGGAGGGGATCCCAATCCGCGCCCGCCGCCTCCGAAGCGTTCGGGAAACCATTGCCCTCCGCGGCCGAGGGTGCTAAAAATATGAGACCTAACGGCGTTATACAACTGAAACATCGTTAGGATCCGCTCTACGGCCATGGGCCGAGGGCAGGGCCGCTGGCTCTTCCAGCAAACTTTCCGACGAGCGAGTTCTATGTCTCCTCCTATCCAGGCCGCAGAATTGCGGCGGCAGCAGAATCGAGCCGAGGTGCGTCGAACGATCATCGATGCCGTGGACCTCTTGTTGGAAGAGGCCGGTGCGGGTGGATTTTCGATACGCAGCCTGGTGGATCGCTGTGGGTATTCGGCCCCGACGATCTATTACTATTTTGGGGATAAGCCCGCCTTGCTCGATGCTGTTCTGGAGCAGAAACTCCAGGATCTCGTCGATTCCCTGCGCCGGGCTCCCCGGGTCGACGAACCCGTGGCTGCGGCCCGCAGCCTGATCCTGATCTTCGCACGTTGGGGTCTCGCCAATCCGATTCACTACAACCTCGCGACGCGGCTGCGGGAAGAGGACGACCAATCCCACGTGCCCTCGGCCCAGGTCGCCGCGGATCTGATGTCGATGCCCCTCGATCCGCTCGTGAAGAGCGGAGCCATCACGGAGCGGGATTTCGAGTGCATCCGGCAATCGATCTGGGCCTGCGTCCACGGCCTGATCTCGCTGCCCAGCGTGCGGCCGGATCTCGCGTGGAGGGAAAATCTGCTCGAAGTGAGCATCGACGTGATCCTGCGCGGCTGGTTCGCCGCGCCCGAGTTCTCACCCGCCGTCAGGGAGTTGCAAAGATGAAGTGGCTGAAGACAGAGTGCCCCCCGGTGGGCCCAGGTGAGCACTTTCGGGTTTCGAGGCCGGGATGGTTGATGCTCTTCTGCATCGCGTGCAGTCTGGGATGGGTTTCGGGCTGCGGGGGAGAGGGGGCGGAGGCCCCGACGGCCGCCGAGATGATCCCGCCGGTGATGTTGGCCCGGGCGATTGTGCGCGACGTCCAGGAGCGGATCGATGCGACGGGTCAACTGCTCGCCCAGGCGGAGGCCACGGTGGCCGCCCAGGTTCCGGGTCAGATCACTTCGGTTCTGGTGGAGGAGGGGGATGCCGTTCTGCGGGGCCAGATCCTGCTCGAAATCGATCCCCAGTTGCGTCTGCTCGAGGCGCGCGACGCGGGTGCACGCCTCGCGGAGGCTCGGGCACAGGTCTTGGAGAGTCAGCGGGATGTGGACAGGATGCGAAATCTCAACCGCCGCGACGCCGCTTCCCAGGCCCGCCTGGACGATACCGAGACCGCGCTGGTTCTGGCCCATTCGCGCGAGACGGCTGCCGAGGCTCGCCTGGGCCTGGCCGAGCGGGCCCTGGCCGACGCGACGGTTCGCGCTCCCCTCGCGGGCCTGGTGGCTCGACGCCATGCCAATGCCGGCGAGTTTCTCGGGGTGGGCATGCCCCTCTTCGAGATCGTCTCCCTGGATCCGATCGAAGTAGAATTCTCGCTCTCCGAAGTGGACTCCGGTCGTGTGCGTCTCGGACAGCGCGTTGAAATCGGTCTGGCTCCCTTCCCGGATGAAACCTTCCCGGCCATCGTGATCGTGATTTCGCCGACCATCGAAACGCGGACGCGCACGCTACGCGTCAAGGCGGAACTCCCGAATCCCGATCATCGGCTGCGACCGGGACTCTTCGCTCACGTCGAATTGGGTGTGGCTGAGCGCGCGGGCGTCGTCATGGTTCCCGAGGAGTCGATCCTACAGCGGGCGGATGGGAGCTTTCTCTATCGCCTGGTCGGTCGTGATCGAGTCCAGAAGTTGAAAGTGGAAACGGGACTTCTCCAGGAGAGTTGGCTCGAGATCCGAGAAGGCATTTCCGGGCAGGATATGGTGGTGGTTCGAGGACAGGGCGAATTGGTGGATGGAGGAAAGGTGTCGATTCGAAAGCGCGATGGGCGTCCGGTCGATGAACCCCAGTTGGCGGCGCCGTCGCCGCCGAATGCACCGGGTACGGGCGGTTGACTCTTTCCGATCTTTCCATTGAGCGCCCGATCCTGACCTGGATGATGATCCTGGCCCTGGTCGTATTCGGAGTGCTCGGGTACAACCGGCTCGGGGTCGATCAATTCCCGAATCTGGAGTTCCCGGTCCTTTCGGTTACCTCCATACTGGACGGTGCAACGCCCGAGGGCATGGAAGAGGATGTGACCGACGTCCTCGAAGAACACTTCAATACGATCGCGGGTGTGCGCAATGTTTCCTCCAGCAGTTTTCGCGGTGCGTCGGTCATCACCGTGGAATTCGAGTTGGGGACGGATCTCGATATAGCGGCCCAGGAAGTTCGGGATAAGGTGGCCCGGGCCCGCTACGAATTGCCCGCCGAAGTCGAACCGCCGATGGTTTCGACTTTCAATCCGAATGATCAACCCGTTCTCTGGATCCCCCTGAAAATCGATCTCGGCTCCACGGCCGCCATGGAGGTCGTCAAGAGGCAGATCAATCCGCGTCTGGAGACGATCGAGGGCGTTGCGGGTGTGGCTCTTTTTGGCGGACTCGAGCGCAATATCCGCATCTGGCTCGATGGAGACGCCCTGCGCGCTCGGAAACTCTCGGCCCTGGACGTCTACCAGGCCCTGAAGAAAGAGCACGTCGAATTGCCGGCCGGCAATCTCGAGGGCGATCGGCTCGAGTACTTGGTCAAGACCCGGGCCGAATTCGAGAATCTCGAAGAATTGAGGGGAATGGTCGTCGCCCAGGTGGCCGGAGTCCCCGTATTGCTTCGCGACGTGGCCCGGGTCGAGGATGGAGCCGAGGATCTCAAAGTAATTGCCCGCTACAACGCGGCAGAGACATTGGGGCTGGGAATTCGCAAGCAGTCGGGCGGCAATACCGTGGGCATCGTCGATGAAGTTCTCAGACGCATCGACCTCATGGCCGAGAGCCTGCCCGAGGGCGTCGAATTCGAGGATCCCGAGGGCTTCATCGATTTTTCGCGCGGCGTGCGTGAAGCGGTTTCGGAGACGCAATTCACGCTGATCGTGGGCGCTCTTCTGGCCATCCTGACGGTCTTCGTATTCCTGCGGCGCACGCGCCCCACCCTGATCGTCGCTCTCGCGATACCCGTCTCGCTGGTGAGCACTTTCGGTCTCGTCTGGCTCTTCGGTTTCACACTGAATACGATGACCCTGCTGGGGATGACCCTGGCCGTCGGAGTCGTCATCGACGATGCCATCGTGGTTCTGGAAAATATCGAGAGGCATCGGGAGCGGGGAGTGCCCGCATTCGAAGCGGCCAGAACGGGCACCCGGGAGATCGCCTTCGCGGCAACATCGGCCACGGTTTCGGTGGCGGCAGTTTTTCTTCCCGTCGCCTTCGTCGAGGGTTTGATGGGGAGTTTCCTGGGCGAGTTTGGTCTCGTCGTGGCGGGCAGCGTGATGGTTTCGCTCTTTGTCGCGCTGACCGTGACTCCGATGCTGGCGGCGAGAATGCCCCCGCCGAAGCCGCGGGGTGCGGGCAGCATCTACGTGCGTCTGGAGCATGGCTTCGAAGGCCTGGAGGGAGTCTATCGCAAGCTTCTCGACTACAGCCTGCGGCATCGAACGCTCACCGCCGGACTCACGCTGGCCTCCCTCGGTCTGGCGGTCTTCTTCGGCACACATTTAAAGACGGAGTTCTTTCCGCCCTCGGATGAGGGAATCTTCTTCAGCAATAGCGAAGCCCTGCCCGGCACGAATCTGCAGGCCACTCTCGATTACCTGAAGAAGGACGAGGCTTTCTTCCTGGAGCAGCCCGAGGTCGTCGGCATCTTTTCGGCCGCGGGCAGCGGCGGCGGATACGATCCCACCAGCCGCAGCAACCAGGCGATGATTTTCGGCACGTTGAAGAATAGTTCGGAACGGAATCGCAGCGTGATCGATCTCGCCAGCGCCGCCCGAAGCGAATTGGGCAAGATTCCCGGTCGCAAGGTTCGAATTTTCAATCCCGGGGACTCGATGATGGGCCGGGGAGGGGCCTTCGGCGTCGATCTGCGCGGAAACCTCTCGCTTCAGGAACTCGATCGTATCTCTGATGAATTCATGGCGGAACTCTCCGGCATCCATGGAATCGTCGATATCGACAAGAGTCTCAAACTCGGTCTGCCCGAAATTTCGGTGATTCCGGATCGGGAGAAGGCGGCGGCGATGGGAGTCGACTCCCGCTCGATCGCCCAGGCCATCCAGATGATGGTGGGGGGGATGGATGTCGGAGTATTCAAGGAAGACGGGCGGCGCTACGACATTCGGATGAGACTCGAAGCCGAGATGCGCAGCCATCCCGACGCGATTTCTTCCCTCTACGTGAGAAATCGGGAAGGGGAGGCCGTCGCTCTCGGCAATCTTGTTCGCCTGGAAAAGGGTGCGGCGCCCTCGGAGATCACGCGGAGTGATCGCCAGCGCAGCGTAGAAGTCAGCGCCAATCTTCAGGGCATTCGACTCGGTGAGGCGATCGAGGCCGCCCGGGAAGTGGCGGATCGCATTCTCCCTCCCGAGGTTCGCCTCGTCGTGACCGGTGAGGCGGAAGCGATGAAGGAGGGAAGGAAGCAATTTTCCCTGGCGATGATGCTCGGAATTCTCGTGATCTACATGGTATTGGCCGCCCAATTCGAGAGTCTCGTCCACCCATTGGTCGTGATGATCGCTCTCCCCCTCTCGATGATCGGCGCGCTTGGAGGTCTCTTCCTCTTTGGTCATAGCCTCAACATCTTCAGCATGATCGGCCTCATCCTGCTCTTCGGGCTGGTGACGAAGAATTCGATTCTCCTGGTCGACTACGCGAATCAATTGCGTCGCGAGGGAATGGAAAAGACGGAGGCCATGCGGACGGCCGCCCCGATTCGAATGCGCCCGGTTCTGATGACCGCGATCTCGATGATCTTCGGCGTTCTACCGGCGGCGTTGGGAATCGGACCGGGGTCGGAGACCCGCGCTCCGATGGCCGTCGCCACGGCCACGGGGATGTTTTCATCGACCTTGTTGACCCTGCTCGTCGTGCCGGTTTTCTACCTCCTGATGGACGATGCCGCGGAGTGGCTGAAGGGCATCTTCAGTCGGACCCTCGGGGGCGGATCCGCGGGCGAGGCAGCCTCGGCGCCGCGCTAGGCGGGTTGTGCCGACTGGGGTAGAATCCTCGCCTCGGGCAACCCCGCTGCGTGGGAATGGTCTGGCATGATCGGCATCGGAAGTGTCGCCGCGGGTGGGTCTATTCCTCGCAAGCCAATTTTCGGGGGGGTGGGGGGTTGCCTTCATTCCCAGCCTCCATGAGGGGGCGGCGAGGGAAAGGTCGGTGTCGGCCCCTCGGATCTGGAGGATCGGGAGCATGGGGACGCGCTTTTGGATCAGAGAGTTCTTCGCCCCCACGCTGCTGCTGGTCGCCATAGGAGCCCTTGCGTCCGCCTCGCTGGCTGCGGATCTGGACTCACCGCCGCGCTTTCTGTTGGCCGATCAGGCCTATATCGAGCGGGTCGATCCGGAGAAGGCGCTCTTCGCAATGGAGCGCTACCAGGAGATCTATCGTTCCGATCCCCAGGACTGGCAGGCGGCCTGGCGTTTTGCCACGGCTTGCTATTTCATCGGCGACCGCGTGGTGGTCGACAAGGGGGAGCGCGAGACGCTCTTTGCCCAGGGCCGTGACGCCGCCGAGAGCGCCGCGAAGATGGAGCCGGATTGCGCACCCTGTCATCTGCTGGCGGGGGTCAACATGGCCCTCTACGGAGAATCCGTCGGCATCCTGAAGATGCTCTTCACCCTGCGCCCGATCAGGGACTACCTGAAGAGAAGCCTTGAACTCGATCCGGCTTTCGAGGGAGGAGCGGCGGCCCGAATCCTTGGAACCATTGAACAGACCATTCCCTTTCTCCTGGGGGGGTCGAAGAAACGCGCCCTGGCCTATTTCGAACGCGCCCTCGAAATCGATTCGCGGGAACCGCTGAATTATTTTTATTTCGCGAAATTCCTGGACCGGAAGGAGAAAGACCCTCGGGCGGCACTCGCGGTTGCCCTGCGCGGGCTCGAGGAGCCTCGACCCTCGGAAGAAAGGTTGGAATCCATGGAGGCCTGGGATCGGCTGAAGAACTGGATTCCCAGCCTGCGCGAGCGGGCTGAACGGAAGAAATCGAAGCGGCGATTTGGTTTCGGCCGCCGCGCCAAGAATCGTTGAGGCCTGATCTCCCGAGATTTCGATCCGGGTGGTGCGTCGCATGGGGGTGAGATGATATGGAGAAGCAGGAGCAGGAGCGCCTGGTCGAAGCCACGCAGTGGGCCCACCTCTGGCATCAATCCCAATCGCGCAAGGGGACGAAGATCCCCTACGTGAGCCATTTGCTGCAGGTGCAGGGTCTCGTGCTGGAACACGGTGGAAATGCCGATCAAGCGATCGCGGCGCTGCTCCACGACGGCCTTGAGGATGCCCCGACTGCCGATGAGCGGGCCGTGCGCGAGCGGGAGATCGGCGAGCGATTTGGATCCGCGGTGTTGGAGATCGTAGGGGATTGCACGGATACCCTCGCGCATGAATTCCTCGATGAGAAGGGATGCTGGAAGGAGCGCAAGACTCGCTATATCGAAAGACTCGCCGGCGCCTCGCGGCGGACTCAGCTGGTCGCCGCTTGCGACAAGCGCCACAACCTGCATGCAATCGTCTGGGATGTGGAGATCCATGGCCCGGAAGTCTTCGAGCGTTTTACGGGAAGTCCCGATCAGCAGATCTGGTACTTCTCTTCCATCATCGAAAAGCTCGGAGACAGGATCCCCAGGCGACTGGCCCGGGAACTCGAGGAACTCCTGGCCCGCTTGAGGCATCTCGTCGATGCGCTGGATTCCTGAGAGCGCCGGGATTCCGGGCCGAGCATTTGCGCTCCCGATGGCGGGCCCGTGACGGAACTCTGGATTCCGATCACCATTGCCGCGGCATTTCTGCAGAATGCGCGTTCCGCGCTGCAGAAATCCCTGAAGGAAAGGCTGAGCAATACCGGGGCGACCTACGTGCGCTTCGCCTTCGGTTTTCCAATCGCGGCGGTCTATCTGGGGGCGCTGGCGCTCTATCTGGATGAACCGTTGCCCGTCCCCGATCCGGCTTTCTTCGCCTATGGGGGCCTGGGGGGACTGGCCCAGATCCTGGGGACGGCAACCCTGCTCCACGTTTTTTCCCTGCGGAGTTTTGCGGTGGGGACCGCCTATTCGAAAACCGAGCCCGTTCAGACCGTGCTTTTCGGCATCCTGCTCCTGGGCGAGGGCGTCGCCCCGATTGCGGCCCTCGCAATCGGGGTGTCGGTGGCGGGGGTGATCCTATTGGGTTTCGCTCGTTCGCCGAGCCGAGGCGGAGACCTCTGGCGCATGTTCTTCGATCGGGGTGCCGGCCTGGGCCTGCTGTCGGGGACGCTATTCGGCCTCGCCGCCGTCTGTTATCGAGCCGCTTCGCTCTCCCTGGACACGGGAGCCCTGGAGGGTGGGGGAGTGGAGTTCCTGAGGGCGGCCTTTACCCTGGCCGGGGTTCTCGGCTTCCAGGCGGTCGTCATGACCATCGATCTGGGGATACGGGATCCACCGGAATTGCGGCGTGTTCTCCAGGCGTGGCAACCTTCGCTCCGGGTGGGAATTTGCGGGGCCTTCGCCTCCGTCTGCTGGTTCACGGCGATGACGTTCCAGAACGCAGCCCATGTGCGCGCCCTGGGTCAGGTCGAGTTGTTATTCGCCCTGGCCGCTTCCTGGCTCTTCTTTCGCGAGCGGATTCTGGGAATGGAGTTGCTCGGTATTCTGCTGCTACTCGCTGGCATTCTCGGGCTGGTACTGACCCTTTGAGCCCCGGCTGCGAAGTCCGTTCCGGTCGCCCGATGGCCGGGTCGCCGCGAATTTGCGGGGGCAGGCCTCTGGTCTCGGGGCGAGCGCGGGCCCCGAGCGTCGGCCCGGATCTGCCGCCCGAGTGGCTTCGGGCGATTCGCGTCGATTTTCTGGGAACCGATGGCATTCGGCCGCCCGAGTTCGGGGGGCCAGCGGATTTCCGGCCGAATCGTGCTGCTGGGGGATTGCCCCGGGTTACCGCCTGGGGGTGCTTCAATCTTGCGGTCGAGTTTGCTACGGAGTCATCGGGTCGGAAGGGGTCTCCGCCTGCAGAGGGGCATTCGGCCCCCGGAGAATGAATCCGATAGCGGATTCGAGAGAGGAGAGTGTCGTGAAGGTCGACGGAGCCATTCTGGTCGAAGATCCGGTAGACGCGGGTCCCGCGGCGAGCCGCCTGGAGGCGGCGGGTTATGACGGTGGATTCGCCTTCGAGGGCCGACACGATCCCTTCTTCCCCCTCGTCCTGGCCGCCCAGCAGACCGAACGCCTCGAATTGATCACCGCCGTCGCGATTGCCTTCGCGCGCAATCCGATGAACCTCGCCCAGATTGGCTGGGATATGCAACTGCTGAGTCGCGGTCGCTTCATTCTCGGCCTCGGCACGCAGATCCGTCCCCATATCCAAAAGCGCTTCAGCATGGAGTGGTCGCATCCCGCCGCCCGCATGAAGGAACTCGTCGAGGCCATTCGCGCGATCTGGGATTGTTGGCAGCATGGCAGCCGCCTCGATTTCCGTGGCCAGTTCTATACCCATACGCTGATGACGCCGGTCTTTACCCCGGAAGCGAGTCCACACGGTGTTCCCCCGATCTTTCTCTCGGCGGTGGGGCCCCGGATGACCGAGGTGGTGGCCGAGGTGGCGGACGGTTTCTTCGTGCATCCCTTTCATACGCGGGAATACATCGAAGAAGTTACGCTTCCCCATCTCGAGCGGGGCTTTGAGCGCGGGGGCAGGGGCCGGGCAGATCTGGAGATCTCCTGCCAGCTGATCGTGGCGACGGGTTCGAATGATGAGGAGATATCCGCCGCCCGGGACGGGGCCCGGGCCCAGATCTCCTTCTACGGATCGACCCCCGCCTACCGCCCCGTGCTCGATTGCATCGGGCGAGGCGATCTGCAGGAGGAGTTGAACTTCATGTCCAAGCAGGGCAAGTGGCTCGAGATGGCGGCCCGTATCGACGACGACCTGCTCGAGCGGATCGCCGTCGTGGGCAGGCGAGACGAAATCGCGGCGCGGGTTCGCGCCCGCTGCGAGGGCTTCGCCCAGCGGGTCAGCCTGGTGGCCCCCTTCGCGCCCGATGCGGATCTATGGGCCGACATCGTGAAGGATCTCGGCGACGGGGGGAGTTGATGTGAACGATGAAGTCGTCATTACCTGTGCGGTGACCGGATCCGGAGATACGGCGGGGATTCATCCCGATCTCCCCATCAGCCCGGAACAGATCGCAGACTCGGCCCTCGAGGCGGCCCGCGCCGGGGCCGCAGTTGTTCATATCCACGTGCGCGACCCCGAGACCGGTGCAGCCGCCCGGGATCCGGCTCTCTATCGCGAAGTCGTCGAGCGGATTCGAGAGGCGTCAACGGACGTCCTGCTGAACCTGACGGCGGGCATGGGGGGAGATCTCTTTGTCGGCGAGGAAGATCCCGCGCTGCCCGCTGAGGGGACGGATTTCATTTCCCCCCTCGAGCGCCTGGTCCACGTGGAGGAGCTGCGCCCCGAAATCTGTACCCTCGATTGCGGCACCATGAACTTCGGCGACGACCTCTACGTGATGATCAATCCGCCGCCCCATCTGCGCACCATGGCCGAGCGCATCAAGGCTCTCGGCGTCAAACCGGAGTTGGAGATATTCGATACCGGGCACTTCTGGTTTGCCCAGGAACTCATCCGGGAGGGATTTCTCGGCGAGCGCCCGCTCTACCAATTCTGTCACGGAATTCCCTGGGGCATGCCCGCCGACGTGGGCCTGCTGAAGAATATGGTGGATCAACTGCCCCAGGGCAGTTTCTTCACGAGTTTCGCGATCAGCCGCATGCAGATGCCGTGGGTCGCCCAGTCGATCCTGCTGGGGGGACATGTGCGCGTGGGGCTGGAGGATAACCTCTACCTTTCGCGCGGAGAGTTCGCGAGCAACGCAGAATTGGTCGAGCGGGCGCGCTCGCTGGTCGAAAGCCTCGGGGCTTCCGTGGCCGGCCCCGAGCGTGCCCGGGAGTTGATGGGTCTGGGCGGGCACGGTTGAGGAGGTCGAGCCAGGTGGCCGACGTAGCGGTCTTCGGATTGGTGGGAAGTGGCATCATTGGCTCGGGTTGGGCCGCGCGCGCCCTCGCCCGGGGCCTCGACGTCATCGCCTGGGATCCCGACCCCGACTTCGAGACCAAGCTGCGGGAGAGGCTGGAGAATGCCTGGCCGGCCCTCGAGGCGCTGGGACTCTTTCCGGGGGCCTCGAAGGATCGCCTGAGGGCGGCCGCCCGCCTGGAAGAAGTGGCCGAGGCAGCGGATTTTGTACAGGAGAGTGCTCCCGAGCGGATCGAATTGAAGACGCGATTGCATGCGGCCATCGATCGGGCGGCCGGGTCCGAGGTCATCATTGCCTCAAGCACCTCCGGCCTGCTGCCGAGTGAATTCCAAGCCGAGTGCGAGAATCCCGAACGCGTGCTGGTGGGCCATCCCTTCAATCCCGTCTACCTCCTGCCCCTGGTGGAGGTGCTGGGAGGGGAGCGCACGCGACCGGAGTGCGTGGATCGCGCGATCGAATTCTATACGGATCTCGGCATGCACCCCCTGCGGGTTCGACGGGAGATCCCCGGATTTCTCGCCGATCGCCTCCAGGAGGCCCTATGGCGGGAGGCGCTGCATCTCGTCGCTGAAGGTGTGGCCACCACCGAGGAGTTGGATGCCGCGATCGCCTACGGGCCGGGCCTCCGCTGGGCGCTCTGGGGCACTTGTCTCCACTTTCATCTGGCCGGGGGGGACGGGGGCATGCGACAGATGCTCGAGCATTTCGATCCTTCACTCTTCCCCTGGAGCCGACTCGAGCCCCCCGCGATGAGCGAAGAATTGATCCGGCGCCTGGCCGAGGGCTGCGAGGAGCAGGCCGCCGGGCGCAGCGTTCGCGAACTCGAACGGGTACGGGATGAGGCCCTGATCGGAATCCTTCGAGCCCTGGAGGAGCGGGGTCTGGCCGCTGGCCGGACCCTGGCCGAGCACCGGCGAGGAATCCCCGATCGTGAGTAATCTCCCGACCGGGGTGCTCGGGGTGCACGCCCCGAATTCGCGCGTCGGGATACATCGAAAACCAGATCGACTGGATTTGTCGCCATCGGAGAGGCATTCCGCCATACTTGATCACCATGCCGGGGACCACTCGCCAGCAGCCTGAAGAAGATTGGTACGCCGTCCTCGCAGCATTGCTGGAGGGCGACGCGCTCGCCCTCGCGCGGCTGACGCGCCTGGTCAACGGGTTCCTGGCCGGCTGGAATGCCTACGATTTTCGAGACGACTGGGACGATCTCCTGCAGGAGGTCGTGATCGCAGCGGCCACGGCGCTCCAAGAGGATCGCATTCGCGACCGGCGAGCGGTGGTGGGCTATCTGCGAACGACCGCCCGCTTCAAATTCGTGGATCGGCTGCGGCGGCACCTGCGCACGAAAGAAGATCAGACCCTGCCCTGGGAAGACGTGGTGGGTCACGATGAACTCACGACCGCGGAAACGGAGCCCCAGGAGGGGATGGCCCGGGATGTCCGGCAGGCGCTGGAGCGGTTGCCGGAAAATCGGCGCCTGGCGGTCGTCGGTGTCTACGTGGAGGGAAAGACCTACGAAGCCGTCGCCAAGGAGACCGGGATCCCCCTGGGGTCCCTGAAGCGTTATCTACGCGATGGGCTCGCACAATTGCGTGAAGAATTATCGGATTTTCTCGACTCGGGTTGATCCCATTGAGGCATGGAGGCCGACTGTAAGGAGGAGCGGGTACCAGGACCGACTTCGCTGGGTACTCGCCTAAGGGGGTGGAGATGAGCTGTCAGAAATCTACTGAAATCGACCTGAGCACCTTTCTCCTGGAAAGGGATGAGAGCCAGTGGTCCGAGTTCCGTGCACACTATCCCGCTTGTGGGGATTGTTCTCGTGAAGTCGCCCTATGGTCGAAGCTCGAAAATGCGCTGGGATCATCGAGTCCCGGTCGCGTTCATCCCCCCGAAGAAGAATTGCTCGCCCTGACGACCCTTTCCCTGGACGGCATTCGACAAGAGCGGGTCGAGAACCACCTCGCCGACTGCGGTGCCTGCCGGAGTGAAGTGGCCGCCCTGCGCGCCTTTGATTTCTCCGCCGTGATGAGCGGGCAGCAGGCGGCCGCCATCGCCTTCCAGCCCGAGTCGTCGGAAGCACCGCTCTGGAGCCGCATCCAATCCGGGGTCGGAGAATTCTTCGAATCGATTCGAGCCAGTTCGCTTCAGCCAGCCCTGATGGCCGCGGCCCTGGTGTTGCTACTGGTTCCCGTCGGTCTTCGGCTCTTCCAGGGGGCGGAGAGCGAAGTGCCCGCCTCCATCGGCTCCGTTATCGGCTCCGTTCCGATCGCCCAGCAGGAGGCCGTTCCGGCTCCTCGCGAACTTCCGGATGCCGGGCAGCAGCTGGCCCGGGAGGATTCGCCCCCCGCCAGTGATCCGCTCCCGATCCGGGAAATACCGGTGCTCGAGGAGCCGCTCGAGATCGCGGTGAATGAAGCCGCGCCCCCGGTGGTCGAGACCGAAGCGCTTCGCGAAAATTCTTCCGCCGTCGCGCAGGCGGAGACCCGGATTCCGGTTTCCAACGACGAATCCCTTCCGGCCTGGGCCGAAGATGTGGAGGCCGAGACCGTGCTGATCGCGGCGCTGCTCCCGGACGATCTTCCCCTCTACGACGTGGCCGGTATCGCTTCCCTCGGCGGTCCGTCTGTCCGCACGGGGGGCTTCGCACGCTCCTTATCGGGCCGGACCCCGAGTGTGCGCCTCTTCTCGCCCGAGCATGTCGGTTGGACGAGCAAAGCCTCGCCAACCCTTTTCTGGGAACTCTCCCAGGCCAGCGATCTGCCCCTCGAGATCGTCATCGGCAGCGACGAAGAACTCGTCCCGCTGCTGGAAGTCAGGCTGTCCGGTCCTCACGCGGCGGGCGTCCAGGCGATTTCCCTGGCCGAAGCCGGAGTGAAGCTGGATCCGAATCGGGTCTACCGCTGGTCCGCATCGCTGGTCGTGGACGAGCAGCGTCGGTCCCGCGACGTGGTCGCCGGATCCGCGCTGATGTTCCGACCTCCTCCAGAAGCCGAAATGGCCGACTTCCAGGCCGCCCCGGCCGGGCATCTCGCCCACCGCTTTGCGGCGCGTGGCTACTGGTACGACGCCTTCAGTCAGCTTAACCTGTGGCTCGAAGAGGAGCCCCAGGATGCCCGCCTACTCGATCACCGCAGGGCCCTGCTCAAGCAAGTGGGTCTGGTCTCCGATTCCGGGAATTCCCGGTAGGAGAAGAATCGAAACGTCGGCACGCAGCCGAACTGGGCTGAACGGGAAAGAATCGTGCGCCCGCTGATTCTTCCCCTATTGATTCTTCCCCTGAGCGTTCTGCTGATCCATTGCGCCGATTCCCGACGGCTCTCGAATGCCGAGGACGGGATGCGGGGTCAAGAGTTTCTCGAGCGCGGTGGCTTTGCCCTGCAGCGGGGCGATTTCGAAGCCGCATTGGCGGACCTCACACTCGCGAAAGCCTTGACGGCACGTTCGGGCGACGTCGAGGGCCACTACCGCGCCCTCATGGGGCTGGCCCGGGCCGAGGGGGCCCTGGGAGAGTTCCCGTCGGCGCAACGAGATCTGCGCCTGGCCCTGGCGGATGCCGATGCCCTCGGAGACGCGGAGAAGCACGCGCGTGCGCTGGTGGCCCTCGGAGGAGCTCAATTGGCCCTGGGAGATTCAATAGCGGCCCGGGAGACACTGGGCGCCGGCGAGCGGATCGCCCGACGAGGCGGATTCGATCTGGCCCTGGCCGCCGCCCTCAACGACCGGGCCAACCTGGCGCGACTGGGGGGGGAAGAGGCGTCGGCCGTGGTCCTCTATTCGGAGGCGGCGGCGGCGGCCGAGCGAGCCCGGCGCCCCGCTCTGGTTGCGCGAATTCTGGCCAATGCGGCTCGAACCCTTCGGGCGGATCCCGAGCGTGCACTTTCGCTTCTCGTGAGCGCAGAGCGAGAGTTGGCGGAATCGGGGGATTCCCATGCGCTCGCGGAGTTGCTGCTGAATATCGCCCAACTCCACCGGGAACGAGCGCCGACCCCGCCGGTCGGGGAGCCGGGACCCCATGCCAGGGAAATCGCCCATGCCAGGGAAATCGCCAATGCCAGGGCGCTCGCTCTGCTCGAGCGGGCCCTGGGCGTAGCGCAGCGTGTGGAAGATGATCGGATGGCGTCCCACGCCCTGGGATTGATGGGCGAGGTCTACGCCGAAGAGGGTCGTCCCGGAGAAGCCCTCGCGGCGAGTCGACGGGCCCTGGTCGTGGCTCGTGATCTGGACGGTCCGGAAATCGTCTATCGCTGGCATGCCCAGGTGGGTCGCCTGCTCTTCGCAGCGGGCGAAAGCGACGGGGCCGCCGCCGCCTATCGCCGCTCGGTGGCCCTGCTGAATCGCTTGCGCGATCGCCAGGCCTGGGCGGCGGCTCTGTCGGAGTCCTCCTTCGAAAGCAGGCTGGCGCCGATCTATTATGAGTTCGTCGAGTTGCTCCTGGAGAGTGCGGCGGCGGCTTCGGATCCCGGCGAGGAGCAGAGTCTCCTATCCGAGGCGCGGCAGGTGATGGAGAATCTCAAGGTCGCCGAATTGCGGGATTACTTTCGCGATGACTGCGTGGATTCCCAGCGCGCCCGGGTGCAGAGTCTGGAGAGCGTTTCGGACCGGGCCGCGGTCCTCTATCCCATCCTGCTCGAGCGGCGTCTGGTGCTCCTGCTGGGACTCCCCGGTGGCCGACTCGAGCAGATCAGCGTGCCGGTACCCAGGTCGGAAGTCGAAAATACGGCCGAGCAATTTCGCGATCACCTGGAACATCGGGCGACACGTCGTTTCCTCCCCCACGCGGTTCGCCTCTACGATTGGCTCATCGCCTCCATCGAGAACCGGCTGCGGACCGCGCGGATCGAGACCCTGGTCTTCGTACCCGACGGAGTGCTGCTCACGATTCCGATGGCGGCCCTGCACGACGGGGAACGATTCCTGGTGGAGAAATTTTCCTTGGCGACGACACCCGGCCTCGATCTCGTCGATCCCGCCGCCCTGATGCGTCCAGACCTGAAATCCATTGCTGCCGGGATCTCAAAATCCATCGCCGGGCAGCCTCCGCTTCCATGGGTCGCCCGGGAAATTCGCCTCGTGGAGTCGCTGCTCGGGGGAGAGATCCTGCTCGACGATGACTTCCAACGCGCGAACCTGCGGGCCTCCCTGGAAGCGGAAGATTTCGGCGTGGTGCACATCGCCACTCACGCGCAATTTTCAGCTCGCTCCGAGGAGACGTATCTTCTGACCTGGGATGGTCGCCTCGGTCTCGATGCGCTGGCGGATCAGATCGGCCTCTTCCGTTTTCGGGATCAACCCCTCGAACTCCTCACCCTCAGCGCTTGCGAGACGGCCCAGGGGGATCGGCGTGCGGCGCTGGGCCTCTCCGGGGTCGCGGTCAAGGCGGGTGCTCGAAGCGTGTTAGGCAGTCTCTGGAGTGTCAATGACGCCGCGACCACGCTCGTGGTGGGGGAGTTCTATCGCGCCCTGCTCGAGGGCAACTCGAGGGCCCAGGCCCTGCAACGTGCACAAATCCTGCTCCTGACCGACTTTCGCTATCGGCACCCCGCCTTTTGGGCTCCCTTTTTATTGATTGGGGCATGGCTCTAGGGGAATAACGACGGCTGCTCGGACCGCTCACGGGGGTTCTCGTTGGGGCGATCCCCTGCCGCGAGGTTCCACTTGCGGCCCTGGATTTTTCCGCCGCAGGGCGTGCGAAGGTGCTTTGCAGGCATCCTGGTAGCAGCGGGTGGGCCGTTCTGATGCGACACTGCCCCGTGGGGGAAACTTAAGGGGTCCGATTTCCATTGTTCTTACGACTTCCCTTTTACGGCTTCCGTGGGAGAGCAATTGCCATTAAGTGAAAAGCGGAGAGAAACCGAAAAGTTCTTGCGCTCAAAGGTCAATTATGAGCCTAATCGAAAGTGTTTTATGAGATGTGGCCCCCTTATCCACGACGACACGTCACCTCCACGACACGTCACCTCCATGATACGTCAGCGTATTTTCGAGGCTGGGGATGAAAGGGCGCTCACTCGAGATTGAGATGTCGATCAGAAGGAAAATCAGCTGGGGCGGCCTCTTCTTGGCCTGCCTGCTACTGGCGGGGCAGAGTGCGCTTGCGGCTCCTCGGGCATTCTTCTGTCCCGTTGACGACGGGCTCTGCAACTGTCTGCCCTCGGGCCCCGATGCCAATTGGATCGTGAACTGGGCTGACCCCACCAACTTGCCTCTTACCTGGGACCTCTGCCTGCGAACCGACGAGGACGCGACGACGACGGGCATAAAATGTAGCGACGGTGATGGCGACGAACTCTGCGGTTGGAGGGTCGATCTGGAGAGCGTCAGTATCGCCATTCAGGCTTTCACGCCAACTTCGGCAACGGTTACGGGCGTTGGCTACAGCCTGACGAGTTCCACCCTCTCGATCAGCTGGGTAGATGCCGACGAACCCATGAGTGCAGGAACCGATCACCACCTGGGCGCCGTGGAGTTCTCGCCCCTCCACAGCACCGGTGAAATGAGTTCGCTCGCTACCAGCGAGGCCGTGGATGCGGATCTGGATCCGGTGGTGATTTCGATGGATCACGGCCGTCTGGTCCCCGAGCCCTCGCAGGGCCTGCTGCTTGGCGCGGGGCTCCTCGGTCTCCTGGGCCTGGCGCGACGCCGTCGATGTGCCGGGTCGGTCGCGGGGTTGCTCCTCGCGCTCCTGCTGATGACTCCGGCACGGGCGGATATCGTGGGGAGCAGTTGGCAACTCACGAATCAGGAACTGGGCCATACCGACTTGGAGTTCGGGCATCGGAGCCTGGTGGGAATCGGTGATGTCAACGGCGATGGCGTCGAGGATCTCGCCGTGGGGCTTCCCTCCGCGGAAGCCGGACAGGGCGCCGTGTTGATCGTGATGATGAAGCGCGACGGGACGGTCTGGCGCTCCCAGCGCATTGGGGCCGGAATCGGAGGCTTCAATGGGGCCCTCGGCTCGGGCGCACTCTTCGGTCTGGCCGTTGCGTCTCTGGGAGATCCGGACGGGGCGGCGGGTCCCCTCACAGGACTTCTGGCGGTCGCCGCGCCCGGCGATGGCACGGTGTGGTTGCTCGGTTTAGGCGTCGGTTCGGGAGTGGGCCGCGAGGTCGAGATCGTGACGGAGGCTGGTTTCGCGTGGGCGGATACGGCTATTCGCGCCCTGGCGAACGCTGGGGATCTCGATGGCAACGGATCGAATGATCTGGCCGTGGGTCGGCCGGGCGATGGCAGGGGTTGCGAGGGACTCGCAGTCGCCTGCGGCACGGTGGAAATCGTCCTCCTCGGTCCCAGCGGTAACAGCCTGGGTATGCATTTGCTGCAGAGCGGGAACAATGGGATGCCGATCCTCGCCGCGAACGAAGCATTTGGGAGCGCCATTGCGGGCGTGGGCGATGTGGATGGCAACGGTGTGCCGGACCTCGCGGTGGGAACTCCCGGCCATTCCGGAGCCAACGGCGGCCTGTTGATTCTGACTTTCGCTTTGCCTCCCCAGGTCTTGTCGAGTCAGCGGATCGATATCGATTCGGTGGGCTTTTCACCCTTTCAGCCCCTCATGGGCGCGCTGGGTCAGAGCCTCATATCCCTTCCAGATCTGGATAGCAACGGAGTTGACGATCTTGCCGTGGGCATCCCGGCCGTTTCGGGAGTCGCCAGCGGTGAAGGCGCAGTGGTTTTCATCATGCTGGATGCCCTGAGCGGTATCGAGTCGATCGCCGTACTCGATTCCGCCTCCCTCGAACTCCCCCAAGCATTCGGAGACGGGACTGGATTCGGCGAGGCCCTGGCCACGACCCTGGCCCCGGACATGGGCTCGCATCGAGTCTTCGTGGGCAGCATCTCAAGCGGGATCGGGGGCCTGCCCGACATCCGTGCATTTCTCCTCTCGGATCAGGACGCCGATCTGCATCCGGATTTTGCCGACAATTGCCCGACGCTGCGGAATACCCTGCAGGCGGATGGCGACGGGGACGGCGTGGGGAACTATTGCGACAACTGTCCATTCATTCTGAATGACGACCAGTCCGACGTTGATTTCGACGGCCGCGGCGATCGCTGCGAACCGGCGCGGATCATTCTCACGGATGAGACTGTGGGTGGTGGCACCCCGGCCTGGAAATTGGAACTCGAGTGTGGGGCCTACGAGGTGACGGATCTCGTCGCGGCCCTGGTTGCGTCTGGGCAGAACGGAGTCGCCCTGAGTTGGATGAGCAGCCTCACCTTTGGAGGTGGCTGTGAAGCCCCCCTGGGCTTGGGGGGGCAGGGCTGTAGTTCGAATCCCGACCTTGGAGCCACCGTGGACGCCGGGACGTCGGGGGCATTCATGACGGATTCGAGCGGATCGTTCGGAGTGCTCCCGACCCTGAAAGAATCGACGATGTACGTCCAGCTGGCCGGAAACTCAGGCGCTGCGGCAGTGGACCTCTGCGCCCCCAACGGAGGCAGGGTTCTGCTGGGCAACCTCAGCGCAAATGCCCCGGCCCCTGGAAGCGGAGAAGACGCCTATCTGACCCTGAGGATGGATGGTCATAATGGCGCCTTCGGCGTCGGCCCGATCGAGGGCGGCATCCCGGCCCTGGTCGTCCCCATCCAGACGGTGGACTTCGAGGTGGTGAATGTTTCCGAAGTCGCAGCTGTTTCCGGCGGATTCCATGCCCCGATTACCTGGAGCCCCGAGAAGGCGGATGCTGATCCGAGCATTACGAAGTCCCCCGTTGAGCGTTTTCCCTGGCTGGACCTCGATTTTCAGGTTGGCGAGGGTGCCATCTTTGGCGCGCCGCGAGGGGGCCACAGATGAGCGGGTCGAAGCGCTTGCGATTCTCCGCGGCGGCGTCGAAACCGTCTCTCATGCGGGCTCTGCTCCTTCTGGTTCCCTTCTTCCTTTTTCAGGGGCCTGCGGCGGGGGCGCCGGTCAATGTCGACATCACTCTGACCCCCTTGGCGGGCGAAAGTCTTTCGTCCGTGACGACCTGGGAACTCTGCTTTACGGCGGATGCGCCGATCCATCGCCTGTCGGTCGGCGTCGAGGCTCCCACGGGCTACGGGGGCTCAATGACTTGGAATGGCTGCGACGTCTCAGAATCGGTCGGCTGGTTGAGTTGTCGGGCCTCGGGAACTCTGCCCTATACGAGTGTCGACGCCTCGAATTCTTTCGCCGAGGAATATTCGGGCAGGCTTTTTGTCTCGCTGTCGGGGAATCTGGGAGTCGCGGATGGGAAGCTGAACCCCATGATCAATACCCCGGTCTGTGTGGCCCGACTGATCTTCAGCACGGGCCTCAATACCGAGTTGCCCACCTCGGATATGCCCTCCTTGCTCTCGCCGACCTATCCGGATCTCAGCGCCTCCCCGGCGACCCTGCAGTGGCCCTATCCGATTGCCCCCTCGGACCCCTGTGAGGAGCCGGTAATCGTCGATGGGGAACTCTCGTTCTGTCTCCCGCCGGCGGATGGCGCCTTCTATACGCCTACGGCTGCGAATACTCGTGCGGACGATCAGGACGGCGATTTGAGGAGAGACGAGGAAGACAACTGTCAGTACACTGCGAACGAATTGCAGGAGGATGAGGGTGGTCTTGAGACCAACTCGGCGGATGGGGCGGGGGATGTTTGCCAGTGTGGCGAGGGGGAGGGAACCGGCTCGATTTTTCCGCAACCCACTGAAGATGACCTCTCCAACATGCTCCAATATCTCAGGGAAGGAACCGCCACCGGTTTTGATGTCGGGCGATGTACCGTCGCCAGCGCATCGAATTTGCTGGGCTGCAGCATCCACGATGCCGTGGTATTGGATCGGGCCCTGCGCGCTGCTTTTTCTGAAGAGTTGGAAAACGCCTGCGAGGCCTACAACCCTCCCTAGAGTGAATTCCCCTGGCGCAAGCGGGGGACATGCGCTCGCTATCGATTTCCGGAGTTCCGCCGCATATGCGGTCCGCGGAGTGGCGCTTTGCTGGGGATTACTGCTGCTCTTCGGCTTCCCCCAGCGGGCCTCGGCCCAGTCGCCGTCCAATATCGACTGGGGGGGACTCGAGACGGCGATTGCCACGGATGGCAGTCTCCTGGGAGTTCCGAAAACGCCCGTGGCGCCCGTGGAGGGGGATCCCCATCTCTACGAGATTTCGGACGCCCTCGGGCAGCGTCTGGGCAGCAATCTTTTTCATAGCTTCGAGTCTTTCGACCTGAGCGGCGAAGACACGGCCCGCTTCATCGGCGCAGCGGCGTCGAACGTCATCAGTCGCATCACGGGGGGCGCGGCCTCGCGCATCGATGGCAAAATCGAATCCCGGATATCGGCCGCCGACGGATCCGACGCAACTCTCTATCTGCTGAATTCCTCGGGCATTCTCTTCGGTCCCTCGGGCGAATTCGACACCGCGTCCGTGGCCCTGGCGACGGCGGATCGCCTGCGCTTTGACGCGGGCATCTTCGCCACCTCGCCGCAGTCGCCGGATACTCCGGGGATCGAATGCTGTGCGGGAGAACCGATCGCATTCGAATTCGACGGCGCTTCCTCGGCCCGGATCGATTTCGATGGCCGGGCCGAGGGCCAGAAAGCTCTCTACCGCTGGGAAGACGGCGGCTCGCTCCAGATCGTCGCCTCCGAGATTCGGGTCGAGGGTACGGATCTTCAGACGGAGGGTGGAACCCTCTACTTTTCGGCCGTCGGTTCGAATGCGGGGTCGATTCCTCTGGGGCTCAGCGGGGATTTTTTAGCGCCTCCCGTTCAGCCGGAAGCCGGGGCGATCGAGGTGTCGGATGGGAGCCTGCTTTCCACCCTCGCGACCGGGAACTCAAACGGGCGCGTGGTTCTGCGCGCCGGTCAACTGGTCTTCGAAGACAGCTCCGGGATCGAAGCCGGCGGAGACGGCCAGGGCGTGGCGATCGATCTGGTGGCCAGCCAATCCATCCGCATCTGGAACCGTTCGCGATTGGTCGATGAGGGTGCCCCCACGAGCGATTTTGGAGGTGCGGAGGGTATTCGCCTGGAGGCCCCGAGAATCGAAATCGCGAAGCAGAGTTGGTTGGCCTCGGGCTCCCAGGCGAGTACCTGGGCGGGCCCCATCCGCATCCTGGCGCAGGAGAGTTTCCATTTGGGAAGCGCGGAGGTGATACGCGATCGTTCCTATATTCGCTCGAGGACCTCGGCCGACAGGCCGGGTGGGGAGATCCTGATCGAGGCCGGTTTCCTGAGCCTGGCCTCCGGCGCCAGCATCCAGAGCGAGGCCAGCCGGTTTGCGACGGCTCGGGCTCCGGGGATTCGCGTCGAGGCCGAGACGATTTCCATGCGGGGGGAGTCCATGATCTCCTCGGTGAGCAAGGCTTCCTCCCCGGGCGGCGACCTGCACCTGATCGCGTCGTCGGCCCTCGAGTTGGTCGACGGATCGGTGCTGAAGACGCGGCCCGATGGCAGCGGCGATGCGGGTTCGATCGAGGTGGATGCCGGTTCGCTTTCCCTGGTCGACGGTTCGCAGATTTCCTCGGAGACGGATGGCGAGGGCGCTCCAGGGGATATCGCGCTTCGGGTCGAGGGGCAGTTGCTCGTTTCGGGGGTGAAGGAATACGACCCCGGAGTGGTCGCCCAGGCGGGAATCCTGGCCCGCACCCTGGACTTGGCCCCCGCCGGCGTGGAGGGTGGAGATATCGAGATCGACGCGGGTAGTCTCGAGGTGAGCGAGGGCGGGCTGATCTCGGTTCGTGGCTTCGGGTTGGCGAGTGCCGGAAATATCGACATCGATGTGATCTCGAGCCTGCGCGTCTCCGGTGAATCGGGTGGCGAGGCCTCGAGGTCCAGCGAAATATCGGCCCGGGGAGTGCGCGGGGGAAGTGGCGATATCGTGTTGAAGGCCGAAGAAGTCGAGGTGCTCGCCGGTGCGGCGGTGAGTGCCACCACCACGGACAGCGGAAATGCGGGTGATGTGGAGATCACCGCGGATCTTCTGCGGGTATCCGGTCATTCAATTCCCCGCGGATCGGTGGATCCCCAGCCCTCGGGCATCTATGCGGAGTCGACATCGCCGATCGCGGACGCGCTTGCGGAGGTTGGAGGGGCGGCGGGCAGTCTCATCCTGCATCTCCAGGAGGGCCTGGAGGTTAGTGATTCGGGGAAGCTGTCGGTGCGCACTCATGGAGGGGGGGCGGCGGGAGTATTGGAAGTGACGGTTGCACGGGGTTCGATCGCGATTTTTAACGACGGCCTCCTGCTCTCGGAGTCTCTATCCCGTGCCGGCGGGGCCGGGGCTGCGGGAAATATTCTTCTCTCCGCCGCCGGAAACCTGGCCGTCAGATCGGGAGGACGCCTGGAAGCCACGACCGCCAATGTGGACGCGGGTGATATTCGCCTGGATGCGGGCGGATCCGTCAGCCTGGTCGACGCTCTGGTGAGCACCAACTCCGATCTGAAATTGGGAGGCAATATCCACCTCGACGCCGTCGAAAAAGTGGAGGTGATCCGCAGCGCGATCGAGACGAATGTGGGGGGGGCGGGGGACGGGGGCAATATCTGGATCGGGCAGGGAAGGGTCGACCCCCCCGAACCGCCGCGCTACGCGGTGTTGGCCGATGGCCGGGTGACGGCGACCGCGGAAGCGGGAAGGGGCGGTTTTATCGAGATTGCGGCCGACCACTATCTGAAATCCGTGGGGAGCCGGGTGGATGCTTCCTCGGAACTCGGGGAAGACGGCGAGGTCGAGGTGGCGGCGCCGGAAGTTCGCGTCGGGGGGAATATCGTACCCCTCGAGGTCGCCTATCTCGACCTGGATCGCCTGCTGGCCCGTCCCTGTGCTGCCCGCAGCCAGTCGGATCGCAGTTCCCTGACCGTCGGGGGACGCCCGGGCATCCCGGCTGATCCGGAGGGGATGCTGCCGTCTCCCATTCTGATGGTTGCCGATGAGCTCCCGGAAGCGAGTCGCGCAGCGCGGGAGAGACTCGCTTCCGGGCTCGGCGTTGCCGCTCCGAGACCGCACGCCGCGGCATTCAATCAGGGCCCCGGAGTCGGTTTTCTGCCCGGCTTCCATCCCAGGAGTACGTGTTCGACGGGCCTGCGGTAGCGCTCTCTGCCCTCACTCGCCGGAATCCTCAACTCGAAATCCCGATAGAAATAGTAGTTGACCACCCAGGGGTGGGTTCGCGGTACGTCGACGGGAAAGGGGATTTCCCGACCGGCCGCCACGCGCGCCCGGAGATCCTCGTGCAGGGCTGCAACGGGGGAGAGATGATCCGCGTAGGCGAGGGGGAGCAGGCCCCGAAGCAGCCCGTAGGCGATGAAGAGTGCGAGCAATCCGGCGGCGAGGGCAGCCGAGAGAAGCTCTCCGAATCGCCTGCGCGCCAGGAGCAGAACGCCGAGGATCGCCCCGGCCAGGAGCACCGCCCCGGGCAGGGGAGCGACGATCCGGTGGGCACGCCAATTCGTCGGCATCGGGATCCCGTAGGCATCCTGGCCAAATGGGTTGTAATCCCAGATGCGGGGCTCGACCCAGTAGACCAGGGAGAGTACGACCGAAATTCCGAGCAGGCCCCAGATCGTGATCCCGGAACGAGTCGAGAGCTTCGCCAGCCAGATTCCCACGAGTGCGGCGAGGAATGGATAGGCGTGAACGATATACCAGGGTCCGACCTTGGAAATGCCGACGTAGAAGACGAGGATCGTCAAGGCGTAGATCAGCACGATGCGGATACCGTCTCGTCGCCTCGCTTCTTCTTCCCGGAATCCGCGCCCGATGCCGAGGGCGGCGACGATCGCGAGGGGATAGAGGAGGACGTGGGGGAAGCTTCCGAAGAGCATCTTCTGGGCGTAGTAGAGCCCCCTTCCCAGCATCCCCCCGGCTGGGCTCATCGCAAATCCCCCCCCCGCCTGATGCCCTACTGCCGCCAGCACTCCCTCGAATTGGTCCGGGTAATGGATCATCTGAAATACATGCCAAAGAACTCCGAGGGGGAGGATCAGCAGCCCGGTTCTCAGCCAACTGCCGAAGCCCGCCCGGCAACGGGGAATCAGTCCGAAGCAGACCAGCTCGGCCGCCACGGGCAGGAATACCGTAGGGGCTTTCAGGTTGAAGAGGAGGACGATAAAGAGATGATGAAGCCACCATCCCCGATTCGAATCGTCCACTCGGCGAATGAAGAGGTAGGTCGAGCAGACCAGGAAGAAGCAGACGCTGGGCTCCAATTCTCCAGTGCGAGCTGAATGCAGGTAGAGAAATTGAAAGGTCGTCAGGAATATCAGTGCCGCGGCAAATGCGGCGCTTCTTCCGGCCAGGTAGAGGACCAGCCTATAGACGCCCAGAACTGCCAGCAGAGCCGAGATCCCCGAGAGGATTCGCATGCTGAGCATGCTCTTGCCCAGCAGCGAGGCGATTCCAGCGCGGATCCAATATTGAAGAGGCGCATTGGCGAACGTGTCGTAGACGTAGACCGAAGCTCCTGAACGTAATTCGAAGAAGTTCCCACTCTCCAGCATGCCGAGCGCGATATCCTGATAGAAGGCTTCATCGCTCCCCACGACTCCGTAGCGGCCCATTCCCAGGAAGATCAGGGGAATCGAGAGCAAGATGATCGTGCTGACGGCCACCCGCGGAGTGGGAACCGGAACCTTGGGGCATCCGTGCGGCATTTTCGGCATGGAAAAGGGGATCTGCCTCTCGTCGTCCGCCCGCATCGGCTAGAGCGTCGAAGCGGCCATTTCGGGAGAAGAAGGTCTGGCAATCATGGGTGGTAACTCCGAAGGCTTCGGCGTCGTCATGATCGGCATGGAGACGCCCGGAATGAACGGAGGGGAAGAGGCTCTCAGCATCGGGGAAGAAGGCTACTCGGCCCGACCGGTTCTTTCGAGTGACTGCGCGAGGGGTCTCGATGAGATACTCGCTGCGGACTGACTTTTCGATGATTTCATGCCAGAAACCCTATCGAATCCAGAAACTCTGCCAGCTCATTTCCAGGATGATCGAAGAGCCTTGAGAAGACGAACTGTCCCGGTCAAGCCCGCTTTCCCGCTCGTCGGGGGCAGCCTCCCACTCGATCTCTTCGAACGGCTTTCAGTTGCTCCAGACGATTGAAAGCGTGAATTCATGCGTATTGGCATTCGTATCCGGACCGCCGCTCGTCACGGAGGTCTGGCGGAAGACATACCTGGGACCGACGGCGAATGCCGAGTTGATCTCATACTCGAAGCCGCCGCCGACCGCCCAGGCGAAATTCCAGTCGTCGTACGAGGTCTCGACCATTTGAGCGGCTCCGATGCCGCCCCCCACATAGGGGCGAAAGCGGTTGGCATGGGTGAAATTTCCCAGCCAGATATTGCTGGCGATATCCAGTCGCGAACCGTTGTAGCGTCCCTGGGGTGAACTGCCATCCCATTTGCTGTAGGCGATTCCCATAACGTCCCAGCGCACCCTATTCGAGAGGGTGACGCCGGCCGCAGCCTCCATGGTAAAACCGCCCTCGCTGGAGGAATCGTTGGAAAGGCTGGTACGGGCGGTCCCGAGGCCCAGGCGCAGATAGCCCGCTTCATCGAGAGAGGATGCATAGCCGAGTTCGAACTGGCTCTGGCCCAGAACTGGCGCCGAATGGGCGAGCAGTGCCAGGACCGCGATGATCAGGATTCGCTTCACGTTTCTTCCTTTCGCGAATTTTAGCTCGCATGGCGGTTCTGCCAGAGGTCGCCTTTGGGGATGGCCACCCGTATTTGGCGGTCGATGACAGAGTCATGGAGAAGTTCGATGTCGGGCTGGATCGAGAATAACGGATTTTCTGATCGGGGCCGAGGGTTCGACTGAGAGCAGGCCTGAGAGCTTGCCCTGGGCCCCGGGGTGTGGTGCAATTCCGCCAGTTGGCGCAGGGTTCGTGATATCCCCAAACGGAGCCCTGGGCGGTGGTCATTTTCTCGCCTCGTGCGGTTCAGGCCCTGCGAGAGTTCGCGAATCGATTCCGTTTCGCCCGATTCGAATCGGCCCACTCGAATCGCGAATGACGTATGATCTATACCCAGGCTTTCCCATTGGCCCTGGCGCCGATGTCGAGGGAATCTGATGCCTCCCCGCTTCAGGCCACGCGCCTGTGAACTTGAGGAGAAGAGCTATGTCCCCGTCTGCGAATGCCCCCGGATCGGCTTCGGGAGGGAACTGGCATACCACCTCCTGCATCCTCTGCAGCGTCAACTGCGGGCTGCTGGCTCGCGTCGAGGATGGGCGGATCGTGAAGATCAAGGGCGATCGCAGCAATCCCCGATCCCGCGGCTATACCTGCGAGAAGCCCGCAAATGTCGACCACTACCAGAACCATCGGGATCGCCTGAAGAGCCCGCTGCGTCGTCGCCCCGACGGAAGTTTCGAAGAGGTCGATTGGGAGACGGCGATCGCCGAGGTCGCCGAAAAGCTGAAATCGATTCGGGACGATTATGGTGGCGAGAAGATCCTCTACTACGGCGGTGGAGGACAGGGAAATCATCTCGGCGGGGCCTATAGCTCCGCAACCCGCAGAATGCTGGGGATGCGTTACGCATCCAATGCTCTGGCCCAGGAGAAGACAGGAGAGTTCTGGGTTGAGCGCAAGATGTTCGGCGCTCGTCCGGAGCCGGATTTCGAAAACGCGGAAGTGTCGGTCTTTGTCGGCAAGAATCCCTGGCATTCCCATGGTTTCGAGCGCGCCCGGGTGATTCTCCGGCAGATCGCGAAGGATGAGGCGCGCTCGATGATCGTGATCGATCCGCGGCGCAGTGAGACAGCTGAATTGGCGGATTTCTTCCTGCAGGTGCGGCCCGGTACCGACGCCTTCTGCCTCTCGGCCCTGCTCGCTGTGCTCGTCCAGGAGGATTGGATCGATCGCAAATTCCTTGCGTCCCACGCAGGCGAGGCCGGCCCGCTTCTGGAGGCACTCGCGGCCGTGCCGATTCCGGACTATTGCCGCAGAGCCGATATTCCGGAGGAACTTCTTCGGGCCGCCGCCAGGCGTCTGGCCGAGGCCGAGAGCGTGGCCGTGCTTGAGGATCTGGGTATCGAGATGGCTCCCCATAGCACGCTGAACTCCTATCTCGAGAAACTCCTCTACACGCTGACCGGCAATTTTGGCCGACCGGGGACCATGAACCTGACTACCCATATGGGGCAATTGGCCGGGGAATCGAAGGTCGACCGTCGCACGCCCGTGGAGGGTCGGCGGATCATCACCGGGCTGATCGCCTGCAACCACATTCCAGACGAAATCCTGACGGACCATCCGGAGCGGTTCCGGGCGCTGCTGATTGAGAGCGGCAATCCCGTTCATTCCCTGGCCGATAGCGCCCGCATGCGTGAGTGTCTCGATGCCCTCGAATTCGTAGTGGTCATCGATGTGGCGATGACCGAGACCGCGGAGCGGGCGGATTATATTCTGCCGGGTTCGTCACAATTCGAGAAGGTCGAGACCACATTCTTCGGCGGTGGTTTTCCGGATCATGTCTTCCAGTTGCGGCATCCCCTCTTCGAACCGGCGTCTGGCACGCTGCCGGAAAGCGAAATCCATAGCCGTCTGGTGGCGGCCCTTGGCGGCTACCGGGAGGAAGACCTCACGGAGTTGCGGGTCGCGGCCGAAGAGGGATTGGAGGAATTCAGTCGCGCCTTCAGCCGGACGCTCTCCGATCGGCCGGATCTGGCGGGGATTGCTCCAGTACTCCTCTACGAGACGCTCGGTCCCTCCCTCGGCGCTCAGCGACAGTCGGCCGCTCTGCTCTGGGGAGCCGCCCAGGCCTGCGCGGCCCGTTATCCGGACTCGCTGCGGCGTGCGGGTTTCGAGGGGGAGGGCACGACCCTCGGCAATGCCCTCTTTCAGGAGATCGTGGCGCGAAAAGAAGGAGTCGTCATCACTTCGGATCCCTACGAGGTGAGCTTCGAGCGTATTGCCACCGACGATGGGCTGATCCAACTCGTGATTCCGGAACTGCTCAAAGAACTCCTCACACTTCGAGACGAGGAGCCGCCCTCCGCGGACGACGCCTATCCCTTCGTGTTGGCAGCGGGGGAGCGACGGGGAAGTACGGCGAATACGATTCTCCGCGATCCCGCATGGCGGAGCAAGGATCGCGAGGGAGCACTGCGAATCAGCAGGGAAGATGCGGAGGCTCTGGGCATCGAGACCGGAGCTCGTCTACGAGTTCGAACGAGGCGGGCTTCATGCGAAACGGTGGCAGAAGTTACCGATACGCTTCGATCGGGCCATATTACCCTGCCGAATGGCTTTGGGCTTGCCTATCCGAATGAGCGCGGAGAACGCATTGTTCACGGCGTTGCGCCCAATGAACTGACGGCCTCTGAAGATTGCGATTGGCTCGCGGGCACGCCATGGCATAAATATGTGAAGGCCCGGCTCGAGGTCATCGAGGATTCGGATCGGCAGGTTTAAAACGCAGACGGAACGGCTCGGAGGTCGCTGATGGAAATTCAAAGGGTATTGAAGGCCGAAGAGGTTGACCTCTCGGACCTGGAGTTCTGGCTTCGTCCGATCGAAGAGAGGGAAGGAGCTTTTGCGACGCTGAGGGAGGAGCGCCCGATTCCCTTCATGGACGAGATTGACATCCCGATCGAGGGGATTCCCCGAGGTCGCGGCTACTGGTCCCTCACACGCCACGATCATCTGCAAGAGGCCAGTCGTCGACCCGAGATATTCAGTTCCGCCCAGGGTGCGACTTCGATCTTCGATCTGCCCCGGGAATTCAGCGAGTTCTTCGGGGGTCTGATCAATATGGATGATCCCCGCCACGGTCGTCAGAGAAGACTGATTTCTCGGGGGTTCATCCCGAGTTCCCTGAGGCGCATCGAGGTGGATATCGAAACTCGGGCCGCGGCAATCATCGATCGGGTGATTGAAAAGGGTGAATGCGATTTCGTATCCGAGATTGCGGCCCCGCTCCCTCTCGAGATCATCTGCGACATGATGGGCATCCCCGCGAGTGAGCGGCGGATGGTTTTTGAACAGACGAATACGATATTGGGTCTTGGCGATCCGGATATCGTGCAGGGTCAGGAGAATCCCGTGGTCGCTGCTCTCCAGGCGGGCTCCCGGCTTGGAGAATTGATGAGCGAGATGGTTGCCGATCGCCGAAAGAGACCCCGCGACGATCTGACCACCACCCTGATCAGCGGCGACTCGAGAGATCTTGCGATGAGTTCGGAGGAGTTGTCTTCATTCTTCGTGCTCCTCGTGGTGGCGGGCAACGAGACTACCCGCAATGCCATCAGCCACGGCATGAAGGCCCTCTGCGATTATCCGGATCAGCGCCGTCGCTGGGCTGCTGATTTCGAGGGTATGGCGGTTAAGGCGATCGAAGAGATCGTTCGCTGGGCGAGTCCGGTTATCCATATGCGCCGAACATGCACGAAGGAAACGATGATCGGCGGGCAGCGTTTGGAAGAGGGAGACAAGGTTGTTCTCTGGTATTCTTCGGCCAATCGAGACGAGTGCGCGTTTGCGGATCCATACCGCTTTGATCTCTCACGGACGCCCAATGAGCATGTTGGTTTCGGCGGGCCCGGCCCCCACTACTGTCTCGGCGCGAATCTCGCGCGGCGCGAGATGCGTATCATGTTTCGCCAGATCTTCGAGCGACTTCCCGATCTCGAGATCACTGCCGCTCCAGAGCGCCTGAGATCCAACTTCATCAATGGGATCAAGCGGATGCCATGTCGTTTCAGACCGGGAAAAGCCAGGTCGAACTGAGCCTGCCCGGGATCGGGGAAGCCATGGAGGGATATGGATGAGTCCTCCCTCTCCTCGGCCAAGAAGGAAGCCCTGGAATTTTTCCCGAAGCGCAGGGGCGTTCAGGCTATTGGCCTTATTTCTCCATTCTTTCGTCGGTCGAAACCAGGTCTCCTCGAAGACACAAAATCAGGTCGGCGTGATGCGCTCGCCCGGGGATTGCTGGAAATCACATCTGAGTCTGGCCGCTTGAGGATGCTTCTGGCCCGGTCGCTCGCTGCCCGGATCCAACTGCCACTGGCAGGGCGCCAGGCACCGGAGGGGGATCGCGACTCGGAAAGCCCCCGCCGGTTCGTTGCCCTCGAAGGAGGGCTTCCGGATTTGGTGTCGATGGTGTCGTCAATGCGCGGCGACGAACCCCGATAAGCGACGGTTGAGATGGGAATGGAGGTTACAATTGCGTTACCGGCGGATCTCGCTGCCCTCGAGAGTCGAGTAATCAGAAGCACCCGAGCCCCAAAGCCAAGGCTTGTTGGAACGAGGAGTTAGGGTACTTTTTACCTCAATTCCCGGTCTTGTGCGCCAAATTGTCTCACTCCACATTCGCTTTGGATGTGACAACCGATCCGTCCATAACGGACTTGTAACGATTACTTAGCGAGGAATCCTGTAAAAAGAACATACATAGTCGTAATGTCTTTTACCTTTGGGACATGTCGCTTCTACTTTCAGGTTTCAGGAATCAACGACGGGCGAAAGCAGTTCATTGTCGATTGCATGGAGGGTTCTCGTCGGGAACCCGATGCGAGGGATGCCTTCATGAGGGTTGACGTTTTCGCCTGGGTGTAGGACGAAGGGTGTTTGAGGGAAATGGGAAATCGATGATCGAGCATCAGGTTGTGATTTCGGCGGATTGCCCCGTTGGTCTACCGACCGAGGAGTATGTCGGCTATCTCGACCCGCGCTTCAGAGTCGATTTCGAAGACTCATTTCGTACGATGGTAAGCAGTTTTCGCGGCTCCCTTCGCGGATCTCCATCCAATTATACGAAAGGCGGGGGGGGCTGCTCGATGAGTGCCGCCGACTTGTGGGAGCACCCCAAGAGGGCTCGACTGCTCGATCACCAGGGCTGTAGTGCTGAGATCATAAGCCCGGATACGTCGATTGAACTGAATAGTCCTCCCTTCGGCGCCGGCCTCACGCTTCGATCGAGGACGCTTGCTGCGGAGTTGCGCTGGGCCGGAGCTCGAGCCCACAATCGCTGGGCTGCTGAGTTCTGTGCGCAGTCTCCGGACCGGCACGTCGGGTTGGCTGTTCTGCCCGTGCCCGAGGATCGCGAGCCAGCGATTGCGGAAATTCTCTGGGCGTCGGATAAAGGGCTTCGTGGAGTCGTTCTTCCCGCGAGAGGAGAAGGCGGTCGCGCTCATTCTCGCGAGATATACGATCCAATCTGGGAGATCTGCGAGGATCTCGGGCTGGTCGTCAGTTTTCAACTGGGTGACCACCTGCGCAGATGGGGTGAAGCCTGCGATAGCGAAACGATGCTTTTCCTGCCGACGACTCGAATGATTTTGGATGGGGTTTTCGAGCGTTTCCCGAATTTGAAGGTGATGCTCGCGAAGTCATCGGCAGATTGGGTGCCCAGGTACCTCTCTCTCCTCGATTCGAATCACGAAACCTCGTATCCACTCGCTTCTCCCATGCGTCCGGGCACCTCGCTCTCCATGAAACCGAGCGAATGCTTCAGGAGAAATGTCTCTATCAGCGTATCCGATTTGACGCATCGAGAAGTTCGAATGCGTCATGAAATTGGATTGAAGAACATCCTCTGGAGTTCTGATTGCCCCCTGGCAGACGGAAGTTGGAAACAGGGCCGAATTCAGTTCATAGATCTCATGAAGGGTGTTCCTGTTGACGAGGCCTCGGATCTGCTCGGTCGCAATTGCGCGCGCATCTTTGGACTGAATCTCGCGAAACTCCGCCCGATCGCAAATCGGATTGGCCCGGCAAAGGATGAGTCTTTCGAGCCGAGCCTGATCTCGGAGAATTTGCGCGAGGAATTCGAAGGATGCCGTCGAAGCGTCGGTTGAGATTGCTTCTGCTCTCGGATTGATGGCAGGAATGGCTGCTATCCCCAAAGAGGCATTCATTCCTATCGCGTGAACCCACGAAGCAGGTCGATCATGATTCTCGTCCCCCGCCGGATATTCTCGACGGAAATGCGTTCGTTATTTCCGTGGATTCCGTGCCGCTCGGAGACTTTCAGTACGAAGGGCGAGTAGCCGTAGCTGACGATCCCCAGATCCCGGAAGAAGTGACTGTCGGTGAATCCTCCTGAGACGCTCGGTATGACCCGGGCGTCTGGAAAGTACTTCTGGCTGATCTCGACGATGGCCTCGAAGAGTTCTGTTTCGGAACTGCTGACGGCGGGTTCGAAACCCATGATGCGATCGATACGAACCTGATCGTCGTTGATGATCGCCCGCAACTCGGTGATGAAGGCTTCCGGATCCTGATCGGGCAGGAGGCGGCAATCGATTTCCGCCCGGGATTCGCTCGGAACGACGTTGATCTTGGCGCTTCCTTCCAGGCGAGTAATCGAGCAGGTATTGCGAAGGAGTGCGTGCAGGCCGGGTTGTTCCAGCTGCAGTGAGAGCATGAAGTCGGCATTCTTGACGGCGTCTTCCGGATCGGCCAGAACTGCGGCGAAGCGTCCATCCTGCAGGAGTGCCATTTCCCGGAGCATCTGATTGACTGCCGGAACAACGCGCGGGACGAATTTGGTTTCCGCGATTCGATTTGTCGCGCGGATGAGGCGCGTGACGGAGGTTTGGACCTGGGGAGCCGACCCATGCCCAGGTCGCCCCACGGCCGTCAGTCGAAGCCAGAGAGGCACCTTCTGGGTTACCTCCACCATGACGGCGAGTTTATCGCCCAACTCCTGAACTGCACCGCCTTCGTTCAGCAGGTAGCCGACATTGGAGAATACTTCCCCCTGCGTCCTGACCAGCCAGCCGGCGCCAAAAGAGCCTCCCGCTTCTTCGTCCGCCGTTGCGACAAAGAAGACGTCTCGATTCAGGGGAAGACCCGATTCCTTCAAGGCCAGGAAAGCCTCGAGCTGGATGATCCCGAGTCCCTTCGTGTCGAGGGCGCCACGGCCGTAGAGATAGCCTTCGCTGATTCTGCCGGAAAGAGGGTCGAAGTCCCAGTACGCGGGATCGGCCGGCACGACATCGATGTGGTGAAGGAGCACGATTCCCGGTTCATTTCCCCCTTCAAGTCTGGCCCAGAGATTGCCCCGTCCGGGCGCGGACTCGCCGGTGGAATACTCGATTCCGTGGGCAGCGAGGATCCTGCCGAGATAGTCGACACCACGTGATTCGTTGCCGGGAGGGTTGGTGGTATCAACTCTCAAATACCCGGCGAGGTTCCTGACGGCCCGGGCAGCATGATCTTCGGCATTTGTCGGGGATCCGCTGACGACCATGAGAACGAGGGGAATTGCTGCGCAGAGGGCGCGGAGGCAGAAGGCATTCCGTTTATTTTCCAATCGGGACTCTCCTCCGGATGGGGAAAATACTGCTGCTTCGATATTCCGAGGCCCTTCAACTACGGGTCGGATAACTCCGATCGGTTCTCGCTCTCGAGAGAATGTGCTTTTTCGTATAAGACTCTGCCATACGCCGAAGCCTTATGGGGCTCGAATGATATGGAAGTATAGGACCGAAGCCCTCAGCGGAGCGAAGAATTCGGGCTAGAATTCAGGCACGATGAAGGATACCCAGAGGGGAGTGTCTGGAGCCACAGTTCTGGTCACGGCTGTTGTTTCGGGAATCGGGTCGGCGGCGAGATTTCTCCTGATCTCGAGCGCTGCCCGTGTCATCGCAGTGGAGCGCGATGAAGAGAGATGCCAACGGGCAGTGGCCGCGATCCACGCCCGGGGCGAGGAGGCAGATGCCTGCGTTCTGAACCTGACTTCAATGCAAGAAGTCGAATCTGCAGCGGAGAAGATTTGGGTGAACTGTGGTCTGCCCCATATTCCGATCAGTCCGCCCGGTGGGGGCCTGATCCGACCCCTTGCTGAAATCGATGGTTTGGTTCTCGAATTGCTGGTTCGAATGAACGCGATCGATCCGATCAGGCCGATGCGTGCTTCGCCTCCTCGCATACTCGGGTCGGAGCCGGCTCGGTGGTATCCGCCCTTTCCTGCTTCCCTGCTGGCAAAGATTCGCGATGGGCTGATTCGTAGGATTCCCTTTCTTCGCCGGGCACGACCGGAAGAGGCCGCCAAGGTCATCGCATTCCTGGCCAGCCAGCGCTCGAATTTCGTAACGCGGCAGCCTCTGAGCGTGAGCGGGGGGCTCGCGATGGCCGATTGATTCGGCGGGCTCGGGGCATAGCGCGTCGGATTTTCGAATTGAATAGGAGAGTTTGGATGCAATATCAGGATATTCGCTACGAGGTTGACGGTCGCGCCGCCATAATTACGATCGATCGCCCCGAGCGCTTGAATGCTTTTCGGGGCCGCACGATCGAGGAATTGATCCACGCATTCAAGATCGTCTGGGGGGATGACAGCATCGCGGCTGCAATCCTGACGGGGGAAGGCGAACGGGCTTTTTGTGCGGGCGGAGATCAGAAGGAATACGTCGAAAAAGGATCCTACGGTACCAGCGAGACGGGAATCTTCGAGGTGGAGGCCCTCCATCATGCGATTCGCGATTGTCCGAAGCCAGTGATCGCAGCGGTCAATGGCGTCGCGATCGGAGGCGGGCATGTTCTGCACGTCATTTGCGACGTTTCGATCGCCGCGGATAGCGCTCGCTTCGGTCAGGCGGGGCCGAAGGTTGCTTCATTCGATGCGGGATTCGGAACTGCCTATCTTTCCCGCGTCGTCGGAGAAAAGAGGGCCCGAGAGATCTGGTTCTTCTGTCGTCAATACAATTCGAGCACGGCCCTCGAGTGGGGTCTCGTCAACAAGGTGGTTCCCGCCGACCAGTTGATGAAGGAAGCCCGGGCCTGGGTGGGGGAGATCGAAGCCCTTTCGCCCAGTGCATTGCGTTTCCTGAAAATGTCCTTCAACGCTGATTCTGCCCAGATCTCCGGACAGCAACGCCTCGCATTCACAGGGCTCGAGGCTTTCGGGAAGAGCGAGGAGGCCCGTGAAGGTCGCGAGGCCTTTGCGGAAAAGCGCACGCCCGATTTTGACCGCTTTCGGGGAGGATGAAAAGGGCTGAATCTGATGCGGACTGGATTTTCCTGTCGATAGAGTGGATGTTGTCTGAGCGGCCGCAAGGTCCGTCCTCGGATCTTGCCGGAATGAAAATAGATAGAAGGAAGCATATGATGGAATTTGATCCCTACGATCCGAAATTGCACGTCGATCCCTATCCCGTCTATCAGGAGCTTCGAGACGAGCATCCCGCCTACTACAACAGCAAGATGGACTTCTGGGTTCTTTCCCGTTACGCGGATGTAGACGCAGCCCTCAAGAATCCCGATCTATTTATTTCTTCCGAGGGAGTTACGGTGGGCCTTGCAAATGAGGCCATTCCCAATCGGGAGGTGCCGCTTCTCATCATGATGGACGGAATCGAGCATACGCGCCTTCGATCCCTTGTCAGCGGCGCATTTGCCCCGCGGCGGGTACGTGCTCTCGAGCAATCGATTCGGCGGGTTGCGACTCTTCTCCTCGAGGATCTCGAAAGCCAACCCGATCCCGACCTCGTCTATCATTTTTCCAATCCCCTGCCGACGATTGTCATCGCTGAACTCCTGGGAGTTCCAGGCGAAGATCGGGAACAATTCAAGGAATGGTCCAACGCCATCACCCAATTCGATCCGGCCAGGCCAGGGGGCGTCCACCCTGGGGCGGCCATGGGGCCAGCGGCCGAATTGGCGGGCTATTTGAATGCAGTGATCGAGGAGCGGAAAAGGAAGCCGGGCGATGATCTCCTCAGTCATCTTCTGGCGACTGAGATCGATGGACGTTCACTCACTCGGGCCGAGCTTCTGGGCTTCGGTTTTCTTCTTCTCGTTGCGGGGCATGAGACGACAACGAATTTGATCAGCAATTCCATCGTTCTTCTGGATCGCCACCGGGACCAGCGGAAGATGCTCATCGAAGATGAGACCCTCCTGCCCGCGGCGATTGAAGAATTCCTGCGATTCGATGCACCGGTGCAGGGTCTTGGGCGTACGACCACGGCCGATGTGGAGTTGCACGGAAGGGTGCTTCCGAAGGGCGCCAAGGTTCTGCTTCTCTTCGCCTCTGCGAATCGAGATGAGCGCTCTTTCGCCGAGCCAGGGAAATTTGATATTACGCGCTCCCCCAATCCCCACCTCGGCTTTGGCTTTGGTAAGCACTTCTGCCTGGGATCGGGTCTGGCTCGCCTGGAGGCAAAGGTGGCCTTCTCTGAACTGTTGGCAAAATTTCCCGACTACGGGCTGAAGAATCCAGAGGTCGAGCGTATTCGCTCAGGCCCGATTCGAGGCGCCGTCTGTCTTCCGGCTGAGTTGGAGAGTCGGCCCGGCTGAGGTTGGAGAGTTGATTGCGGGGATCGGGAAGTCTTACACGTTCCTTCGGAGAGGAAGGGGGGATCAGCTTCGATCGAGACGCTTCGTGAATTCTTCACGCCATTCCGGGAAGGGCCGGAACTCGGCGTCGGATTCGATGCAGCGGCGAGTTTCCTCGACGATTTCTTCATCGCTCTGATCGAGGTTGAAGCCTTCGGCATGGGGTTGGGCCACATGGAAGGGGGTGTCGACGAAGCATTCGATGCCGTTCCCTTCGGGATCCTGGAAGTAGAGAGACCAGGCATTGCCATGGCTGATGGGCATGATGTTCTCTATCCCGGCTGCGATCAAGTTGGCGCGCAGCATCCTCAGATCGTCGAGACTTCCGGTTTGGAAGGCCAGATGATCGACCATGACGAAGTCCGAGTCGGGTACCCCGATGCCTTTGACCATCGCGATTTGATGGTGGAATGAGGGATCCTGGGAGAGGAAGGCGATTTCAGCACCATCGTTTCCAGCGGGTCCACGGTTGGTGATCTCGAAGCCCAGCACATCGCTATAGAAGGCCAGAAGCCCGTCCAGGTCGCGGGCTGCCAGCGTGCTATGCCCCAGGACAAGTTTTGGCTTATAGGATTGGCTGGCCATGATTCTCCTTCGCTTGAAAGTCGTGCCCCCGTCGCGGGCTGAGTCTAGACCAGGGGGTCCACGGTCGGAAGTCCCAGCATCGCGCGCGCATAGCTTTCCCCGGCCGCATCCCAGTCTGCGACCACATGGGAGGCCAGTACCTGGACATCCCGAAGTGATCGCTGCATCGGATCATCGAGGAAAATCGCGTGGCCACCGGCCGCGGGGCTGAGGCGGGCGATGGCTTCGGAACAGGTCTGGATACACCAGGCGGCGTCACGACGATAGCGGCCCCGTTGCTCGAGCGAGGCCCGTCTTCCGGCCCCGGCGTCGGCCATCATCTCCGACAGATCCCGCATGACGATCAATTCGGCGGCATCTACATCGGCACAGGATTTGGCGTAGCGCAACTGAGCCCCGACCTGCTGCTCGGAATTCTTGCCAGTGGCCTCGCGCAGTTTTCCGCTCAGGCGTTGCTTGAAGTGATCGAGGGCACCCAGGGCGATTCCCAGGCCGACGCCCACGAGGCCGAGGGTGGCGATCGATGCCCCCGGCACGTCATTCGCGAGGTTTCCTCGAGCCGTCGTATCCCGATCCCCCGTGACCGCGAAATCGAGGATGGTCTTCATGACGAAATCCGGATGGACCTCTATTTCGTCAACGAGAATGCGTTTACTCCCCGTCCCCACCAACCCCGAGACATGCCAATTATCCTCGATTTCGAAGTCCTGACGTCGTACGAGAAAGCTCCCCATACCGGCGGGCTCGGCGCCCGGTTCTTCAATGATGAAGGCCGCGAGAACTGCGAAGTCCGCATGGTCGCAGGTGCTCGCGAAATCCCATGCCCCCGAAAGCCGATAGCCACCTTCTGTTTTCACCGCCGTCCCACCGGGCCGGAATACGCCGCAGACGACGGCGTCGGGCCCATTCTCGTAGACCTTCTTCACGGCGGCTTCCGAAAAACCCGACACCACATGGTGATGCAGCGTGCAGATGGCGAGGCACCAGGCACTGTTGCCGCAGGCCCGCCCGATCTCTCGTGACGTCTCGATGACGGTCTGCAACTCGAGCCCGTAGCCGCCGTGCGCGGGAGATACGAAGGCCCGCAGCAGGCCCTCGCGTTTGAAATCGGCGATGGTTTGATCCGGCAGTCGCCGCAATTCTTCGCATTCTCGGGCGCGCTCCGCGAGGACGGGCGCGAGTTTTCGGGCTCTTTCGGTCAGTTCCCATCGGGTGACTGGACTCATATTCAACCTCTTCAGGCAAGGATCAACCCGCGGCGCGGAGAGTTCTTCCTGGCCGGCATGGATTGTTCTTTCCATTCGAAAGAGTATAAATCGATATAGAACTATGCGGATATTGCGAATTTGATGCTACTGTCGCCCAAAGATTGGTCCCCGTCAAGTTCTGCTGACCTGTTCCGACGACGAGACCCGGGGGCTGGGAGAAGCAGAAGTTGAGACCGCAGAGCGAGAAGAAGCCGGAAAGAGGCGTCGAAAAGCTTCCCAGTGACTCGGCTGGGGAGATGGGAAAGGCGCAGCCCCGCACGATCGCCAAGCGTCGCTACATCATCGAGGTGGCCGCCGAGTTGTTCACCGAGCGCGGTTTTGAGAAAACCAGCATCAAGGCCGTGGCCGAAGCGGCCCAGGTCTCGACCTCCACCATCTATAGCTACTTCGAGAATAAATCAGATCTCTTTGATCAGACGATGTACACGATCATCGACGAGGTGCTGCAGAAGGCTCAGGAGGAGGCGGCGCGGCATTCCGATCCCTTTGAGAGCGTGGCTGCGGTCATGAGGTTGGTGAATGGCAGCCTGTCGAGCAATTTACTGCTGAGACGGATCTATACCTTTCAGCGCCACTCCACTGGCCACCGAATTCGCGTATACGCCGATCAATTTGCTGACCGAATGGATGACCTATGCCGCGAGGCTCTGGTGGGCGTCTTCGTCGACGGGCCTTCCCAATGCGATGATCCAGAGGCTCTCAATGCGGTGATGCGCTTCGCGATACAGGGCTGGCTCATGAGTGCAAGTTTTGGGAAGCCAACTGTCTCCGAAGAGCGGCTTACCGAAGCCTTCCTTTCCCTTCTGCAGGCTGCGGCGCAGGGGAAAGCATCTTGATGAGAGGGCAGGGGAGCTGAAACGGATTGCTTCGGCGTAGAGATGCGGACCTGTCGTGCGGGGATCGGACTCGTAGCGGGCAGTGGCCGAAATAATTGCATCCGGATCGAATCAGGACCTTCTTTCCTCGCCGGGCCGTTTCTGCTCATCCGGTGTGTACCAGATTGGAGAGGTCCATGCGCGTTCCTGCTGCACTTGCTGCATGATGTTGTGGGCACAGCCGCTCGGTCGTTCTTCGGGCGGCAGGCTCGCACAGTCCAGAGCCGAGTAACGGCAGCTCGGAACTTCCAGGACCCGCGCGTAGTAGACGGCGCGTCGATTGGGATCGAATTCGGGATCCCGCCAGACGCTGCAAAGCTGACGGGCGCCATGACCATGCTGCTCGCACGTATTCGGGTCGACCGAGGCGTCGTGGTCTCCGCCGACGACATCGAAAACTCTCTGATGCAGCCCTCCCTCATCGTCCACCCAGCCTTTGATGATCTGGATCCTGTCCAGGTCGGCACCGGGAGCTGTGGCAATGCCTGGATCCGCCAACGCGAAGGCAGCGAAAACCGGTACGCCGGAAGCCGGAGGCGGGGGCAGGTCCCCTCCCATTGGGATGCCTCCGCGATCCGCCTCTGCGACCCGCTCCGGGGAAGCGCAGAGTTCTTCGGGATAGCCCCAGCCCCCGAAGAAGCGCGGTTGGATGCGCGGGCCGCTGGTTCCAAAAACTTCCCTCTTCCGGATAGCCAGAAAAATGGCCTCCCGTGAATTCTCCGGGGCCCACACGCCCACGAGCCCACCCGGGTTGCTGGAAAGATTTCCCATCCCCCCACTTTCCTCGATCAGTCGCGAGGCGAGTTCCGCGTCCGCGACTCCCAAATGCCCGGGCCAATCGCGTTCAGTCACTCCGCCTGCCATGCCGTTATGCGTGTCGGTACTGGCCATCAATCCGAGCTTGAAGGGGTTGATGCCCAGCCTCTTCTCCTCGGCCAGCCCCTCGGTCAGCACATAACGCAGGTAGTTGCGGTGGTTGATGCACGCGCCCGGACCCAATTTCGGGATGGAGTCGGCCATGAAATCCCAACATATGCTGGGCTCTTCGGCGCGCCCGTCGGCATCCAGGTGCCGAAAGTTTTCGAATTTTTCGAACGCACAGAACTCGTCTGCCTCGCCCAGAATCCCGGCCATCTGGATGCGGCACTCGGAATCGCCTTTATGCTGCATGATTTCCGCTACGGGCTCCATTCGGGCGCGCAATCTGGCCCTTTGGATCTCTTCTTCAAGCGTAGCGGTACTCGGATAATCGATGGAGAACATCCGGCCATTGCTGATATTCGAATTATGGGGGATGGATAGGGCGTCGCAGCCCCTTCCCGAGTGGATACACGCCGCTTCCAGCAACCGCCAGAGTTCCCACTCTCGCTGGACCTCCATATAGCTGATGGGTCTCGATAGAGTGACATGATTTCGGAAGATCACGTTACGATGCAGGTTGGATCCCAGGCGAAGTGAACTGTATTCGAAAGCGATGAAGGTCGTGCGTTCACACGCATCGCTCTCGTCGTTCCATTCTTCAGCAGCATCGATGATTTCATTCCAGGCCGAGAGGCTGGCTCGTTCGCATCGCAGACCATTTTCTCCGCAGACATCTTCATCATGAGATGGCCATGGCCATGCGATCTTGAATGTGAGCGGACTATCAAGAGGTGTTTTCGCCGCCCGAATTCGCGCACATGTCTCTGATTCGAAAGCTGGTGAGTCGCGATCCTCGCATAGAATTCGCTCCCCGAGGAATTCGGCATGATCGGTGACTGCAGCGAAATCGAGGGGGCGGTCGATTTGAGCGATACGCTTTCCCCGGCCCTTTTCATCGTTTGGCGGCAGTCGAATGGGACGACCAAAAGCGTAAGCATAGGCTTCTCGGGGCCCGATCCGAACATCGTAGTTCCAGGCATCGCTCGATAGTCCCGTATGTACATGGAGGTCTCCGAAATACGCATTGCGAAGAGCCTCTCGGATGCGGCAGCTCTCTGCCGACGCCTTTCTGCCCGTCCGGGAGAGTTCTTCCGCCTCAGGCTGGAAGGCTTCGGGTCGAATGTGATTGCGATCGCAAGCAATCAGGGAAATGACTGCAAGAGTCGAGAGGAGGGCCAGTTTTCCCGCTTTTATCATGCATATCCGCCTGATGGCAACACCTGAGCCTGAACGATCCACCCGGTTGATTCCAAAATGGAGGAGGTTATCAGCCGCTGGCTTAGGCTCGCGCTAGCATAGCCTGGAATCATGTCCCATCCATGTTCCGGCTTTCCGATTTGCATTCCCGGAGTTGAACCGGCCTATTCGCAGGCCTTCGATTCTCTTGAGCGATTGAAGACTTCGGCCATACATCTTCTGGGCGCTGGAGAGGGGGCCCAGAGTAGGCCGATGTTGCCGGCGAGACATTACTTCTCTATGGACCCATCAATATGCGTGCAATGATTCTGAATTCAAATAGCGGGATGCTCGAGGAGGTCGCGCGTCCGGAGCCCAGCACAATAGCAGGATCCGTTCTGATCCGGGTACTGGCCTGCGGGGTGTGCCGCACGGATCTCCATATCCTTGATGGAGACCTTCCGGCGTGCAGGCCAGAAGTGATTCCGGGTCACCAGGTCGTCGGCGAGGTGATCGAGATGGGGGAGGGTGTCGAAGGGCTCCGTCTGGGAGACCGAGTCGGAGTCCCCTGGCTCGGGCATACCTGCCAGAGTTGCAGCTACTGCTCCAATGGGATGGAGAATCTCTGCGATCGAGCCCGTTTCACTGGCTATCACCTGAACGGCGGATTTGCAGAAGTCTGCCTGGCGGATGCTCGTTATTGCTTTCGTATTCCCGAGCGCTATCCCAGCGAGCACGCGGCACCTCTTCTTTGTGCCGGCTTCATCGGATACCGTGCACTGCGCATGGCGGGCGACGCTGAAGATCTCGGTCTTTTCGGCTTTGGAGCCTCCGCCCATATCCTGGCCCAGGTCGCGGTCTTCGAGGGGCGTCGTGTCTCGGCTTTCACGCGTGATGGAGATGATGCGACTCAGGACTTCGCACGATCTCTGGGGGCGGTATGGGCCGGGGGAGCTTCCGAAACTCCGCCGGGGCCGCTCGACGCGGCCATCATCTTCGCTCCTGTGGGACTGCTTGTTCCAACAGCCCTTCGCAATATTCGCAAAGGGGGCATCGTGGTCTGTGCCGGAATTCACATGAGTGACATTCCTTCTTTTCCCTACTCGCTTTTGTGGGGAGAACGTCAGATACGATCCGTGGCGAATCTTACGCGGCGCGACGGAGAGGAATTTCTGATGCTTGCTCCGAGGGTACCGGTCGAGACAAATGTGCGGACCTACGGCCTTTCCCAGGCCAATCACGCGTTGGAAGATCTCCGCGGTGGCCACTTCAGCGGTGCAGCTGTGATCGTGCCTTCCCGGAGTTGACGGAGTTTCCTCTCGCGGTAGAGGGTTCTCCTCATCCCGCAGCTCGATCGGAATCGCTCACTCATATGTGAACAAGATTCCTCGCATGAGAGCGCTTCTATTGTCTTTCGTATCCGCATGGTGTGCATAGATCGAATGTCT
>CAYTAT010000031.1:0-11695 GCA_964435795.1 uncultured Spirochaetaceae bacterium
TCCTTCATTGTCGCCGGAGCGGGGCGGGCCCCGAGACCGGCGAGCGATCAACCGAGCGGTGAACAGGCCGAGCGGTGAACTGAGAACAAAGAGCTGGGAACTGTGAACAGAGCAGAGAACAGAGAGCAGAGAGGGGCGCCCTGGTATCCTGCCGAAGGCGTCTCTCCGGGCGCCTTCCGCCCCCGTCCACTCCCCCTGTAAATCCACTGCCTTCAGTATCCGGGCGAGAGATGCCCCGCCCGGAAGATCGCCGCGCGCGGCCGCTCGCGAGCCCCGCCTAGAGGGTGCCGCGCGCGTGAGGCGGATGCTTTGCGCCCGATCGGATTTCTCCGATCAATTCACTCGCCTGGGCGGCCCGAATGATCAGCGCAGCGCGTTGCCAGCCGTCGCGTTTTCCCCTTGCGATGCTGTCCCGGGGCTCGCTGAGCGGCACCGACGCAGCCGCCACCGTCGCTCCCGGACCCGACACCGAAAGTAGTGTCAGCGCGTCCGTCAAGGCGAGAAGAACTCCGCGTGAATAGTCGTTGAGTGTTGTCCCGTCGTTGTCTTTCATCTCTCCATCCCCCCGGTAAACCCCGCGGCAGTCGCCCCCTTGCCTGCGGGAACTGATCTGCTGCTTTGCCAATTCTCGCGGAACCCCCATTGATACCGCGATTACAGATGGACAATGCATCTTGCGTGCCAATGGCGGGATGCCTTGAGGGGCCAGCAGACGCTGATTTTCGACCCGGAGCGGTTCAAAATGGTCGGGGTCGGGGCTTCATTTGAGCCGAACGGAAGCGCCTGACCTGCTGCCCGCGGCCGTCTTTCGCTATCTCGTGAGCCTGGTTGGAGTCGGATTCCGCCATTATTATTCGCGGCGACTCGCTGGCGCCCCGCATCGACGACTCTCGGGCTCGGCGATTCTCAGGCTCGGCTATTCTCAGGCTCGGCTATTCTCCGCCTCGTCCCGTCGCGCTGGTTCTCGTCTCATCGGCGCCTCGCTCGCATTCGGGTCGTTTTCGGGTCGCTTTCTTGTCGTCTGGGGGGATAGAGGATCGTGTTTCTTGCGCTCGCGGTGGCCGTGGGCTCCGTTCTCGGAGGCGCCGCCCTCGTCCTTCTGGGGGTTCGCAATCTCCGGGCCATCCAGCCCGTGCGGACCTTTGCCCTGGTCGCCGCCGTCATCGTGGTGCTGGGGCAGTTGCTGCCCGCGGCGATGGCCGATCTCGGGCTCTGGGCGCTACTGGTCTTTGGCATTACGTTGGTTCTGCCGGCGGGTTTCGAGTGGATCGGCCGGATCTCCCTGGCCCGGCGCAGCTCCGGCGGGGAGTCCGAGCAGCGGGATTCCTCCTGGATTGCGGTCGAGTTGGGTTATATCGGCCTGCTCTGGCATAAGCTGGCCGACGGCATGGCGCTCGGCCTCTTCGGAGGTTCCGGGCCCACGGGCGTCGTCGATGTCGGGATTCTGGCGGCAATCGCCGCACATACCATCCCGATTACGGCCGTCCTGGTGCTCGCCTATGCGGATCGCTACAGCACGACCCATGCCCTTTTCCGTGCCGGGGGGGTCGCGCTGGCGACCTGCCTCGGCGTCGTGATCGCGGGAACCGCCCCACTTCACTATCTCGAGGCCTGGGAGCCCTGGGTGATGGCAGCGGCCAGCGGGCTGCTCCTGCACGTGATCGGCCACGATTGGCATCCTGAGGCCCCCCGAGATCTCTCGGGGCGCATCGCCGAATTGACGGCCGTCGCGGCGGGGATCGGTCTGGCGGTGCTCTCCGAAACGACCGGGCATAGTCATTCGACCGGGTATAGTCATTCGACCGGGCATAGTCATTCGGCCGCAGCGGCGGGGGAAGTCGACGTGCGGGTTGGGATTCTCGACGCCCTGGCCGAATTGACGCTGGAGACGGCCCCGATCCTTCTCTTCGGGCTCGGGGTCGGGGCCCTGCTCCAGACCTTCGGCGCGGGCCTCTCGACGCGTTGGCTGGGGCGCGGCTCGTCGATCCAACAGGCATTGCGCGGGGCGGTCGTGGGAGCCCCGCTGCCGATCTGCGCCTGCAGGGTGCTCCCCCTGGCGGAGTCGCTTCGCGAGCGTGGCGGCGGCCCCGCCCTGGTCGTCGCCTTCCTGCTCGCGACTCCCGAACTCGGAGTCGAGAGCTTCGCCCTCACGGTTCGCTTCCTCGGCTGGCCCTTCGCCCTGGCTCGACTGGGCGCCGCCATCGTCGTCGCCATGATCGCCGCCCTGGTGGTCGCCCGATTCTTTCGCAGCGAGGAGACCTCATGGGATGCCGAAGCCGCCGTGGCCCCCGGAGCCGAGGGTCAGCGGAGTTGGCGCAGCGTCCTTTACCACTTCGACGAACTCCTCCACCACGTGGGCCCCTTCGCTCTGGTCGGTCTCGTATTGGCCGCCTACGTGCAGGTGATCCTTCCCGTCGATTCCGTCGAGGGCTGGGCGGGATCGGGCCTGGGAATTCTCGTGATCTCGATCGTTGCCATTCCCAGCTACGTCTGCGCGGCCGCCGCAACGCCCCTGGCGGCCGTCCTGATTGGGAAGGGTTTCTCCTCGGGCGCGGTATTGGCGGGATTGCTCCTAGGACCCGCTACGAATCTCGCAGCCGTCGGCTTCCTGCGTCGATCCTATGGTCCGAAGTCGGCATGGCTGGGACTCGCAGGCCTGATTCTCTCGGTCTGGGCATTTTCGCTGCTGGCGAATTACCTGGGACTGAGCGCGGTCGTCGAACCCGAGATGGCGGGCATGGCGCACGATCGCTCGCTCTGGACTTCCGGCGGAAGCGCTCTGCTGGCCATCATGCTGATGCGCGCCATCTGGAAGAGCGGGTTGCGGATCTGGCTCGCTACGCTGGCCGACGCCTTCGGGAGCGGGCACCGTCACTGACGCCCGAACCGCGAGCGAGATCAGGAATAGCGCGCCTTCACCTCCGGCCCCCCATCCCCCATCCCCTGGACCTCCGAGACCGAGTCTTCCAGGTCTCGCAGATACTCGGCGACGACATCCGCATGGGCGGGGGAGAGCATCATGTGAATCGAGCGGGGATCCGTCACCAATCCGGAGAACCAACCCCTGGCGAACATGCGGCCGTAGACCTTGAAGATGTCGAGTTCGTCGGATCCGTAGATGAAGAGACCGAGGCAGGGGTCGCCGTGGGTCTGCAGGGCGGGTATCGCATCTATCGCGGCCATCAATTCGGCGCGCACTTCACAGACGATGCGCGCCTTCTCGCGATAGCCCTCGATTCCCAGGTAGTGCATCACCGCCCAGGCGCTCGCGATGGCGCCACCCGGCCGCGTTCCGGCTGCGGTGGGCGTCGACATATGCCCAGCGGGCCAATCCTCGGATTCGAAGACCTGGAAGGAGCGCTGTTCTTCACTGCGATGAAAGATCGTCGAGGCGCCCTTGGCCGCGTAGCCGTATTTATGCAGGTCCGCGGAGATCGAAGCCACGCCCTCCACCTCGAAGTCGAAGGCCGGAACCTCGACACCGTTCATGCGCGCAAAGGGTGCAAAATAGCCGCCCACGCACGCATCCACGTGGAGCCAGAGATGGCGTTCCCGGGCCAGGGCCGCGAGTTCTTCGATTGGATCGATGAGTCCGTAGGGAAAGCAGGGGGCCGAGCCGACGATCATCAACGTCCGATCGTCGATCGCATCGGCCATGGCTGCGGGATCGGCCCGCCAATCCCCGCGAAGGGGCGTTCGGACGATCTCCAAGCCGAGGTAGTGGCAGGCCTTGTCGAAGGCGAGATGGGCCGAGCCGGGCACGACGATCCGCGCCCCCCGAACGTCGATTCCCGCCGCGGCAGCCTGATCGCGGCAGGTTTTGACCGCCATCAGGATGCTCTCGGTGCCCCCGGATGTGAGGTTCCCGCAGGCCCCCTGCGGTCCATGCAGGATCTCGAGGCCGAGATCGATGACATCCGCCTCCATCCCCTTGAGGCTGGGAAAGGCCAGGGGGCCCAATCCATTTTCGGATTGGTACATCGCGTAGGCTTCCCGGGCCACCCGCAGGACATCCTCGCCCGCGTTGAAAACGTAGACGGCCGTGCGCGCGTGGCGCCAATCGGCGTCCCCCTCGGCCAGGTCCTGCATGCGTGCGCGGAGTGTCTCCCAATCCGTGCCTTTTTCGGGAAAGCGTCGCTCGGTCTCATCCATTCGGAAGAGACTACGCCACACGATCGGAGGCTGCCGCCGGCCGCTCGCGGCCCTCAGCGCGCTCCGTCGGGCTCGGGCCAGTCCGGCCAATCCCGGCTGACTCGACCCTTCCAATCGGGTTCCCGTCGCTCCAGGAAAGCCATCACGCCCTCCGCAGAATCGGCGCTGCCCATCAGGTGGTGGTGGAAATAGGTTTCGTAGCGTTCGACTTCGTCGGGAGCGAGGGAAGTGCTCTGCCAGAGCAACTTCTTGCTGATCCCGACGGAGAGGGGAGCGGTCCAGGTCGCGATATCCCGCGCGGCTTCCAAGGCGGCGGGCAGTACCTCCTCGGCCTCGAGACAGCGGCTGGCGATGCCGAGAGAGACCGCCTCGTCGCCGCCGAACTTCCGGCCGGTGAGCAGGATGTCGGCGGCCTTCGCGGTGCCGACGAGACGGGGCAGGGTCCAGTGAGCCTCGCAGTCGGGAATGACTCCCCGGCGCACCTGGAGTACACCGTAGCGAGCGTCCCTGGCGACGAAGCGCAGATCGCATTGCAGGGCCAGGGTCAATCCGATCCCGATGGCATGTCCGTTGAGAGCCGCGATGACGGGCTTGCGGACCTCCCAGGCCCGAATGGCCAGGGGGGAGGAACTGAATTCGGGCCGGTCGGCCCGGCTCGCAAAGGTATCGGCTCCCGCACTCATGTCGGCGCCGGCGCAGAAGGCGACTCCCGCACCGGTGAGCACGACCGCCCGCACGGAATCGTCTTCATCGCAGCGTCGATAGACGTCTTCCAACTCGACGCCCATGCGAAAGCTGAAGGTATTCATTTCCTCGGGACGATTGAGGGTGATGAGGGCGACGCCGTCCGTCAATTCGAATTTGAGATCGGAATAGTCCATCCTGGGCACTTCCTCTTGGCTCGACTTTCCTGAACTCTCCTGAACTTCCCCGGGGCTTCCCTTGATTTTCCCTTGCGACTGGAGGCGACTGGAGACGACTGGCCCTATGCGAGCGCGGAACGAATCGCCGCCGCAACCTCGGCCAATTCTCCTTCTTTCGCCTGCTTGCGGCCATGAAGCGTCATGGGATCCCCATGATTCCGGGGAATCAGATGGGTGTGATGGTGAAAGACCGTCTGCCCTGCGGCTTCTCCATTGAGTTGCGCGATCGCCACTCCGTCGGGATTGAGGGCGGCACGAATCGCATGGGCCATGCGCCGGGTCGTCGCCGCCGCGGCGACCATCGAGGCCTCATCGATTTCGAAGACATCCATGGCGTGAGCCTTGGGGATCACGAGGGTATGCCCCCGGGAGGCCGGGAAGAGGTCGAGAAAGACGAGCGTGAGCTCATCCTCGTAGATCTTTTCGCTCGGCGCGGCGCCCCGAACGATGTCGCAGAAGATGCATTCTCCCAAGCTTGCCTCCAGCAGCGCTTTCAATCAGAACGTCGACCTCCCAATCAGAACATCGACCTCCCAATCAGAACATCGACCTCCCGATCTGAACGTCCACCTCACGGAAGCGTGGAGCACTCGGACTTCCAGGCCTCATGCTTCAGGGAATCAGCGAACTCACCGTCTCCGGCATTTGATCCGCCACGCGAATGATCGGAATCCCGGTCTGGGTATTCTGATGCATCTCGGCCATCGCTCGGGGCAGATCCGCGAATGCGTAGATCTCGTTGTGGATGGTGGGCTTGAAAACCGAACCGTAAAGTTCCGTAGCCGCCTCGACTCCCTGGAGGGTCTCGTAATGGGTGTGGTCCAGCGTGATCTGCTTGATCGAGGCCGCCGCCGAGTTGTAGCGAACGTCTCGAGTCAGTTGCCAGCCAGCGCTCACGATCACGCCTTCGCGAGAACTGGCCGCAAAGCCAGCATCGAAGATGGGCCCGCGCAACATATCGCAAACGAGGTGCATGCCCTCACCGCCGGTCAGTTCCCGGACGGTCTTTACGAAGGCCTTGCTGTCGTCCCGCGTGGCGAAGCGATTGAAGGCTTTCTGATCGATGGGCACGATACCCTGCTCCTCGAGGGCCTCGCGTCTTTCGGGGCTTCCGGAGCAAAAGAAGGCCTGATGTCCCCGCGCCCGGGCGAGCATCAGGAAGAGTTCAGAGACGCCGCCTCCGAAACCCATCACGTTGAGGGTTGCCAGTCTCTCTTCGGGCACCTTCAGCCGAAAAATCCCTTCGGCCCTTCGCCATAGGTGGTAGGCGGTGGGGGCGCGCAAGGGCAGGGCGGCGATTTCCCAGAGGTTGAGCCCGCAGTCGAGCGGCGCCGGCACGACCTGCCAATCCGCGACCACGGCCTCCTCGGCATACCAGCCGATGGAGTCCGGGGTGTCGTAGGCCCAGATCACCTTCGGATAGCCGAAGCGATCCGGAGCGCCATTGCAATGGGTGATCACGATTTCGCCGCTCTTGAAGCGAGAGACTTCACTGCCGACTTCGACGACTTCTCCAAGCGCCGAATTGCCCGGGTAGATCTTCCCACCGCGCAATTCGGCGATATTCACGGTATCGGCCAGAGCCGCGTGATCGACGTTATGTTCCGCGGATACGGCGAGAATGCGCAGGCGCACATCCCTGGGGCCGATCTCCGCCAATTCCAGTTCATCCATCTTGATGACACGTGATACGTCGACCTGATCGAGATCTCCGTCGACGCGTTCGCGCTCCGCCTGGACGTCTTCAACTTGGATCGAATAGGCTCGGGTCATGTTTTCCTCTTCTGGGTGCAGCGTTTCAGGCGAAGGCTAGAGGATTGTCCGGGGTTCTCCAAGGCTATTGGAAAGGCCAATTCCCCAGGGCTCACGGCTCAGGGCGAAGTCGTGGGAGTCGTCAGGGTGGCGGGCAGGGGCGAGGGAAGGCCCGGGGCCCGCCAGTGACCGTCCGCATCCGCATCGACCAGGATCGCATTCGAGAAGGCAAAGGGGGTGAATGACGGGGCGAGCCGCGCGTAGATGGAGCCATCTTCTGCGCGGCCCTCGACCTCGACGGTCACGAATGAATCCGTTTCGAAAGCCATCGGCACTTCCAGGGTGGAAGAACCGGAGATCTCCCGGCGAGAATGCAGCGCTGCGTTCATGAATACGCGCACCTCGTGGACGGGAATCCAATCCGCTACCTGAACCGAGATCTCGAGTCGCCCGGAACTCCCGCTGAAGCGCTCTCCGGGACCCTTTCCGCCGAGGCCGATGGCGAGCAACGGCCCCGTGCTGCCAAAGCTACGGCCCTGTCTCAGGGCCTCGAAGAGGAGTTCACTCTCCAGGGCTTTCGTGGGATCCCCCGAATAGGCCACATAGTTGCGGGGAAGCGCGATGATCTCGTTGGCTCGATGGGAGTCGCTATTGGCCGTGGCCGTGCGCACCTCGCCCTGGAGCATGAATGAGAACCAGTCTGCGCGAATCAGTCGGTAGATCTCCATCGAGGGTCCGTTCAGGAGTTCGATGGCATCGAAGTCGATATCCCGACGTCCGCTCTTGCCACTTCTTTCGACAAGGGGGAAATTGATTTCGTGGTCGAGGGGGCGCGTGGGGTCGTAGGGCGATCCCGAGACCGAGAGATGCGAAAAGTAGCTTCCGAGATCTGAATCCAGGCCGGGGGCACGGGGATGATTGAGTTGCAGGAGTGGATCCAGGGGGAGTCCAGCCAGATGGTCTGCCATGGCGCGAAGCCGCAGGTTCTGGCTGGGCGGCGCGCCGCCGCGATAGGCTCCGGGTTGGGGGAGGAGGGGAAAGGCATTCGCATGGCCGGCCGTATGGGGGGTCTCGTCGCCGATATAGGTACTCGTGATCTCAACCCCCACGAGACTCTTGATCTGCTTCTGAAGGCCGAGTCGCTGGATCAGGGGAGCGTAGTCGACGACGTTGTCGTGCTCCGTCGAAACGATGACGTCCGCACCCTGGGCCACGAAGGAGGCGATGCGCTGCTCGAGGGGAAAGGACGAGTCGTCGCTGGGGGCGGCGTGCACGTGAAGATCCACGGATAGCCAACCCGGATGAGAGAGCAGCTTTCGAGGCGCCTCGATCGCGAGCTTGAGAGTCTCTCCCTCGACGATGCTGAATTCAGCCTGCTGAACGCTCCAGAGGGGCCCGCGGGTCGCGAGAACTCGATAGCGCCCGGCCGCCAGGTCGACACTTTGGGGATCGCTGGCCACGCCCGCCAGGGAAATGGAGTCGGATTCGGTATGGGCACGAACGTGGTGCTCGCCCACCCGGAAATTGCGCAAATCGGCTCCGAATCGGGGCGTCGCTGTCGGGGGGATGCCCTCAAAAACCAGGCGCATGGCCGTTCCCTGGGGCAACTCCAGCCGGCCCGGCTGAGAAACGGCAATTTCGCCGAGGTTGACGGATCGCCTGCCTCGGGTGATCGAAAAGGATCGGTCCACGGGATCGCTGGCGGCTCCTCGAATTCGGAGTCGATAGTTTCCGCTGGCGTCAGGGGGCATCCGGAAAGAGAAGAAGCCGAGGGGGCCCGTTCGCAGATGGGTGATGGGGGAGCCGTCCTCAGTTTCGATTCCGATGGCCAGGTCTTCGGCATCGACCCGACCGCGAACCAGGGGGCCCTCATGCCAGATCTGATCGGTTACGGATGCGACCTCGGATCTGCGAGCCAGCATGATCTCCCTGCGGAAGACGACTCGCTCCCCGATGTCGATATCCATGAAGAAACTCTGGGCCAACTCGAGTAGATTCGGCTCATCGTGTCCTCCGTAGAAGAGCGTATCCGCATAGGAGCCGAGGATGGAAAAATGCTCTCCGCAGAGCGCCAGCTGGGCCAACTCCTCGACACTTCCATCCATTCTTTCGATGCGCCCATCCAGCCAGCGCCAGCCGTAGGAGATTCCGGGCTCCAGGCCGTTGCCGCCGACCAGAATTTGCAGATCCGATCTCGACATGGCATCGGCCATCGAAAAGGCATCGTCCAAATTGATTTCGGGATGGTTGAAACCCGCGGACTGGCCCTCTCGGATCGCGGAGAGAGTAAAAGGGGAGAGCTGTCCGTTGCCGTGAATCGCGACCTCTCCGAAGAGGAAGATGGCCTCCCCCTCGGCTTCCCTCTCGATATGGGTCTCGATCACGAGTCGATTGGAAGGCGGCGGGGCCAGGGAGTAGCGGGTCTCCACCAGGACACCATGACGTCGACCCCGCGTAATGATGCTCGCCCTCTGCCCCGATACCTCGGAGCGGATGGAGTCGGCGGGAACGGTATTCTCCCTCGAGAGGTTCAGCATCGGTTGCAGGACGACCCATTGATCGTCGTCCCGTCCGCAATGCCCGAGGTCGATCAGCACTCCCCCGCGATCCGAGAGCATCGATTCGTTGCGCGGATTCGAGATCGCTGAACAGACGACGCCGTTGGCGAGTGCCCAATCTCCGATGCCCGCGATGGCATCGGGTCCACCCACGCGATGCCGATGCGGCATTTCCTTCGTGATCTCTCCGGCGAAGAACTGCGCCCGAATTGCTCCGGATGGCATCGCGAAGTTCAGCAGGAGCGCCGACCAGGCGAGCCGCCAGAATGCGGATCGCATCCCCCTGGACCCGATGCGCTTTCGAAGACGATTCCGACGATCTGAAAAGTCCGGCGGGGAAGCAGCCACAGATCGACTCTAGCCCGAATCCTCGGGGGGGGGGACGATGCTCAAGGGGAGCGGTGTGGCTCTGCTGCAGCCCCTCGGGGGTAAAGGCAGAGGCCGGCGCCGGCTGAATCCGCAGTCAGTGGTCTTTTTTTCGGCTTCCAGATGGGGCCAAGTCTGCCCGAAATGGCCTTCACCGTTGCGTAGAAGCCCGATACAGGCATAATCTCCGCTTGGGGGGTAGTCAAGAATGTCTTCTGGGCACGCTTACGGGCGGGCCGGGTTTGTGCTTGTACGCCGCAAACTCGCGGGTCGGCTGAGGGAGCAGGGGATCGGAGATCCTCGTGTTCTGCGGGCTTTTGAGTCCGTGCCTCGCCACGACATGATCCCGGAGGTCTTCTGGTCCCAGGCCTACCAGGACTGCCCACTTCCGATCGGGGAGGGGCAGACGATATCCGCCCCCGGCGTGGTGGCGGCGATGACCCAGGCCCTCGAGTTGCGGGGGTCCGAGAAGGTGCTCGAGATCGGGACCGGATCCGGCTACCAGGCTGCCATCCTCTCCGAGTTGGCCGAGCGCGTGATTTCCATCGAGCGAATTCCGGAGCTCGCCCAGGCGGCCCGGAATTGTCTGGATGGCCTCGGGGTGGGGAACGTCGATCTTTTCCTTGGCGACGGGACCCGCGGTCGCCCCGAGGATGCACCCTTCGACCGGATCGTCGTGACCGCCGCGGGCCCGGAGGTCCCCAGACCCCTGCTCGCCCAATTGAAGCGGGGGGGCTTGCTGGTTGGCCCCTTCGGTCCGCGAGGCCAGCAGGAATTGATTCGAATTCGCCGAACGGGTCGAAACCAATTCGCGAGAGAAGTCCTGGGGACGTGCCGATTTGTCGATCTGATCGGCAAGAACGGATGGGCGGCTTGACGCGCCCGGCACAGGGCCACTCCGCGCGCCGGGCGGGCGTGGCGCTACTGCTTGCGCTTCTGCTCGCCATGGCATCGGGTACGGGCGGAATTTCCTGTGCGAGTCGAGGCCAGGGCGTCTACCACAAGGTTCAAAAGGGAGAGACGCTCTATCGGCTGGGGCAGCAATATGGGGTGCCGGCCGAGAAGATCAGGCGGGCGAATCGGGTGCGCAACGTCAAGACCCTGCAGATTGGGACCAGGCTCTGGATTCCCGGCGCCCGTGCTTCCCGAACCCTGGCGCGGCGGAGTGCGGGGGGACATTCCCAGACGCGGGGCAGAAGCGTCGAGCGGAGTTCCGGCGGCAGGGCGCAACTCTCAGCGGGCAAGCTCACTTTCGCCTGGCCCGTTCGTGGCGCCACCGTGACATCGCATTTCGGCCCCCGCTACGGCCGCCCCCATGAGGGTGTCGATCTGGGAGTCAGGAGCGGAACTTCCATTAGGGCCGCAGAGAGCGGTAAGGTCATTCACAGCGGCTGGCTGGGCGATTATGGCAAGGTGGTGATCGTGAAGCATACGGGTACTTATCGCAGCGTTTACGCCCACGCTCGCACGGTCAAAGTTCGCAAGGGCCAATTCGTGAAGAAGGGCCAGCAGATCGCCGAGGTTGGAAGTACGGGGCGATCGACGGGGCCTCATCTTCATTTCGAGATTCGCAAACGCGAGGTGCCCCGGGATCCACTTCTCTATCTTCCTTGATGTCCTACCCTGACCATTCGAAGTTCGGAGAGAGGCGGCTTCAAAGAGCAACCCGGACCAGGACCAAAGAGAGTTCCCCCTCCGGACAATCCGCTATCCTCCAGCGTTCAGATCGCGCCCCCGTAGCTCAGGTGGATAGAGCACGGGTTTCCTAAACCCGGTGTCGCACGTTCGAGTCGTGCCGGGGGCGCCATCAACGGTGGAAGACTCCTAAGAAGCTCGCCCTCCTGTTATTCGAAGCGAACTGGACGAAGCAAGCGGGCGCAGCCCGCCGGCGAGTCGTGCCGGGGGCGCCATCAACGGTGGAAGACTCCTAAGAAGCTCGCCCTC
>CAYTAT010000031.1:11795-30295 GCA_964435795.1 uncultured Spirochaetaceae bacterium
CGAGTCGTGCCGGGGGCGCCATCAACGGTGGAAGACTCCTAAGAAGCTCGCCCTCCTGTTATTCGAAGCGAACTGGACGAAGCAAGCGGGCGCAGCCCGCCTGTCTTCGCATTCATTTCCGGGGAGGAACTCGCAGCATTCGGTCCGCGGCGAAAGATCCGATCAGGAGTTCTCCATCGCCCAGGTCGAGAGCGACGGTTCCCGCCCCCATCGGCGCGCCGGCGTGGCTGAAGAGAATCGTGGTCTCCATATTTTCGGGCTCCAGGGCCACGATCGCGAATTCCATTCCACAGGCTCCCTTTTTTACGTCCAGGCACGAGAGTTGATCGGCGAAACTGCCGCGATGCGACGCCACGAGAAGTTGGCCGCGTCTTCCCCAGGTGATGTTGTCGGGACCGGGGATCGCGGCCCGTCCCAATTCTCTCCCGCTTTCTCGCTCGATGCGGCGAACCTCTCCCGAACTGTAGACATTCAGGAAGAGGCTCCGCGCATCCTCGGAGAGTTCGATTCCGTTCGGAAACGGGGCCTCGGTTCCCGGTACCGCCGTGAATCCCCGGCCCCGATGCCATTCGTAGACGCGGCCCGTATCGAGTCCGAGGGTCGCCCGGATCAGTCCGAAATTCGGAGAGTCCTTGGACATCATATGGGTCACGAGAAATCCACCATCGGGGAGGGAAACGACGTCATTCATATAGGTGCCCTCGGGAGGAAGTGCGCAGCCGCGCCAGATCAACTCGGGGGTCCGATCCGCCGAATTCACCTCGAAGATTTCCACCGATTCCCGGCCACCGTGATTGACTACCAGGAGTCTCAGTCGCTCGCTCTGGAAAGCCGCGAGATCAATGCCATGGGGGCTGAAAAGGACTCCGGGAGGCCCCGGACATTCCGCATCCCCCCAGGCTTCCCCGTCCGGATGCGTTCGCGAGTCCTTGCCGCCTTCGAAGGCCGATTCGATCGACTCGTCCTCGAGATCGAGGAAGACCAGGCTTCCGGCCCTCGTACCATCCATGGAGCCAAATTGACTGACGATCACCTTTTCCCTTTCCGGCAGCAGGGCCAGATCCTCGGGATTCTGAAGTCCACAGATTGCATGCAACTCGCCGACGTCTTCGCAGGCGAGCACGTTCGGGTAGTCGGGCGCACAGGCGAGAACTCCGATTCCAAGACTCAAGGCCAGAATCAGGAGACCGACTCTATTCGGCATCCTCCGGGCATATGGGGCAGGGAGAGAGAGCGGGGTCGACTCACCGAGGGGCGAAATCTTCTGCGGGACGGCGCTCTCAGCGCTCGGGGCCGCCATCGGCGCAGTCGGGTGATTGGCCGCAGGTGCGAGGAAGTTGAGGAGCCCCGTTCGGCTCGCGTCGCTTGTCGCGCGTTCGGATCGACTCATGGGATCTCCTCGCCATCGCCCGGGATTCTAGAGTGCACTATCCGCTGCGCCCCCATCCACCCTGAGATTGGCTCCATTGATATAGCCGGCCCTTTCGCTGGCCACGAAGGTCACCAGGTCGGCTACTTCCTCGATTTCGGCAATGCGTTGAGTGGGATTCGGGAACCGCTCTCGAACGGCCTCACGCTGGACGGAATCCCAGTCGGATCCCCAGCCTTTCTTCTCCGCCCTTCGCAGCAGGGAAGCCTTGACCTCCTCGGTGGCAATGATGCCGGGGCTCACGAGGTTGACGGTGATTCCGGAGCCCGCGAGTTCCTTGGAGAGGCTGAGGCAGAGATTCGGAAGGGTCGCCTTTGAGGCGTAGTAATGGGGCATCCGGGAGGCCGGACGGAGAGATCCCAGGGTTCCCAACCAGATGATCCGGCCCCAATTCCGATCCCGCATCTGCGGGGAAAGAGCCTGTGCGAGACGAACGCCTGAGAGTACGTTCTTCTGGTATAGACCCACCCACTCGGCACTCGTCGTGGAAGTCCAGTCTCCCGCTTCGGCGACGCCGTAATTATTCACCAGGACATCAACCCGCCCGGCGCAGGCTATGGCCTCGTCGGCCAGTTGATCGGCTCCGGAATCCGTCGTGATATCTCCGGAGACGGGCAGGGCCTCGCAGCCCGCATTCGAAATCCGGGCCACGACCTCATCCGCCTGGCCGGAATGCATACCGTGGACGAGTACCCGACATCCCTCTTTTGCAAGGGAAGCGGCAATGCCGGCCCCGGTGCCGCGCCAACTCCCCGTGACGAGCGCGATTTTCCCCTTCAATCCCAATTCCATAGCAATTTCCCAACCAGCCCTTCGGCCCCTGCAGCGGATTCGAGCCCGCTCGAGAACCGCCCCGAGCCTGCCTGCCGCAAAAACAAGGGAACCCTAAGGAAGAAAAGAGCCTTCAGCTCATAAAGAGCCTTCAGCTCATAAAGAGCCTTCAGCGCAAAAAGAGCCTTCAGCTCATAAAGAGCCTTCAGCTCATAAAGAGCCTTCAGCGCATAAAGAGCCTTCAGCGCATAAAGAGCCTTCAGCGAAAAAAAAGAGCGGCTCCGCGCATTCGGGAGCCGCTCCATGGGGGATTCCGCGCGGAATCATCTAGCCGAATTCGATCACCGAGCGGATGACTTTTCCTTCCTGCATGGCCTGGAAGGCATCGTTCACATCTTCGATCTGGATCCGATTCGAGATCATGCTCTCGAGGTCGAGCTTGCCGGCCTTCCAGAGCCGAAGAAGTTTGGGCATGAAAGTCCGAACATTCGAACTTCCGTACATCGAACCCCTCAGATTCTTATCCGTATAGAAGAGTTCAAATGCGCTGAACTCGATCTTCTGATCCATGCGGCCGACGCCGACGATGACGGCGGTACCCCCCCGGCGTGCCGCATCGAAAGTGGCGCGAATCGTAGTCGGGTTGCCGATGCATTCGAGGGCGTAATCGAAACCCTGGTTGGCGGTGATCTCGGTATTGAGTTGGGCGAAGGCATCCGGAGTGCAGACATGCGTGGCGCCGAAATGCTTGGCCTGTTCGAGCTTGCCCTCGACCATGTCGACCGCCAGGATTTCTGCGGCCCCGGCGATTCGAGCCCCCTGAATCGCGCTGATGCCGACACCTCCACATCCGAAGACGACCACGGAACTGCCCGGAGTGATCTGGGCCGTATTGATCGCGGCACCGACGCCGGTGGTGACTCCGCATCCAACCAAGGAGACGATATCCAGGGGAATATCGTTATCGACCTTGATGAGGCAATGCTCGGAGATGATCAACTCTTCCGCGAAGGTCCCGACCCCCGTGAAGCCGCCGACCGGATTTCCATCCAGGATGAAGTGGGGAGAGGTGGCCACTACCATCGCGAGATCGCAGAGGTAGGATTGTCCCCTCAGACAGGGTTCGCATTGGCGACAGGCGGGAACAAAACTCAGGATGACATGGTCCCCGGCCGCGACGTCCGTGACCCCGGCTCCGACCTCCTGAACGATGCCCGCACCCTCGTGGCCCAGCACGCAGGGAAAGCCACAGGGAATCGTGCCGTTCTGCGCAGAGACGTCCGAATGACAAACGCCGCTGGAAACAATCTTGACGTGAACGTCGCCCGGGCCCAGATCGCCGAGGCCGACGTCATCGCGAACTTCCAAGTCGGTATTGAGTGCTGTGAGAATGGCCGCCTTCATTTTTTCCCTCCAGGGGCTACGGCGAACGGAAAGTCGTTCCAGTCTCGCCGGCTGCCGGGAATTTCGCCGGCCTCGGCGGAGGCTCCAGCATAACAACGGGAATGCGCAGCCGCGACCGCCATGAGACCCAGGAGGTTGGGCACTTCTTCGCCCTTCTGCTCGCGTCATTCGTCGCCGGCGAGCTTCAATCCCCGGACTTCTGCCCCCAAGTGTTCCAGAAAGTCACTTCCCGGGCGGGCAGCCTGGAGGCGGGCTTCAAGACGGCATTCCGCGTGTAGCCGACGGGGAGAAGTACCGTCTGGGTGACATCATCCGGAATTCCGAGCAGCGTAGCGGCTTCTGCTTCGTGGAGAAGGTGTAGGGATGTCCAGGTCGCCCCGATGCCACGAGCTCGCAAGGCCAGCATCAAGGACCAGCCAGCCGGCAAGACAGACCCGTAAAAGGCCACCTGATGAGGGATCGAGTCGGGAGCGGGTCGCCCAATCGCGCAGACGATGATCAGGGCCGGCATCCGTTGCAGTTGATCGGCGAGTTGGCGCTGGCTGGGCTTCATCTCAGCGCCTCGGGCACGGGCGAAAGACTCTAGTCCCCTGCGATAGAGTTCTGCAAGAGCCCGTTTTGGCTCGGCATCGGTCAAGACCAGGAAGCGCCAGCGCTCCGCGGGCAGACCCGTAGGCGCCTGGGTGGCGATCTCGATGCATTCCTCGAGGACCTGCCTCTCGATGGGCCGCTCGAAATCGATTCGCTTGCGGACCGAACGCGTCGTTCGGAGTATCCGATCAATGGCTTCTGTGGACATGGAGTCAGCATAGACGGACACGGCCGCGAGGCAAGGCGAATGCCGGGATCCGGGGGAGCCTGCGAGTCACCGAGAGAGTCGATGATGCGCCGCCTGTTCAGGCTGGATGGCTCTACTCTCTCTCGCATCGACTCGAGGCTGCCGAACTCCTGCTCCCGGCCGGGGACTTGGCTCTTCAGACTAGCTGCCATAGAATCGCTCGACGCTTCGTGGAGTACGCCCTGGGAGGAGGATCGATGGCTGATTGTCGCATTCACCTGCTTACACGAGAGCAGGCAGAGAAGGTCGCCGAGGAGTCGGGTCTCCCCACCGCCCTGGCCAACCTCAATATCTTCAGGGCATTGCTGCGCAATCCCGCACTCGCCAGGGCCACCAGCGATCTGCTGCTCTCGCTTCTATTCCGGAGTTCGCTGGATCCTCGCCTGCGTGAATTGGTGATCATGCGTCTCGGTTGGGCCACTTCCTCGAATTACGAATGGACCCAGCATTGGAAGATCGCCCTCGAACAATTCGGCTGTAGCGAAGAGGATCTTCTGGCGGTTCGGGATTGGAAGAATTCCGATCACTTCGGAGATGCCGAAAAGGCCGTCCTCGGAGCCACGGACGAGACCCTGGCCTCGGGAATGATTTCCGATGCCAGCTGGACCCGCTGCCTGGAATACGTCGGGGACGAATTGGCCTGCATGGAACTGGTCGCATCCATCGCCACCTGGCGCTGGATATCCCAATTCACACGAAGCCTGGACATCCCCCTGGAAGAGGGGATCCACTCCTGGCCTCCGGACGGCAATGGGCCGGGCGGCGAACTTCCTTAGGGAGATCGCTCTCGGATTCGAATCAAGACGGAGAATAGAAGACCGAGAATGGAGAACATAGAAGCATGGGAAAAGTCAACGGCGTATTGGGGCCGATCGAGGGGGAGGAGCTCGGCTTCACCCTGATGCACGAACACATCATGATCGCGAATTGGAGTATGCGTCAAGCCTTCTCCGATTGGGTCGATGTCGAAGCCGAGACGAAAAATGCCGTCGCCGAAGTGATCTCGGCGGGCGAACGAGGGGTTGAGACGATCGTCGATCTGACACCGATCAACCTCGGCCGGGATATTCACGTCATCCGGGAGGTAGCCGAGAAGGCGGAAAGCCAGATCATCGCAGCGACGGGCCTCTACCACCATGACGAACCCTGGCTCGTCGGCTGGGAACCGGATCAACTCGTAGAATTCCTGCTACGCGACATCGAAGTCGGCATCCAGGGAACGGATAGCAAGGCCGGCATCATCAAGGCCGCAACCGATGTGGCGGGTGTGACAGCACAGAATCGCAAGACGATCCTGGTGGCCGCCCGCCTTCAGAAGGCAAGCGGACTGCCGATTTCAACCCATACTGTGCCCGAGAATCGAAGTGGCCTGGCCCAACAGGACATCTTCGAGGAGGAGGGGGTGGACCTGAACCGAGTGGTCATCGGGCATTGCGGCGATACGGACGATCTCGCCTACCTCGAGGAAGTGCTCAATCGCGGCAGCTATATCGGTATGGATCGCTTTGGCCTCGACATGGTGCTCCCGATGGAGCAACGCGTCGTGACCGTTGCGAAGCTTTGCAAGCGGGGTTGGGCGAAACGGATGGTTCTCTCCCATGACGCGTGCTGCCATATCGATTTCTTCCCGGCGGGCATGCCTCGGCCGCCGAAGTGGAATTACCGACACATCTGCGAGGACGTCATCCCCGCCTTGAGCAAGGAGGGGGTCAGCGATGAAGAACTCCACCTGATGACCGTCGAGAACCCCCGAAGACTGCTCTGCGACGAGGAATAGGAACGACGAAACGCGGCGGGCGAAATTCCGGGCCGCATCAGCAAAACCTCGAGCCTCAGCCGCTTCGCAACTTGTAGCGGATCGGCAGATGTTTGACTCCGCCGACCAGACTGGAGTGAAGCCGGTCGACTTTGCCGGCCAATTCCACTTCTTCGATGCGCGGTAGAAGATATTTATAGGCCACCGTCATCTCCAATCGCGCGAGGTGCGCGCCGAGACAAAAATGCTCCCCGACCCCGAAACCGAGATGTCGGTTTGGATTGCGGTCGATTCGGAATTGAAAGGGATCCTCGAAGATCTCTTCATCGCGATTGGCCGAGGGGTAGAAGAGGGCGAGAGTATCCCCCGCCTGGATCTTTTTTCCGCGCAATTCGAAGTCTTCCGTAGCGGTTCGTGCGAAATGGATGATCGGCGTCGTCCAGCGCACAATTTCTTCGATCGAGGAGGAGAGCAATGAGGGTTCTGCCTGAAGTCTCCGCAGTTCCCCCTGATTCTCGATGAACGCCAACATTCCTCCGGTCGTGGCATTGCGGGTAGTTTCATTGCCGGCGATGACGATGATCAGACACCAGGCCAGGATGTCGATCTCGGGGATGACTTTTCCGTCTACCTCCATCTGGGAGAAAAGCGTGACCAGGTCGTCCGCCGGATGCTTGCGCTTTTCTGCCAGCAGTTCCGTGAAGTACATGAAGAGCTCGGTCATCGTATCCTGCGCGGCCTGATCCGAAGTCTTCCCCTCGACCTGGAAGGCCGGATCCTGGGCGCCGATGATCCGATTCGTCCAGTCGAAAAGAAGTTTCCAATCCGATTTCGGCAGGCCGAGCATCCAGGCGATCACCGCAATCGGGAGCGGTGCCGAAACCGCCTCCACGAAGTCGCATTCGCCTTCATTCCCCTCGGCGATCAGGCTCTCGACGATCTCCTTGCCGATCTCCTCGATATCGACATGGAAGCGCTCCAGGGCCCGAGGTGTGAAACGATCGCTGATCAATCGGCGATAGACGCCGTGTTTAGGCGGGTCGAGCTGGATCAGGGTCGGGGGAAATTCGTTGGGCTCCGCGGGGTCGGGGAGATGGGAGATTACCAGCCGGGGCCCATTCGTGAATTGTGTGGGACGTTTTCCTAGCGTGGTGATATCGGCGTGCCTGGTGATGGCCCAGAAGGGAACGCCCTCCGTATCCGTCCAGCGGTAGACGGGGTCGTTGGCTCTCATCCAGGTCCAGATGTCATGAGGATAACCGCGCTCCGCGTAGTCCAACGGGCTCACGAGGTTGAATGAATCGAAGTCGGGTGATGGATTGGGCACATCTTCTCCTAGGTTGGCGGGGAGTCAGAGCATACCGAAGAAAGTCGGGCTCGCCGACGATGGTGGCAGGCGGGTGAAGGGTTACAATGAGAGTTCCCTTATACGACAATCCGGAGAACGGGTTGTGGAGTCCAGAGGACTCGAGAAGAGGATATCATGAGCGAATCGTCCGACCTCTATTTTCGTCAGATGGCCGTCGGAGACATGGCCAATCTGAGCTACCTGGTGGGAAGCCGCACGACCCGAGAGGCGCTTCTCGTGGATCCCGCCTGGAATATCGACTCCCTGGTCGATCAGGCTGAAGAAGACGGAGTCACCGTCGTCGGAGCTCTTGTGACCCACTATCACCAGGACCATATTGGGGGCAGCCTATTCGGTATGAATATCGAAGGACTGCCCCGCTTCATGGAGCGCTCGCCGGGCCCGGTCCATGTCCAGAAGATCGAGGCCGAGGGAGTGGCCAAGATCTCAGGGATTCCCCAGAGTGAACTCGAAGAGCATGAAGGCGGTGACGTTCTCGAATTGGGAGGTGTAAAGATTCGCCTTCTGCATACCCCGGGTCATACGCCGGGTTCGCAGTGTTTCCTGGTGGAGGAGGCGGGGCAGCCGGGCCAACTCGTTTCGGGCGACACCCTCTTCCTGGGCAGCTGTGGTCGAGTCGATCTTCCGGGCAGTGATCCGGAGCAGATGTATCAAAGCCTGAACGGGACGCTGCGGAAATTGCCCGACGAAACCCTTCTCTTCCCCGGGCATCTCTACTCCCCTGAATCCCAGTCTACGATGGGTGAACAGAAGCAGACGAATCCCTTCCTGAGGGTCTCCTCCCTGGAGATGTTCCTACAGTTCATGGGGGCCGGTTAGGCCCATTGCAGCGATCCGGCCCCTGCTCATGTCGGGAGGATTTCCGGTCCCGCTCAGTCTTCTCGCCACTTCTCGATGCGGCCGACATCGCCTCGAATCCCCAATTCGGCGCTCAGGGCCTCCAATTCCGCGCGCCGCGCCCCGAGCCAGTGGAGATCGGAGAGCTCTTCTTGGAGAGGCACATCGCGACGTAGGATGGTGAGACTCTTATAGAGCAGGGCCTCTTCCATATGGGAACTGAGTTGCTCCGCCAGTCCCCGGGCGCCGCGAACCAGCGGGGACCAATCGTTTGCATCCAGGGGAATCGCTTCGATCCGCCCATATTCCGCCAGAACCTTGGAAGAGGATTTCAGCCCCCAACGCGGAATCCCGGGAATGCCATCGGCCGAATCACCCATCAGGGCGAGCAGATCGGGAATCGAGGCCGGAGCTACGCCCCATTTCTCCAATACCGCTTCTTCGTCGATGATCCGTTCTCGCATCCGATCCCAGAGCACGACCTCTTCTCCTCGAACGCATTGTGCGAGATCCTTGTCGGGAGAACAGATCAGGATGCGATCGACACCGGGCGTGTCCGCCCAGCGATCCGCAGCCGTGGCGAGTGCATCATCCGCTTCGAAGTCGACCATCGGCCAGACCGTGATGCCCAGCGCGTAGGCGGCCTGCTCGGCGAGGGGGAACTGCCCCCAGAGGTCGGGATCGATTCCGTCGCCCGTCTTGTAGTCATCGAAGAGTCGATTGCGAAACGACTCGATGACCTGATCAAAGGCAATGGCGACGTGGCTGCAGTCGGGCTGTCGCAGAAGTGCCAGCAGGGAGCGCAGCAGACCTCGGGTCGCCCCCACCTCCTGGCCTCGGGGAGAAAGGGCCGCGGGGGCCCCGTAAAAGGCCCGGAAGAGTTCGTAAGTTCCATCGATGAGATGAATTTTCATGTGCTTTTCGGATAGATGGATCGTCCGGCTTCGGGTAGGCTGGCGGGCCGCTGTTCTCCGTCACCCGCCTGGAAGGGAACTCCCATGGAAAAGCTCATTCTCTATCACAATCCGGCCTGCAGCAAATCGCGGGCCGCTCTTGAACTGCTGCAGAGCAGGAGCGCCGAGTTCGAGATCCGGGAATATCTCGATCAGCCGCTTTCCGGACCGGATCTGGAAAATCTACTCGAACTCCTCGACGATGAACCCGGCCGGCTCGTGCGGCGAGACCGGCATTTCGCCGAGTTGGGCCTGGAAGTCCTGGAAGTCGAGGAGCCCCTGGGCTCCCAGAGGGTGGTTGAAATCTTATCCGAGCACCCTCGGCTGATGGAGAGGCCCGTGCTCGCCTCCGGGAGCCGAGCCATGATCGGGCGACCGACGGAAAAACTGCTCGCGATGCTGGAGAGCTGACCTCAGCGCCATCCACTTTTCCGATTCGTGACGCTATATTCTCGGGCATGGTGACTATTGGAATGAACTACCAGGTACTCGAGGGGAAGGAAGCCACTTTCGAGGCGGCCTGCGAAAAAGTCATTGCGGCGATGCTCCAAAGCGAGGGCCACGATGATTCTCAGATTTTCCGTCGGGTGGATACTTCGGAAGACGCACAATATCTCATCGTCTCGCGCTGGTCCGACGAGGCGGCCTTCGATGATTTTCTGGCTTCGGAGGCATTCAAGAAGGTGACGAATTGGGGACTCAGCAATATTCTCGCTGGACGCCCCAGCCATACCACCTATCGCAGCGAGTAGTGGAGAGGCTTCTCGCATCTCGATCGATCAGGCCGACGATGGCGTTTTTCCGGCAGTCGCTTCCGGATCTCTGAGCTGCGAGGCCAGGTGGAGAATAGCGGCCAGGCAGAGTGGCGTCGCGAGGGCGGCGGCAGCCAATAGCACTGGATGCTCGCCAAAGCGGTCGATGCCCAACCCCAGCAGCGGGCCGATCATGAAGAAGCTGCCTCGAAAGAGCAGGCTGTTGATCGAAAGTAGGCTCGCTCTATCAGCCGATGGTATCAGGCGCTGCTGGAGATGATTGAGGATCGGAGCATTCAAGCCCCGCCCCAGGCAGATCGCGAAATAGAAGATGAAGCCCCAGGTCGCATGGTTCAGGCCCATTCCCAGCAATCCACCGCCGATCAGGAGGGTGCAGAGCAGCAGGGTCCCCATCTCACCCAATCGCCGACCCGACCCGTCTCCCGCCCAGAGTCCGATCGCCACCGCATAGTTGGCTGCCGCCCAGATGGGACCGATCCAGGTCACCGGAACGCCGGCTCCCTCGGCGTAGATCGCGAGCATCCAGACGGGAATGAATGTGCTGAGTCCAATCAGGACAACCGTGAGTATGGAGGCCCGCAGGCGGGGGCTCTCGACCGCGGCAAAGCGGATCAGACCCCTCATTTGCTTCAGTACGGGCTGCGTAGCCGAGGGATGCCGCCGGGGTTCCGTGAGTGAAAAGACGATTCCCGCGTTGAAGAGCCAGAGCAGCGCCTGCAGGAAGAAGGGCAGGGGAGGCCAGAGCGAGTAGAGAATTCCGGCAAGAAGAGCGGCAGTTCCTTCCGAGAATGCGCCGATCGATCGTGAGCGTCCGAACCAGCGTCCGAAGTCTTCTTCCCTGCCGATTTCGACACAGGATTCGTAGAGGAGCGCCGAATCGGTTCCGGACGAGAGAGAAAGCGATACGGCCAGGAATAGCTCGCCCCAGGCCGCCATCGCGAATCCGTTGGCAGAACCGAGTACGAGCCAGCCAATAATCGAAGAGAACGTCCCAATCGCAAGGGCCCTGCGATAGCCGATGCGATCGGCGAGATATCCCGCCGGAAATTCCAGGCAGGCCGTAAAAAATCCGAAGAGAGCCTGCAGGCCGAAAATCTCGACCATGCCGAAATCGAGTTCATCGCGCCAGAAGAGAGGCACGATGGCGACGGGGAGCAAGGCCATCTGCAGAGCGCGAAATGCCGAAAGCAGCGGCAGGTTCCGCGCCAGGCCGCGAATTCTTCGCTCCTGAAGACCGGCGGGTGAAGGCATGGACCGGTTGTAGCAAAGGGCGGTGGCAAGGGGTTTTGAGAACGCCTGCTCAGATTCCGATCATCGCCCGGATCCCACCACGCTCTCGAGGGGGCATTGTTCGCGAGGGGCATCGCTTTCGGTTCCCGGCCGTTTTTCTGGTAATCTGATCGAGACCCGGAGATCAGGAGGGTCTCCGGACGCCAGGGCGGTCGGGGTGAACGCGTCGCCCCAATGCGGGGAGGAGAGAAATCCATGGCCACAACAGCGCGGGCAGGTCACGGCTGGTGGCCCTATCTCGGCCCGTATTTGGCTTTTCTGGCCATGGTCGAAATCGGCGCTCGAACCCCCGATTCGATCGATCTCCTGATGCTCTTTCTCAAACCGGCGGTGCCCCTGGCATGCATCGGGATTTTCTGGCGGCAGGGCGCTTATCCGGAACTCCGGGGGAGGGGCCTGACGGCATCGGGAGCCATGCAGGATGTCGTGGTGGGGATTCTGCTGGCCGGCTTGTGGATGCTCCCCTACCTGCTTTTCGACGGACTTCGCTCGGGCGACCCGGAGTCTGGTTCCTGGCTCCCCGCATTCCTGCAAGTCGATCCAGAATCCGCATTCGATCCGGATTTCCTGGGAGCCGGGCTGGCGCCACTCGTCCTCGGCCTCAGGATGTTCGGCTACGCGCTCGTCACGCCCATCTTCGAGGAAATCTTCATTCGAAGTTTTGTGATGCGATATTCGGAAGTCTGGCCGAGCGGCGATTTCAGGAATGTCCCCCTGGCCCATTACACGGTCAGGAGTTTTATCTCGACGGTGGTGGTCTTCACGATCGGACATGTCCCATGGGAGTGGTGGGTTGCCGTGCCCTGGGTGGCCCTTACGAATCTATGGTTCTATCGCCGTGGGAATCTATGGGCCCTGGTGCTGGTGCACGCCGTCACGAATGCCACGATCCTGCTGGTGGCCATCTACGGGGGAGGGCTCTTCTTCGACGCTGCGGGTCGAGAGATCTCACTCTGGTTCTTCGTCTGAAGAGCGTTCCGGGGAGGAATCGCCGGGCGGTTTCTGAGCCGGCCTCTTGCTTCGCCTCGGTGGATACTCGAACTCGTCGGCGACCGGGAACAACCGGTCTTCAAGCAGCCCCTCGGTGTCCGAGACGGATGCAGCGGGTCATTTCAGTCAAGGCCACGAGGCTCTGCTGAACTCCGTCCTTCTCCCGCGCGTCGCAAGCCTGGCTGAGTTTTCTTGCCAGGTCCGAGAAGTCGGGGTAGCCGAGGGTAGCCGCATATGAGCCGAGGAGGGAACAGCGCTCCTCCAAGGCTTCGAGATCGCCGCAAAACTCGTCATCCTGAAGCAGATCGACCTGCTCCGCGAGGCGGATCACGAACTCGTGAATGGCTTCGTCGAGATCGGGATTCTCATTCTGGAGAGAGCAAATGGGGCTTCGTATCGGTTCGACGTCCATGGGGGGGGTATCGGCCCAATGGCGTCGAGACTGTAAAGTGGAATTGATGCGTCCCGGAATTTCGCGCCCGGTGCCCCGCTCCTCCTCAGATCGAGGAGGGATCGAAGAGGGGCAGCAGGAACTCCTCACCGCTATCGGCGACCAGGCTGAGCAATAATTTCCGCTGACTGCGGAATGGAGCCAGGGCACGCTCCGGGTCCGTTGCGGGAAAGATCAGGGAAATCGAGGCTTTGCCCCCTCGAAAGTCAACAATTTTCGAGCTTCTGGACAGCATCCCAACGGGTTCGATTTTCAGGGATCCGCGAACGATCTGGAGGTCGAAGCCGCGGTCGCGTTTCAGATTTCGCTTGAAGTCCCGCATGGCGGTTTCCGGATGGGGTCTCGCCGGATGCCGCAGCACGACCTTCCCGAGGATATTCGGGAGATCCCGACCGGTATCGTCTACGCAGCGGGTGGCCGCATCCGCCTTGATGTCGACGAAACGGACGATCAGTTCATTGCGTCGGCCCTGGTCGGGATCCCGGTAGATGCTCACCCGGCGGACGCCCCGCACGAGTTCGCCGTCCAGTTCGCAACTCAAGGGCGCACGGAAATCGCCCTGTGCCCAGGTCGCCAGAAGATCGTGAAAGGTCGGGGGGCCGGGCTGCTGGGCGAACGCCAGCAGCGGCCATGCGAGGGCCAACCAGAGCCACGACCATGCTGCCACGCAGCGCATTCGCTGACCTCTCGCAGTTGAAGGAGAGGTTGGAGCCTACCATCGCACCCACCTGGGCGCCGGGCCCTAGCGCGGATCCGGGGGCGCGCGACCCTCCAAGACCTCCGGCAATCAGGAGATCAATCGCTTTTGCTCAACAACTCGTCGAAGTAGGCGATGGTCTTCTCCAGCCCCGTTCTCAATTCGACCTTGGGCTTCCAGGCCAGCTGGGTCTGGGCCCGTTCGATATCCGGGCAGCGCCGCACCGGATCGTCCTGGGGCAGGGGGTGGAATTCGATCCGCGACCGGGATCCCGTCAATTCCAAGACGAGTTCGGCCAATTCCGACATCGAGAACTCGCCGGGATTGCCCAGGTTGATCGGGCCGGTCACCTCCTCGGGGCTGTCCATCAGTCGCCGCAGGCCCTCGATGAGATCATCGACATAGCAGAAACTTCGGGTCTGGTTGCCGTCTCCGTAGAGGGTGAGCGGATCATTGCGCAGGGCCTGTACGATAAAATTCGACACCACCCGGCCATCCCCGGGATCCATTCGAGGCCCGTAGGTATTGAAGATGCGAGCGACTTTGATCGCCAGGCCCGCCTGCCTGTGATAGTCGAAGAAGAGGGTTTCCGCGCAGCGTTTGCCCTCGTCGTAGCAGGAGCGCGGACCGATCGGGTTCACATGCCCCCAATAATCTTCCCGCTGGGGATGCTGGTCCGGATCCCCGTAGACCTCACTCGTCGAGGCCTGGAGGATCGGGATCTGCAACCGCTTGGCCAGGCCCAACATATTGATCGCCCCGTGCACGCTGGTCTTCGTGGTCTGGATCGGATTGTGCTGGTACTGCGGGGGTGACGCCGGGCAGGCGAGATTGTAGATGGCGTCGGTTTCGACGTAGAGGGGGAAGGTGACATCGTGCCGGATCGTTTCGAAACCGGAGTGGTCCAGCAGATGGGCGAGATTGCGCTTCTCCCCCGTATAGAAATTGTCGACGCAGAGAACCTCCCGCCCCTCCGAGAGCAGTCGTTCGCATAGATGGGAACCGAGAAATCCGGCCCCTCCGGTAACCAGAACGCTCCGGGGATTGCTGGGACTCATGGCTGCTCCTTCTGGGAGGCTCCGGTCTCAGAGTTGAAGCCGGTTGAAGATTCGATCGGGAAGCCAGCGGATGACGAGCATGATGGCCCCCCAGAAGCGCGGAGTGTAGACGATGGCACGATTTTTTTCCGCAGCGCGCAGGGCATCCCGCGCGATACGATCGGGCGACGCCACCAGGAAGAGTCCCGGGAGCCCCCAAGTCATTCCGGTATCCACGAAGCCGGGCTTGACCGTCGTCACGCGAATCCCATCCGTCGAGAGCCGAGCGCGCAAACTCTGCAGATAGAGGCCGAGGGCGCCCTTGCTCGAGCCGTAGAGCCCGTTGCTGGCTCGGCCCCGGTCGCCGGCCACCGAGGTGATCGCGCAGATCCATCCGCCGGCATGCCGCCGGAGAGAGGGAATCAATCCTTCCAGGAGCGAAATATTTGCCGCGTAGTTGACCCGGATCATTCCCAGCAGGACGGAGGCATCCGCTCGCGCTTCCGCTTCCCCGGGCATCTCGCCAGTACAGAGGACGATTCCGTCCAATCCGGATGGCAGGGCCGAATGGCAGCGGCTCAGGAAATCGTCGGGGCGATCCGAGAGGGCGTCGAAATATTCGATCTGCGGCCGACCGCCAAAGCGAATCTCCAGATCGCTCGCGATTCGCCGCAACTCCTCGAGGCGTCGTCCGGCCAGCAGAAGAGAATCGCCCCGTCTCGCCAATTCGGCCGCAAAGGCCCGACCGATGGCGGAGGTGGCGCCGACGATCAGCAGGGTCTGGCTCACGAAGACCCCACCAGGCCGAGTCGGCGCGCCAGGGATGAGGAAAAGCGATTCTCGGGATCGTGGCACTCTTTGAGGGCCAGGAATTCATCCACTCTCGGGTACATGAGTCGAAAATCCTCGGCGAGCAGACAGCAATCCTTTGCGAGGTAGACCCGGCCCCCATGGCGGAGGACGATCGCATCCAACTCCTTCAGCAATTCCAGCAGGGCGGGGCCCGTATAGGGAAAATCCAGGGCGAGGGAGATTCCCTCGATCGGAAAGGAGAGGGGAGCGGAATTGGCGGGCCCCGTGCTTTTCAGTACGGCGAGGAAGGAACCCCGCCCCATCGCCGTGGTGCGTTCGAGGATTTCGAGCAATCCGCGACGAGCGGGGCCGGAGGGGAGTACGAGCTGGTATTGAAGGACTCCGCGATTGCCGTAAACGCGATTCCAATGACCGATGGAATCGAGGGGGTAAAAATAGCTCTGGCAATCGCGGATCCGACTTGCATTGCGGTGGGCACGATAGAAGGCACTGTTGAAGAGCCGCATGTTGAAGCTGTTGAGGAGAAAAGAGGGCAGGGGGAAAGGCACGTTGAAACGCGATGCCGTCGAAATCCGATGGGGGGTCGAGCGCAGGCACTCCGGGAGATCTGCAATACCCGCCGGATTTGCCCGCAACAGGAGCGAACGTCCCAGGCGCTTTCCCCGGGCCAGGCAGTCGATCCAGGCCACCGCATAGTCATAATCGGCGTCACTATCGCCGACACGCTCGAGGAGTTGATCGAGATTGCGGCAGCGCTCCGTGCTGGCATTCACGTAGGCGGTTTCGACGGCGCGAAGTTTGAGACGCGCGTCCAGGATCGCCCCCGTCAGCCCCATTCCACCGAGAGTGGCCCAAAAGAGTTCGCTATTTTCCTGCCGGGAACAGAGGAGGATCTCACCCCTTCCGGTGAGCAGTCGAAAGTCCAGCAACTGGTTGCTGATGGTCCCGTCCCGATGGTGGTTCTTGCCGTGGACATCGGCGGCGATGGCCCCCCCGACGCTGATGAATTTCGTTCCCGGAGTAATCGGCAGAAAAAAGCCCCGGGGCAGCAGGTGATCCAGGATTTCGGAGAGGGTCACCCCGGCTTCGCAGCTCAGGATGCCTTCCCGCTCGTCGAAAGCCAGGAATCGATTCAGACGCTTCTGGAGCAGGACGCCCTGGCCCTCGTTGAGCGCCGCATCGCCATAGCTCCTGCCCTCTCCGTGGGAGATCAGGCTCGTCTCCGGGGCCCCGGCGACGATCTGCTCCAGTTCGTCGAGGCGCTCCGGTCGATAGACGGCACATTCTTCGACGGGATAGCGGCCCCAGCCGGAGAGAGCCTGGACTCTGGCACGGGGCAGGCTCATAAATTGGCCGCGACCGCGACGATGGCCAGGATCACCGCCCCGGCGATATAGCTATTGCGGTCCCGCATTGCGAAGAGAACCGGATCCGCATCCAATTCCTGGCGTCGGGCGAGAAGCCAGATTCGGCCGATCCAATAGAGCATGACCGGACACATCCCCCAGAGCAGGATCGGACTCGAATAGAGCCGACTCACGTCCGGGCTGCTCACGAAGAGGCATAGGACCAGTACAGCAATGAAGGCGCTGGCCAGACCCATGCCTTCGATCGAGCGCACATCGGCAGATTCGTAGGCCCCCTCCGGGCGCTCCCCCCGCTCGGCTGGATTTCTGTCGGCGGTCAATTCGATGAAACGCTTGACGAAGGCGAGGCTGAGGAAGAGGAAAGCCGAGAATACGAGCAACCAGGGAGAGACGGGCACGTCCGCCACGATTCCGCCCGTAAGAATCCGATGCGTATATAGCCCCGCCAACACCAGGACATCCAGCAGGAGGATCTTCTTGAGATAAAGGGAATAGGTCACGCTGATCGTGATGTAGAGAATCAGCATCGCCGTAACGGCGGGGGAGGTCCAGAGAATCGAAGCGACCAGCGCGCCCAGGACGAGCACTGCTGCACCCGCCAAGGCCAGGGGGATCGGGAGCGTCCCCGAAGCCAGCGGTCTCTTCTTCTTGCTCGGATGTCGCCGATCGTCTTCGAGATCGATCAAGTCGTTGAGGATGTAGCCCCCCGAGGCAACCGCTGAGAAGAGTGCGAAACCCAGGAGTGCAGCCAAGATCTTCCCACTATCTGAAAATTGATGGGCCAACATTACGGGGGCCAGCACCAGAGCATTCTTGGCCCATTGATGGGGACGGAGTTCGGCCACCAGGGCGGCCAGGGGAGAGGGCTCCCCGCTATCGAGTTGTTCCATCTCGGTCTCTCCCCTTTTCCCCAGCCCTCTGCCCCCCATGGGCGAGACGGTCAATGCCGTCGTGGCCTCCGCCCAGATCGGAATGTCGGCCCTGGAATTCCCGATATAGGCGAATGGAGCGTCGCCTATTTCTCCGCGAATGGCGCGAACTTTTTCGCGACCCTTCAGATTGCAGACGGGGGATGTCGCGAGTACCTGGTCGATGCAACCCAGGTGGGCGGCGATGGCCTCGACCCAGGCCGAGGGACTCGCGCTGGCCAGGATTACCCGCCGCCCCTCGCTCCGGGCCCTCTGAATCCGCTCAACGACGGCCCGGCGATAGGGCAGTCCTCGGGGGTCTGGGCTCACGTGGCTGGCCAATTCGGTTTTGAGGTGGGCAAGCCCACCGAGGAGCCAAATCGGCAGGCGAAGAATCGATGCGAGACGCCCCGCAAAGACCAGCCGCGCCAAGCCCTCCCAGAGCAGATCGCCGCGGATCAGGGTGCCATCCAGATCCACCACCAGGATTTCCTCTCCCGCGGCCGGGGCCAGCGGACGGACTGTGGGATCCGGAATGCTCACAACGATAGGGCCCTCCATGGCCGAAGTCGTGCGGATGGAAGAGTGCCGGGAATGCAGCGACCGGACTCGACTCCAGGATCGTGCGAGGGGGCCGATAGAAGATTAGCGCATGACGGATCCGAACCCGATCCGGGTCGAGAAGCGCCATTCGAATGCGAATCCCGGGAATCCAGGAGCCGCCGGGTCGGAAATTCTCGTCTTGCAAACCGTCCGGGAACGGGCGGTTTCGGGAGCTTGACATCGAGGGCCCGGCGGGGACACTAGTCCCGTTCCC
>CAYTAT010000031.1:30395-34183 GCA_964435795.1 uncultured Spirochaetaceae bacterium
GGGGCGACGTGAAGGTTCGGCGCGGTCAAGATCCCGGCCAGCTGCGGGTCGGAAGGATTGGAAGAGAAATGAATATTCTCGGGATTTCGGCCTTCTACCACGATAGCGCCGCCTGCCTGGTTCGGGATGGCGAGATCGTCGCAGCCGCACAGGAAGAACGCTTCACGCGCAAGAAGCACGATCATGACTTTCCCCAGAAAGCCGTGGATTTTTGCCTCGAGAGGGGGGGGATCGGCCCGGATGAGATCGACCTGGCGGCGTTCTACGACAAACCCCTGCTGAAATTCGACCGACTCCTGGAAACCTACATCGCCTACGCGCCGAGGGGTTTCAAGCTCTTCTCGATGGGCTTGCCGCTCTGGCTGAAGCAAAAGCTGTACACGCCCAGGGAATTGGATCGCGGCTTGAACGGCGCCTATCGCGGGCGCTACATCTTTACCGCACACCACGAATCCCATGCCGCCAGCGCCTTCTTCCCTTCCCCCTTCCAGGAATCCGCAATTCTGACCCTCGACGGTGTGGGGGAGTGGGCCACGGGAAGTATCGCGATGGGTCGGGATAATCGCATCGAAATGCTCCAGGAAATGCGCTTCCCGCATTCCCTGGGTCTGCTCTACTCGGCGTTTACCTACTTCACGGGCTTCAGGGTCAATAGCGGAGAGTATAAACTCATGGGTCTGGCTCCCTATGGAGAGCCGATCTACCGCGATGTCATGATCGAAAAGTTGCTCGATATCAAGCCCGATGGCTCCTTCAGAATGAATATGGACTACTTCGGATTCTGTCATAGGGATGTCATGACGACGCCGAAGATGAATGAGCTCTTCGGCGGCCCTCCGCGAAAGGCGGAAAGCGAAATCACTCAACGCGAGATGGATATCGCGGCATCGATCCAGGTCGTCACCGAAGAGATCGTTCTGAAGATTGCCGACCACGCCCATGCGCTCACGAATTCGAAGAATCTCGTGATGGCCGGCGGAGTGGCCCTGAACTGCGTCGCCAATGGCCGCGTACTCCGGGAGGGCCCCTTCGAGAACCTCTGGATCCAGCCCGCGGCCGGGGATGCGGGGGGTGCACTCGGTGCGGCCCTCTTTACCTGGCACCAACTGCTCGACAAGCCCCGGGCAGCGGCGGAATACGATCATCAATCGGGATCCCTGCTGGGGCCCGAATTCTCCGAGGCGGAGATCGGCGCCTGGTTGGACGAAGCGGGGGCCGTCTACCAATGCTTTTCAGACGAGGAGGAGTTGATCTCCCGAATCGCGGAGTTGATCGCCGACGAGAAGGTCGTGGGCCACTTCGCCGACCGCGCGGAATTCGGTCCCCGGGCCCTCGGCAGCCGTTCGATTCTCGGCGATGCCCGTTCTACCGAGATGCAGTCGGTGATGAATCTCAAGATCAAGTTCCGAGAATCCTTTCGGCCCTTCGCCCCCGCGGTATTGCGCGAAGACGTCGATGAATTCTTTGAAATGCGGGAGGGGGAGGACAGCCCCTACATGCTCCTGGTGGCGCCCGTGAAGGAGGCGAAGCGCCTGAATGTGGAGGAGGTGGAGCGGATGCGTGGCCTCGACAAGCTCAAGGAAATTCGCTCTGAAATTCCTTCGATCACCCATGTGGACTACTCGGCCCGGGTTCAGACGATCGATCCACGGCGACATCCCCGCTTCTACAGGGTCCTGCAGGATTTCAAGCGGCGAACTGGAAGCCCGATCCTGATCAATACGAGTTTCAACGTGCGAGGGGAGCCGATCGTCAATACTCCGGAGGATGCGTATCGCTGCTTCATGTTCACCAATATGGACGCGCTCGTACTCGAAAATCATATACTGCTCAAGTCCGAGCAACCCAATGCCCGGGAAATCGACGCGGCGGCCTATCTGGCCGAATTCGAGTTGGACTAGGGGGGAGCGGAACGTGGCGAAAATGATCGAATTGGACTGGACTCCGGATGAGAAGAAGTTGCGTCAATTCGGCTTCATCGCATTCGCGGGTTTCGGGGGACTGGCCCTGCTGGCTTATTTCGAGGTGCTGGTCTTCTCCTTTGGACTCGGACAGGCTCGCCCCTGGGTCGCGGGGGGGCTGGCTTCCCTCGGAGGCCTGGCGGCCCTATTCTCGCTGATTCACCCCCGGGCCAATCTTCCGATCTACGTGGGCCTGTCGGTCGTGGCTTTTCCGATCGGATTCGTCCTCTCCTATCTGATCATGGGGACACTCTTCTACCTGATCATTACCCCGGTGGGCCTTTTTTTCAAATTGACGGGCCGCGATCCCCTGTATCGAAAATTCGACCCCGAAGTCGAGAGTTATTGGGTCGAAGCGAGTGCCGAGAGGGATCGTGAAAGCTATTTCAAACAATTCTGAATCGACCAGCAGAGGGGATTCCGATGTCCGATGAGAATAAGAGCGAGCAGGAGCGGGATGATTTCGTCGCCAGCGCGGGCGAAAAGCGAAGCGGCCTCGCGGCTGAGTTCATAGACTTCTTGAAGGAAAACAAGAAGTGGTGGCTGGCCCCGATCATCCTCTCCATCCTGGGTCTCGGTTTGCTGGTGATGCTCGGCGGTACGGCGGCAGCGCCATTCATCTACACCCTCTTCTAGCACGGGGGTGCGTGGATTCTTTGTGGAACGCAAGGGCATCCCTCCTCTGGCTGCTGAACGGCGATTCGTCGAAAATCGGCGGTCGGATGCAAAGAGAAACGAGTAGAAAGGGGAGGGGAGTTGGAGACCGCACGCAAGGTGCTGATCACTGGGGGATGTGGCTTCATCGGCTCGTGCTTCGTGCGCAGGCTCCTCAAGCGCGATCCCGCTGTCGAAGTCACGAATCTCGACCTACTCACCTACGCGGGAAATCCCGAGAACCTTGCGGACGTTGACTCATCGCCACGCTACCGCTTCGTCCACGGGGATGTTCGCGATTCAGGGGTCGTGGACGAATTGGTTGCAGGAGTCGACTGGTTGCTGCATTTTGCGGCGGAATCCCATGTCGATCGCTCGACAGCGGAGCGGGCGGGGGCCTTTGTGGACACCAATGTCCATGGAACCTTCGTTCTGCTCGACGCCCTGCGACGTCTGAATCCCGGGGCGCGCTTTTTGCAGATCGGCACGGATGAGGTCTATGGCGACGTAGAAGCGCCGAGCCTGCCGGATGAAGAGGCCCTGCTCCAACCCTCCAGCCCCTACTCGGCTTCGAAGGCCGGTGCCGACCATATTGCCCTCTCCTTCGTCCGGACCCACGATCTCGACGTGATGGTCTCCCGCTGTACGAATAATTACGGACCCTATCAATACCCCGAAAAACTGATCCCCCTCTTCATCACGAATGCCCTGGATGGAGAAAAGCTGCCCCTCTACGATGGCGGCGGCCAGATTCGCGATTGGCTGAGGGTGGAGGACCATTGCGATGCCCTGGAACTGATCCTGGAAAAGGGTCGGGCGGGGGAGATCTACAATGTCGGAGCCAATCAGGATCCCGAGCGAACCAATGCGGAGATCACCGAATTGATCCTGCAGGCCACGGGTGCATCGGCCTCACTGATCGAGCATCGGGAGGGCCTGAGGCCCGGCCACGATCAGCGCTACGCGGTGAGCACGGAGAAATTGCGCCGCCTGGGCTGGGCGCCGCGGGCCGAGATCGAGAAGGGAATCGAGGAAACCGCCAACTGGTATGCGATGAATCGTGGCTGGTGGGAGAAGTTGAAGAACGGCGAATACCGCGCCTTCTACGAGGCCCACTATGGTCGTAAGAGCGGGTCGTAAGAGCGGGTCGTAAGAGCGGGGCGTAAGAGCGGG
>CAYTAT010000031.1:34283-44622 GCA_964435795.1 uncultured Spirochaetaceae bacterium
CGTAAGAGCGGGGCGTAAGAGCGGGGCGTAACGACGGTCATAAAGGGAATCCGGGAGCCGCGAAGGACTGAATTTCTTTGCGAAGGGGAAGGGGAAGGCGGCCGGAATGCCGGCGCTCAGGAATCTCTTTCGGTGCTCTCGGGATCGACATGGGCATCCATGAGGAGCCGGCGATTGGCAAGGGCCGGAATATCACGCCGAATCCGCTTCAGTTCAGCCGCGTCGCATTCAGCTTCGATGATGCCGGGCTCGTCTTCGCTCCCTGCCAGGATCTCGCCCCAGGGGTCGACGATCATGGAATGGCCATAACTGGCTCGATCAGCCGAGTGGGAACCGCATTGGGCCGCGGCGATTACGAAACTCTGGTTCTCGATCGCCCGAGCACGTAGCAGGATCTCCCAATGCGCTCGACCGGTCTCGGGCATGAATGCGCTCGGAACGGCGATGAATTGCGCGCCGTCTTCGACATGACGCCGATAGAGTTCGGGAAAGCGCAGGTCGTAGCAGATCGAGAGTCCGATCCAGCCGAAGTCGGTTCTGGCGACGACGATGTCATTGCCGGGAGCAAAATTCGTGGATTCCCGATAAGCCTGATCGCCGAGGTCCACATCGAAGAGGTGAATCTTTCGATAACGGGCCACCTCGATGCCGGCGGGCGAGAGCATGAGGCTGGTGTTGTAGACTCGCCGATCGCCGGGTATCGATTCTGGGAAGCTCCCCCCGAGCAGCCAGATTCCATGCTCCGCAGCCAGTTGCCGCAGAAATCTCACGAGTTCGCCATCGGGGCCTTGGGCGCAGGGAAAGGGCATCCCCTCTCGGCGCATATAGGCGAAGTTCTCGGGCAGGGCCACCAGGCTGGCGCCGCGCCGGGCCGCTTCAGCGACATAAAGGCGGGTCGCTTCCAGATTGCCTTGCAGGTCGTCCGTGGAGCAGAGTTGAACGACGGCCACCCGCATCGAGATCCCCCGTTTTCTCGGTCTCGCGACGTGCCGATCATGCCCGAGAAGAGAATCCGAGCGACAACCTCAGTGCACGCATCGCCCGATCACCGCGCCGACATTGCCCGGGGCGTGGCGAATCCCGGATCCGCCGAGAGCCCTCCCGCACGGGCGGGGATGGCTCAGGAACGAAAATTCTTGGGCTCGACTCCCGTGCGCCGAATCACGTCGTAGAAGTCCTTGCGATCCTTTTTCGCGAGTCGGGCCGCACGGCTGATATTGCCCGAGCAGCGCCGCAGCAAGCCTTCGACGTAGCGTGTTTCGAAGGCGCGCTTCGCTTCCTTGAAGGAAGGGACGTCGTCTCCCTCCGTCGAGAGCATGAGGGCCTCCGCGGAGAGGGCGCCATTGCCCGAAAGGCGAACCGCCTGCCGAACACGCTCACGCAACTCTCGAGCATTGCCTAACCAGGGTTCCTCGATCAGCCAGCGGCGAGCATCCCCGGTGAAGCCCACCGGAGGCGAACCCTCCGCGGCCGAAACCTCGGCGAGAAAATGCGTCGCCAGGGGAAGGATGTCTTCGGGGCGATCCCCGAGAGAGGGAATCGTGATCGGATGCATCCCCAGGCTTGCGAGCGACTCCACTGCTTCCGTTCCCGCGGTGGCAATGACCCGCGCCCGCAAGGACATGGCTTCGGCATTTCCACCGCGACGATAGGAACCGCTCTGGATTGTTTCGAAAAGAAGTTTTTTCGTCTCTTCGCACGCCCCTTCGAGGTTCGGAATCAGGAGGGTTGTTTCCGCAGCTCGCGCGAAGTCGCCCTGTCGGTCATCTCCGCCGCAAAGACTGGCCACCTGCTGTTCCGCCGATAGCCCGTTGAGGGCCGTCTCCACGAGATCGGTACCCGACTGCTGGCTCCAGTCGTGAATGGCTCTCGCCAGATGACGTCTGCCGGATCCGCTCGGACCAGAGATAAGCAGCGGCTTCGCGGATCGCGCGAGGGTCGTCGATTCGTCGACGATCTCCTGCAAGGCCCCGCTCGCCACCACCAGGCGATCCCCGCTGCGCCGTCCGGCGCGACGCTCGCGTCCCGGATCCTGGCCGACTCCCGCTGGCCCGTTCCTACCTAGTATCATTCCACTGCCGTTGTCAGACATTGAGACAAAGCCCCCAGACGCTTTGGTACCACTCGAGTTGAGACTGCCCTACTGTGGCGCTCGTACCGACTGCATGCCACCCAGCTGCTTTCCCACGGGAACATTAATGATTAATAGACTATATTAACCCGGAACGAGGCGGTTTGGCGAGCATATTAAAGGGGAAAACGATGCGTAGCGAAAAACCCGTTCCCCAGCGGGATACCGGTCCAAGCCGCGTTCGCCTGTTATCGGACTCCCTGGTCGATCAGATCGCCGCTGGGGAGGTTGTCGAGAGACCCGCTTCGGTGGTGAAAGAATTGGTCGAGAACGCTTTGGACGCGGCTGCAAGCCGAATCGAAGTCCAGATTCGGGGCGGTGGTGCGGCGCTCGTCGCCGTTACCGACGACGGCTTCGGGATGTCTCCTGATGAAATGGGGCTGGCATTGCGACGCCATGCCACCAGCAAGATCTCGACCCAGGCCGATCTCGACGGGATCATGAGTTTCGGTTTTCGCGGCGAGGCTTTGCCCGCGATTGCCGCGGTCTCCCGCATGCGAATCCGATCGAGGCCGAGAAAGGCCGACATCGGTTTTGAAATCCAAATCGAGGCGAGCAAGCTCCGATCCGAGCGCGAATTCGGCTGCCCGGCTGGAACGCGTATCGAAGTCGCGGATCTCTTCGCCGCCGTGCCGGCGAGACGGAAGTTCCTCAAGGCGCCGACTACCGAGTGGGGGCATGCGATCGACTGGCTGGGTCGGCTGGCGCTGGCGCTCCCCGAGATTCACTTCGAAGTCCGACGGGACGATCAGGATCCACTGGTATGGCCGGGGACGGAAGAGCCGATGGAAAGAATCGCCGCGGTGCTGGGCGAGAGCCAGGCTCGTGGGTTGATCCACGTGGAGAGGGAGGATGAGGTCGGGCATCTCGATGCCTATGTTTCTGGCCCCCAGCAATCTCGGGCCAATGGGAACGCGATCCACCTCTATGTCAACGGACGACCCGTGCGGGATAAAGTCCTGCGCCATGCGGTGACCCACGCCTATCGGGATGTGCTTCCGAGGGGGCGCTTTCCCGTGGCCGTACTTTTCCTGAGCGTTCTGCCGGATCGGGTGGACGTGAATGTCCATCCTGCGAAATGGGAGGTTCGATTCGAAAATCCCCAGGCGATTCATGGACTGGTGCGCGGCGCCGTACGCGATGCCATGGAGAGCCGGGAGTACTGGCGCAAGGAACCGTCGCAAGAACGCCCCGCGCCAGTGCACGCGCCGAGCCTGAAAGGGACGTCCGGAGATCGGAACCGCGAGCAGACACGGGGGCAGGGCGATTGGCTTCTCGCTCGGGGCAAAGCGCTCGAGGATATTGACCGCTTGCGCGAGCTGCCCTCCGATCCGGGCTACGCCGCCGCAGAGCAGGGCAGGGTGGAGTTCTCGCGACTGCACCTCGTGGGGCAGATGCTGGCCCGCTACCTCGTTCTGGAGGGGGAGAAGGGCATGCTTCTCGTGGACCAGCACGCGGCCCATGAGCGGGTTCTCTACGAGAGGTTGCGGGCATCCTGGCTCGCGGGTGGCGTGGAAATGCAGGGTCTGCTGGCCCCCGAAAGTGTCGAGATCGGGGCGAGGGCCGCCACGCTTCTGGGGGAAGCGGCCGCATCCATCCGAAAGCTGGGTTTCGATGTGGAGGACTTCGGTGAGGGAAGCGTTCTGATTCGGGCGATTCCGGCGCTTCTCTCCGGGGCGAATCCGGGTTCGCTGCTCGGGGATCTCTCGGATGAAGTCGAGCAGGGGGAGTCGCTCCCCTCGGCGGATCCCGTGGATGTTCGCTTGCTCGCCGCGGCCGATCGGATTCTGGCCGGCCTGGCCTGCCATGGCGCGAGGCGCTTTGGGGAGCGCCTGCCGGAGGCTGAGCAGCGCGCGATCCTCGCGGGCCTCGACGAGATCCCCTGGGCGCCCACCTGTCCCCACGGCCGCCCCGTCGTCGTGCTGATGGAACTTTCGGAAATCGACGCCCGCTTCGGTCGCCACGGTCCCCGGTCGTCTTCTTGAAGCAGACCGGGTAAGGGGAGAGGCCCGGGATGTGGTACTCCCCCGGGAAGGGAATTCCCCCGGCCCGCGATTCAAGCCGGCTGCGGTGGCTCAGAAATACGCTTGGAGAAGCATGACATCGACGGATGAAATTGCTGCGGGGCGAATTGCGGTGGTCGTGGTCACCGGTCCTACCGCCTCTGGCAAGAGCGAACTGGCGCTCGAGTTGGCGGAGCGTTTCGATGGCGAGATCGTGAACGCGGACTCCATGCAGATCTATCGCTACATGGATATCGGAACCGCCAAGCCCTCGCTCGAGGAACGTGCCCGAGTGCCCCACCATCTCTTCGATACGGTACTCCCCGACGCGGATTACAGCGCCGGCCGTTTCGGAGAGGAGGCCCGCTCCGTGGCCGAAGAGATCCATCGTCGGGGGCGATTGGTCCTGTTGACCGGGGGGACCGGGCTTTATATCCGGGCTTTCCTGCATGGATTGATCGCGACCGGACCCGCGGATGCCGAGTTTCGCGAGGCCCTGGAGCAGGAGCACGCCGAGGCCCTCGCGGCGGGTGATTCGAACCGCCTTCACCGTCGCCTGGCCGAAGTCGATCAAAGCGCCGCGGAAAGAATCCATCCCCACGACGCCCGGCGCACGATCCGGGCGCTTGAGATCATCGAACAATCGGGGCGGCCCGCATCCCGAATACGCCGGGATCACGGCTTCTCACGCTCTCCATTCAACTCCCTGCATCTCGCAATCGACCCCGGGGTCGATATCGTCTCCGAGCGAATCGAAACCCGCTGCCAGGAGATGATCGATGCGGGACTTCTGCGAGAGGTGAGGGCATTGCGCAATCGGGGTTATGGGGCGGAACTCCGCTCGATGCAGGGAATCGGTTACCGGCATATGAACCCCGTCGTCGACGGAGTCGAAACCCTGCTCGGAGCCGGGGTCGCGATGACCGCCGATACCCGCCGCTTCGCACGCCGCCAACGGACCTGGCTGCGCAAGGTCTCGGGGGCGATCTGGCTGGATCCCCGCCGGCCCTCCCCGATCTTCGAAGCGGTCGAGAAGTTTAGCGAAGAGGGCCCCTAAGAGACCGTGCCGGGGACGCATGCCGCGTCCAGATCGGGGCATCGTCGGCGCCGCTCCGGGGGGGTCGAGGCCGAAGCGGGGTCAATAATCCGCGCGGGTATAGTTGATGCCCATTTTGACCTGAATCGCGAATGGAACCACGACGGGGTTGTAGTAGACCCAGGGACTCTCCATCTGGGCGATGGGATTATCCCAGCTGAAGAGCGCGGCAGCATCGTCCACGGGATCGAAGAGTGTGTCGACATCCGTCTCGAAGGGGAATAGGAAGACGCCGGGTATGGACTCGATGGCGCCGGTCACGATTCGAATCATTCCACCACCGAAGTTCAGACCCGTCAACCAGCCGAGACCCGGAACCACGTAGACGTAGCGCACGGCCGTGGAGTCATCGATATCGTTCAGGTTGTTGGCCAGCGTGTTGAGGCCCTGGATGGGCGACAGGATCATGTCGAAGGGTCCCATGACGATATTGCTCACCCCCCGGCGCAGGGTATCGGGCGATGCCGAGGCTCCAGGTGCCAGCGAACCCATGAAGAACGAGCAGGCGGCGAAAAACGCGAAAAAGCGGAGCAGGGCGCTGCCAGAGGAGCGTGACGAACTCGAATTCAATGGATTTCCCCCGGTATGAGATCCCCAAAAGCGTAGCCCGGATTCTGGGGGTGCGCGCCCCGTGCGCGCCAAAGGGGGGATGCCGGGGCGGGTTCCGCGCGGCCCCGGGTCGCGGTCAAGGCGAATCGATCGTTTTTTCAGAGGAATCCGCTTCCACGGCCGACGCCAGTCCGGACTCGCCCGGACCCCGGAGTCGAGGAAGGCTACTCTGGGTCGCCGATGACCACCGAAAATCCAATCCCCATTGTCGCCATCGTCGGACGACCGAATGTCGGAAAGTCCACGCTCTTCAATCGCTACGCGGGTCACCGCCGAGCGTTGGTGGCGGATAGTCCCGGCCTTACGCGGGATCGGATCGCCGAGGAATTGGAAATCGAGGGCAGGGCGATCCTCCTGGTCGATACCGCCGGCCTCGATGCGACCCCCGAGAGGGGCCTCGAGGCCGCAGTCCAGAGCCAGGCCGAGTCCGCACTTCGCGACGCGGACGCGATTCTCTTCGTCGTGGATGGGCAGGCGGGACTGCTTCCAGAGGATCAGGCGATCGCCCGGACCCTCAGGAGGACCCGCAAGCCCCTCGCCCTGATCGTCAACAAGATCGATGACCCCCGGCACCATTCGGATCGCCTGATGGATTTCTACGGATTGGGCTTCGAACGCATGAGCGGGGTTTCGGCGGAGCATGGGGGTGGGGCATTCGACGCCCTCGAAGATCTCGTAGGCGCTCTGCCGGAATGCCCCGCGAGCCAGTCGCCCCCGGAAGGGGCCCCCCCGCGCATCGCCCTGGTCGGGCGGCCGAACGTGGGCAAGAGTTCATTGATGAACCGATTGCTCGGGGAGGATCGGGTCGTGGTTTCCGCCGAGGCCGGGACGACACGTGACGCGATCGATATTCCCTTTCTTTTCGGCGAAGAGCCCTTCGTCTTGATCGATACGGCGGGCATGAAGCGCCCGGGGCGGAGGTCCGGAACCGGGGAGAAGATCGGGGCGCTGATGGCCGTACGCGCCCTGGAAAGAGCCCAGGTGGCCCTGCTGGTGGTGGATGCCTCGGACGGGCTCACCGATCAGGACGCTCGGGTGGCTCGCCTGACCCGGGATCGCGGTGTAGCCGTCGTTGTCGTTGCGAACAAGCGGGACCTGGTGCCGACGGAGCGTCGTCTCGAGGTCCAGTCCCAACTGCAGGATGGGCTGCGATTCATCGCCGACGCTCCAATTGTCTCCGTCTCCGCCTTGACGGGATCCGGCATTCGCAAACTATTGCCCGCGGTCAAGCAGGTGGTGGATGCCGCCGAGAGAAGGATTCCGACTGCGGAATTGAATCGTTGGCTGGTGGATACCGTCCGTCGGCACGATCCCGGCATGGCCAGGAAGGGGCCACGGAGTCATCCCCTCAAATTTCTCTACGCTTCCCAGGTGGGGGTTTCTCCACCTCGTTTCGTTCTTTTCTGCACGGATCCGGACTCCGTGCTGCCGTCCTATCAACGTTTTCTCGAAAACCGGCTCCGGGAGAGTTTCGGATTCGAAGGCAGTGCCCTGAGACTGCATCTGAGGGCCCGCTCGAAGCGGGGCGCCCCCCCGGGCTGAAGGCGGATGCCGATGGCGAGAAAAACGTGCTCGATCTCCGGGCCGGCTTGGATACACTCCGCATCCGAAAGTTCGCCCGACATCCCCCTGGCGCTTTTCTCGAGGATGCGGGAACCAGCAACCGAATATCGGAATACTCAGTCGATTCCCGGAGACCCAGACACGTGACCCGTCGTAGACGCAAGCCCCAGCAGCCCGAGTCCGCTTCCCAGACCCTCGATCTGATCGAGACGCGCAGTGACCGCATCATCGAGTGGGTGGGTACGAATCCCAAACCCATCCTGGCGGTGGCCGGCACAATTTTGGCGATCGCCGCCGTCTGGGGCTTTACCACCTCGAGCCGCGAGCAGGCAAATGATGAATCCTCGGCCGCCTTGGCGCGGGTCACGGCGGATTTTCGCTCCGCTATGGGGGCCAGTCCCGGCAGCATCGCGATCCCGGAACTCGCGAATGCCGAGGAAGCGGCGGAAATTCGCGAGGAGTTCGTACTGGAGTACGAAGCCGTCGGCAGCGAGTTCAGCGGTGAACCCGCCGGGGCAGTCGCGCTGCTCGAAGCCGGGAAGTTGCAACAGAAACTCGGCGACGCCGCCGGGGCACTCGCTACCTACGAGGAAGCGCTCGAATCCCTGGGGCCTGTCGAGGGCTTGCGGGGGCTGATTCTCGAGCGCCGGGGATCGGTTTACGAAGCCGAGGGGGACTGGACTTCCGCCGCCGAGGCCTACCGGGAAGCCTCGCTGATTCCCACGTACCCGATTCGAGGCTACGCGATGGTGAATGCCGCGCGCCTCTTCGTTGAGGATGGGCAGGTCGAGCGGGCCATCGAATTGGTCGAGGGTTGGGAGAAGGAATCTCCGGACTACCAACTGCCGCCGCAGTTGACCGCGAGTCTGGACGAGTACCGGGCCGCTCGAGCGACGGCGACGCCCTGAGCGAAGGGGCTTTCCCGGCGCCTGGCGGCGAGCCAGGAGGCCTCGAGCAGCCCGGGACCAGGGGTTGCCGGAGCCCGCGCAGGGTTTGGATTCGCCCGCATTCTCCGGTCTTTAGCCATGACCCTTCGGCTGCGCTCGATTTCCAATAGGTCCGATAAGATAGATTATGTTAAATAGAATATCGGCATCAGGCGCCTGAGGTCCTGCAGAGCCCCCCCGCCTGCCACGCCAGCCCAAAAGCCCCAAAAGTGGCTCCGGCTGCGTGGGGCCGAAGAATCTCGGCGCTCCGATTCCGAAGCCCCCGGGTTGCGCTGACGTGCCCAAATTTGCGATCGGGCCTTCCAGCCTCCATTCGCTGTGATATACCCCCCGCGCGGTAATCGGAGGAAAGATTCGCTTCGTGGGGAGCCATAAATCGGACGACAGAGAATCCTTGCTGGCCGGTCTAGAGGCCCATGGTCAGGCTCATGTGCTCGACTTCTGGGACAGACTCTCGGCCTCCGAGCAAAAATCCCTGGGGCTGCAGGCCTCTTCGCTGCTGGTCGATCTAGGCGAGTTGATGGCACAGCAGCGCCTGGCCGTGGCCGCCCTGGAGGCTGATGCCCCGGACGATGAGATCGGCCCTGCCCTCGACGCAATCGTCCTGCCCGAGCACGGAGGCGATCCGAAGCGCTTTCAGGCCGCCGGGCTGCGAGGCGAGAAGCTTCTCAAGGATGGACGCGTGGGGATCCTGGTCGTCGCGGGTGGCCAGGGAACGCGACTCGGCTTTCCGGGCCCCAAGGGGGGGTTCTCGATCGGCCCGGTTTCCGATCGCAGTCTTTTCGCCCTGCAAGCACAGAAGATTCGTGGCCTTTCTCGGCGCTGCGGCCGCGCGATCCCCTGGTACGTGATGACCAGCCGAGCAACGGATGGCGAAACCAGGGCCCTTTTCGAGGCCCGGGATTATTTTGGCCTGGATCCCGATCTGGTTTTCATCTTTAGCCAGGGGATGCTCCCCGCCTGGGATTTTCGGGGCCGATTGCTATTGGAGTCCCCGGATCGCATCTGCGAAAGTCCCGACGGTCACGGCGGAGTATTTACCGCTTTGGAGGGGTCTGGGGCCCTCGATGACATGGCAAATCGGGGAATCGACCGGATTTTCTACTATCAGGTCGACAATCCGCTTGTCAGAATCGGCGATCCGTTCTATCTCGGCTTTCACGAGGAGACTGGCGCCGAGATGTCATGCAAGGTGATTCGCAAGCAAGACCCGATGGAAAAAGTGGGCGTGGTGGCCTCCAAGAACGGCCGGGCCGCCATGATCGAATACACGGAACTCGGGGATTCCCAGCGCTTCGACAGGGATTCCACGGGCGAGTTGGTCTATTGGGCGGGCAGTATCGCGGTGCACGTCTTCAATCTCGATTTCGCCCGAAGAATTGCGGGCAATAGTGAAGAACTCCTGCCTCTCCATGCCGCGGCCAAGAAGATCGCGTGCGCGGGCTTCCGGGACCCCGGCGAAACCCCCGAGCAGCCCAACGGCTACAAATTGGAGCGATTCGTCTTCGACGCCCTGCCCCAGGCCAGTCGCGTCTGCGTTCTAGAGACCCGCGCGGACGAGGAATTCGCCCCGGTCAAGAATGCCGAGGGAAGAGATTCTCCCTCTACGGTGCAGGCTCGTCTCACCGCGCAGTACAGGGCCTGGCTCGGACACGCGAAGATCGCATTGCCCGCCGATACGGCGGCCATCGAAATCGACCACGCGGTAATTGATTCAACGGAGGAAGCCGAAGCCTGTGGATTCTCCACACTCCACGAGGCGGGCGCTGCAATCCGGGTAGCGACAGGAATCGACACATGAGTCCCACTCGAAAAGTTGCACAAAAGACTGTGAGTTCAAAGGTAAAGGCGGCCGCCAAGAAAAAGGCTGCGGTGGTCAAGAAAAAGGCCGCGGCCAAGAAGAAGGCTGCGGTGGCCAAGAAGAAGGCTGCGGTGGCCAAGAAGAAGGCCGCGGCCGCCAAGAAGAAGGCCGCGGCCGCCAAGAAGAAGG
>CAYTAT010000031.1:44722-55790 GCA_964435795.1 uncultured Spirochaetaceae bacterium
GCCAAGAAGAAGGCCGCGGCCGCCAAGAAGAAGGCCGCGGCCGCCAAGAAGAAGGCCGCGGTTGCCAAAAAGAAGGCCGCGGCCAAGAAGAAGGCCGCCGAGGAGGCCGCGCGAAAGAAAGCCCAGCTTGCGGCCGAAAAGAAGGCCCGGGCCGAGGAAGCCAGGGCGAAGGCCGAGAGAGAGAAGCTCGCCAGGGCTCAGGAAGCCGCTCGCAAGAAGGCAGAGCAGGCCCAATTGGTCGCCCGGAAGAAATTGGAACGGGCAAGGGCGAAAGTGCCGCCTCCCTCGGGTCCGAAACACCCGACCCGGGGCTACAAGTACACCTGCTTCAATTGCTCGATGAAATTCTACGACATGAATCGTCCCGAACCGGTCTGTCCCAACGCCGACTGCGGTGCGGATCAGCGGGATCGCCCGCGCACGACCGCCGGTTCGCCCGCGCAGCCGGCCGCGCCGAAAAGGGCAGCCGCCCGTCCGATGGCGCCTCTTCTCGATGAAGAAACGGAAGAGATGGAAAGCCCAGAGGAAGGCGAACTGCACCTCCCGAGTGCCACCCGCAAGATCAACCAGCCCGAAGAACCTATTTTTGACGAACTGACGCCCAATACCGATTCGGAGGAATAGTCGGTCGCTCCGATGGAGAGGCGCGAATTCCGGGGGGGGGATTCCTCTCCAGAAAATCTCTCAGGACAGCGATCGTGGGGAGGCCATCCTGCGCTCCCAGAGCGCCGCACGACAGGCCGGCCGCAGCTTGAGCCACCCCCACCACCTCTTCGAGGGATTTCCCCGCGAGCAGGGCCCAGATCAGGCCGGCGTGAAAAGCGTCACCGGCACCGGTGGTATCCCGAACCTCCACGTCGAAGGCGGGCGAATGCCAGCTTTCCGTCGACGAAGAGACCCAGGCCCCGCGGACCCCACAGGTTGCGATCGCTAGCCGGGCCCCGCTGGCGCTCAATCGTTCGACCCCCTGCCTGGCCGATTCGCCCCCCCCCCACTGCCTGGCAAAATTCTCGGAAACCACCGGAAAATCCACGTATCGGAGAAGATCTTCGATTTCGGGGCAGACGCGATCCGCGTCGAGAACCACCGGGATTCCCTCGGCCCGTGCGATGCGAGCCGCCCAGGTGCTCGCGTCGGGATCCGTGGTATCGACCAGCAGCAGCCCCGCCCCGCGAACCAGGGAAGGGTTCAACTCTTCCGTCGCCAATCGCAGTTGAGGATCCCTTCGCTCGAGAATCAGGCGTTCGCCGTCGGCTCGGCGCACGAGGATGAGCGCCGTTCGCGTTCTGGCTCCGGGTATTTTCCGCACGGCACTGAGGTCGACCCCCTCCTCGGCGAGGTTCTCCAGGGCGTCTCGGGCCTCGGGATCATCCCCCGCACAGCCGAGATAGGCCGTTCTCAGCCCGAGACGGCGACAACCCAGAACGGCACTCGCAATCTGGCCTCCGGCCCGAGGCTCGGCACCGCTCAGATCCAGTTTCCCACCGGGCTTCGGCCAATCCTCTACCTCGTAGAGGTAGTCGACGGAATTCTCGCCGAGCCCCAAAACGTCGATTTTCGTTTCGGAGGAACCATGCCCGGAGAAACCATGCCCGGAGAAACCCGGCTCCCAGAGGGATGCCTTCGAAGTCATCCCGCATCCCCTTCCCGCCCTCGTTGCGGGTCTGTCTCGCTCAGTAGAGAATCCGATACGCGTGCAGGCTGGAAAGCACCCGCTTTACATATTTCCGCGTCTGATCATAGGGGATCGACTCGACCCACTCATCATCCTCCAGGGGGCCGAGGGCCAGCCATTCGGAGACGACCTCCGGTCCGGCGTTATAGCTGGCAATCGAAGCGGAACGTCGGCCTTCGAAACGAGCGTAGAGCTGGGAAAGATAGGCCGATCCCAGTTGGATGTTGATCGCCGGGTCGAAGAGGTCGTCGGGCGCGAATCCGTCGAGATTCGCTCCCTCGGCCAGTTTCGAACCCGTGGCCGTCATGATCTGCAGCAACCCTCGGGCGCCTGCGGGCGAGACGATGTCCTTGCGAAAATTGCTTTCCTCGCGCATCACGGCGTAGAGCAATGCGGGCTCCACCGCCTCACTCATGCGCGCCGCTCCCCGCACGGAGGAGGAGTAGGCCGCCGGCCAGGCGTACCACCAGAGTTCCTCGTAATGGGGCAAGGGCCCCCGGGCCAATTTCTCCGAGTACGCGTCGACCACGAGCCTCTGGGCGCGATGGAAATCTCCTGCATCACTTGCCAGCTGGGCGAGTTCCAGGCGCTCGGACAGGCTCCGGGCTCGTCGGGAGAGCCTCTCCACTTCATCCCGGGCCGCCTCGAGGAGGCCGGCCTCGAGCAGGATTCGAATGCGGCGCAAGTCGACGGGAGCCAGCCTGGAGCGTCCCCGAGGCGGCGGCTTCACCGCCCCCCTCGCGCCCCCCCCTTCCCCCAACCTGCCCAGGGCGCGCCAACCGTAATAGGAGAGCGGAAACTCCCGGGCGATCGACGCAAATTCCGCCTGGGCGACGACGGGCTTTCGAGCTTCGAGGGCTCGCGCATGCCAATAGCGCGGCCGCAATTGTTCCAGGGGTTCGCCGCGCTGGATTTCGATCAGTCGCTCGAAGTATCCCTCGGCCTCCGGGCTCCTCCCGGCTCGATAGGCGGCCCAAGCCAGGCGCCAGTTGGCGGCAGCCGCCCATCCGGCCCCGAACTCATCCCCGGCCAGGGCTCGAAAATGCTGCTGCGCCCGGGTCTCGAACCCCCTGCCCTCCAGCAGCATTCCCGCCAGATATCGAGCCCGTCGGGAACGCGCGCTTCGAGTCTCGGCGCCCAACGCCTCGAGTGCCGCGATGGCTTCGGGCACGGCTCCCGCCCGGGCCAGGCTTCGGGCGTGCCAGATCGGCATCTGCCCACCGGCCCCCAGCTCTTCAAATGCCCGTGTGGCTTCTTCGTAGCGTCGGAGTCGGAAGAGTGCATGCGCGCGCTTGATTCGCGTCTTTCGCTCCGATGCCCCTTCGAGTCCCACCGTCAGTGCCTCTTCGTAGGCGATCAGCGCCAACTCATTTCGCCCCCGTCCGGATAGACGATCCCCGCGTCGCCGCCAGTCTTCGGCTTTCCGAACCGGCGCCGGCAGGGAACTCTCAAGGGCTTCGAGACGCCTTTCGGCGGCTTCCGCGGACTCGCTCAGGGGATGGGCGTACCAGATCAGCTTGTAGCTCGTCGCGGCATCCCCGCGTCTGCCCTGTCTCTGCTCCGATTCGCCGATCGAAAGCAGGATCCCGGCCCGAAGATCCTCATCCCGCGCGCTGTCCAGGGCCGCTCGCCAGGCCGCCTGCGCGGCTGCGGCATCCCCCTCGGAAGCCAGGGCTCGACCGAGGACATCGTTCAACTCGGGGGCCAGGGGAGATGCGGGATATTCGCGCAGGATCCGCCGCAGCACGGCGATGGCGGAGGCGTGGTGCCCGTCCCGGTCCAGAATCTCCGCCAGCCCGAGGGCCGCGTGATCCGCCACCACCGGATGGCGCGCGACGACCTCTTCCAGCAGCCAGACCGAGCGATCGCGTTCTCCGGCTTCCCGGGCCAGCCTGGCCGCTGCCAGGGCCGCGGCTGGATCCGCGAGCAGAGCCTGGTTCCGCGTCCGAAGTCCCCCCCCGAACTCGGCGTCTCGCTGAAGCCCGAGGGACGCTTCGTGCTGGGCGGCGATTCGGGGGGCGAGGAGAATCGACACCAAAAAGTAGAGCAGGACTCGGGCCCGGTGTGAGCCGGGAGCGACGGCTCCAGAGGTTGCTCTCCGTCTCCGAGTTCCCCGGTCCATGGCCCCCCCCAGCCAACGGCCGACTCGCGGCGGCCCGCTTCTACCCGTGCGCCCCGTGAAAGTCGACCTCGCTTCAGCCCATTGTAGCGACTGAAACCCTCGGGTAGGGTTCAGCCCCCTTGGGTCCCTCTCCGGACACTCCTGCTTCCTCTCCGGGATTCCACAGACGCGCGTTCAGTCTGTTGGCGTTCGCCGTGATGCTGTGCGGCTTCTGGGGTTGTCGGATCGAGAGTTCGAATCCCGATTCCGAGCGCCGAGCATCCGATGCCGAAGGGGTCCAACTCTCGGCCGACGCGCGCCAGGTCCGGCCGAGGGGGATGTGGGTTCTCTGTGAGGGATCCCAACGGGCTCTCTCGCAGGTCTCGCGCGTCGACGCTCTGCTGGAGCGTGCCGCTCAACTCCAGGTCACGGACCTCTTTGTCCAGGTCTATCGGGGAGGACGCGCCTGGTATGACTCGGACCTCGCCGATGACTCCCCCTATCGATCGATCCTGGCGAGCAATGGCCGCGACACCCTCGCCTACCTGCTCGAGCACGCCCATTCCCGGGGCTTGCGGATCCACGCCTGGGTCAATGTGCTGTCCCTCGCCCAAAATAGGGACGCCCCCCTGCTGAGGGAATACGGGCGTGAGGTCGTCCTGGTGGATGGCCGGGGGCGCTCCCTGCTCGACTATCCCGAGCTGGAAATACCGGCGCCGGACGCAGCCTGGTACCGGATGGGAACCCGGGGCATCTATCTCGATCCGGCCGTTCCCGACGTCGCCGAGCGACTGGTCGCGACTTTCGAAGAGCTGCTGCTCCGCTATCCGGAACTCGACGGACTCCACCTCGACTACATTCGACACCCGGGCGCCCTGCCCTTCAGCCCGGGTTCGCGCTTTGGAGTCGGTCTCGACTTCGGCTACGGCTCCGCTTCGCGGCAACGCTTCGAACGCGAGACGGGGCTTCGGGCTCCCGCTGCCGCTCCCCGGACGCCGGGCAACCCCAAGTCCGGCAACGCGAATGAATGGGATGCCTGGCGGCGGCAGAAGGTCACGGAACTGGTTGCGGCCATCGCCCGGATGAGCCGCTCGATTCGGCCTGGACTGACGCTGTCGGCGGCGGTGAACTCCTACGTGGATCGCGCCTATCTCAGCCTGGCCCAGGATTGGCAGCGCTGGCTCGAAGAGGGATCGATCGATCTGGCGATTCCGATGGTCTACACCCTCGACGATCGGCTGCTCCGCTACCAACTCGAAAACTTTGCGAATGGGCCCGAGCGGGAGCACATCTGGTCCGGCCTCGGGGTCTGGTTGTTCAAGGATTCACCGGGCCGGGCCCTGGGGCAGCTCGAGATTTCGCAGCGGGTCGGGATCGAGGCCGAGGTGCTCTTCTCCTACGATGCGATCGCCGACTCGCCGCAGCTCGCGACCGCCCTGGTCGCGGCGATCTCGAAGCCCCCGCTCGCCAAAGCCCTGAATCCGGGCGCGCCAGAAGCCTCCGGGCATCTCCCGGGATTTCCCTGAATCGGTGGCCGCGATGCTGAACCTCGACGATTACGTCTTCGCGCTTCCGCCGGAACGCATCGCACAGACTCCCCTTGAGGAGCGCGATGCGGCGCGACTGATGTGCCTCGGCCGGCGCAGCGGTGAGATCATCGGAGATTTCCGCGTTCGGGATCTGGCGAGTCGATTGCGCTCCGGGGATCTCCTGGTCGTCAATGCCACCCGGGTCCTGTCCGCACGACTGCGGGGGCAGAAACTCAGCGGGGGCAGAGCCGAAGCCCTGCTGCTGCGTCAGGAGACGCCTCCAGACGGCAATCGCCATCGCGCTCTGATCAAGCTCAGCGGCCGGCCGAGGATGGGCCTCCAACTCGACTTCGGGGGCCCCGAGGAGCCACTCCCGGCCGAGATCGTGGCGCTGCATGAGGATGGAGAGGTCAGCCTGGAGTTCCCGCCCGGGAGTTCGCCATTGCTTCGCGGAGAATCTCCGCTTCCCCCCTACATCCGGCGCAACCCCGCCGAGACCGATGCTGTCACCCGCGCCCTCGACCGGGAGCGCTACCAGACCGTCTATGCCCGAGTTCCGGGCGCCGTCGCGGCCCCGACGGCCGGGCTGCATCTCACCCCGGCACTCCTCGACGCGTTGGAGACGGCCGGGATCGGGCGTGCCGAGGTGGTTCTCCACGTGGGCGCGGGCACTTTTCGCCCCCTGGCCCCCGAAAACCTGCGGCGAGACCGACTCCACGCGGAATTCTACGAACTCCCCCCCGAGACGGTCGAGGCCATCCGCGAGACCCGGGCCCGGGGAGGCCGAGTGGTCGCCGTGGGCACGACGACGACCCGGGTTCTGGAGAGTTGCGCCGGGCCAGCGGGGAAACTGCTGCCCGGCAGCGGGGAAACCGAGATATTCCTTCGACCCGGATCCGAATTTCGAGTGGTCGATGGTCTGCTCACGAACTTTCACCTGCCCCGTTCCTCTCTCCTGCTGCTGGTTGCCGCATTTGCGGGGCGGGATGCGATTCTCGCCGCCTACTCCGAGGCGATTGCCCGGGAGTACCGCTTCTACTCGTACGGCGATGCAATGCTAATCATATGAATTCACCCCGCGGCCCAAAGGGAATCGCTTCGAACTTCCTCGGCTGACGAACCTCCGAGATCTCAGCGAAAATGCCGGTCGAGTCCCGGAAGACGGTTCGCCGCAGAAGAAATCGAGATCGGCCAGGAGGCTTGGGTGGCGTGTGGCGCGTAAAGGCTGAAGGGTGCTGTCGTGAAGGGGAATACGGTGAACGGCGCAGGTGGAAGGCAATCGTGAGGAGGCTGCCCGAAAGTACCGCGGGGAAGCCGCCGGGAAGCTGGCTTGCGATATGAGTGCCGAAACTTTTGCTTTTCGGATCGAGGCCCGGGATGGCGCCGCACGGCGCGGAATCCTGACGACGCCCCACGGTGAGGCCGCGACACCGACGTTCATGCCCGTAGCCACCTACGGGGCGGTGCGCGGGATTTCTGCGGCGGAACTCGAGGCGATCGGTGCCCGCATCCTGCTTTCGAATACCTACCATCTTCATGAACGTCCCGGCGAAGAGGTGGTGGAGAAATTGGGAGGACTCCACGGCTTTACGGGCTGGCGGGGCCCCTGGCTCACCGATAGTGGGGGCTACCAGGTCACTTCCCTGGCCGACCGTATGCGCCTGAATGAGGAGGGCGTCAGCTTCGCATCCCCCCTCGACGGCCGCCGTCGGCAGTTGACACCCGAAGGCGTGATTCGAATCCAGGAGGCCCTGGCAAGCGATATCGCGATGGTGCTGGACGAATGCATGGCGCCAATCGCCGAGAATCCGGGCGCCCTGGAATCGGCCATGGAGAGAACTCTGCGCTGGGCGGAAAGGGCGATCCGCGCGAGGCGATCCGAACAACAGGCCGTCTTCGGAATCGTGCAGGGGGGCGTCTCCGCAGACCTGCGCAGGAGATCGGCCCGGGCCACTGCGAGCCTGGGTTTCGAGGGACACGCTCATGGCGGACTCGGCCTCGGGGAGAGCCGCGAAGAACGCCGCGAGGCGGTCTGCATCGCCCACGAGGAATTGCCCGACGACTCGCCCCGCTACCTGATGGGCCTCGGGCGCCCCATCGATCTGCTGGATGGAATCGCATGCGGGGTCGATCTCTTCGATTGCGTGGTTCCCACCCGCAACGGCCGTCATGGTCTGCTCTTTACCCACGAGGGCATCCTGCACATCAAGAATGCGCGCTTCCGACGCGACGAGGGCCCCGTCGACCCACGATGCGATTGTCCCACCTGCCGACAGCACGGCCGCGCCTATCTCCATCACCTGGTTCGCTGCCGGGAGGCCCTGGGATCCCGGCTGGCGGCCCTGCACAATCTTCGTTTCTACCTTTCGCTGATGGAGAGAGCACGCACGGCGATTGCCCAGGGCTCATTCGAATCATTGCGCGCCGAAGTCGCCGCGACCTGCGAAGTCAACTTGGGATGAGTTGCGGGCCTTCACTCGGTCCGCTCGGATTGTTTATCCGCCCGCGGATGCTTCCCGGGCCGCCAGCGCGACGCCCAGCCCCGCCCTGAACGGAAGTTCGCCTCCGAGAGCAGCGGGAAGGATCTCCAGGGAAGGCACCTGATGGGGCCAGCAATTTTCTCGCACCATCTCTCGGATCGGTTCGAAACAGAGTGTCTCCCCCGCGGCCACCGGGATCGTCCCCAGGATGACGGCCTGGGGGGATAGGGTGAATACGAGGTGTACGATCGCGCGGGCCAGGTAGAAATTGAAGCGCTGCATTTCCCCGAGCGCCCAGGCATCGCCCTCGCGGGCGGCTCGAAGCAGATGGGTCGGCTCCAGACGCTCCCTTTCGCCCGCCAGGATCAGGCAGGAATTCCCTTCAGGAGCCTCGGCTCGCAGGCGCTTCGTCCACGCCCTGCCCCCGACATAGGCTTCCAGGCAGCCGCGAAGGCCACATTCGCAGGCGTCTCCCGGCCACTCCACGGGCGCATGCCCCACTTCTCCCGCATTTCCCGCCCGGCCCCGGTAGAGGGCCCCGTCGAGGATCAGGCCGGCCCCCACACCGGTCGACATGGTCAGAAAGACGAGGTCCTGCAGGCCCTGCCCCGCGCCCGACTGCCACTCCGCCAAGGCGGCCGCATTGGCGTCGTTCTCGATCGTGACGGGGCAATTCAGTTCCGCTTCGAGGTAATCCGCCACGGGGACATCCTCCCAATTCAGGAGATTGGGCGGCCGGATCACCCTCCGCCGACCCGCGTCCAGCGGGCCGGGAATGGAGACTCCCACGGCATCGGGCCCCGCCTCCTGCGCCGGGGATCGGGAACACAATTCGCGAATATCACTCAACATCCGCGCCAGGTCATCGGCCGCCCGACCCGTGGCGCCCGTCGGGCGCTGGGAACGCAGCAGGATCTCCCCGCTGTCATCAGCCAACGCGTAGGCGATTTTGGTTCCGCCTATATCGATGCCAAGAAGCATGCCCTCCCCTACCCTTTCATCGGTCTCGAGCCCCATGAATCTCGAATCGACTTGCGGCATTAAAAAACCAGGAGCGAAGCTTATCACGAGCGCCACCGATCCCCCTCTTTTCAGGGCATCGGTAAATGCGATCGCTAAATGCGATTGCTAAATGCGATTCTACGTCAGCCCGGAGCACTCGCCCGCGCAATTTCGCGAAGAGTGGCTCTATAGGAGTCTCCACCATGATTCGAACCCACCCGCAACTCCGCGCGCTGGCGATCTCATGCTTCCTACCCTGTTTCCTACTCCACTTCCTGGGCTGCGCGTCCGATGGCTTCTCTTCGGGTCTCGGACTCGCCGATGCCCATCGCGAGTACAGCAATTCGCTGCGCTGGTCAAAATTCGACGAGGCGTCCCGCTTCGTACCCGCGGAGGAACGAGCCGACTTTTTCGCGCGTATGCCGGACTTCGACCGGGTGCGATTCACCGACTGGAAGGCCGGGCCCTGGGATCCCCAGGCGGCCGAAGAGGAAAACCAGGCGCTGATCGTCGTCACCTACCGCGGGTTTCGCATGACGAATCCCATCGAATTCCAGGCCCAAGAACGCCAGTTGTGGACGCGAGAGGAATCCGACGGAAACTGGAGGGTGCGCAGTGATTTCTCCGGCCCACCACGCTAGGCCCTGGAAAGTATTCTGCCCTCGGCAACGGCCGAACGGCTTCCGCGTTTCGACATCTTGCGGATCCCATTCTGCTCGCAAGGAAATTTATCAGCGTTGACAGATGCCTCGGTGGAGACTATCCATAGGCTCCTTTGGAACTTGTTGCGGGGTAGAGCAGTCCGGTAGCTCGTCGGGCTCATAACCCGGAGGTCGTGGGTTCGAATCCCACCCCCGCTACCAGTGCCTCCATCAAAAAGCCCCTCCCTTACGGCCAGTTAGCGGATTCTCGCCGATGCCGTAAAGGGGGCTTTTTGCGTGGGGCGGAGATGGTGGCGGGAAGATCAGGAGCAGATGCCCCCCCCCATTATCAGGACGCGCGACTCGCGCCTCTTCCTGCGACCCAGCGACGGTCGAGTACTGCGGGAAATGGGGTGTTGGACTTCCAGGATCGCGGCGCGCACCTTCCCGAGATCTGATGACGGCGCAGCGCAACTGATCCCTCGCGCAGATTCTTCCCCCTTGAGCCGTGAGTCACCGGGCTCTTCTCCTTGCGGCTCGAGGGCTACCAGGACTTCGGTCGAGCTCAGCGAGAATTCACAGCTTCGAAGAATTCCGGCGCGCGAGAGATCAGCGCCCAGCCCGCCGCAAGTAGCGTGAGCACGAGCACACCGAGTGCCCAGGGATCCAGCATGGGAACCAGGGGCGGCATCGGCTGCACGAGAAGCGGCAATGAAAGCTGTTGCTCACCACTCGGGGTCGCCGAGTCATTCACCTGAAGGAGCACGGTCTGAATGCCTTCGTCCCCGGCCTGGGGAGTTCCAAAGAGGGTCCAACTGCCGTCGCCATTATCGAGCGGCGAAAGCAGCCAACTTGGGCCTGAAAGCTGGATGACCGTCAGTGTGTCTCCCGGATCGGGATCCAAAGGAGTGAAGTTCACCTCGTATTGCGCGCCGACGGTTGCATCGGGCAGACTGGTCAATCCGAGTTCGGGCGCATCGTTGCTGGGATCAATAGCGATCATGAAGCTCAGGGGCCCGAGCACTCCCCCATTCCCATCGCTGACGCTGAACGCAAAGGCATCGGCGCTCGTCTCGCTCCCATTGTGGGTATAGATCAGGGATGCCGCATCAATCTCGGCCTGGGTAAACGAGTTGCCCAGGGAGAGATTGCCGAAGCTTGGCGCGCTCGTGACCGAGTAGGTCAGCGTATCGACCCCATCCCCGTCCGTGACCTGCAGCAGGCTCGCATCGATGGGCGCATTGCCTCCCTCGAGGAGTGTCAGCCCGAGATTGACGAGCAGAACCGGGGCGTCGTTGACGGGAGTGATCGCAATCGTCACCGTGGCCGTATTCGAGTCCGCGCCGCCGTCATTCACCTGGTAGCTGAAACTATCGCTCGTGGTCTCGGAGCCGTCGTGGACGTAGCTGAACGTCCCGTCGCTGGCCAGCGACAGGCTGCCATTCGCCGCCGTCGCAACCAGCGAGGCCGTCAGCGGATCGCCCTCCGCATCCGTATCGTTGCCCAGGAGCGTCAGCGTCACGCCATCGGCCAGTGTCGTTGCCGTGCCGTCCTCATCCACCGTGATGCTGTCGTCATCCGCTATCGGGGCGTCGTTGACGGGAGTGATCGCAATCGTCACCGTGGCCGTATTCGAGTCC
>CAYTAT010000031.1:55890-62966 GCA_964435795.1 uncultured Spirochaetaceae bacterium
CCGTATCGTTGCCCAGGAGCGTCAGCGTCACGCCATCGGCCAGTGTCGTTGCCGTCGCACCTTCGGCGACGACGATGGCGTCCTCCACGGCGACCGGGGCGTCGTTGACGGGAGTGACCGTGATCGAAAAGAGGGTTTCTGCAAGCGTTCCGCCGTTTCCGTCGGCCGCCGTGAAGGAGAAGGAATCCGACAGATTCTCGCTGCCATCATGGGTGTAGTCGAGGAGGCTTGCATCGATCTCGGCCTGGGTAAAAGAGGATCCGAGGCTGAGCGAACCGTGGGCCGGCGCGATCGTGACCGTGAGCGTCAGGATGTCCGAAGCATCGGGATCCGTGAGTTGCAGCCTGGAATTATCGATTGTAGCCGGCGCGGCCTCGTCCACGACCAGCCCCGCGTTCACGTTCAGAACGGGAGGGCTGTTCGGTAGCGGCCCGGCCACCTGGCTGGACAGGCTCGCATTCGCCACTCCCCCGCCACTAGCCGCGGCAGTGCTCTCGAGCGTCACCAGCGTTCCGATCGCCACATCATCTACGAACCAGCCGTTGCCGGATACACTCGAATCCGTGGCCATGCGGAAGCGAATCTTCGCGTCCTGGCCCGCCTGGGGAGCCAGGTCAACCGTCGTTTCGATATAGCCGGAACTGCTGCCCGTATAGGCCGACCGGCCGGCGATGGGATTGGAGAAACCGTCCGAAATCAAGCCGCTGTAGGAATTCTGCGTAATCTGGCCGCCCAGATCATTCCAAGTCGTGCCGCCATCGGTCGAAATCTCGATGACTCCTCCGTCGTAACCGGTTTCGATATCGTAGTGATGCCAGAAGCGCAGGCTCGCCCCGGCGACGATCGAGACCGCGTTGGCGAGTTCCAGGTATTGATCGGCGACTTCGGCGGGCTCCGAAGCAAATTGAGCATGCGTCCCCGCGTGGGGCTGGCTGGAATCCCAACTCCAGTCGACGCTGCCTCCGACATGTGCCGCCAGCCAGGCCCCGGCACCCGCTTCCATATCGTCCTCGAAGAGGCTCAGACTGCCCGGGCTCGCATCCAGCTGGATCTCGAAGCTGCGCGAGATCTGTCCAGAAGCGGGAACATCGGAGACGGGCCATTGGATACTTCCCGCGACTTCGGCCCCTCCATCGCTCGCGGATCCCGGAACGAAGCTGCTCCCGGCCGGCAAAGCCGCCTCCAGCGCGATTCCGACGAGGGTGGAGGTCGAGGAGTTGTTGGCGATTAGCGTGAGCGTGGCGACCTCGCCGGAGATCGGTGGGTCCGGCGAAATTCCGTATTGCAGGCTCAGATTCGATGGCGGAATACACTCCGCCCCCGACAAAATGCCGCGATCGCAGAAGGCCTGGCGGAGTGCGGCCTCGTTGGTCCCCGAGTTCAGGTTGACATCCGCTTGCAGCATTTCCTGAGCGGCATCGGGCATGGAAGCCCCGCAAGGAACATTGAAATGATGTTCGAGGACCAACTGGTCGGCCGTCGTCTGACCGAGTTGCGAGCGAATATCCCAAAGTGCGCGAGACCAGATTTCGCCATCCGCATGGACCTGGCCCACCCAATCCCCCGGGTAGCTCTTATTCTCATCGACCCTTCGCAAACAGGGGGGACTGCTTCCGCTATAGGATGTGGCATCCCACTCTCCCACACAGGCCGCATGCGATGCCTGGAAGGTCGCATCCCCATCCCCGGCGTAGAAGCTCGCCGCCAGGTAGTCACCAAAGCCCTCGCCCATGGCGCCCATCTCGCCGCCTCCCCAACAGGCATTCTGATCGTGTTGTACGGCATGGCCGAACTCATGGGCGATGATGTCAGCATCTTCGCCGTCATCCACACCCCCATCACCAAAGTGGATGGCATCGTCGCCCGTGGAATAGAATGACTGATCCGCGTTATCCCAATGGGCATGGGCAAGGGTCGGAAAGTCGCGGATGCCATTCGGGATGCCGGTGTCGTCGTCGAATCCGAGACTATGGAAATAGCGCTGAATCGAGTCGACCGAATGATAGATCACGACCTGTTCGAACCGGTCATTGGATCGCTCGTAATCGTATACGCGAGTACTTTCATCGGCATCGGGAACACCCTTGCCGCCAGCGAGAGAAACGAGATCGACGAATTCTCCCTTCAGCGTTCCGATCCCGGGATCCAATCCGAGCAGCGTGACGTTCACACGCTCCCCGCTCAGCGCTGCGGAGTTTCCATCCGAGGCGTCCACCAGCGTCAGATCCCCGGAGGCCTGCATTGGGTTGGGGACGAAGGCGTATCCGGAGCCCGTATCGAAAGCGATCCTATTCTCCTGCAATAGAAGTTTTCCGGTCTGAGCGTCCACCAAGGTCAGGAAATCTCCGAGAGGCTTCTGCGAGTAGACGACGAGTCTCCAGGCCAGAGTTGCCACTCCCTTGAATCGTGCATACCAGACCAGCTCGGAATCCGTGGGCATCCGGATCGAACTCACCTCGGCCCCTGCCCTGGCGACGGATTCGGCCGCGGCCGCGCTGAGATCCGGGATGGCACTCTCGGGAGAAAGCGCACGGTAGCTGCTGTAGACGGCCTGCAAGGAGCCATCTGCGCCCTGGTTGACCGTGATGTTTGAATCGTGGACCGGCAGGCCTGCCAGCGTCTGGCGGAAGAGCGTGCGACTACTTCCCAGGCCGTGTTTTTCCTCTACGAGCTCCAGATCCGAAAGATCTGCCCGCAGGCCGAATTCCGGCGCCAGAGCTGAGAGATAGGCCCTCGCGCCCGCTGCACCTCTCTCCCTCGTCGAAGCTCCACGGCAATCGCGTGTCACGAGCCTAGAGTCGGCTCGGCTGGACTGCTCGAGTTCACAGCGGAGGGAGTCTGATAATGAAGAGTCTCCGGGCCGATCGATTGGAGCCCCGGCATCGGGTGTCGCGGATTCATTCTCTTGCTTGATCGCGGCGGCGAGGTCCTTTCGTCTCGTCTCCGGCAGAACTTCAGATCCACGATCGGAAATGCCCTCGACCGACCCTTCAGTGATTCGGGATATGGGGGGTCCGAGATCGACGGCGGGAAGCAGAGCATTGCTTTGGCGCGAGCTTGAGTCGAGGAGCATGCCCGTAGCGACCAGCAGCATCAACAGCGAGAAGATGCTGAGCAAACACCTTCGCTGTATTTCTCGGCCCCTCAATGACCCAACCGCGCTAGGGAAAAGTACATCGCAACTCCATCCGCTCCGGCTCTCTGATTATAGCGTGAGCGGAAGAAGCGGAGAAGAAAATTCATCTTGAATCAGTGCGCCAAAGGCCCCTATTCCATCTTCGTAATACAAATCCAGAACCCCTTTGGCGGCAATATTAGAGGCAAAGCGCAGACATCCAGTCGAAAAGACCGAGTGAAGAATCTGTCAGTTCATATCCCACGAAAATCACGACGATGATGCCATGCCACGAAGACATTGCGCCGAAGATTAAGAAGTGAAGAATATGTCAGTTTGCTCCCGCCGAAAATTCCAATGCTGAAGTTCGGATGATCAAGACCCTTCGAGTCATTTCGTTCCAGTCACTCTTCCAGATGCATTCCGCCGTGAAGCAAATGGCGGGGGGGCGAATCGGGAGCGCAGAGCTGCAGCTTCCGACCATCCTCGACTCTTATCTTCAGTTGCAAAGGGCGCTCCGGGCTCACGAGACGAGTCCGTCCAGCAATCTCCCGCCATGATCACCGACGGCTAGGCCCTCGCTTGTCATCATCATGTTCGCATCGGGGTCAGCGAAGCTCTTCTGACTGCTCGACTTCAGCACCTCGCCCCGTTCTGTCTCGAGCGGCTCGCGAACGGCACGCAGCTTCTCGATCCGACGTTGTCGGTTCTTCAGTTCGGCCGCCAGACCTCCGCCTCCATCGTCGTCGCCGTGTGTGCCCTCCTCGTTCTCGTTCACCATCTCGAACTGCGAAAGGATCTCTGCGATCCCGGCTCCCAACTGCACCTCGGCCCGATCCCTCCATCCGCAGCTCATCACCTTGTGGCGTGATGTGTTTGTACGATGCTTCGTTCCGTCAATGGCCACGCGACCCAGAGTGGCCATCCCTGGGGCCCCCGCCCTATGGCGCCGTCTCACGAAACACGTAGGCCAACTCCTCACGGTGACGGATCCTGAAACGGTTGATCGCACGGAAATCGGGCGTCAATCCTGCCGCCAGGTACCGGAAACGCAAGTCCCCGCGGAGTCGGCGAGCAATCTCGCGGCCACCGTAGACACCTTCGGTTGCGCCAAAGAGCCACCACTTGAGCAGCATCCGTGGCGGGAAGACTCGCTCGCCTGTCACCGAATAACGCGCCTCGAAGGACCTCAACTCGAGCCCATCAACGAAGTCATCAATAAAAGAGCAGGATCACTCACATCCAATGCATCACTCAGATACCCCGGAAAATCTGACCCTGACCCTGTTCGGAATCCTTGGAGTCGACATCACCACCCAGGACTCTCATACTGATCCGATTAGGAGTCTTGGGTCAGGCTCCTGCTCGGGGATGCGACCCGAGATCGATGCGGCGCTCGGGTGACTGATTGCAGGCGCCCCGAGGTGCCGGAGGAACTGCCGGACGGATCAGCCATTTCCTGCCCTCTCGCCGGGAAGCCAGGCGAGCCCAAGGCGTTTCCCCCCATCAGTTCGGGGCCCGCAAAATCGCCGCCAATCTGGCAGTATATGCGCTTCCCCAGCAGAGGAGAAAATCATGGTCCTTCTCGATCCCGGCAATGCAAAGAGCGCACAGCCAGATGAGCGCAGCAGCGAACTCCTGACCAGGACGATCGAATTCTTCGAGAAGAAGGGCAAAAAGGCGCTCAAGGAGGATGATCGGGATAGAGTCTGGTATGCGGACTTCCTGGAGTTTGTCGAGAAGGAGCGGCTCTTTGCGACAACGCTGACACCAGCGGGCTACGGGGCTTCCGACTCTCGCTGGGATACCTGGAGGAATTGCGAGTTTGCGGAAGTCCTGGGCTTCTATGGCCTCCACTACTGGTATACGTGGCAGGTTTCCGTGCTGGGGCTGGGACCCATCTGGATGAGTGAGAACGAAATCGTCAAGGAGAGAACTGCTCGACTTCTCGAGCAGGGGGGCATCTTCGCCTTCGGTCTGTCGGAAAGAGCGCATGGCGCCGATGTCTACTCAACCGAAATGGAGCTCATCCCTCTCGAAGAGGGAGGCTATCTCGCGCGCGGAGAAAAGTACTATATCGGCAATGGCAACCAGGCGGCCCTGGTCTCGACCTTCGGGAAGATCCGGGGAAGAGAGGACTACGTCTTCTTCGTGGTGGACTCTCAGAACGAACACTACGAATGCAAGCGCAACGTCGTGAACAGTCAGTCCTATGTCTCCAATTTTTCCCTGCACGACTATCCCGTGGCCGAAGAGGATATCCTCGCACGAGGCAAGAAGGCTTGGGATCTGGCCCTGAATACAGTGAATATCGGGAAATTCAATCTGGGCTGGGCTTCGATCGGCATCTGCACCCATGCCCTATACGAGGCATTTCAGCACGCCGCGAACCGACAATTATACGGCCAACTCGTCACGGATTTTCCACACGTGAAGCGACTCTTCTCCGATGCCCACGCCCGCCTGATCGCAATGAAGCGGGTGGCCTCGCGAGCTGCCGACTATCTTCGTTCGGCGAATCCCGATGATCGCCGCTATCTCCTCTTTAATCCGATTGTGAAGATGAAGGTCACGACCCAGGGTGAAGATGTCATCAATCATCTCTGGGATGTCATTGCCGCCAAGGGTTTCGAGCGCGATACCTATTTTGAGATGGCGGCCAGGGATATTCGTGCGCTCCCGAAACTCGAGGGTACGGTACACGTCAACATCGCCTTGATCCTGAAATTCATGCCCAATTATTTCTTCAGCAACTCCGACTGTCCTGAGATTCCGCGCCGCGACGAAGCCGGAGATGATGCATTTCTATTCCAGCAGGGGGCCACTCGGGGATTGGGAGAAATCCTTTTCCCCGATCCAGACAAGATTTTTTCAGAATTCGAGCAGGCCAACGTCTCTCTCTTTCGCGAGCAGGTTTCCTCTTTCAAGGAGATGCTGGCACAGTCCCCACCCGGGCAGGGCCAGGCGAACGATATCGATTTCCTGATGGCGGTCGGTGAGCTCTTCAGTCTCGTCGTCTATGCTCAGCTGCTGCTTGAAGATGCGCGGATCACCCGTATGGATTCCGGTCTCCTGGACCAGATTTTCGACGTCTTTCTACGCGACTTCTCCGCTTTCGCCATTCAACTGCACGGAAAGAGCAGCAGTACAGCGACCCAGATGGAGCATTGTCTCGCCATGGTGCGAAAGCCCGTAGTCGACACGGAACTCTACGATCGTCTCTGGAATGACGAAGTGCTTCCCCTGGCCTCGCGATATACGATGCGCCCCTAGGCGCGGAGAGTTCGTCGCAACAACGCGTGGGGCGGCACTCTCCTCAACCCGCGAGCCGGCGGGCTTGTGGGTTTCCGGCCACCCGAGTGGGCTGAACCTCAGTTCCCGGCGAATTGGTGTGGCTTTCCCCTCGCCTATTCGCCTGACCACCGCTCGCAGAAGGCCCTCCGCAATGCAGTCTACAGTTTTCTCATTTTTTGCCGACAAAACTCGCAACAACTGCGCACACCCGACCACATCCATCATGAAGCACGGAGGTTTTGGTGGGACGGCAGTCGGCCCGCAAGAGAGGCAGAATCGAAGCACTGGCCTGGGGGAGTCCCAAGGGACGGCCCGGATCCCTCGGCTCATGGGGTCGCTTGGCCCTCTGTCTGCTGCTGGCATTGCTTCCCATTGAGGCGGGATCGATAACCCTTAAATCCCTCGTGAAGCGTGATCGCGACTTCGAATCCCTGAACGGACAATATGAATTCAGCGACTTCAGTGTCGAAATCGTTGGGGATTCTCGACTCAAGGATTTCAAGGTGATTCCCCTCGAGGATGGCTTCAGGCTGGAGTCGAAGACCCCATCCCTGCTGGCCCCCGGAAGTCTGCTGCTGAATTTCGAAGTTGAAGCCGAAGAGGAAGATCATCGTCGACGTCACTCCTGGCGAGACGACGATGATGACGACGATGATGACGACGACGA
>CAYTAT010000032.1:0-11937 GCA_964435795.1 uncultured Spirochaetaceae bacterium
CACCGCTCTCTTCCACACCGCTCGCTGTTCTTGTGCTCCGCTTTCCGTTCTTCCCTGTTCGGCCTTCGGAAAGGGCATGGGGCGAATTAAATTCGCGCGACTGCAATCGTCGCAAGTGATCCGAATTCCCATGCTCCATGCCCAGTGATCATTTCCTGAAGAGTCCCCTCAGGTAGAGCGCGAGAACGCCCTCGTGGAAGCTCCGCTTTTGATGTCCCGTTCCGCCCCAACCTGGGTCATTTGACGGTGACAGCAAACCACAGGTCTCTCCTGATGGCCCCTCCTCCGTCGCCAGGGCGTTGGCAGCAAGTCTCCGATCCGAATATTGCGCATCGATTGAAATCCTCGCGCCAGATGCCACAAGACGCTGCATCTACGCTGGTTATGACCTTGGTCATACGCCTTCTCGAAGGGGCTCTATATCGTATTCATCGGATTCACGTAAATGGGATATCCGGCTCAGCCGGATTCTTGAGATCTCAAAGAGTGCCAGTCAAGGCAGCGGTCGGATGGAAAGCAGGAGAGCAAAGATGAGGACCAAGCGAGTCGGAATCAGAGCTTCAATCGGCGCAATCATCATGGGGCTCGCGTTGCCCGCCGCTTCCTATGAGGTCGTCCCGGTGACGGACGGAGGCAGTATTTCCGGAACCATTTCACTCAGCGGACCGGTTCCGGAACCGCGACGATTCAAGGTCGAAAAGACTCCGGAAGTCTGCGGAACCGAAGATCGCCTCGTGGCCGAAGTCCGATCCAAGGATGGCAAACTGGCAGATGTCGTGGTTCTGCTCGAAAGCGTGGATTCGGGCAAGCCCTATCCGAAAGAAGAGGCCCAGGGGGGTCCGTCCGCCACCGCATTTCACTCCCAGGTCTCAGGCGGCAACGCGGAGTTTCCCGGCACCGTCATCCAGCCGAAGGGTTGCTTTTTCGGGCCCTATACGGGTGTTATCGCCCAGGGCAAGATGATGAATTTCAGGAACCAGGATCCCGTCAAGCATAGCCCCCATACCTACGCGTCCAAGGGTCGAGTGAAGACGACGATGCATAACGAGGATCTCGAAGGGGATGGTTCGCTGGACCTGAATGTCAAATTTGAAAAAGACGGAGTTCGGGTCATGAAGCTGGAATGCGATCAGCATGAGCATATGCAGAACTGGTTTCGTCGAGTCGAGAATCCCTATTACGCATTTACGGGCGAGGATGGGAGATTCGAGATCGACCGCATTCCGCCTGGCACATATAAGCTGATTGCATGGCATCCGAAATTCAAGAGAGAAAAGAACCAGAAAGTCACCGTCACTCCGAACGGTTCGCTCGCCGCGGACTTTGAATTCAAAGCGCGAGTACGAAAGTAGGTTCGGGTCTCGAAAGATGAAGAGCATGCGAAGAGCGGAAGCCGACAGTCGGGGAAGCGTCGGGGATCTGGAGTCGATCCTCGAGGTTCTTGCTCGATTCGCCATCGCGGTGGGTGTCTTGGCAGGCCTCCTCCTGAGCGGTTCCCTGGCTGGCGCCCACGGTGAAGAGAGGACCCGTGAAGCCGAGGATGCCAGTCAGAGCATCTACTCGGGACTGGCGGGAATCCCCGGAGCCATCAACCTCGGATTGACGGGTACTCGAGGCAGCGCCAATCCTGCCCTGGCTGCCCGTCACCTTCAGCAGAAGCAGCGACTCGCCATCGACGGAACCTACACGCAATCCGGACGTCAGCATTTCGGGGGAGACCTGAGAGAAGACGTAAGGTTGGTGCGCACCGCGACCGATTCGGTTCGGCGCGGCCACGCATGCCCGTCAGATGTGAAGAAGCGTGTCTATGACATCACGGCCATCAACGTTGAGATCACGCTGAATCAATACCATGACTTCTACCCCGGCTATATGTATGTCCTGACGGAAAATATCGATGCAGTTCGCGAAGAGGAGGCCCAGAACGAAGATGCCCGCTGGTCGAAGGATGATCCGGGCGCGATCTCGAACGGCCTTTCCGGTGACATCATTCAGCCCCTCGCCATTCGCGTCAATCAGGGCGAATGCCTCGTCGTCAACCTCTCGAATGAAGTCGAAGATGAGGATGTGAGTTTCCATCTTCACGGTTCCAGCCTGGTGGTCAGCGATACGAATGAGCCGGCTTCCTCTGTCAATCCCGATACGAATGTGGCTTCCGGCGAAACTCGGAGCTTCGAGTGGCATGTCGAATATTCTCATCAGGAAGGCGTTCATCAATTCCACAGTCACAATCATACCCAGGCGGCCACCGGACTCTTCGGAACGGTCACCGTCGAACCCGAAGCCTCGCGACATCTGAATCCCTATGACGGCAAGCCGATGAAGAGCGGCTGGTTGGCGATGATCGAAGATCCGAACGGTCCGGACTTTCGAGAGTTTGTCGTCGTCTATCACGAAACGGGCGATGGCGAGATGCGTCCCTTGAATATGGACGAGGAGATGATCTCCCAGCGGGATCCGACGGCGCATAATTATTTGTCGGCCGGCAAGGCGTTGAATTATCGTAGCGAGCCCTTCGGGAACGGCCTGCGCAAAGAGCAGGAAATGTTCGGGCTGATGGACGAATCGCAATCCTATAGCGCCTACCATAACGGTGATCCCTCGACCCCGATTCCGCGTTCCTATCTCGGTGATCCCGCCAAATGGCGTCTGGTTCATGGCGGAACGGAAGTTTTTCATTCCCACCATCTGCACGGAGGCGCGATTCGCTGGCGGCGGCAGGCGGAACTCGAGCAGGATCTGGATCTCTTCGGATCGGCGAACGAGAATCTCGGCACCAATGGTCCGATCAAGAACCCGCCGATCCAGGTGGCGTCGAATCGAGTCGACGTCCAATCCCTGGGGCCCGCGGAAACCCATGATCTGGTGATCGAGTGTGGGTCGGGTGGATGTCAGAGGACGGCGGGAGACTTTCTCTACCACTGCCATGTGGTTCATCATTACGTTGCGGGCATGTGGGCCTTTTGGCGGACCTACAACACCTTGCAGGTCGAGGGTGCCAAGACGGATACCATGCCCGTGCTGGCCGAACTGCCCGACCGAAGGGGCCGGATGCTCGCCGCAGTCGATTCGAGCAAGCTCGTCGGCAAGAGGGTCGAATGGTTCGGAAAAGACTTCCGTATAGGGGGCCGCAAGAGCAGGACGGATCTTGATCAGGGTGAGTTCTCCCTGACGGATTGGGTTGAAATGCAATTGCCCCCCCAAGGTCTTCCGGGAAAGCAGGAGAATTGGCGCGATCAGATACTCGCCTATGACTCGAGTGTCTGGAATTGGAAACGCGAGGGTGACCTCTACCTGGGCGAGCCCGAGACCATGGTGACCTGGGCAAAATACAAGCCGGAGTGGATGGGCAATAAGAAGGGTGAACGACCGAAACTGCTCTTCGATCCGTTGACGGGGAAACGTGCGTTTCCGGGAATGCGCCCCCATTTCGGTAAGCGCCCTCCCTTCAGCCCCGGCAAGAGCCCGGCGCCTTTTCTGGAGCCCATTCATCGGGGAGAGAAGGGCGCGAATAGTGCCAACGTCGCCCGCCCCGGCGAGAACGGTCCCTGGAGTCTATGCCCGAAGGAATCCGGATCGCCCGATCAGCTCAAGCATTACAACATTCACGCCATCAGCACTCCGATCACGATGTCCTCTGCCGAGGGAGATCAGCCCCCGATCGTCGATCCCCAGGGCCAGATCTACGTACTCCATGAGGAAGAGGAGAGAATTCGGGCCAATGATGAGCTGAAAATTCCCCTCGTCATTCGCATGAACGTCCACGATTGCGTTGACGTAGTTCTGAGCAACGAGATTCCGGACGATCACGAGAATCTCTATTCGAGCAAGGTCAATATGCACATCCATTTCGTTCAATTCGATGTGCAGGCTTCGGATGGCGTCATCACGGGCATGAATTACGAACAATCCATCCGGCCCTTCACCATTCTCGAAGACGAAGGCAAGGGGATGGGAACTCCGCAGAATACGCTGACGTCCTCGCGTGCTCGTGCCGGAAGCAAGTCCATCAAGGTGCGCGACGCGAGCCTCTATCAGAAGGGTGTCTATGTTGGAGTCGGAATGGACTCCGTCGGGCGTCTGGACATTCGGCAGATCAGCAAGATCAGCGGCAATACCCTCCACTTCAGTGAGAGCCTGAGTCACGATCATGAAAAGAATGAGTTCGTCAGCACGGAATTCATCCGCTATCGCTGGTATGCGGATTCAGATTTCGGAATCACCTACTGGCACGACCACGTATATGGCCTGACTTCCTGGGGTCACGGTCTTTTCGGGTCCACGATCATCGAACCGAAAGGATCGACCTATCACGATCCCGTTACGGGCGAGCCAGTTCGAAGTGGCAACATCGTCGACATCCATACCAATGAGGCGATTTCATCCCAGGTGACGGGCAGTTTCCGTGAATTCGTAATGCAGATCCAGGACAGCAATCCGACCACCGAGACCCAGGTTGTCGCGGGTGCGGTCATCAATCGCAAGCCGAGTCCCGAAGCCGAGCCGAATACCATCAATGCCCTGGGAAGCATGGACTCCTGGAGCCTTCCCGTGAATGCATTCGATTATCTCAACGGGGGGGATCGAACTTCCGGTGGCTCCATCGGTCTGAGAACAGAGGCCCTGCATCGAAGGCTGAATGAAAACGATGATGCCTCCCAGGTTTTCAGCAGCACGACCCACGGCGATCCCGACACGCCGATGCTGCGGGCCTATCTCGGCGATCCCATCGTGATTCGAGCTCTTGCCGAGGCCGCCAACGAAAGCCATATGATCCACGTGCAGGGGCATTATTTCCCGATCGAGCGCTTCCTCGCGAATGCTCGACCCCAAAGTTCGATCCATGTCGCGATCGCGGAGCGCTACGATCTCGTGATTCCCGCCGCCGGTGGCCCGCAGAAGATGGCCGGCGACTATATGTATCATAGTGGGCGACTCTCCCATCTGGGCGAAGGCATGTGGGGGCTGATCCGAGTGGAGGATCAGCTGCAACAAGATCTCCAACCGCTCCCCATGCGGCGAACCATACCCGAGTCGGCAAAAGAGGTATGTCCGGCGTCGGCTCCCATCAAGAGATTCGACGTAGCCGCAATCGATTTCCCCCTCGATTTCCATCCGGCCGCGCCCGATCAGATTCCCGCACCGAGCGGTACCAATCGCAATCTGATCCTCGCGAATCCCGATGGCAAGATATTTGCGCTTCGCAGTGAGGTCGCCGCCCTGCGAGCGGGTCGCCTCAACCCACATCCCCTTACCCTGCGCGCCAATATTGGTGACTGCCTCAAGGTGACCCTGCACAATCAGTTGAAGGAAGAGAAGGCCTCCTTCCACGCCGACATGCTGGCCTACGATCCCCATGATTCTATGGGGGCCAACATCGGCAACAATAGAGGGGAGCAGACGGTCGCTCCTAGTGAACAGCGTACCTACACCTTCTACGCCCATCCGGAATTCGGCGAAGCGACCGCGCTGGTCAGCGACTACGGCAAGATCACCCGGAATCTTCGTGACGGCCTCTACGGCGCGATCATCATCGGTCCCCGCGGCGCCACCTATCGGGATCCTTCGAGTGGTGCCGACATCACCCTGGGAAATAGCTGGCAGGCGGATGTGATTCTCGACAAATCCCTGCGCGGCAGCCGAAACCGGGAAGATTACCGGGATGCGGCGCTCTATTTCCAGGAAGAGGACAATCTGATCGGCACCCCCTTCATGCCCTACATCGCGAGCACGGCGGGCATGTCGACCGTCAATTATCGGATCGAGAGCATGGCCTGGCGGGCCCAAGAATATGATTGTCCCGAAGAGGATGCCGCCCACTGCCAGGGCAAGGCACCCGATCCCGCGACTCCCGTGATCGAAGTGGATGCCGGGGAGAGCGTGCGCATGCACGTGATCGGCGCTCATGGGGAGCAGAATTCGACCTTCAGTATCGAGGGACATCAATGGCCCCTCGAACCAGAAGCTCCGGGTTCCGAAATGATGGAGGTCCAACAATTCGGACCGACCGACACATTGGAGCTGAACTTCACGGCCGGTGGGCCCCATGAGATTGCCGGCGACTATATGTGGAGCAGCGAGAGGATGACGTATTCGATCGCTGGACAATGGGGGATTCTCCGGGTTCGCTCCACTGACGGGCGGCCGAAGCAGAAGAGAACTGCGGATCTTTTCTGGCCAGGATCGGAGATCACCCTATCCGGAGACGATGTGGCATCGAGGCGTTAGCAGAGTCAGGGAATGGCAAGCCAATTCGAGGAATTCAGGACGCATATCATGAATGAGAATACCTGTAGAAGAGCCAATCCGTTAAAGGGAAAAAGGGTAGGAGCCAGTCTCCTGACATTGCTGGCGGTATTCTGGTTGCTCCCAGGTGGGAGCATTCCGGCAGCCGCCGCCGATCCGAGGCCGCTTGCCCCTCTTCCCGATGTAAAGATGCCGAGCCGCGACAAGGTGGAGCTCGGGAAATATATGTTCTTTGAGAACCGTCTCTCGGGCGATGGAGATCGCTCCTGTGCGGATTGCCACATTCCCGAGGAGGGCTGGGCATTTCCCGAGCGGCTTTCGATCGGCTATCCGGGCACGCTGCATTACCGCAATGCCAAGACGGTGATGAATTCGCGTTTCTCGAAGTATTTCTATTGGGATGGCCGACTCGACGGTGGAAATGATCTGCCCACCCAGGCACGCGATTCGATCACGGATTCTCACTTCATGGCTGCAGATGGCCGCGTGATGGGCCAGCGCATGAAGCAGATTCCGGAATACGTAAAGATGTTTCAAAAAGCATATGGGGGCGAGCCTCATTTCGGGCTCATCATCAAGGCCCTTGCCGACTTCGAAAAGACCCTCGTTTCGAAGAACGTTCCCTTCGACAACTACCTGAAGGGGGATCAGAACGCCCTTTCCGCCCAGGCCAAGAGGGGCCTCGAACTTTTTGAGGGAAAAGCTGGATGCATTCAATGTCATGACGGTTTCATGCTCACGGATTCAAAGCCCCATGCAATCGGAGTTCCAGTCAATCCGGAAATCTTTGAAGTCAAGCGCTACACGACGTTGCGATCCCAGCAGATGTTTCTGGGTACACCGAACTACATCAATCTGAGATCTGACCCTGGTTTCTTTGGAACCGAGAAGCAGGATCGCTTTTTCGGAGCCTTTGTGACTCCTTCGCTACGCGAGGTTTCGAAGACGGCGCCCTATATGCATAACGGAATGTTTCCGACCCTGGAATCCGTCGTCGAGTTCTACAACAAGGGTGGAGGGGAAGCCAGGAATAAGGATGCCCTGATCCGCCCCCTCGGACTGACGCTCGCTGAGAGGATTGCGCTGGTTGAATTTCTCAGAAGTTTGAGTGGAGACGACCTGGGTTATCGCACTGAAGATTATGCCGAGGACAAGCGTCCTCCCTATGAGCTTCTGAAATGGGTAGGCGTAGACAATTGATGTGCCCGAATCAGGACATATTTGAATCAGCAATCAAGGTGGCCAAGATGAAGATTATAGAGAATCCAATGTTGAAGAACTCTCTTCGTGCTGCGGAGACGGCAGGGGTAATCGTTCTGGCCCTGATACTCGCCGGCGTCGTCCAGGCCGGAACGGCGAAGAAAGTCATCCAGGATGGAAAAACGTACTTCGAGATTGACAATGAACTCTTCCCGGCACTCGAAGCACTCGGCCCCCCGCCGATTCCGAAGGATAATCCGCAGACCGTAGATGCCGAGGGTTGGCCCCTCGAGGATGATCCCAAGGTGAAGCTGGGCAAGATGCTCTTTTTTGAACCGGCTCTCTCGGGCGATGGCAGCGTATCGTGTCAGACTTGCCATGTGCAGGGCGCTGGCTGGGCATTGAATTCAGCTATCAGCCGCAGCTATCCCGGCCAATCGCATTGGCGCAACTCCCAGTCGGCCGTAAACGCCGCCTATATGAGCAAGCTCTTTTGGGACGGCCATACGGCCAGCCTTGAAACACAGGCCCCCTCGGCTTCGAAAGGATTGGCGGGCAACGGGAAGCAGGACATGATGACCGCCCGATTGACGGTGATTCCCGAATATGTCCAGATGTTCACCGAGGCCTTCGGCTCGGCGCTGAATCCGGTCGAGGATTCATGGCGAGCAATCTCCGCCTTTGAGCGGACGTTGACGAGTACCGATTCCCCGATCGACGAGTATCTGCGCGGAAATCATGAAGCACTGGATGAGGGCCAGATTCGGGGCATGGATCTTTTCAATGGAAAGGCCCGCTGCATCATGTGCCATAACGGAAAATTGGCCTCGGATGAAAAGTTCTACAACCTGGGTCTCCCGCGGCAGCCCCTCTTTTCGAATATCGCCAAGAATCAGATCGGATTCAGATCGCAGAATTATGGTGCCGGCCTGACAGAGGAGGCCTTTCGCAAGACCAAATCCGATTTGGGTCTCTATCACCGAACTCACAACAAGGAAGATATGGGACTCTTCCGAACCCAGCCCCTGCGTTTTATCGAGTACACCCCTCCCTACTACCACAATGGGGTGATGGACGATCTCTACGAAGTCGTCGAATTCTACAACCAGGGGGGTGGCGACGACTACGTGCAGGAGGACTTCGGATTTTCGACGAAGACCTCTCGCCTCAAGGAGTTGAATCTGACTGAAGACGAGATCGACGACCTCGTGGCCTTCCTCGAAGGGTTCAGCGGGTCGGAGATCTTGATGCAGATTCCCAGACTCCCGAAGCCCCCAGCGCGCATCAGCATCAAGTAGAAAGATCAAAAGTGGAGAGCAGATCATGAGTAACGATACGACACTTCTAGAATCTGAATCGAGCGAGAAAAGTCGTGCCTGCCAGGTGAGTAGGAGGCGATTCCTTCAGGCTGCCGGAGTCGGTGGTGCTGGGCTGGCCATGTTGACCATACCTGGATGCGGGACGCTGCTTTCGCGAACCACGTCCTTGCCTCGCCAGCGCGTGGGTTCGCTTGCGGATATGAAGATCGACAAGCCACTGACGATCAGCTTCCCGGATCCAAGATCGATGTGCATGCTGGTGAAGCTGGGAACCCCCGCTGGAGGCGGTGTCGGGCCGGATGAGGATATTGTGGCCTTCAGCATGAGCTGCCCCCATATGGGAATGACATTGCTCGGGAGTTATAACGCCAAGCATAAAGGTCTGGGCCCGTGTCCGTCGCATCTTACGAGATTCGACCTTACGCGCTACGGCATCGTCATCTCAGGTCATGCGACCGAGAGTCTTCCCCAAATCATTCTCGAGGTGGAGGATGGCGAAATTTATGCCACGGGGATTCGAGGCCTGGTCTACGGCGGAAATAGAAATCCCAGCTGAGATTGGATTCGGAAATTTCCCATAACCAAGCGCGATAGAAGCCACCGAGGTAAGAAGACATGGCGCAAAAACCGTTTTTCACAGCCGCAAACGAAATTCCCCTGCCGCCGCCGGATGCGGATAAGTTCACGACCTGCTGCGACTATTGTGTCGTTGCATGTGGCTACAAGGTCTATCGCTGGCCCCTGGGCAAGGACGGTGGGCCTGCAGCTGCCGAGAATGCGTTGGGTGTAGACTTCCCCCGGCGGCCCCTGGCCGGCGGATGGATCAGTCCCAATATGCATAATGTCGTCACCGCGAATGGCAAGAAGCAAAATGTCATCGTGGTGCCCGACAAGGATTCCAAGGTGGTGAACCGAGGCGGAGACCACAGCATCCGCGGCGGTTGTATCGCCCAAAAATGCTACAACCCGAAGTCCGCTACCCGCGATCGCCTGAAGTATCCCATGATGCGTGTGAACGGGGAACTGAAGCGGATTTCCTGGGATGATGCGACGGATATCTTTGCCGAGATGGCGAAGTATGTCATCGATAAATACAGTGAAAACGCATACGCGCAGAAGCAGTACTCCTACCAGTACTTCGAGAACAACTACGCGCTGACGAAGTTGGCCCTGCGCCACATCCATACGCCGGCTCACGCCTACCATGACAACCCGGGTCATGCTCCCGATACGCCCGGATTTCGGGATGCGGGTCTCGACAACTTCGCGGCTTGTTATGACGACTGGTATGAAGCCGATGTCGTTTTCCTGAGCGGAACGGATCCATTCGAGACGAAGACGATTATCTGGAATGAGTACATGCTGCGCGGATCCATGGAGCATGGGCAGAAGCAGATCTTCGTGAATCCCAGGAGAACTTCAGGTGCGGACTACGCCCTGAAGCATGGGGGCATGCATCTGCAGGTGATCCCGGGAACCGATACGGTGCTTCATATGGCCCTGGCGCGGGTGATCCTCGAGAGAGGTTGGCAGGATCATGAATGGCTCGCGAAATACCCACCGGCAAATAAGTGGGAATCCGATTCGGGCTTCGGTCGCGGCATTCGGGATACGCCGTGGCAGTGGCGAACGACCTGGGGAAAGGTGCAGACCAAGGGCTTCGATGACTACAAGAAGTGGGTCCTATCCGAGAAAGAGTCGGAACTGGCCGAAGCATCGAGAATCTGTGGTGTGCCTGAGGAGCAGATCGTAAAAGCCGCCGAACTCATGGCCAAGCCTCGGCCGGATGGCAGTCGTCCGAAGCTCTCGGTCGCAATCGAGAAGGGCAATTACTGGACGAATAACTACGGGAATACGGCGTCGATCGCCTCCCTGGGACTGATCTGCGGCTCCGGCAATCGACCCGGCCAGATGATCAGCCGCCTGGGCGGGCATCAGCGTGGTGGAAACTCGGGTGGCAAATACCCGCGATCGAAGGGCCCGGAGAAATTCTTCGGCCGCAGGCGAATGCAGCTGAATCTCGACAAGTGGCTGGAGAACGGTCACGTGCGCATGGCGTACGTGGTGGGAACCACCTGGATCGGTGCCATGTCGGCTTCACAGTCGTTGCAGGAGTCGATGACGAAGCTGACGCGTGGCAACCCGCATCAGATTACGAAGAAGAATAAGGAAGCGGCCATCGAAACCATGAAGAAGAGGGTTGACTCCGGGGGGACCATGATGGTCCACCAGGATATCTACCTGCGCGAACCGATTGGAAGCGATTTGGCTGATTTCGTCTTCCCGGCGGCGGGCTGGGGGGAGGAAACCTTCGTGCGATCCAACGGCGAACGCCGTATGAGGATCTATGACAAATTCTACGACCCGCCCGGCGAGGCCAAAGCAGATTGGTGGATCGTCGGTCAGATCGGGCAGAAGATGGGATTCCCCGGATTCGATTGGGAAACGTCCAACGACGTCTACGAAGAGAGTATGCGGGGCAATCGTCGGGGTCGTCGCGACTATGCGGTCTTCCTGAAATATGCCAAGAAGGCCGGTCAGACGGGACATGATTTCCTGCGGAAATTGGGAACCCAGGGGATTCAGACCCCTGTTCGGGAAGAGGATGGGAAGATCGTGGGTACCAAGCGTTTCCACGACAGCACCCTGAAGCTGCCCGAAACCGGACCGGAAGCACTGACCTGGATGCATAAGATATTCAAGTCGTTCAAGACACAGTCCGGTCGGCCGCATCTTGTCAAATCACCATGGTTCATCTTTGCGGACTTCTACGATGCCATCAAACCGCGTGGCGACGAACTCTGGGTATCGAGCGGAAGAATCAATGAAGTCTGGCAATCCGGTTTCGACGATGTACAGAGGCGTGACTATATCACGCAGCGCTGGCCGGAAAATGTTCTCGAGATTCATCCGGATGATGCCAAGGCTCGCGGTATCGAGAGTGGCGACGTCGTCGAGGCCTATAGCGACCGTGTGGCCGTCCAGACGGGGGGATTCATCCACCGTACTCTCGAAGATTCGATGTATACGGGCCTGCTCAAGAATGGTCATATCGAATTCAAGAGTGCTTCCGTGGAGTTGGTTGCGATGGTCACGGATTCGGTTCGTCCCGGTACGACCTTCTCGATCTGCCTGATGAACCCTCGCCGTTCGGTCAACGCGTTGTCTCCGA
>CAYTAT010000032.1:11947-16025 GCA_964435795.1 uncultured Spirochaetaceae bacterium
GAGCGGGAATTATCGCTTCAAGCTCGGGGTCGGGAAGGTTCGCAAGATCGGAGAGAGCCCCTACAAGAACGATTTTTCCCAGATGACGTTCACAAATCGAACGTTTAGCTGAAAGTAAAAATTGAGCGCGGCTGGAGTCATCCTGGAGGTCAGCTGATAAAGCCGCGATTCGATTCGGAAAGTGAGGAATGAATGATGTCCAATTTGTCCGGAAGAAGAATAGGAATGCTCTCGCTCTATATTGCGGGCAGTCTTCTGATGACGCTGTTGCTGGTGGGATCCGCCGGGGCATCGACGGGCCAGGAACTCTTCGAGACGAATTGTGCGGTTTGTCATGGAGTGGATGGCAATCCAATACTCCCGAACGCTCCACTCTTTTCGAAGGGTGAGAGAATGGAGAAGAGCGATGAGCAACTGCTGGTTTCGCTCTCCGAGGGAAGGAACGTGATGCCGCCCTGGAAGGGCATTCTCAACCAGGATGAGATGAAGCAGCTACTGACCTATGTTCGCTCGCTGGCCGAGTGAAGAGCAGGTGCAAAGTTTCTGCCATCGGAATCCTCCTCGGTATTCCCGCCCTTCTCATAAGCTGCCAGGTCGCTACAGGAGACTGGCAGATCCATGCAGATCAGGTTCTGCAGAATCCTGATCTCTCCAAGACCTTCAAGAGCCCGCATTTCAAGGCTCCGGCCGGGAGGATGGAGCTGGCGGGCGGGGTTCCGGGGATCTGTCGCCTATTCGGGATGGAAGGATATCTGAAGGAGTATATATCCTGGTCCGGGGATCTCAGGCCATCCGTTCGGGTGGGCGATGATGGAACCATCGGGGTCGTAGAGACATCTCATTACCTGAAAGCAATTACATGTACTGCCGAAGTGCCCTACGTATCCATACTCACCACGGAGGCGATCGAAAAGAATTCGGATGATTCGATCGTGGTGCAGTCTCCCGAGATCCATAATGGCCCCGAGCGCTTTCCTATTTTGAGCGGGCACCTCGGTGTGTGCAGGCGGCTGGGATACGGCGAGATCGTGGAGTTTTCGAGGAAGTGGTCCGAGGAAATGGTTCACGGCGTAGCATTGGGTTTGGATGGGAAGATCTACGAGAAGAGCCGGGGTACGTATCTGAAGTCCCTGGCTTGCAAGGGCTCGTCGTCTGGGAAGAAGAATGGAGAAGATAGAGGCCGAGCAGGCTATTGAACCCGCCGGGAGGAGGAGTGCGGATATTGGGGAGAGAGTCCCCGCCAGGAGTAAGTGGACGTGTATGCGGCAATTGGAAAGAGGAAGAAGAGAGGATATTCCATGAGGGCATTGGGGCTGATCGCAGTCCTGCTCGCCTCATGGTGTATCGCAGCCGTCGCGAGCGCTGGGCGTCCCGATCCCATTGCGGGTGAGGAAATCGCCAAGGTGACCTGCGCCGCATGCCACGGCCTGGACGGGATCAGTCTCGTGGCCAGCTACCCGAATCTGAAGGGCCAGAAGGTGAAGTACCTGATCAAGCAGTTGGAGGACTTCAGAAGCGGTGCCCGTCAGAGCCCGCAGTTGATGAATCCGGTGGCGAGTAATCTTTCGGACGCCGACATCAAGAATCTGGCGGCCTTTTTCTCCAGCCTGGAGTAGAACTCCGAACCCCGGCTGGCCGAGCGATCAAGGGCCGAGATGAAATCGATATCTGGATCAGGCTCCGGCAATGCGGTAGCGAATTTGCCCACCTCGAGGCGCTTCATACGCCTCCTGCCCCTCCTCGCGCTCACCACTTTCGGATCCGCGCGCGCTAATGAGGTCGGAAATCCCGAGGAGATCCGTAGCGGAACGCACCCCCATTCAAGTCGGGAAGTGGTGCTCCAGATCCCCGCTGAAGGAGATTCGAAGCCCCTGCCGGGCCGACGAGTCTACAAGCGAGTCTGTATGGCCTGTCATACGTCGAATCTCTGGGGAGCGCCGAAGCTGGGTGATCCCCTGGCTTGGGAGGGGAGAATTCGCAAGGGCCGGGAGGCCCTCTACTTCAGTGCGAGAAACGGATTCAACGCGATGCCAGCGCGGGGCTATTGCCAGTTCTGTACCGACGCAGATCTCGAGGCGGCCGTCGACTATATGATCGAAAAAGCGGGACCCCGAAATCGCAGCTCCGATTCGCGTGCCACACCTACTCGGAATCCCCCGGATCGGAATCGATGACGGCCAGCAACTCCACCTCGAAGATCAGCATCGCGTTGCCCTCGATGGCTGGAGAGCCGGGGCGAGGGGTGGCTACCCCCGGCCCCCCATAGGCGAGTTGGGGCGGTATATAGAGCCGCCAGAGGGCTCCCTCGGACATGAGCCTGAGACCCTCGGAGTAGCCGGGCAGAACGTGTTCACTCAGCACGAATTCCGCGGCTTTCTCCGGGTAGGTGCTGTCAAATTCTCTGCCATCGAGAAACCACGCCCGATGATGAACCCGGACTCTCCCTCCCAGGCTCGGTTTGGGGCCGCTGCCGGCCTTCAGGACTTCGTATTGCAGGCCACTGGGCAAGCTGACGACGTTCGCCTTCAGCGCATTGGATGCCTGGAATTCCCGGCCCTCGGAAAGATTCCGTGCGGCGATATCTTCGCGAGCGTCACGGGCCCTACGAGCGACCTCCCGTCCGTACTCCTTGACGATGAAATCCATTTCTGCGGGACTCAGCTTGGGCTCTCGCCCCCTATAGGCATCTTCGATCCCCGCACTGAAGAGGGGTAGATCGAGGTTCTCGAGATTGCGGACCACATTTCGACCCAGGTCATAGCCAAGGCTATAGCTGACCGTCTGATGCCGCAGGTCGGCATTCGAGCCCTCTGCGGAAAAAACAACGACCGTTCCCCGATGAGAGGGGAGATCCGAGATGCGGAGTTCGAAGCGACCCGCCTGTGGAAAGCGATGACTCCAGGCCTGCCCATCGATCTGCTGCGTCGCAATCTGCTGGCCCGCTGCGTCGACGACAATCAGGGAATGAGAAGTCCCGCTTTCCATCACTGAGGTGAAGGAGATTCCCTCACCCGATTGAAGCGTCATATGATCCGGGCGAAATCCCTGATCCGTGATTTCGACACTCACATCCGCGGCGGAGATCTTTCCGAAAAGAGTGCCGACGAGGAGAAGAGTCAGAATTCCGAAGCATGCTCTCATGACTACAATTATTCCCGGCCGACGCCGAATATGCCAACGTATCCTGCGATCGCAATGCTTGAAGATCATCCCTCGGTCGAGGCCCCGGATCCCTCCATCCGACTTGCCACTCCAATCAGCCGCGTGATCCTATTTCCGTGTTCAGGGAGTGCATCGCATATCTGCAGCCAGTCGCTTTCGAGCTAAGGTATCCGCCGCGAGGGCGGCGGCCCGCCGGAAGAAATGAGGAGATGAAAATGGGGAATTTGCGACGGGGGTTTGCGTTTGTCGTGATGGCCGGCCTGCTCTTTCATGGCATCGCATTTGCCGCTGAAGGGGATGGCATGATCCGGGGAGGGCCCTTTTCCCTTAGGGATCATCGGGGAGAGGTTGTTAGCGATCAGGAGTTCCGAGGCAAATTCATGCTGATCTATTTCGGCTATACCCACTGCCCGGATGTTTGCCCCACCGGACTGTCGGTCATGAGCGACGCACTGCTCTCTCTCGGTGAAGCGGCGAAGGCGGTTCAGCCCCTCTTCATCACCTTCGATCCGGAACGAGATACCGTGGAGGTATTGGCGCGTTATATGCGCCATTTCCACCCGAGTTTTCTCGGGCTGACGGGTTCACGAGAAGCGGTCTTTGCGGCAGCGGAGGCCTACGGGGTCGATGTTTCGGCCACCTTCGCGGCGAATACCCCGGAGATCGATTACTCGATGAACCACTCCGCCTTCACGTATCTGGTAGCGCCCGACGGGAGACTGCGATCGATGTACCGCGAGGGAATCGACGGTGAGAAGATGGCCGCTGCGATCCGCAAGCATCTGGCCGAGTAGGATTGGGGATCTTTCCGGCTCCCGGGATGGGATCGATCAGATCATTCCACCCGAATCACGCCCTTGATGCCCGCGTGTTCTCCGATGTGGTAGGAGAAAGTTCCGACCTTTTCGAAGCCATG
>CAYTAT010000032.1:16125-22683 GCA_964435795.1 uncultured Spirochaetaceae bacterium
TTCGAAGCCATGTCGCCATTTCTGTCCCTTTTCGAGTTGAGGGCTCGCAAAAGAGCCATCGTCGGCCTTCCCGCCATGGCGGCCGAGCATATCCACCCGATTCAGGAAGATCACTCTTTCTCCGACTTTCACGCTGAGTTCGGCCGGAATGAGCTGGTGGTGACTGATCTCGATCGTCGGGGAATCCTCTGCTGACGCTGATGTTGCAGGCAGCAGCATGGAGATTAGAAGTGCTGCCAGGGCGGGGAGGAATTTCAAGACGTCGATCCTTTTCCTGAAGTGGTGGTTCAAGAAAGGAAGCGGGGGATTATTCGACGATGGGCTGGGCGAGAATCCACAGACCCACAAATGTGTAGAATAGCATCAGCAAGAGCATCGGATATTGGCTCTTGAGCGCGGATTTGCGGGATGGGAAGCCCCGCAAAGCGAGAACATGGCCGAGATAGACGGCGATCACATGTCCGAGGACCACCGATGAGATGGATGCATACCAGGCGAAGCGAGCCCCGATCAGCCCCGCATCCACCCGATAGCGAGCTGTTCCCAGCAGATCCCAGCCGAATCCGAAAGGATCGGAGGCGAGTGGAATCACCAACTGCCCGGCGATGAATAGAAATGAAAGATAATGCGCGAGGTGGTAGGCGATCGCGATGGGAATCAGGCTGAGAACAAAATATCGTGCCGTCCAAAGCGTGGAGCCGGTCGCTCCCGGAGCTCGCCCCGATGCTCCTGCGGCGAGCTTCATCAGGAAGCTGAACGCGAGATAGACGGTCAGGAAAATCGTGGGTGCCAGCAGCAGCCCAACGGTGGCGACGATGGAGTCCACGCTCATGCCCAGCATATTCAACTCGTGGAGCAGGGGCATCAGGAATCGCGCAGAGGTGATGATGTCGAATGCGTGCTTCCATAGAGGCGTGGCCATGAATCCATCGAAACTCACACTGGCCAGCATCAGCAGGACGAAGGCCATCTGGGAGGAGGAGACGGCTTCTCGATTCAGCAGCCCCACGCCAAAGGGTCGCAAATTCCATTCCCGAGGCGCGGAAGTATCGTGCCCCTGGAGTTCGAGAGCTCTCTCGAAACACTCATGACAATCGACACAATCATGCCCCTGCTGACACTCCTGGGCCGAGCACGAGGCGCAGACGGCATCGTCGTCGACGCGAATTTCAGAGGGTGAAAAGCGCGCCAGGAATCCGAACGCGACGCTAAAGGCGTCGCCGCCTCTAAGCCAGGGATGTTTGCCGAAGAGGAACATCCCGATCCACATCGTCGCCGAATAGGCGAAGATCACACAAGCGAGATTTTCGGGGATGGCATTCTTCTCCCAGACCAATTCCCCCCAGACGAAGAGAATGAAGAAGATGAAAGCCGGCCAGACTCCCAACCAGGCGGGGTAGGGAATGTGAAATCCGAAGGTTCGATCCGGAAGGAAATAATTGAACGCGCCCTCGAACCACCCATAGAGGATCTTCCACGGGTTGATCAACGCCCAGAAATTTCCGAAGAGAGCTGAGATATAGGCGAATCCGGTCCACCAGATGATCCAGATGAAGGTGGGGACGATATTGCGAGCCGGATTCTGCTCCCCCCCGAAGCCGGCTGCCAGGAGCGTGAAGAATATTCCGACGCTCACGATACGCGAGCAGAAAAGTGTAAAGGGGTGGGCGAGGAGGATCCCAATGCGCCAGCGCAAAAGGTTGAGTCGGGGGTAGGGATCCAGCTGGTTTCCGCTGCGCACGAAAATAGCAACCAGCAGAAATGATAGAGCGACCGTCGCCGCGGCCCCCAGCAGGTAGAAGTTCAGGGGGATCGGGAGGTCAAAACGCTGGCCAAAGCCATGAGATCTCGCCGCCATGGGCGATAGCAGATGGAAGCAGAGGGAAAGAAGAAGGATGGGAGCGATTCGCGGAGATCGCTGCAGGATCGGGCTCAACGAGGATGTACCTCGAAGTAGAGAAGGTTCCCCGCGTGTCTCTCAGAGGGGGCCATATGCGCAGGGTGATCGGATGAGTCGGAATGATGGTGATCATGCGCTGCGTGGCCGCTCGCTCCGGAGTCGTGGACTTCAACCGGAAAGCGGCCGGTCACATTGGCGATGAAATTCCATTCGGTGGGCAGGTCAGGTGCCAGGAGCGCCTCGATGTCGTATCCGTGCAGATGAATCGAAATCTCCGAGTTGGCGAGCCAGCGCAATCGGACGCGCTCTCCCTCCACTACCCGGATGACTTCGTTCGAGGCCGCGACACGGCCATCCTCGATCATGAGTTCAAACATTCGAGGCGCCTGCTTCCTTTCGCTCCGCAACTCGGAATCTCCGCAGGCGCTCAGCAGGAGTCCGAGCGTTGTCCCGATGAGGAGCAATATCGCCGCCCGCAGCAGAGGCTTCGCAGGTATCGAAAGGGATTCTATAGTCCTGACCATTGCGAAAGTCCCTCATTTCCGAATACGGCATGGGCTGGAAGCGGTCCCGGGGCCCGCTGGCCTCGACTCTGCTTGGCGACAGAGAAGAAAGGCTGTGGAAACGTGCTCTCTCTTTCGCGATCAGTTGGGACTTTCCGGGCTGCGGAAAGTGTAGCGAGAGCTTGATCGATCGCTTCCGGTTCTCGCATACCTCTCGAGCGGAACTTTCGGCGATCCCGGCGCGGGGTCTCGCCGCAGCCTTCTTCATATGGGGTGGCGACGGCGACTCCCCCTGCGCGCGAGGCCTCGCAACGAATTGGCTTCCAGCACACCGACGTGGCCGCCTCCCGAAGCCTCCAGGGCGAGGCCGATTTCGCGTTTGCGGGAATCGCATGCGGGGAAGAAGAAGAGGTGACTGGGGCAGCGGCAATCCGATGCCCCAAATCGTGTCAGGGGAATTTCCGCTTCCGGGAGGGCGAGAATTCGACTGGCCCATAGATGTTCGAGGCGTTCGGAAGAGGTGGAAAAGAAGGCGCATATAAGAGATGTTCGCGGACGCAGGTAGTCGATATGCCAGTGCTTCGACTTGCTTCGGGTCGCGTGGCGGCCAAGTCGTGCCCCGAGTCCGCCGGGGCCGAACGCACTTCCCAGATAGAGGTAGAGTCCGGGCTTGAGAGCCAGTTGGCCGGCGGAACCCACCCGCAGTCTTCCAGGGCGGGCGCTGCGCATGAGCAGACCATACGTTCCCGGGCGCTTCCCGGGAGCCTCGAGGCTCTGAATTGTCCCCCCGCTCCGCCCGGGCGATTCATCTGAGTTTGCTTTCATGGGAATTCAACATCCGGCAAGGCTAGAGTAAAACTATAGAAACTGCGCCAAAGTGCCCCATCTCGAATTCGAATTGACGCCTTGGGGCATCCTGCCGTCCAGGAAATCGTCCCCTCGATCTTCCAACCTTTCGATTCCACGGGATATCGGCGAAGATAGCGGTGCATTTTGTCACAGAGACTCATCGGGGTTGCTTTCCCAGAAAGGAATTTCGCTCATGGATCGCTTTCTCGTTATTTCATCGGATTGCCATGCGGGTCTGCCGCCCGAGCAATATCGAGGATACCTCGACACTCGCTATCGAGTCGATTTCGACCAGACCCTTCCGATCCAGATCCGGGAGACGCAAAGGGCCGCCGAAAAATTCCTGGTCGCGGACATCAATGAAGAGTGGCGAAAGGGATATGAGCAGGGACTCCAGGGCGCGTGGGACCATTCGGAAAGGATCAGGGTTCTCGACGCCGATGGGTGTGCGGGGGAGGTCGTCTTTCCGGATGGAATTACCGAGATGAATATGCCTCCTTTTGGGGCCGGACTCTCGCTTCCCACGGAAGGGATTTCTCCGGACTTGCAGTGGGCCGGAGCCCGAGCGCATAATCGCTGGCTGTCCGAATTCTGTTCGATCACCCCTGAGAGACATGCGGGCCTCGCCATCGTTCCCATGCTCTGGGACGTAGAGCAAGCCGTAGCGGAAGTGCGCTGGGCCGATGAGAAGGGATTGAAGGGCATCATGATTCCCACGCAATGGGGATCCCTCGATTCCTATAGTCACGAGAAATACGATCCCGTCTGGCGCGAATGTGAAGAGCGCAGGATGGTTCTCAATATTCACTCGGGTGCCGCGCCGATGACGGATTACGGCGAGGGCGTGGGAATGATGGGAAGCTATATCAGCGAAGTGGCTTTTTTTGCTGCGCGTCCGATTACCTTCATGATCTGGGGTGGCGTATTCGAGCGTTTCCCCGATCTGAAATTGATGGTGACCGAGGCCACTTCGGTCTGGGTACCCGAGTACCTGTCTCTTTTGGATTTTCGTTACGAGCAGACTCCCTATAGCGCCAAACTCGGCGATTATACGAGTCATCTATCGCTGAAGCCGAGCGAGTATTTTCGTCGGAATGTCTTCCTGGGTGCTTCGTGTATGCCCCGTCGAGAGGCGGAACTGCGTCGGGAGATCGGGATCGAAAACATTCTCTGGGGCTCGGACTACCCGCATCCGGAAGGCAGTTGGCCGCATACGAAGAAGCAGATGATCGAGACCTTTTCCGATATTCCGGAAGATGAAATCTCTGATCTCGTCGGGGGAAATGCCGCCCGACTCTTCGGTTTCGACACCCCGAAATTGGAAGCCATCGCGGCAGAAATCGGTCCCCGGAAGAGCGATTTCATCGGCCAGGTCCGGAAGTCCTGACCCCATTCGCAAGCGCAGGAGTGTGGTCTCCTGGTAGCGGCGAGGACAGGAAGTCACAGTCCCCAGGATCTTGAAGAATGGCCGCAAGGAAAGGCCCTTCGAGGCGCATCCTGGCCCGATTCATGACGGGAATTCCATGAAGTGTTCACGGGGTGTTTGGCATGCGACTTGCGTGCTCAGGGCATGCCACCTCTGAACTATCCGGCGACACGCCCCCTATATCGATTCCAACCGACAAGAAAAGATCGGACTCCCATGTATCGCGCCAGCGAAGCCGAGTTGACTCAATATCAGGAGCTGGGCTTCTTCTCACGTCAGAATGTCTTCTCTGAATCGGAATTGGACGCCATGCGGGCGGGCGCAGAGAATGCCCACGCGCAGATTCTCAAAGCCGCAGATGAATCGGTGGGCAGCGCCATCAAGAAGGTGGACAACCAGAAGTATCAGTTCGTACTTGGCTCAGCGATCAAATGGGAGTGGAGTGATGATCTGAATGCAGTCCGCTCGATGGAACCTACGGGGCATCTCGACCCATGCCTGGATGCATTGGCCGATGATCCCCGTCTCTACCAGCCGATTGTTTCGATCAACGGATGCACGAACTTGAGCGTCTTCAGCGATAAGTTGAACGTCAAGCGTCCAGGGGGTGCTCCCTTTCCCTGGCATCAGGAGGGCCTCTATTGGGAACACGGGGCCGAGGATCTTCCTTCCGTTGTGAGTACGCTTACCTACCTCGACGATGGGACGAAGGAGAACGGATGTCTTTGGGTGATCCCGGGAAGCCATCGCGTCGGCAATCTGCGGGGACTGAAGAATCGGGGCGTTCTGGGTGCCCTTTATACGGATGTCGAATTGATCGAAGGTGAGGCGATGGCGGTCGAGTTGCCTGCTGGCAGTGTGCTCTACTTTCATAGAGACCTGGTTCATGGTTCCCAGACCAATCAGACTTCCTCGAGTCGCCGCGTCTTCGTGATCGCCTACCAATCCAGTGGATTGAAGCTCTGGGGCGTGGAGCGCAAACGCGAAGTTCGGATGGCGCAGCCCGCTGGATAGCGAACTGGTCTGAGAGTCGAAATCCGATAAGCTCTTCAGAGATGTATACGCCGACTGATCTCATTCCGGAATTATCGACGTGGGTGGATGGGGAGATCTGGACCGCACGGGCCCCTCAGCGTTTTTACGGGATCCCGATGGGATGCCGCATGACGGTGGCTCGCCTCTCCGATGGCCGGCTATTCGTCCACTCTCCGATTCGGCTCGAGCATGTCAAGGAGGATCTCGATGCGTTGGGTGAGGTGGCTTTCGTCGTCGCGCCAAGCTTCATCCATCACCTCTACGTATCCGATTTTCTGGCCGCGTATCCCAGCGCGCGCCTTTTCATTTCGCCCAAGCTGGTGACGAAGAGATGCGATCTCTCGCCCGAGGGAGTTCTCGGCGAGGATCCGCCCGAGGGCACCTGGGGAGAAACTCTCGATCAGGCGCCCGTGAAGGGCAGCGGCTTGATGGATGAAGTGGTCTTTTTCCATCGCCCGTCTCGCAGCCTGATTTTATGTGACCTCTGCGAATGCGTTCATCCGGATGCTCCGTTCATCGGCCGTCTCCTGGCTCGCTTTGCGGGAATCTATGACCACTATGGTCCCCCGATCGATATGAAGGCGAGTTTCAGGGATCGGGTCGCTCTGCGGGCCTTCGTGGAGCGCGTTCTGGAGTGGGACTTCGATCGGATCGTTCTCTCCCATGGCAATCTCGTGGAGAGGGACGGAAAACAGGTCTTTCGAGACGCCTACGCGTTTTGCCTCTGAGCGGCATTCTTCCCCGCCGGGGATTCGGCGCCCGCCCGATCGTCCCCCATTGCCCCCGAGGGGGGCGGAGAGCGGAGAGCGGTGAGAAGCGGAGAGCGGCGGGAAATGGAGAGCGGA
>CAYTAT010000032.1:22783-62533 GCA_964435795.1 uncultured Spirochaetaceae bacterium
GGAGAGCGGAGAGCGGTGAGAAGCGGAGAGCGGCGGGAAATGGAGAGCGGATCCATGAGACGATCGGAGCCCGGACCACTGCAATCGCGGGCATCCCGGGGGCAGGCGTCGGCCCGCGACGGCAACCCGCTGCCAACCCGCCCAGGCCCTGCTGGAAGCTCCGCGTACGCCCGCCTGCCCCCCGGTCGGGCCCGTCCGTCCAGGGGTTCCCCCCCCCGCCCCTGATCTGCTGCGTCTCCGGGTGCTGCGGGCCCGGCAAAAAAACCAGGCGTGGGCAAAATCCGTGAAACCGCCCGGTCCCGGATGGCGTCTATCCATACGATTCTCTCCTGGCACGAAGAGGCCTCAGGGCCTTGACCCAGACCCGGGCGCCGCGTTACTCCTGCGCGGTCGTCCGGGTCGATATTTATTCGGCCTTCTGGGGGGGTTCGATGCGGGCTAGGCTTTTCGGAGTGTCGTTTCGCGTCGGGCCAGCGGCCGGTCTATTTGAGCCCCCGCTCGATCGAGTTCCACATCGCTCTATATAGAAATAGAGGAGTCCCAGTGCCGCTGCTTCGCTTCCAGATTCTGATCCGGGTTCTCGCATTGGCAATTCTCTCGGGCGCGTCGGCGTCGGCTGCGGAGCTGGAAGTCGAGGTCTTGGGTGCCGATGCTCGCGGCGTGGTCTTCGTGGCGCTCTTTGATACTTCGGATGCCTACGAGGAGAACCGCCCGATCGGTGACCGAGAGACGTCGGCGACGGGCAAGGCGGTCAAGGTCTCCTTCGAGAACCTTGCGCCAGGCGACTACGGGATCAAGGTCTTTCACGATAGAAATTCGAATGGAGAAATCGATACCGGATTCTTCGGCATTCCCAAGGAGCCCTATGGTTTCAGCAATGACGCCCGGGGTCGAATGGGTCCGCCCGACTTCGATCAGGTAAGGTTTTCCGTAGAAGATGAAAAGACCTCCATCCAGGTCCACCTGCAATAGCATTTCAGTCGCCTGGGTGAATCGGAGCCGAACTCCGATCGTCAGAATATTCCATGGGCTCATCTGATTTGCCTGAAGAATTTTCGGGCGGAATGACTCCCCCCCTCATTCTCTTCATCTTTCTCGTTTCCGCTGTCGCCGCTCTGATTTACGAAGTGGTGAAGTGGTATGGATACGCGGGCGGGCGCTGATCTCTGGTGTGTCCACCTACGCGGTCTCGACGCGATTCGCGGCTTTCATGGCCGGGCTCGCGATCGGAAGCTTCTATCTTGGGTCGCTGGGGCGACGGCCGACTTGAGACCAGGGCATAAAAGCACCGATCAGGGGGAATACGGGGGGGCGCGAGTGGTGGACTGTGGAATAGCGGAGGGAGTTCGTCAGCATTCACGAAGAGGAGAAGAAGCGTGGCCGGCGCCACCGTCCTCCCCCGGTTCGGGGCCGGCCCGATCATTCTGATCGACCTGGAGGATTCGAGCCCCGCAGACGAAGAGGGACGCCCCCCGCGAGGAGGAGCGTCCCTCTTTTCTTTATTCTCTCTATTCTCTTTATTCTACGACAGAGGACAGAGGCAGCTGGATCAGCTGGGGTGGCCGTAGGCGGATTCGGAATGCTCGGAGAGGTCGAGCCCCTGGCTTTCGTCTTCCTCGGAGGGTCTCAGGTCTCCCATCACGGCCTTGAGGACAAAGAGGATCACGAGGGTCATCAAGCATGCGAAGGCGGCCGTGAAGCCGATGCTGATCAACTGCTTCATGATCTGCGCCATCTGGCTGACACCCTCCTGCAGTCCCCAAGGTGCGATGAAGAGTGCAGTGGCCAGGGCCCCCCAGGCTCCTCCGATGCCGTGCACGCCGAAAACATCGAGGGAGTCGTCGTAACCCATCTTCGCCTTGAAGACGACGACGGAGAGATAGCAGAAGGCGCTGGCTCCGATGCCGATCATGATGGCTCCGCCGGGGCCGACGAACGCGCAGGCCGGAGTAATGGCGACGAGCCCCGCCACGGCGCCGGTGGCCGCTCCCAATTGGGTGGGTTTTCCGCGATGGAGCCATTCGATCAGGGACCAGGCGACGACGGCTGTGGCTGCTGCGGTCTGGGTGGTCAGGAAGGCGAGGGCCGCCGTTCCATCTGCGGCCAATTCGCTGCCGGCGTTGAAGCCAAACCATCCCACCCAGAGCAGGGAAGCTCCGATCATTGTGAAGGGCAGGCTATTCGGGGGCATGGGATCGCGTCCGAAGCCCATTCTCGGACCGATGAAAATGCAGGCGACGAGTGCGGAGAAGCCGCTCGACATATGAACCACCAGCCCTCCGGCAAAATCGAGTGCCCCGAGCGAGCTTCCGATCCAGCCTCCCCCCCAGACCATATGAGCCAGGGGTACGTAGACGAGGAAGAACCACAAGCTGATGAATGCCAGGTATGCGCTGAAGCGGATTCTTTCGGCAAATGCGCCGAGCATCAGCGCGGGGGTGATGATCGCGAACATTCCCTGGAATATGACGAAGATATAGGTGGGAATGGAACCCGATACGGAATCGGGCGTAATCCCGCTCAGCATCAGCATACTGAAATCACCGATGAAGAGATTGTCCCCGCCCCCGAAGGCGAGGCTATATCCCGCTATGACCCAGAGCAACCCAATCAGGCCCGCGGCCATCATGCATTGCATCAGGACCGAGAGGATGTTCTTGGTTCGCACCAATCCTCCATAAAAGAGCGCGAGGCCCGGGACGGTCATCAGGAGAACGAGAGCCGAAGAAACGAGTATCCAGGCGGTATCCCCCGAGTCGATCGTACCCTCCTGGGCTTGCGCCAGTGAGGGAATCAGCAACCCGCAGAGGATCAGGAGGCTGACTGGAACAGAAATCGAAATCCGCATCGCACGTTGTCCGAGAGTCATATCGACGCCACTCCTCAAGAATGAGAGATGAGTGTGAACCCGAGGACTTGATTGGATGGCCCTTGAGCCAACCTCGCCCCCAAAGCTTGGTTTCGGGGCTTCCGCATACACTGAGAACCCGATCCAACACAACGATACCGCTATGTGCCGATGGGGCACAACTCTGTGCATGATTCGGCACATATCGACCTTTTGGCCAGCGAGGGGATCGGCACCTGGGCGAAAAGTATGCGCTGGGCGGTCGAAGAATCCTGAGCTTGGCGAAGTGTGCTTTGCGCGCGATGTCCGCGCTGGTATTCGGGCGGGATCCTTTGGCGGGCGTGGAGGGCTCGTGGCATGGGGATCAGTCGAATGCGCCAGATCCGATCGTGGACGTCGGCCATCGTTGATCGCCTGCCTAATAGGCAACCCCCGCTTCGAGACGTCCATCTTCGCCTCGAGCAATGATCAGGCGAGACATGCACGGCATGCAGTAGACGCGATCTCCGGGCCGCAACTCCCGGGTCGAACGGATGACGACCTTGCAGACCGGGCAGAGTACTTCATTGGCCGCGAGACTATCGGAGTTCCCCTGCCACTTCCGATAGAAGCGCCGATAGCGGGCGGGAACTTCGTCGAAGCCAGTCTGATCCAGGATGAACCTCTGGCGGGGGAGGGTCTCCCTTTCTTCGCGGATCTCTTCCAGCAGCGGATCAATCATCGGAGAATCCCAATCGCTTGACCGCTGCGAGGTAGTTCCGGCCCAATTCGGGACGTTCATCGCGGGGCAGCCCAAGTCCGAGCATGGTCTCGCTGAATGTGTCGAATACGAGATGATCGAGTTCACGCTTGATTTCCCCCAGGCGCGCCCGAATATGAGGTGCGTCTGCCAGCCGCCTTCCGATCTCATTCTCCCCAAAGCCGAGATGCCTTCGCTCATCCTTGATGATGCCCTCCAGGATTTCACGCGTGATGGGATCTGCATTTTCTGCGTGACTGCGAAAGACCGTGAATTCCATTGCTTCCAGGATGACGTTCTGGGCGAAGAGGGCCGCTTCCCAATCCCTGCCCCGGACCAATTCGAGCAGGCGCTCTTTGAATTTCACGAGTGCCTTGGTTCCGCGACGGTGGATCTCCGCTTCGGGGTCTGCGACTCCGAGCGTTCCCAGCCGGTGGTAGAAGACTTCGAGGTGGCGTGCCTCATCGGCCGCCTGGGTTGCGAGAAAGATCTTTGTTTCGCGATTGGGGGCGAATTGAATCAGCCCGGAACTCCCTTCCAGGGCTGCGAGTTCCCCGATGCAATAGCTGCAAAGGGCCGTCTTCAGGCGCTCCTGCTCCGCGGAGGACATTTCGGACTCGGGGGTCTTGGGGTTATAACCATGGGGGCGGTCCCTCAGGTAGCCCTCGACGGATTCGAACCAATATTCGAAAGACTGCATTTCGCGGAAGAACGTGGACTCTTCCAACTCGTGCAGGTCGCCAAAAGATGAGACCATCAGGGAATCCATCCTCCCGGGAGATACCGGCAGACTGCCGAAAATCCCGATGCCGATATGCGGCGCGTATTCTTCCGCCGATCCCCATGTCGCAGAAATTCCGCCGTACTCGCGTACGACGAAACTCCTGCGTGATGCTCTCGGAAGAATTCTATCCGCTCCACTGAGCCGAGCTTTCGTTTGCGAACGGCTAGGGGGCCGCGGGGGTTTGATACTCGATACCGATTCGTCCGAGACGCACCTTGAATTCCTTCAAGACCGTTTCGGATAGTACGGCTTCCATCTCCTCGGGAGTGGCTTCCGCGAGATTGGTGCCATGGAAATCCCTGGGCCCATCGTCTGCGGAGAGTTGGCGGCCCGCCTCCATGGATTCCTGATTGCGACTGAAAGTATCCGCGAAAGTCGCGAGCATGAAGTAGGACATTTCCCGTTGCATCTTCTGGATTTCCGGCAATTTCTCCGGTTGCTCCCGAACCAGGGAACCGATGCGGTTTTCGCCGAAACCGACATGCCGGCGCTCGTCGGCGATCGTGCCCGAGAGGGTCTGGGCAAATTTGGGATTCAGCGTCTCGTTTCCGGTATGCATCATCTCAAAGACCGTGAAGGCCATGCCTTCGAGAATGATATTCTGTCCCACGACGCCCGCGATGAAATCCTTCTTGTCGACTTTTTCGAGCAGGACTTCTGCGAATTTGACGAGGTTCGGATTGGCATTCTGCGCGATCACATCCTCGACCTCGCTCTTCTTGACCCCGAGGTCATAGAGTCGCTGCATGAAGATCTCGACGTGTCGGGCCTCGTCGAGGGTCTGGGTCGCCAGAAAGCGCTGGCTCTCATGATCCGGCGCGCAATAGACCAGGCCCGCGGAGGCTGCGAGAGCACAGCGCTCTCCCGCGACCAGTTGCACGGTGGTGCGGATGGCCTCTGCTCGCAGTTGCGGCTCTTCCAGCAGGAAATCTGGCTCCTGGATTCCGGACTCGTGGCCGTATTGTTTATCCTGCAAATAGCCCTGGGGGCAGGACTCGAGCCAATTCTGGATCGAGTAGGCGGATAGAAAATCTGGCATGGACGTCTCCCGAGTAGAAATGTGAAGTGACGGATCTGTCAGTTTCATACTGCAAGTGACGTGCCTGTCAGTTGATGGCCTGTATCGCTTTTCAGCCGATCCTCGAGCCTAAATGTCCCAGGAGGTGGGGTCAGGTGCCCCAATGAGAGTCAGGGCTTCGCCCGGCAAGGCGCGGACGAAGTGGCTCTCTACAACTTCCAGGCAGAGCCCGGATCGATCGAGGCCGGCTCGCAAGTTCGACCGCGAGCGTTCTCCCTTGCGACAGGTCGGATGCCCTTCATTCGGGGCAGAGTCGATCTCGCGCGGAGACCGCCCTCTGTGGAATCCCTCGAAATCAGCCGCCCAGGGTCTCCGGCGGGGCATTGGGGGCCCGTGCTGCGGGTTCCTCGAAGAGCGAATGCCCCTGGGCATCGGATCCCAGCCGCTCGCCACTCCGTTCCTTCGCCAGCAGCACGTAGAAGGTGGGGAGCACGAAGAGCGTGAAGAGGGTGCCCACCGACATGCCCGCGGCGATCATCAGCCCGATGCTGAAGCGGCTATTGCCGCCGGCGCCGGACGCATTCAGCAGGGGCGCTACGCCCAATATTGTGGCCGCCGTCGTCATCAGGATGGGGCGCAATCTGAGGGCCGCGGCTTCCATGATGGCATCGCGTAGCGGCGAGCCCCGATCCCTCAACTCATTTGCAAAATCGACAATCAAAATGCCGTGTTTGCTGATCAGCCCGATCAATGTGAGGAGTCCGATCTGGCTGTAGATATTGAGCGAAGTCATCCCGAGGGCGATGGGCACGACGGCGCCAAAAATCGACAGGGGTACGGCGATGAGCACCACGACAGGATCCCGAAAACTGTTGAATTGGGCGGATAGGACGAGGAAGATCACGAAGAGGGAGAGCCCGAAGAGCGGTCCGAAATTCGAGCGTTCCGCGAGGAAACGTCTGGCCTCGCCTTCGTATCCCGCCCGATAGCCGCTCGGGGCGACTTCATCCAACGTCTTCTCCAAAAAGGCCAGCGCCTCTCCCATCGAATGGGAATCCCGGGTCATGCCCCGGATGCTCGCGCTATTCAATTGCTGATATTGAGTGAGTACATTCGGTTCTACTCGTTGCTCGAGGGAGATGACCGTCGAGAGGGGAATCAGGCTTTCGTCGGCCGCGCGAACATAATATTTCTCGAGTTCAGTGGATGTCAGCCGGAAATCTGGCGCCGCCTGGGGGATCACTTTATAACTGCGTCCCGACATGCTGAAGCGATTGACTTCCGCTTCGCCCAACATGATGGATAGGGTGTCGCCGATGGCGCGCATGGAAACGCCGAGCCGTGCGGCCTTCGCACGATCAATGGCGATCCCCGTTTCGGGTCGTGTGAATTTGAGCGTCTTCGTCACAAAGGCAAAAATTCCGGATTGTCTCGCTCGTTGCAGCACCTCTTCGGTGATCTGATTCAAATCGATATAATCATCGTTGGAGACGATGACGAAATCGACGGGCAGCCCCGACTCGGCGCCGGGCAGCATGGCGGGGGGAAAAATGAAGACCTCGAGCCCGCTGACGTCTGCGAAGCGATGCTGCAATTCCCCCATGATCTCCTCTTGACTCCGCGTGCGGTCATTCCAATGGGCCAGCGAAAGCCCGCCGAAGATGAAGCGGGTGGAACTGACCTGCCAGGAATGTGTGACCTCTGGAATCTGCTTCCAGATTTCGACCAATTGATCCAGGAAGTGATCGATGTAGTCGAGGTTGGCGTATTGAGGTGCGTTGGCCATCACCATGATACTCGCCGAATCTTCTTCTGGTGAGAGCTCTTCCTGGGATAATCCGAAGAGAATCGGCAGACTGGAGGCGATCGCCAGGCTGAAGAGGATGACGGCTCCCGAATTGCTGAGACTATGGGATAACGCGCGTCGATAGGATTTCTTGAGGGAGAGAAAGCGCCCATCGAGCCAGTCGGAGAAATTCCCCTGTTTCTCGCTTTCCTTCAGCGTGTTCGCGCACATCACCGGACTGAGCGTGAGGGCCACGACTCCGGATACGAAGACCGCTCCTGCCAGGGTCAGCGCGAATTCGGTAAAGAGGGCTCCGGTCAGGCCTCCCAGGAATCCGATTGGTGCATAGACGGCAATCAGGGTCAGGGTCATGGCCAGCACGGGCAAAGCCACTTCTCTTGCGCCACGCAATGCCGCATCCAGGGGAGAGGCGCCGTCTTCGATGTGTCGGTGGACGTTCTCGACGACCACGATGGCATCGTCGACCACCAGGCCAATGGCGATGACCATCGCGAGCAGCGTGAGGAGATTGATCGAGAAACCCAGCAGGTAGATGAGGAATAGAACACCGATCAGGGAGAGGGGAATGGCGACCAGGGGAATCACCACTACGCGAATGGAGCCGAGAAAGAGATAGATCACCAGGATGACGATTGCCGCGGCTTCGATCAGGGTCTTGATGACCTCGTAGAGCGCTTCGCGGATATACTCCGACCCATCGTAGTCGACGAAAACGCCAAGATCGGCGGGCAGCTTCTCTTCGAGGTCGGGGAGTACACTACGAACTTCGGAGGCGACAGCCAGGGGATTGGCTCCTGGACCGAGTCTGATGGCGATGAAGAGTGCTTCCCGGCCACTGGAAAAGGAAGAGTACTCGATATTTGCATTCGAGAGCTCCAATTCAGCGACGTCTTCCAGCAGGACCCGTTGTTCCTCTTCCTGGCGAATGACAATGGCCGAGAATTCGGCGGGATTCGAGAGATCCGTATCGGCCTCGACGTTCGTGACTACCCACGTGCCCTCGGTATTGCCCGTCGTCGAGATGTAGTTATCCCGTCGCAGGGCGTCGCGAATATCTGCGGCCGTCACCCCGTATGCGGCCATCTTCTGCGGATTCAACCAGATCCGCATGGCAAATTCCTTCTTGCCCAGGAGATCGGCCGCGCCCACCCCTTCGAGGGTCGTCAATACGGGTTGTACGAATCGGGCCAGGTAGTCATTTACCTGGGAGAGAGAGAGTTCTTCGCTATAGAAGGCCAGATACATCAGGGCATCTTCCCCCGATTCCGCTGCAATGACCGGATCTTCGATTTCCTCTGGCAATTCGTATCGGGATTCGTTGGCTTTCGCGATCACCTCCGAGAGGACGTCGCTGGCATCCTCTCCGAGACGCACGTGGAGCAGGATGCGAGAACTCCCCGCTCGACTCGTCGACGTGACGTAATCGATGCCACGGGCGCTGGAGACATATCGCTGGAGCGGAGTCGTCACGAAGCCGAGAACGGTGCGAGCACTCGCTCCCGGATATTGTGTTCGCACCTCGATGGTGCTGGTTTCAACCAGCGGGAATTCCCGCAGAGTGAGTTCCCGGGCCGACTGGAATCCCAGCAACAGCAGCATCAGGCTGGTGACGATCGCGAGTACGGGGCGCCTGATGAAGAGGTCGGTAAAGGGCATCGGCCGGCCCTAGAATTTCACGTCTTCGTCGACGACCACGCGCGCCCCGCGGTAGAGCTTGTTCTGCCCCGCGCTGACGACACGGCTACCCGCCTCGAGGCCAGAGAGAATACTCGCTCGCCCGTTGCGTCGCCCCCCGGTGGTCACGATGATCGAGCGGGCCTTCAGTGCGCGATCCTCCTCCTCCAATACGTAGACCGTGTCCCCGTGGAGGGAGTAGGTGATGGCGGTTTCGGGAACGGTCACCCTCTTCTTCGTATTGCCGGAATAGATGCGGAGGTAGGCGAACATCCCGGGCAGCAGGCCCTCTCCTTCCTCGATGCTCGCTCGGGCCAGCACGTTGCGGGTATTCGGATCGATTCGGGAGTCGACGGCTCTCAGCTCGGCCTCGAAGATCCGATCGGGAAAAGCATCGACTTCCAATTTGATTCGTTGCTGGGGTCGTAATCGCGGCGCGACCCGGGCCGGTAGCGTGAAGTCGATCTCGAGTTCGCTGAGATCCTGGAGTGTCGTCACCACCGTACCCGGAGAGATATAATTTCCCAGGTGGATCCGCCGGATGCCCGCCTTTCCCGAGAAGGGCGCGCGAATGCGCTTGTTGCCCAGAGTGGCTTCGGTCTCCGCCAGGTTCGCCCGGGCTCGGTCCAGATCGGCCTTGGCCCGATCGTAATCGGATTGGGATACGGACTTCTGGGCGAGCAATTCCCGACTGCGAGCAAAGCGGAGTTCTGCGAGATCGAGGGTGGCCTGCTGGCTCTGACGCCGCGCGATCTCGACCCGATCGTTCAGTACCACCAGGAGCTGGCCCTCCTGGATTTGATCGCCGGACTCGAAATTGATCTCGATGACCTCCCCGCTCTCCTCCGAGGTCAGATCGATGCCGCGAAGGGCGCGAATGGTCCCCACGGCGTCCAGATACTCCTCCCAATCTTCCGCGAGGGCCGAGGCGGCGGCCACCGTGATCGGTGGTGGCTCCGAGTAGGCCGATGCCTCACCGAGGCTCTGGTTGTAGAGATAGCCCCCGATCAGACCAAAAATACCCAATAGAATGGCGATCACGAAAAGGTAGGCTCTCAAGATTGACCCTCAGATCGGGGAGGCTCCCGGGCGCCGATCGTGTCCGTTATAGACGATTCCGCTGAGTCCCGGGAGCCCAAATGCTAGCAGGTTATGGAAGACGGCCGAAACGGGGCGGGTGTATGTGATTTCATCCAGGCGAAGGCGCAGAAGCGCCGATCGGGAAGTCCGGCGGGTTTTCGCGGGCCAATGTGTGGCGCGATGAGCTTTGCCCCACGACGGGGTGGGCCGTCCGCGGGTGGAGAGATCGCTTTCTTTTCGGCCTCCGCGCTCGGGGACCAATGCGACGAGGTCTCCCTGGTCAGGTGTCGGACCATCATGCATTATCCATTCAGATGGGAGATCCAATGGAAAAGACGGCAGTGACTTTCACGGCGCATGGGGACACCGCGTTGCGGGGAATTTTCTATCGGCCCGAAGGGGCGGTTGGCGTTCCCGGGATCGTCATGGCCCACGGCTTTTCGGCGGTGAAAGAAATGGGCTTGCTGGAATTCGCCGAGGAGTTTTGCGCGGCCGGATTCGCAGTCCTGGTCTATGACCATCGAAATCTCGGGGAGAGCGCCGGAGAGCCCCGGCAGGAAATCAATCCCTGGGCCCAGGCCAGGGATTATCGCTATGCGCTGAGCTGGCTGGCCGAACGTCCGGAGGTGGATGCGGATCGGCTGGCCATTTGGGGCAGCAGCTTCAGCGGGGGCGAGGTCATCGTTGTTGCGGCGGTGGATGAACGCGTCAAGGCCGTAGTCGCCAATGTTCCCCTGGCGGGAATCCCCGGTGTCGACTACTCGGATGCGCATGCCGCCTTCGAAGCGATCCGCGACGGTCTCCTGGACGAGAGTGGCGCCGGTCCGGCGGATCGCCTGGGGCCCGCAGCGTCGACGATTCGAGTAGTCGATGATGGGGAGGGCGATGAGCCAACCATTTTTCCCCAGTCGGAGTCTCGGGAATGGTTTCTCCACAGGGGGCGGCGGCCCGGATCGACCTGGAGAAATCATGTCACGCTCCGGAATGCTTTTGACTGCGATCCCGTCTTCGATCCCGGTGCCTGCATTGCCTCCCTCGGATCCAAACCCCTGCTGATGGTGGTGGCCACAGAGGATAATCTGGCGGCGACTTCGATTGCCCTGGAAGCCTTCGATCGAGCCGCGGAACCCAAGCGACTCGAATTGATCGAAGGACATCACTTCGACCCCTATGAAGGCGCCGGCTTCGAGCAGGCCGCACGAGCTGCCAGGGAATTCCTGCTCGAGCATCTCAAAGGCTGAAGCGATACCGGGAGCATGGGCGGAAGCCTCGAAGCGTCGGATGAAAGGATCCCGAAGGTCGGGTATGATGAGTCCTTCTCGACCGGCCCAGAGATGGGGATCCGAGGGCCACCCGGGGCCGCTTTCGATCACGCGGATTGCGAATTTGCAGGTGTCGTCCCCAGGATGCTGAATCCGCGCCGGATCGCCCGTTCGAGAGAAATCCGCAGCATCCCGATGGGGAGGAGTTGAGGCGTGGCCAGAATCCAATTCGAATGGGACGATCCCTTCCTCCTGAATGAGCAACTAAAGGATGAAGAGCGAATGGTTGCGGAGACCGCCCGCAATTTCGCTTCCGAGGAACTCCTTCCCCGGGTCGTCGACCACTTCCGAGAGGAGAGTTTCGATCCGGCTTTGATGAAGGCGATGGGGGAAGTCGGCCTGCTGGGCCCGACCCTTCCCACGGAATACGGCGGGGCCGGTGTTTCCCACGTCGCTTATGGGCTGGCAGCCCGGGAGATCGAACGAATCGACTCGGGTTATCGATCCGCCATGAGTGTGCAGTCGTCGCTCGTCATGCACCCGATCCACGCCTACGGGACCGAGTCCCAGCGTCAGAAATTTCTTCCCCGACTGGCGGCGGGCGAGTGGGTGGGATGCTTCGGTCTGACAGAGAGCGAGCATGGATCGGATCCGGGATCGATGACGACCAGCGCAGAGCGGACGGATGGTGGCTACCTGCTGACGGGTTCCAAGATGTGGATCACCAACTCTCCGATTGCAGACCTGGCCGTGGTCTGGGCGAAACTCGACGGGGAGATTCGCGGCTTCGTGGTCGAGAGGGAGAATGCGGGCTCCGGATTTACCACCCCCAAGATCGAGGGCAAACTCTCGCTCAGGGCGTCGACCACCGGATCCATCATGCTCGATCGCGCTTTCGTGCCCGAAGAGAATCTATTTCCCGAGGTGAAGGGGTTGAAGGGGCCGTTCGGCTGTCTCAACAAGGCCCGTTATGGGATCGCCTGGGGGGCGCTCGGTGCGGCGGAATTCTGTTGGCAGGCGGCGCGTTCCTATACCCTCGACCGCAAGCAATTTGGCCGCCCCCTGGCGGCCAATCAGCTGATTCAGCTCAAACTCGCGGATATGCAGACGGAGATTTCGATCGGATTGCAGGCGTGTCTGCGGGTAGGGCGCTTGCTGGATGAGGGACGTTGTGCGCCTGAAAACATCTCCCTGGTGAAGAGGAATTCTTGCGGCAAGGCCTTGGAGATCGCCCGTCAATCCCGGGATATGCATGGAGGCAATGGGATTTCCGAGGAGTACCACGTGATGCGGCATATGATCAATCTCGAAACGGTGAATACCTACGAGGGAACTCACGATATTCACGCACTGATCCTGGGGCGTGCACAGACGGGGATCCAGGCCTTCTTTGCCGAATAGCCCGCCCCCCGAATCCCCCGACGCGGGCGGGGGCTCGCAGCCGGTCGACCCCCTATGCGACGTCTCGACAGACGGCGCCGAGCGGAATACGAGCCGCCGGGAATTGATCGGGTAGAGGCGTCTCGCATCGCTGCGAATCAGAAACGTGCCGATGCAATCCCTGAATTCCGATCAGCTCGGTCGGGCGGTATAGAGTTCTTCCCTGGCTTCGAAGCGCTTATAGGCTGCCGCGACCACTTCATCGGGAACATCCCAGACGAATTTAGTTTCGTCTCCGATCACGTCTTCCGCCATGCACGCAGCCATCTTGTCGTCCTCGCTCCCGAAGCCCGCACGCCGGTTGAACTCCCATTCATCCTGCATGCATTGCCAGCCCATGTCGGCGATTTCTTCACGGGTGACTTCTTCACCGTGGAAATGCGAGTAGAACTGGCCGATCTCCTCCAGGTTGGGCATCAGGAATTGGCAGAAACCCGACGAGTCGATTGCGGCATTCAGGATCTGGCTCTCCTGGGAAGCTCGGGCGAATTCTTCCTGGGCCTGGCCGGGGTCGACGACCAATCCGGCCGTATGGTCCGCCCCCATGGCACTCGTGCAATAGGTGACCCCGGCGGCTTTGAGGGGGCGTGGATCCCAGGCGGGAATCGCCTGGCCCTTGACCGTGGGGACGCGATGATGTTTCTGCATTCGGCCCACGGCGTCGGCTCCATTGCCGATTGTTCGACCGATCTCGCTACCCTCCGCGACTTCCGCGAGCAGGCGCTTGGCGCCTTCGGCGTCTCCGAATTCCATGCCGCCGGAATCCATGAAGACACCTATGGCGGCACCTGTCTCGATCGTATCGAGTCCGATTTCGTCGCAGAGACGATCCAGGTCCGCGACGTCCTCCCAATTCGCAATCGCACAATTCGATCCCAACATCGTGAGGGTTTCGAATTCCAGGCCGGAGGTCTTGTACCCACCCTCGGCGTCGTGGACGATATTGCTGCATTTGACGATGCAGCCCGTCAGGCAATTATGCATGCCTCCGCCGCGCTTCTCGAAACTCTCGACGATGCGCATGCCGTCGAGGCTCTCGATGTCTGGAGAGCGGCCCTCGACGCGATTCTTGTAGGGGAAGGTGTAGATCGAGTTTGCTTCTTCACAGATGACGCTGGTACCCCATTTCGGGAAGGCCTCCTGGCCCGGTCCGGCCACATACTCCCGAGTGAATTTCTTGGAAAGTTGGACGAATTCCTTGTTGGCGGGCTTGCGTGAAGGGGCTCCCCCGCTCTCGATGGCCACGAACTTCAGGCCCTTGCTCCCCATGACGGCCCCCAATCCTCCGCGTCCCGCATGTCGGGCCGGATGGCGATCCTGGGAGGCATCCGTGCAGGCCACGGATGCGCCGGAGAGCTGGAGTTCACCCGCCGGGCCGATCGAAATGAAGGATGCCTTCTGCGAATAAAGGCCCTTCAGATCCTCGATCAGTGCATAATTCCACTTGCCCCGATGCTCGTCGGCCGAGACGATTTCCACGGAGTCACCGGATACGTTCAGCGCATAGCGGCTTTCGGGATCGGAAGGTCTTCCCGTGACGATGATCGCCCGATAGCCGAGTTTCATGAGATCCTGACCGGCATCTCCTCCCACATTCGCTTCCTTGATTCCTCCGGTCAGCGGACTCTTGCCTCCCACCGAGAGGCGCCCGGAAGTCGGAGCGCTGCTTCCCGACAGCACCCCCGGCGCCAGGATCAGGAGGTTGTCGGCCCCGAGAGGCTCGCAATTGGCATCACATTCTTCGAGCAGGATGCGGGATGAGAGGGCTCGGCCACCCAGAAATTTCCATGCCTCCGGAAAGGATTCGATGCGTGTGCTCTGCTGGGTCATATCCACGCGAATCAACCGGGCTTCATCTGTGGCGGCCATTTCTCTTCTCCTTTGTGATCGGACTCTCGAGCTATCTTCCCTCACGCGTTCAGCTGGAATGAATGGCCCGATTCCAGCGCGTCGTTGCGCCTTCTCCTATCCGCCGGCGGCACCGGCCACGATGGTGATGGTATCCTGGCTACCGACGCAGCGATCGAGAGCATCGCGCTCCAGGACATCGCCATTCAGAAAAAGTCGCACAAAACGCCTCTGATGTCCGCTCGCATCGAGGATCAATTCCCCGAAGCCCGGGAAACGGTTCTCGAGGGCCTCGATACATTTTCGGATCGTATCTTCCTCGACTTCGATTCGAGCCTCGCCCCTCGTGGGTACGCGATAGCGAGACGGTACCTCGACGATGGCCAACCCCATTCTCCTCTCATCGACTTCGGCTCGAATCCTGGTGGTGGCAGGACTGCGGGGGAAAAGTTTAGCCAGCTATCGGCGTTCGCGTAGTCCCCCCTGGCCTCGTTCGAGAGGCAGTACTCAGGAGTCGAATCCGAGGCCCAGGCCATCCAACAATCGGAGCCAGAGCCCTCGGCGCCCGTGATTTCGGTCGGCCCGAGCCAATTCCCGTTGGGTCAGGCCGATCACGGCTGACCGCAGGGGTTCCGGGGGCCATGGAAAAGGCCGCTTCCGGAACATTCGAAGTGCCAATTCGGGGGCTTGGGGGTCGTCAAGGAGGTGAAGGGCCACCTGCCCGCCGAAGCGGCTGGCCACGACTCCGAGCCCCGTATAGCCCGTCGCCCAGGCCACGCGATTCCGATAGGCCCTGCCCACATCCATGCAGAATCGTGTGGTCGTCGCGATGGGACCTCCCCAGCTATGGCTGAAACGAAGGCCTTCGAGTTGGGGAAAGGTCTGAAAGAACCGTCGCGACAACCCCTCGAAGCTGCCCCTTCTCTGTTCGTAGGCGGAATCGATTCGGTTCCCGAAATGGTAGATGGCGTCGTAGCCCCCCCAGAGAATGCGATTGTCCGAGGTGAGCCTGTAGTAGTGGAATTGGTTGCCCATATCTCCGATACCCTGGCGATTTCGCCAGCCCAGCGAGCGGAGTTGCGCTTCGGAAAGGGGCTCCGTCATCAGCACATAATCCCAAATGGGAACGGTAGCTCGGCGCATGCTGCGTACGGGACTCCGGAAGGCATTCGTAGCGAGCAGGGCCTTTCGGGCACGCAAGCGCCCGGAAGCACAGCGGATCTCTATTCCGGCTCCGTCGAGGGCGACGTCGACCGATGGGCTTTCCTCGTAGATGCGAACGCCCATTCCTCGCAGGGTCGCGGCCAGTCCCCAGGCCAACCGAGCGGGGTCGACGATCGCCCCCGCTCGGCTCATCATTCCAGCCACATATGTTGGCGAATCGACTTCCGATCGGATCGCTCCGGCATCCATCCAGATGGGATCATCGCCATGGGACTCGAGCAGCTGAGCGTATTCCCGCAGTTCTTCGATCTGGTACTCGGCCGTCGCTACGCTGAGAGTTCCCGTTTCCTCGAGTTGCGCATCGATTCCATGTCTTTTGATCGAAGCGAGAAAAGCGGCGTAATTCTCCAGGCCGAATCGCTCCAGAGCCCGGATTTCAGTCGGGAAGTGAGCGATGCCGTTGGTCAGACCATGGGTCAGTGATGGATCTGCGAAGCCCCCATTGCGCCCGGAGGCCCCCTCCGCGATTCGCGTAGCCTCTAGCAGGATGATCCTACGCTCGGGGTCGGCTTCCTTCGCCTGCAGGGCGGCCCACAAGCCGGTGAATCCCGCTCCTACGATCGCCAGATCGGCTTCTTCATCCCCATCGAGCCGGGCTTCGATCTCCGGTCTTTCAGCCCGGTCGAGCCAATAGCAGGCACTTTTCGTGTCCTGTAGGGCTTTGAGATGAACGCTGATCTGGCTCTCCTCTTGATTTCCCGATTTCCCGATTTCCCGATTTCCCGATTTCCCGAATTTCGTATGTGCCGAATTTTCCATGCGGTCGAAATCCGGCAAGGGAAAAGGCCCTGGCAGAACCCTCCCCATATTCTCTTCGCTGCGGATGGGACCCCTCGGAGGCTCGTCGAGCCGCAGTTTACCCCTTACGAAACCACTTGTAAAAGCTACCGTTCACGGGCCAAACGCAGGGGCGCGGCTTCGCGGAGGCCGGGGAAATTCTTCCACGTCGCATCGGCCGCCAAACCCGAACGATTTTGATCATCGAGGATCCGAGGGAGAACGAGTGGAAGACTTCAAGATCTCTTCCATCGATCTGGGCATCATCGTCGCCTATGTGCTGATGATGCTCGGAATCGGTTATTACCTCCTGCGGAAGTCACCCAGTTTCGAAGAGTACCTGATCGCCGGTCGTTCGATGACGACCCCGATTCTCGTCTGCACCCTGGCCTCGACCTATTACGGGCTCGACGTGCTCTTCGGAACTTCCGAGATCGGATTCAACGACGGCATCGTCGCATTCTTCGGCTACTCGGAGCTTTCCCTGGGCTTCTATGTCTTTGCCGCCTATGGGCTCAGTCGGAAGTTGAGACAGGCCAATTTCAAATCCCTTCCGGAAATCCTCGAGCGAAATTACGGAGTCGCTGCGGGTTATCTGGGGGCCGTTTCTTCGATTCTCTACTCGATTCCGGCCCTCAGCCTTTTCGCCCTGGGGCGGATCACGGAAGTGATATTCGGCATCGATGCGCAGATCGGGGCGCTGATCCTGGGAAGTGTTGCGCTCTGCTATACGCTCTGGGGGGGTCTGCTGGCCGTCGCCATCACGGATACGATTCAATTCGTCTTCATGTGCGTGACCCTGGGCATTGCCATTCCCCTGCTGATGTCCGATATCGGGGGCTTCGAGGTGGTGGCCGCACAGGTTCCGGAAACACATTTCAATTTCTTCGGTGGCATGCCCTTCGGGCTGCTGATCGCGTATGCGGCCACGGGAATCAGCATTCTGGTCGATCCAGGTTTCTATCAGCGCATTTTCGCAGCCCGAAATTTTCGCCAGGTCCGAAATGCGATGCTGATCGCGCTGGTCGTCTGGGGTGCATACGATTGGCTGGTGACCGTCGGCGGCATGCTGGCCCGGGCCAGCGTGGAGATGGGGGTGCTGCCGGCGGACCTTCATTCAAATGACGCGTTGCTGACTGCAGTCGTAATGGCTCTGCCCGTGGGATTGGTGGGTCTCTTTCTGGCAGGAGTCCTGGCCACGGCGATGTCGACGATCGACTCCTATTGCCTGGTGGCGGGAGCAAACGTCTCCTATGACATCTATCGGCCGCTTCTGAAACCCGGAGCCAGTGATCAGCAACTCGTGCGGGCGACCAAGATCGGGATCGTGATCTCATTCGTTCTTGGCTATATGCTGGCGTTCCTATTCGATCGCTTGATGGCCCTCTGGGTCTTCAATGCCAGCCTGTTGACGTCCACGGTTCTGGTGCCGATTTTCATGAGCCTTTTCTGGAAGGGGAAGAAGACCTCTGCGGCCGGTGTGCTGAGTTTTGTCGCGGGCATGTTGAGTGTCGTCGTATACTATTTCGGAGTCGCTCAACTGGGCGTCTATGACGAGGTATGGGGTACCTATATCTGGACATTCGAGTTCGCGGGCTCGACCTATAGTCTTTGGCAGGAGTACTCGCTTTTCTTCAGCCTGCCCGTCAGCCTGCTGGGCTTCGTGATCGGGAATCTCTTCGGAACTCCCCAGGTGCCGAAACCCGCAGGGGAGGAGGGAATATCGTGAATGGCTGGGATCTGGTCACCTATCTGACCTGTGGGCTATTGATCGGCAGCGCGATTCTCATTTTTGGTTTCTTTCTACGAGACGCGAAAGGCATCATCCTGGGTCAGCGGCCGGAAGAGGACGAGGATTGGGATTGAAGGTTCGTCGATGGGGATCACTTTCATTTTCTCTCTCCCCCGTCGAAATGCATTGGGGTGATTCTTCGGCAGAGATGGTTGCGCGCGGTAATCTTTCGCTTTCGAGTTCATGGGCTTTGAACCGATGAGTGCCGCGATCGTGGAGGGATGGGTCTCCGATCAGAAGTCAGGACCCAGCCTGCTCTGAGATTTCCCCGCAAGCCCGCTCTATTGGAGCGTAAAATCGATCGGATCTTCTTGCCCGCGCCTGAAGAGTGCGGATCTCGTATTGCCCGGATGGATGTCGGCTCTCGACATCGGGTCGGAGGAAGAAATGGATACGCGGATGGACCCGAAGCAACTGCAGGAGCTCGCGGGAAAACATCTTTGGATCTGCTTCTCGGAACTCAGCGGCGTGCGCAATAGCCCGATGATCGTGCGCGGCGAGGGCTGTTACGTCTACGATTCGAATGGCAAGCGCTATCTGGATGGTCTGGCGGGGCTCTTTCTCAGCAATGTTGGCCACGGTCGGGGGGAACTGGCCGATGCCGCCCACGAGCAGATGAACGAATTGCATTTCTTCCCGCTATGGACCTTCACCCACCCCAAGGCAATCGAATTGGCGGCCAGGCTGGGGGAGCTGGCGCCGGGAGATCTCAATAGGGTCTTCTTCACGACGGGCGGAGGGGAGGCGGTCGAGACCGCATGGAAGCTGGCCAAACAATATTTTCGGGCCATCGGCCAGCCGGGCCGCTACAAGGTGATTTCCCGCCAGCTCGCCTACCATGGAACCACCCTCGGCGCCCTGGCGATTACGGGCTACGAGTCGATGCGAGCCCCCTACGAGCCACTTCCCGGCGGCGCCCTCCACGCGCGAACCACAGACGCCTATCGGGCAGAGGAAGAGGGTGAGGCTCTCAGTGAGGCCTGCGCCCAGGATATCGAGAGGATCATCCTCGAAGAGGGGCCCGAGACGGTGGCCGCCGTATTCCTCGAACCCGTCCAGAACTCGGGTGGCTGTTTCCCGGCCCCGCCGGGCTATTTCCGGCGAGTCAGGGAGATCTGCGATCGGCATGGAGTGCTTCTCGTCTCGGATGAAGTGATTTGCGCCTTTGGTCGTCTGGGCCATGTATTCGCCTGCGATCGCTACGACTATATTCCCGACATGATTACCTGTGCGAAGGGGCTGACGTCGGGCTATGTGCCCCTGGGTGCGACGATCGTCAGCGACCGCATGGCCAGGCCTTTCTTGGAAAGTGGAACGACCTTCATGCACGGTATGACGTATGGCGGGCATCCCGTGGGCTGTGCCGTGGGCCTCGCGAATATCGAGTTGATTGAGAAGGAGGATCTCTGCGGCAGGGTGCGCGAATACGAGGCGGATTTTCGGGCCCAGCTCGAGACCCTCTACGACCTGCCGATCGTGGGTGATGTTCGGGGCGAGGGCTATTTCTATGGCATCGAACTCGTCAAGGATCAGGAAACGAAGCAGGCCTTCTCGGAGGAGGAATGCAATCGGCTCCTCGGGGATTTCCTCTCGCCTCGGCTATTCGAATTGGGCCTGATCTGCCGGGTGGATGATAAGGGAGAACCCGTCGTCCAACTCTCCCCACCCTTGACCGCGGGGCCCGAAGAGTTCAGGGAAATCACGGGGATTCTCCGCCAGGCCTTCAACGAGGCCTGGGAGATGATCGTCGCGGGCGATTAGCCTTCGAGGGTCGGTCTCTCGCGCCGGAAGGCGACTTCCTCGCTCTCATCGGCATCCATTTCACGGGCGAAGCGATGCCCGGAGTGGATAGATGCAGCGATGGTTCCCGGCGCGAGGCAGTCACCGATTCGAGTCGTCTCGAAGGAGTCTGCGAGGCGATGGTAGAGCGCATCCTGGGGCTGGCGCGACGTGACCATGACGATCGTGGGAGCTTCGATGAATCGCTCGCGGCCGCTGAACGCGCAGGCGACGGTCGCCCGTTCACCCGCAAGGACTTCGAGGACGGTATTGGTCTCGATCTGGACACCTACGTCGAGCAGGCGCCTGTGAATACGAGCCTGCTCATCGGTATTCTGGGTCCAGGGTGAGACCAGGGCGGATGGCGTCACGAGGGTGACGGGAATTCCCGCCCGGGCGAGCTTCTCCGCCAGCAGGCCACCCATATAGTAGCGATCGTCATCGTAGACCAGGGCCGGCCCCTCGCATTCGATTCCGGCCATCAGGTCGTCGGGGGTGAGGATCGATGCGCTTTGCCAGCCCTCGATTGCTTCCTCGTGATAGCGCCCGATGCCGTCGCGTCGCCAGCGGGCCCCCGTCGCGACTACCACCGCATCGGGGGCGAATTCTCGAACCTGCTCTTCGTCTACTTCACTCTCCAGGTAGACCATCACATGATCCAATTTCGCGATCTGCCCGATACGCCAATCTCGAACCCGGGCCCACTCGGCGAGGCCCGGTAGCCTGGATTCTCCACGGACCCGTCCGCCGAGTTCCGACGCCTTTTCCGCGAGCGCGACCTCGTGGCCTCGCTCACCGAGGGCGCGGGCGGCTTCGAGGCCGGCGGGCCCCCCCCCGACAATGAGAATCTTTCGATCCGATGCGCGCGGGGGAATCGATTCGGGATGCCAGCCCCTCCGCCATTCTTCGCCCATCGTGGGATTCTGGGTGCAGGCCAGGGGAATCGATCGCGAGTTGTTGCCGTAGCAGATGTTGCAGCCGATGCATTCCCGGATGTCATCGAGTCTTCCTTCGCGGATCTTCTTCGGCAGGAAGGGGTCTGCGATCGAGGGGCGCGCACAACCGATCAGATCGAGCACACCATCCCGGATCTGTCGCAGCATCGTATCCGGCGACGTAAAGCGTCCAACTCCGACCACGGGCTTTCCCGTCATCTTCTTCACATAGGAGACGTAATCTTCGAGGGCCGCTTCCCTCACAAAGCGAGAGCTTCCCATTTCGTATGAGTAGTCGCGGATATTGATATCCCAAAGGTCTGGAAGTTCTCCGAGCAGGGAGATGATTTCCCGCTCTTCGGCACTTTCGGGTTCGGCATCGACCATTCCGGAATCACAGGCGAGGCGCAGGGCGATCGCACAACGATCGCCCACGGCCTGCTTTGTATCTTCGAGAATCTCACGCACGAGACGCACACGATTTTCGAGGGATCCCCCGTATTCATCACTGCGCCTGTTCGCGGGCGAGAGAAAGTGGGAGAGCATATATCCGTGTGTTGCGTAGACGTAAACGAGGTCGAAGTCGGCTTCCACCGCACGCCGGGCGGCTGCGATATGCCAATCCCGAAGCTGCCTGATATCGCGCTTGTCCATCGCCCGGGATTGCACGGGGTCGTCGCCTTCTGCGGGTCGACTCGAGGGGCCGATCGGAACCTCTCGTGAATAGAGGTTGGAGCTCGTCGAACCTCCATGCCAGAGCTGGACACCCGCCAGGGATCCGTGCCGATGGACTTTGTCGACCATCAGCGCCTGGGCTCGAATATCCCCCTTATCCCAAAGAGAAGCATGGGGTAGGGGGGAATCGTCGGAAGTGGGATGAATCGAGCAATACTCGGTGCACACGACCCCCCAGCCGCCTTCGGCCTTCATCTCGCGCATGGCCGCCAGGGTATTGGGGGATCCGTAGCCCATGCCCGTGCAATGGGGCACCTGGTAGAAGCGATTCGGAGCCACAACGGGTCCCAATCGGATCTCTTCGAAAAGTATCTGGTAAGGATTTTTCTCGTTCATGAATGGGTCGAACTCCCAACGAGCCGCCTGGCGACAGGCTGTCGCCGTGCTTGTCCCATCAAAAGAGGCCTGTAATATGGCCCGCCTCATCGACGTCGATCTGCTCCGCCGCAGAGAATTTCGGAAGTCCGGGCATCGTCATGATGTCTCCGCAGTAGACGATTACGAATTCCGCACCGGCGGCGAGTCGGACATCCCTCAGGTGAAGATCAAAATTTTCCGGGGCTCCGAGAAGTTTTGGATCCGACGAAAAGGAGTATTGGGTCTTGGCGATACAGACCGGGAGGTGTCCGTACCCCTGATCGTCGAGATGCTTGAACTTTCTGCGAACTCGTTTGTCGGCGCTGACTTCACGGGCTCCATAGATTCGCTGAGCGACGGCTTCGACCTTCTTCCAGAGCGGGAGGTCATCGGGGTAGAGGAGTTGAAAGTCGGAGGGTACGCGATCGATCATTTCGATGACCGATTGTGCGAGGGCCATTCCTCCCCGGGAACCCTCCTCCCAGACGTTGCTCTCGACGACGTCGACACCCAGGTGAGCGCATTTTTCCATGATGCTCGAAAGTTCCGTGGGCCTGTCCTGGCTGAAGCGATTCAGGGCCACCACGACCGGAAGCCCGAAGGTCCTGATATTTTCGATATGGCGCTTGAGGTTGGCCAGCCCACGCGAGAGCGCCCGGGGATCCTCCTTCTCCAGTTCCGAGGATTGCATCCCGCCATTCATCTTGAGTGCCCGAATCGTCGCAACCATCACGACGGCATCCGGTGAGAAGCCCGCATTTCGACAGACGATATTCATGAACTTCTCGCCGCCGAGGTCGGAGCCAAAGCCGGCCTCGGTGACCACATAATCGGCCAATTTCAGGGCCGTGCGGGTGGCGAGAATCGAGTTGGCTCCATGGGCGATATTCGCGAAAGGGCCGCCGTGGATGAGAGCGGGAGTATGCTCGATCGTCTGCACGAGATTGGGCCGGATGGCGTCCTTGAGCAATGCGGTCATGGAACCATCGACCTTGAGATCCCGGGCGTAGATCGGCTCTCGATCGTAGCTATGACCGATGACGATATTTCCCAGCCGTCGCTTCAGATCCCCCAGGCCTTTGCAGAGGCAGAGGCAGGCCATCACCTCGGATGCGACGGTGATCTGGAAGGCTTCCTGGCGGGGGATGGAGTTGGTGACTCCACCGAGGCCGACGATGAGTTCGCGAAGCGCACGGTCGTTCATGTCGACCACCCGGGACCAGGTGATTCTGCGCGGATCGATCTTCAGGCGATTCCCATGGTGGATATGGTTGTCGATCGCAGCCGAGAGGAGATTGTTGGCCAGGCCGATCGCATGAAAGTCACCCGTGAAGTGGAGGTTGATCTGCTCCATAGGAAGGACCTGCGCGTAGCCGCCGCCGGCGGCTCCACCCTTCATCCCGAAGCAGGGGCCCAGGGAGGGCTCGCGCAGGCAGATCATGGTCTTCTTTCCGATTGCCGAGAGGGAGTCCGCGAGGCCCACGGAAGTGGTCGTCTTCCCTTCCCCCGCGGGTGTCGGACTCATCGCCGTGACGAGAATCAGCTTGCCATCCTCTCGCGGACCGTTGATGAGTTCGTTGCAGGTCGCGTGGCCGAGTTTTGCGATATGTCGGCCGTAGGAGTCGTAGTCTTCTTCGGATAGTCCGACCTCCGCGGCGATGGCCGCGATCGGCTTCATCTCGGCCCGCTGGGCGATTTCGATATCGGTGGGGACCTTATTTTTCGTCATCTCGGCCTCTCGTCTGCTCTCTATTCCGATTGGAGTCGGCCTGGGGGATTCTGCGCCACCGCCATGCGATTCTCCCCTCGGATATTCTCGTCTCTTCTCTCCCAGGAATCCGGGGCTCCGGGCCGAGTCATATCCGACTCGGGGCGCCATGGGTCTTTTCGTTATAGGCGGTCATGCTCCAATAGCGTGCGGGCGAGAACATCGGCACCCGCACCGACGTCTTCCTTGGTCGCACTCTCGAGTTCGTTATGACTGATTCCGCCCTTGCAGGGAATGAAGATCATGGCCGTTGGAACCGTCTGGGACAGGTAGACCGCATCATGTCCGGCACCCGAAAGGAGCATTCGATGACTTTGGCCGCTGGCTTTTGCCGCCGCGCATACCGATGCGACGCAGTCGGGATCGAAGCTCACGGAATTCGAGACCCAAATTCTTTCGCACTCGATTTCAACCCCATATCGTCGGGCGAGATCATCCCTGACCTCAGCGAGGCGATCTTCCATGGCCTGCAATTTCTCGTCGTTCGGATGTCTCAGATCGGCGGTCATGAAAACGTTCCCCGGGACGACATTCCGAGAGCCGGGCCTTGTCTCGAGGATGCCCACGGTAGCCAAAGCATGGGGGGGGTCAATTCGTGCCAGGGATTCGATTTCGCGGACCAGGTCCGCCGCCGCCAGGAGGGCATCGCGCCGCAGGTGCATCGGAGTGGTCCCGGCATGCGCCTCCTCTCCCTTGATTTCGAGTTCGTACCAACGCATACCCTGGGCGCCCTCGACGATACCGAGGGTATGGCCTTCCGCTTCGAGCACGGGTCCCTGCTCGATATGAAGTTCGAAATAGGCCTTGAGGGGGTGTGCGCCACAGCTTTCCTCGCCGCTATATCCGATCTGAAGGAGTTCATCCCTCACGCTGCGCCCACTCGAGTCGCTACGCGTCAGGGCATATTCCTTCTCCAACGCACCGGAGAAGACTCCGGATCCCAACATGGCGGGCGCGAAGCGCGCGCCTTCTTCATTTGTCCAGTCGATCAATTGAATTGGATGCCGGGTTTCGACACCGCTCTCCTGGAAGGCCCGCAGGATTTCCAATCCGGAGAGTACGCCCAGGACCCCGTCGAATTTTCCGCCCGTGGGCTGTGTGTCGAGATGGCTCCCGATCGCGATGGGGGGGGCGTCGGCGAGTTTTCCGCGCCGGGTGGCGAAAATATTGCCCAGATCGTCGATGCCGACGGTGCAACCCGCCTCGGTACACGCGCGCGTCAGCCAATCCCGGACGCGCCGATCTTCATCGCCCAGGGCCAGGCGACAAATCCCCCCTCGCGGGGTCGCTCCGAATCGGCTGGTTTCGGCAATCGAATCCCAGAGTCGCTCGGCGTTGATGATCGGCTTCATTCTCCGGCCCTCCGGGGCCTGGTGGCGGGCGAGGTGGGCAAGTGGGAACTCGCTCAATCCCTCTTGAGGGATTGACACATACAGTGGACACCCCCGCCACCGAGTTGAAAGCAGGACATATCGGGGTCGTAGACTTCCATTCCCAGGGCCCGAAGACGGCTATTCAGATCGCCGGAAACGGCCGTCGAGAGGACTCGATCCCGCCCGAGGGCCACCACGTTGCAGCCCAGTGCCATCGTATCGCGATAGGAAACGGGAACCATCTCGATCTTTCTGGATTTCAACCAGGCGACGATCTCGTCGTCGGTTGTTTCGAGGCAGACGGCCGCCAGCTTGTCAGCAAGCATGCAGACCATGAGATCGATGTGAACGAAGTGTTCTGCAATTGGGGCCAGTCGAACTTCCCAGCCCTTTTCCTCGAGCCAGCCCCGAACCTGTTGGGCCGACCGCTCCTGGGTTCGCTCACCGCTATAGCCAATGAGGACCGCTCCCTCCTCGATGATATCGAAGTCGCCTCCCTCGAAAGATCCCGCCGTGATCATATTGAAGATGGGAATTTCATGGTCCTGGTAAAATTGAATGGCCGCTGCGTATTCACCGCGCCGCCACCATTGGGCGGGTTGGGTGATGACGGCTCCATAGGGGGTCATGAAGCTCGAATCCCGGGCAAAAACCTGGTAGGGGAGATGGGGATTCGATTCGATGAAATGGCAGCGCACATCGGCTTCCCGGTAGATATCCACCATCCCCTGGAATTGCTTGAGCATGAGCTCACGATCGAATTCAATGCCCCTGCGAAGCGTGGCTCGGGAAACCGAGCTGGTCGCCAACCACTCGAAATGATCCGGTCTGCAAAGCAGGACATCCCGCAGTCTTCCGTAATCATTTCTGATTCCCCAGTCGACCGATTGACGTTCAACCATTTCCATTGCTCCTGCAGGGCCGCCTTTCCAAGGGGGTGGAGGCCTTCCGACTCCATCAGCATAGCGCCCAGCCGTTGGCGAAGTGATGGAGGGTGATTCAGGGGCTCTGCGGGGGGGCTGAGTAGGCGTCGAGTGGGCCGACCAATTTTTCGAATCGCAGGCGCGTCGCTTCGCAGGCGGGCGTATCGCAGGCACGCCAGACCCCCTCGAGGACACGGCGGTCAAAGGGAATTACGAGATCGAAGTGTTCGAGATAACGGGTGCTGTGTCTCTTTGCCACGGCTAGAGGCCGTTCGCCATCCAATCGGAGCTTCTGCCCACCGTAATAGCTGGTGAGGCGCGAGAGATATTCTTCGGTCAGGAGCGGAGCGACTTCCGCGTTCTTCCGAGCACCCATCAACATTTCGGTGAGGCGCTTGGAAGCGGGATAATCGTGTCGCCATCGGGCGAGCCAATTCGCACAGGCGATTGTTCGGTCGAAGCGACAATTCTCCGCTGTCGCTGCGGCAATGATTCGCTGAGGCATCTTGCCGCTCCCGGAGAGGCGCTGCAGCAGGGAATTTTCCCCGGCGATCGAGATCGTTTCGGGGCTCAGGAAGCGCGGAAGGTTTCCATCCGTTCCCCGGAAGAATGCTTTGGCGGCGATATAGCTGAGGCGCGGATGGCGCAGCGTCTGGATCGGTCCCGCCAGCCCTGCACTCCCGAGAACATCCAGCGGGATGACTTCATGGGCGAATACGGTAGCCAGACTCTGTACGCCTACTCGCTCGAATGCGGCCCGGAAGTCCTCCCTCTCGAAGCGCTCGCGCAGGGCTTCTACGTCCAACGCCCGTTCGGGATTCCTTATTCCCATGATGATCAGGTCGGCGTGCATCGTGAACCAGATCGAGACGTGATCGAAAACGGATGAATAGGTTCGCAAGACGAGTTCGATGGCCGCATCGTTGATTTCGTAGAGATGAAACCATTGGGCATAGACCCCACCTGGACTCAACTTATTCTTCGCCGCTTCGAGAAATTCCCGACTGAAGAGCATTTCGACGCCGCTCACCCAGGGATTGCTGGGCTCGGATACGATCACATCGTAGAGGCCCTGGGTGCGGAGCAGGCTCCGATAGGCATCGCTCCTATGCAGGATGACCTTCGGATTCGCGAGGGGAGCCTGATTTCCCAACTCGAAAAAGGGGGCCGCGTCGAGGACGGCCTGGGAGATTTCGGCGACGTGGACCTCCTTCATCTGGTCGAGGGAGCCCAACTCGCCAGCGGTGACTCCCGTCCCGTAGCCGATCACGAAACTTCTTTCCGGCTGATCCGCGATCATCGCCGGAATCAGGGCCGCCAGGGCCATCGTCGCATAGTCGCCGACGAGATGTCCGTCGGGTTTTCCGTTCGTGGCCAGGGAGCGGCCGGCTCGTTCACCCTCGCCCGCCCCTTCCCTCACGGTGGCGGTTGTCGTGGGGCCGTCGCGGTGGAAGATGATCTTCGCCCTGCGGGTTGCGAAAAAGCTCTCGGCTCCCTCATAGGTCCTGACGGAGGGTTTTCGCTTGCGAAAGAGGCCCGAATCGAGGCGTTCGGGATCCCACTCGGGCAGGGCCTGGAGTGCCGCCAGGGCGGGAAGGATGACGAGGAGGATCGTGGCCAGGCGTGGAGTCCGAAGCAGCAGCATCGTCAGGATGGCCGCGCCGACGATGAGCGCCGCCAGGGCGAATCGGAAGACCATATGCAGGTCGAAAAAGAAGAGCAGGATGTAGCCGCCCAGGAGGGCGCCGAGCAGCGAGCCCAGCGTATTCCAGCTATAGAGGCGCCCGGCCGTGGAGCCGAGATCCCCGAAGGTCTGTCGCAGATGGTGGAAGAGCAGTGGAAGCAATGCCCCCGACAATCCGATGGGAATGATCAGGACGGCTGCGAGACCCAGGAAGGAAAAGAATTGAAAGGGATAGAAGGCGGCATCGGTGGATCGAAACAGGCTTCGAATCACATGGGCGTAATAGGGGGCGTCGGGGATCCAGTGATATAGAAGGAAGAGCCAGAGAACGAGTCCCCATTGGGAAGCCAGGATGATCCAGCCCGAGATCCGTTTCAGCCCCGAAACCACCAGGCTGCCGATCGCAATGGAGAGAACGAATACGGCGACGACCATCGCGAAGGTGAAGAGCGACGCCCCGAAGGAGAGCGCTCCGAGTCGATTCAGGAGCGTCTGTAGCGTCATCATCGCGAAGCCGGAAAGGGTGGCGACAGCGATCAGGCCGAAGTAGCCCTCGACGCGAATTCCATCGCCGGCTGGGGCTTCCGATGATGTCGCATCGCCCGGGGCCGACTCGAATTGGGGCTGAAATCGATCCAGAAGTACGAAGAGGCCGGCCGCCAGGAGATTGAGGCCGCCCATCGCGTAGGAGGTGTGATCGAGTCCGAGCAGGGGAATCAGGCAGAATGCGGCGACCAGGGCGCCCATGAAGGCTCCCGCGGTATTGAAGCCGTAGACCCAGGCGTGAATTCGGGTGGAGTCCTCGATACTTCGCGAGAGGGCCAGGGTGAGGATCGGAATCGTGCCACCCATCAGGATCGAGGGGGGGGCGAGGAGGAGCGTCGAGAGCAGGAGGTCGAATAGGAAACTCAGCCCGGCGTTGCCATGGGGAAGAAGTAGCGAGAGATCCTGCACGAGGCCGAAGAGGAGGGGAAAGAGAAAGGCGTAGAGGCCGATGCCTCCCTCGACGCCCGCGTAGAAGAAGAGCAGTCGCAGGGGCTGCCGATCTTCCCGGGCCCGGGCGAGCAGTCCGCTCGTGGCCCGGCCGAAAAGAGCGTAGCCCGCGGAGAGGCCGCCCAGGAAGATCGCGAGAACAGCGGCCGTGGCTTCGCTATGGGATCCGAGCAGGGTCGCGAGATATTTCTGCCACGTCACTTCGTAGACGAGTCCCGTGAAACCCGTTACCACGGTCAGCAGCAGCGCTGCGAAGATTCTCATCCGCGCCCACTCGTATATGCCGCCTCCGGTATTTTCATCCGAATCGAGGGGCGCAGAGGCTTCGAATCTCCGCTTCCCGAAACCTCGAATGGGATTGAGCGATGATTCGAGTTCTCCGAATCTTCTCGGAGTTCATGCGGATGCTCATGCCAGCCTGCCATGGACTCGATGATACGCATGGCATCTCATGAGTGCATCCCGGGATTCTTGAGAGGGGGCGAAAGAACTCCGGATTTCAAGGCCGGGGAGGCTCCTCTTTATTGCGATTGATTCCGGATGATCCTGCGAGCCGCCCTGGGGAGAGCACTGGTTGCGAGCCAGCGCCGGGTCGCTTCCGGATCCTTGCGGTACCAGCGGATTCCGATGTCGACGAGGACGCGCTCGCGCGTCCCCGGGTCCGCAATGCGCCGGGCCCATCTGATCGCCACGGGGGGATCGTCCTCGAGATGGACGCGCGCCATGACTCGAAAGGCGGGATCGAGTGCTTCGGCCGGGTCGGCTCCTTCGAGCCAGGGGATTGCCTTCTCGGGTTCGCTTCTTCGCCAGTGGCCGAAAACGGCGGTGACGGCGTCGATTCTCTCCTTGCCATGGGGGAGGGAGGCCAGCCAGGCGAAGCTGGCATCGGGATCGGATTCCACCCAGCCCTGGCCAATCAGTCTCGCCGCTCCCACCGCGTAGGGCTTCCCGAAATGAGGCGTTGCCCATTGAATGGCTTGCTCGGGATGGTCTTTCGCCAGGGCGCCGGCGGTCTTCTTGAAGACGAGATTCTCGAAGGGATCCTCGCCCTGCGAGATGAATTCGTCCGCCCAGGCGATGGCCGTGGCGGCGCTTTCGTCGACCAGCGTCTTCGCGGCCACCCCGGTCAGGAAGTCCCTTTTCGATATGTCGGAAAATTTGCGGATGTAGTCGCGAACCTCTGCGCCCCCCCGCGCCCGGGTCCAGGCCCGCACGAATCTTCCCTGGAGGAAGCGCTCCAATTCGGTGTTCTGTATCCCCAGCAAGGCACCCTGGGCCGCGACGGGATCCTGGTGAGTCCAGCTTTCGATGACGGCACTCGCCAGCGGGCGCCTCTGATCCTGCGAGGAGAAGAGGGCGTATCTGAATGCTTCTTCGGGATCGAAGCGGGCCCAGGCACGCATCAGAAGGCGGGACTCGTTATCGCTCAGCTGGACGTCGGCGCTTTCGATCAGGGAGAGGATCCCATCCAGGCTCTCGGCATCCAATTCCTGGATGGCCGCTCTGAAGAGATGGATTCGGGTCGCCCGATCCGGATTCGAAAGGGCTTCCCGAAGCGCTTCGAAGCTGGAAATCGGCTGGTCTCCTGGGGGCTCGGATGCCGTCCAGCGGCCCAGAGAGAAGGTCGCGACGACGATCGCGAGCGCGCAACCCGCCAGCAGGATCTTCTTCATCTTTGGCCTCTGTCCCGATGCCTGGGTTCGGCTTCTGCTTTTCGCGACTTCTCGATCGAGACTCCGATCGATCCCGGAAGTGGTGGGCCGATGGCTGGAGAAAGGCGGAAATTCCGCGCGACCCTGCCTCGCCCAGCGCCTATTATCTCCGCCAGCCGGGGAGGGCGCAAACGTTGATACGATCACGGCTCATCGCGCTGGGCATCGGCCTGGCGGCCGTCGCCTTTGCGGGAGGTCATTACGTCGGGGGTGGTTTCTCCGCTTCCGATCGCATTTCGACCGAGGAATTTCGCCGGGCGCTCTCGAGCAGGGATTGGATCTGGAGGGCCCGCATCGTGAGCGGCTACGTGGATGCGTTGGGCCCCGAGAATCTTCCCGAAGCCCTCGAGGTAATCGAGGATCGCAGGCGTTGGCTGAGCCAGGATGAGTTGCGCCTGATCATGATCGCCTGGGCGCGTTTCGATGCCCCAGCCGCTTTTGCGCGCACGCTCACCTGGCCCGATCACACCCGAAACAAAGGAGCGGCTGCCGTCATCTACGGTTGGGCACTCAACGATCCGATCGCGGCGCGCGAAGCCCTACTCTCGGTTGGCGACAGTACCCTCAGGGCGCTGCTGATCGATCGCATGGTTGCGGCCTGGGCCCACGGCGGGGATTGGGGAGGAGTGACGCGATATATCTCGGATCTGCCCGACGATCCGTCGCGGCAGCGTCTCCTCGGTGTCCTGATCCGGGAGATTCTCTCCGACGGCCACGCTTCGGTGATGGAATGGGTGGAGGGGATTCCCGCAGAGGCCCCAGAGGGATTCAAGGCCACTGCATTCGAAAGGGCGGCGGGCATCCTGGGCCAGGACGATCATGAGATGGCCATCGCCTTCGTCGAACGCAATCGGCATCACCCCTGGGCGGCGGGCGGCCCGGCCGCCGTTGCCCGACGCTGGGCGAATAAAGATCCGATCTCCGCATTGGATTGGGTCGAGCAATTGCCCGCGGGTGTGGGGCGGGATCGTGCGATCGAGATCGCGTTCAGGCAGTGGCAGAAGAGCAGCCCGATTGCCGCCGAAGAATGGCTTGCTTCCGCGGAGGCCGGGCGCCCCCTCGATCCCGCTCGCGTGCTCGTCGTACGTCAGCTGGCGACGACCTCGCCGGCCGCGGCATTGGAGTTTGCCGAGGAGATCAGTGATCTGAAGCTGAGGGAAGAGAGCGTGGTGGTGGCGCTGATCCACTGGCTTCGCGGCGATCGCGAGGCCGCCTCGAAGTGGCTCGAAGAACATCCGCTCTCCGATTCCGTCCGCAAGAAGATTCGCGCCAGGGCCCGGGGCGGGGCCGGCCGGGAGGGGCGCTTCCCCGGAGCTGCGCCGAAACGGCGGGAAGCGGCCGACTGATCTCGAGCGCCTCTGGCGGAATTCCGGGTCGCAAAGCCGTGACGTCATCCGCATCCGGCATTTTCGCGGCCGCGACGAGGAGGCGCGGGCATGACCCGCGGAGTATCCTCTGCATGAATTCGCGCTGGCGGCCCATCCCGCCACACCGCCTGCCGCCCTCTTCTCGAGTTTTCGAGCAGGGGGATGAATCCGGAAAGGAAGTCTCCATGCAGCGTTCCCTCGAGAAATCCAATCGCCAATTCCAGAGGGCCGTCAAGCGTCTTCCCCTGGGCGTGGCCTCTAATTTCCGTTATTGGGGCGATGATAAGACCATCTATGTAAAACGGGCGCGCGGTGCACGGCTCTGGGATATCGATGACAACGAGTACATCGACTACAGGCTCGGATACGGGCCGGCGATCCTCGGCTACGCGGATCCGCGGGTGGACGAGGCCGTGCGGGAAGGAATCGAGATCGGGGGCGTCTTTGCCCTCGCGACGGAGCGTGAATACGTGGTGGCCGAACGAATCTCGAAAATGGTTCCGGCGGCCGAATTGGTGCGTTTCTCGAATTCGGGAACCGAGGCCGTAATGGCGGCGCTGCGCCTGGCCCGGGGATATTCGGGCAAGGATGGCTATATCCTCGTCGAGGGGGGGTATCACGGACTCTTCGATGCGGCGCAGTGGTATGCCGCCATCGAGGAGATGGAAAACGAAGCCGACCAGCCCGAGATCAAGGCCTATGGCAAGGGAATTCCCAAGCTCTTGAAGCGCCTGATACACCAGGTTCAGCTCAACGATGCCAACCAACTCGAAGAGGTTATGCGCCGACATGCGGATGAGATCGGGGCCTTCCTGATCGAACCCATCATGGGGAATTGCTGCAGCATCATGGCGGATGCCGAATACCTGCAAGCGGCCCGATCTCTATGCGATCGCTATGGCATCGTGATGATCATTGACGAGGTCAAGACGGGCTTTCGCGTCGCCCGGGGTGGAGTACAGGAAATGATGGGAGTCGACGCCGACCTCTGTACCTTCGCCAAGGCGATCGCCAACGGCTATCCGATTTCGGCGTTGGCGGGAAAAGAGGAAATCATGCGCCATATCGGGGGCGATGGCGTTGCCCACGGGGGCACCTATACCGCGCATTCCGCATGTCTCGCGGCGGCGGATCGGACCCTCGAGATCCTGGATGAAACGGATGCCCTGGCGGATATCGAAAGCTATGGGCGCAGGATGCAGGAGGGAATCGGCAAGATACTCTCGGCGCGAAGTCTCGCTCACGTCTACTCCGGACATCCCTCCATGGCGGGTCTCTTCTTCGCCGAGGAGGTCCCGAGGAATTATCGGGATTGGCTGCGCAGCGACTACGCGCTCTACGATGCCCTGGCAGCGAATCTTCACGAAGAGGGAATCCTATGCGAGCCCGATTCCCGGGAGCCCTGGTTCATTTCGTCCGCGCACGATGATGCCTGTCTGGAAGAGACGCTCGCGAAATTCGAGACCGCCCTCGACGCGACCCTGAAGACTCTGCCGGGCAATCATTCGTCTTAGCTCCGATATGCGGACATCGCGGATATCGCGGTGGAGTCGCGGGCCCGAGGCGTTCCGGAACTGAGGATCCGAAGCTCCGGGCGCCGCCCCTCTCAAGGGCTTCGCGCTTCTCCGGGTTCTCCTCGGGGAATGATCAGCGCATCCAATGCCACCGCCCGATCCTCGAGGACGCGCAGGGGGTTGATGTCCAACTCCTCGATGCCATCCCCGAGATCCCTCGCCAGCCGGGAGAGGTTCAGGGCGGCCTCGACCGCGGCTTCCAGATCTGCGGCCGCCGCCCCGCGCACGCCCTGGAAAAGACTGGCGCCGCGAAGCCCGAGCAGGGCCTTGCGAATCTCTTCGGCTCTCGTGGGCAGGGCCAGCATGCGCGTATCCTTCAGTACCTCGACGAAGATGCCACCGATCCCCAGGCTCAGCATCGGGCCGAATTGAGCGTCATGAACGAGCCCGAGAAGAAGCTCGGGGCCCTCGGGCAGGTATTCCTGAACCAGGACGCTGGTGCCGAGGCGGGATTCGAAATCGCGGTAGGCGAGGGCCAGTTCCTCCGCATTCGAGATCCCGAGCCGGATCCCGTCCAACTCGGTTTTATGCAGCCCTCCCGCCGCCGTCTTGAGGACGAGGGGGTAGCCGATCTCCGCACCGGCTCGTCTCACCTCCCCTTCTCCCTCTGCCCGAATCTCTCGCGTCGTTTCGATCCCGTAGGCGGCGAGGAATTTCTTGCTCGCATATTCATCCAGGGCCCGCCCGGCCGATTGAAGTTCCAGGCGAAGGGCCTCGAGGTTTCCGGGCGACTGGCCGTCGAAGCGCCGGACCAACGCCCTGATTTCCCCTTCCCTGGAGTCCCCTTCCCGCTGGTACTCCGAGTAGTTCAAGAGGTGGGCCAGGGCTCGGAGCCCGGTTTCCGTACCCATCAGAACGGGGATGCCGAGGGAGCGCAGCCTGGCCATCTGCGCCAGGCTGGTACCGGAACTGAGATGAACCATCCAGGCCAGGGGTTTCTTCAGGCGTTGCAGGGTCGCCTCCGCGATCTTCGGATAGAAGGAATCGACATCGTCGAGGGGGTAGAGGTCGCAGGAGAATAGGGTCAGCCCGGTCTGTGGGTCGTCGTCCAGGGCCAGCAGGCATTCCTCGTAAATCGACTCGGCATCGTTGCCCGTCCCCCAGGCGTCGAGGGGATTGATGGGGTCGAGTCCGCTTTCCAGGACTTTCGAGAGCCTCGCCGTGGTCCCTTCGTTGATCGGAGTGAATTCGACGCCCGTCGCCTGCGCGAGATCGACCAGCAGTGCTCGTTCTCCCCCCGAATCGTGGATCGCTGAAACGAAGCGGGTCTTCGGCCGCATCCCGCTCGAGAAGAGTTCGAGGGTATCCATCATTTCGTCGCTGGATCTGCAGCGGGACACGCCGTAGCGGCTGAAGAGTGCATCGTAGGCGGCATCTTCGCCCGCGAGAGCGCCGCTATGGGCCCGGGCGAGTTCCGCACCGCGTCGGCTGCGGCCGGTCTTCAGGACGACGACCGGGATATCTCGCTCCGCCGCTCTTTTCAGGGCGGCTTCGAAAGTGGCGGGGTCTCGAACGGTTTCGAGAAAGAGTCCGATCGCTTTCGTCGTCGGATCCTCCAGGCAGAATTCCATATAATCCGCGACGGTTGTGACGATCTCGCTTCCCGAGGAAATGATGTAGTTGAAGCGGAGGTCGCGCTGATTTTGCAGGAAGGCATCCCAGATCGATCCGCTATGCGTGATCAGGGAGATGCCCCCGGTTCGGGTTCCGGCGTCGGTCGCATAACCCGTCACCGCCAGGCGGTTGCCGAGGGAGACGAATCCCATCCCATTCGGACCGCATAATACGATCCCCTTATCCTCCGCAATCGCCCGAAGGCCCGAGAGCAATGAGTCTTCGCCCTCGGCGTCGGAATATGCGCTCGCAAAAATCACGGCTGCGGGAATTCCACAGGCGCCGACCTCTTCGAGGCCCGCGAGCAGTCTTTCGTTGGGGAGGGCGAGCAGCGCACAGTCGGGGCGCTCGGGCAGGTCGGCGAGGGAGTCGTAGCAGGGGCGATTGTAAAGCGTTTCGTAGCGGGGATTCACGCCGTGGATGCTTCCCGCATAGCCAAAAGTTTTGAGATTGCGAAAGACCATGCCCCCGAATCGGTCGGGATGGCTGATCCCCACGACGGCGACGCTGCGGGCCTTGAGCAGCGGCGAGAGATCCTGGCGGGTTCTTCCCTCCGGTCGCTGGCCCATAGGGTTTCCCACTCCTCCGGCCCGTGAACGCCTGAATTCCCCGGCGTGTCGATGTGCGCAGGGTCGCCCAGTTGCTATACCATTCGCAAGCGGTGGCTCACCCATTGTATCGGCGACGATGGATCGAAATAGCACTCGCGGCAGCCGGGCGATCGCGCTCGAATGCCCGTGAATTCTCGAAGCAGAAGGGTCGGACGATGCAATACAATGGTTCCATGGCCCGGGTCGAAATCGCTCTTGAAGCGGTCGGGCAGAGATGGGAATTCCGCATCCCCATGCGAATGAGGGCTCTCCTGGTCCTCGTCTTGACGCTGATCGCTTGCTCCGATTCCGATCCCCTCGAAGAGATCAGGAAGGGGCACGCGCAGGGAAATTACGGGGCCAGCGTCGACTCGCTGCGCGAACTCGTCGACTCCGATCCGAGGCGCTCGGAAACGAATTTTCTCCTGGGCCTGGCACTCCTGCGCAGCGGCGAGTCGGGTTCGGCGATATGGCCGCTGCGGGTGGCGGTCGAGGATCCCGAATATGCGGTCGAGGCCGGCGTGGCCCTGACCGAAGCCGCATTGCAGAGCCGGTTCAAGGACGAAGCCATCCAGGCCGCCAACGCCGTTCTCGCGCTCGATCCCGAGAATATCCCAACCCTCGAGATGCGAATTCAAGCCTACCAGGAGCAGGGACGGAACGAGGAAACATTGCTTGAAATTGCGAGGGTTCTCGAATTGGATCCGAGCAATAAGAAGATATTGGTACCGCGCGTGATCGCATACCTCGCCATGGGGGATGAGGAAGATGCCGCGGCAGCGCTAGAGACGGCCCGCGAGGCCTTGAAGAAGGATCCCGAAGAAACCGACTCCAATCCGGGGGTGGAGGCCTCCCGTGGCAGGCTCTGCGTTGTTACGGGGATGTTTACCTTCGAGCGGGGAGATCCGGAAGGGGCGGATCAGCAATACGAAAAATGCGTCAAGGACTTTCCCGAGGAGCCACTCGTGGTGCGGGAGTCGGCCGCCTATAACGATCGTAGGGGGCGACCCGAGCGCTCGACTGAAATCATCGAAGCCGCCCTTGCGGCGAAACCGATATCGATCTTTCGCACGATGCTGGCGGAACGCATGGGAGCGTTGGGGAAGATCGAAGAGAAGGAGCGCCTGCTCCGCGAAGAAGCCGAGGAGACGGGATCCGGCAATGCCTGGTTCCTGCTCGGGGACCACTACGTCAGAAGGGAAATGCTCAGCGAGGCCACGGAAGCGTTTCAGCGAGCCGTCGAAGCCTCTCCCGATGCTTTACCGATGATTCGCTTCGCCTATGCGGATACGCTCATCCAGATCGGCGAATATGACCGGGCCCGGGAGGTGGCGAGCGAACTCCAGGGAACGGCTCTCGGCGATCTGATCAAGGGCCGCGCATTGGCGGCCGAGGGCGAGTTGGAAGAGGCCCTGGCCGCCTTCGAGGCCGGGATCAAACTCTGGCCCAATAACGCCGGTGCGCGCTTTCTCGCCGGGCAGACAGCAGAGCAACTCGGACGCTTCGAAGAAGCGGCCTCCCAATACAGGGAGGCGATTCGAGCCGACAGGAGCCAGACCGAAGCCGCCCTCTACCTCGCGCGTCTGCAGGAAGCCCAGGGAGAATACGCCCAGGCCCTGGAGCGAGTTGGACATTATGTTCGCAGCCATCCGGACGATCCCGAGGGCTATATCGCGACGATCCGACTGGCCCAGCGCGTGGGTCAGAACGAAATCGTGAAACAGGGACTCGGTCGCCTGGCCAGGCTGCCCGGCCAGCAGGGCGTAGCCCTCTCGATCAGTGCGAATCTGGTGGGTCAGCGCAGGGGCCCCGAGAAAAGCGTCGAGTTGATCACGAATTCCCCGGTCGATCTCAGCGAGCCCGGGAATCGGATGGCCCTCGAGGTGCTGGTCGGGAATCTCCTGAAGCTGGGCCAGATGGAAGCCGCGGGGAAATATGTTCAGGCCGCTATCGAGGCCCATCCCGATTTTGCGGATTTTCATGCCCTGTACGGACGGCTGATGCGGGCGGGCGCCGACTCGATCTCGCAGGGCAGGGAAGCCTTCCAACGCGCGATCCGACTCGATGAGGATCAGGTGACCGCACTCGCGGGTCTCGCCGCACTCGAGGCGGAGGCGGGGAATCACGCTCGGGCGATCGAACTCTACGATCGGGCATCCCGGGCGGATTCCGAGCGAGCGGGAGCGGCCGTCGCCGCATTGAGGCTACTGCGGCAGCACGCCCCTCCCGAGGAACAGGAGGCACGGGGAAGGGAATTTCTGCTCCGACATCTCCACAGCGCCAGCCTGGCCGGCGAGTTGGCCCAGGTTGTCGCCATCCGAGGCGACGAGCCAGCGGATGCGTTGAATCTCGCGAAGCGGGCCGCACTATTCGAACGGGGCGGCCATGGGATCAGCATCAAGGCATTCGAGGCGGTAGCGGAAATGGCCGTGGGGCCCGAGGCCGCGGAGGCGCGCTCCACTCTCAAGGAATTGAAAGCCGAGAAGAGTTGAGGGAGCGGCGGGCGCTTCGGCGACCCGAAATCGTTGCGCCCGCTATGGAGTTTTCCGTTTCCTGACCCGGTTTCCGGGGCGATTGCTTTCGTTCAGGATCCTGTTGCGAATCCCGTCGCTGACCTCAGCTGTGGCGAGCCACTCTTCGGCCGCCTCTTTATCCTTCCGGCGCCAGCGTCCCAGGCCCTTGCTCAGTGTCTCCGTGCGGAGTTCCCTGTCCTGAATCCGGTCGGCCCACTTCACCGCGAACTCGGGGCTTTGCTTCAGCAGATATTGTGAGAGGGAAGCGATCGCCTGATCGTAGATCGCCGGTACTACGACGAAAGTGCTCAGCCATTGCTGGGCCGTATCGGGGTCACGACGCAGCCACCACTTCATTCCCTTGCCGATCGCCCGGGCCTGTTCGGGATCGAAATCCTTCCCCGGGAGTGGCGGGAGATCGGCCAGCCAGGTGAAGAGTTCGACGGGCTCGTGGAAATCGATCCAGCGTCTCGCGATCACGGAAAGCGCCCGCTCGGTGTAATCCTTCCCCCGATGGGCTTCGTACCAGCGGGTAGCCATGCGCACGTCGGTCTGGGCGATGGCCCCGGCGGCGCGGTTGAATGCGAGGCGCTTGAATCCCCCTTCGGCATCCTCGGGAATGGCATCCGTCCAGGCGATGATGGCCTCGGGGCCCTCTTTGCCGAGTTGGGCCAGAAAGTTATTCGTGATCTTTTCGCGCTCGCGGCTGGCGGGCATGGAGATCAGGTGGGCGGTGAGTCCCGCCACGTCGCCGTTGACCCTCCAGCCCGAGATGAGGTCGTCGCCAAGGGATGGGCTCTCCTGCTTCTTCCCCCTCCTGCCGCTCTTCTCGGCGCTCTCGGGTAGGGTCTCGAGTTCAGCCAGGGCCCCTCTGGGGTCCCGAAATCCCCAGGCGAAGACGGCGGCTTTTTCGAGTCGATTGCTCCAATCCGTATCCTGGGCTCGGGCCCAGCTGAAGGCTCCCGCGGCGTCAAAGCGTCCCCAGGCCAGCATGAAGACCCGCAATTCCTGATCCGTCATCCCGACCCGCTTGGCGTGAAGGGTTTCGAGGGATTGCTCGAGATTTTCGGGACCCAGGGTTTCGAGAAATTGCCCCAGCAACTGCGAGCGGATCAGGAGATCCTCTTCGTCCAGAGCGGTCGCCAGGGATGGGGTGGGCCCATCGTCGGCGCCGATCCTCGGTCCCGCGAGGTAGCCGATGGCGAGACCGATGCCGAGGGAGAGAACACAGAGTGCCGCGGTAGCGGGGTTCATCGACGCTTCGCCTTTCGATTCTCGGGCGAGAATGAGAAATCTTCCCGATCGCAAGAAAATAACACAGACCGGTTTTTCGCTGTAGGGAGTCCGCGAGGCCGAAGATCGCTATCAGCGACCCCGTGGTGCGCGTCGTAGTCGAGTTCCCGCTCGTCCTCCCCCCCCCCCCCCACTTCTCCGCTTCCCTTCCCGCTTTCTCCCCTCCCCTCCTCACTCCGCTCACCCCTCCCTCCTTTGGGGGGGGGGGGGGGGGGGGGGGGGGGGGGGGGGGGGGGGGGGGGGGGGG
>CAYTAT010000033.1:0-15695 GCA_964435795.1 uncultured Spirochaetaceae bacterium
CGTGCTGGCCGCCGAGTGTGCTCGGCAGAATAAGCGCCTGTGCCGAGGTAGGCCCTCCGCTACGGGAGCGACCCGATCGTTCGTCGCACTGATCACCAGGGTGGGAATCTCGGGTATGCTCAGACCCTTGCCCAGGTTCCACCGCATCAACGCGAATACCTGCGCCATCGCGTTTCTGGGCAGAGCTGCGAGGTTGCGGCCGAAAACGGATTCGAGTTCGAGGATGTTTTCCTCGCTTATATTCCGTGCTGGATCAGTGACCAATTCGAAGAAGGCTCTGCGGCGCATGGCTTGTGTTCCAATCGCAGTGCGCATATTGAGCCAGAGGTCGGCAGGATTGAATGAGATGGCCGATCTGCCCCTGGCGTAGGTGCAGAGCAGCCCGAGACTCCTTATCCGATGTGGTGCGAGGATGGCCCCGCAGCGAAATGCCCAAAATCGAAATCCAACTTCCAGAGTGTCGGGATTCGCTCCGAATCCTCCGCATGATCGCGTAGCAGGGGCCCCTCCGTACCCAGGCGGAAATCGCTTTGGAACATTCGACTCTCGAGACTATTGGGATTGCCGGCCACGGGATCGACGGGCGAATTCGCCACGAATTCTCGAAGCAATGAAGTCAGGGGCTGCTTCGAGACCGACGACTGCTCCCCCCTGCCCTTGAGCCAGTCTTCGAATTCTGCCTGGCTCTCGTCGCGACTTCCGCCTTCGAAAGAGATATCGATCCCGGAACCGGGTAGCCGGAAATTCATCCGAGCCGAATTCGCATCGAAGGAGATGCGACTCGAGACTCCCCGCAAATCCAGCTGCCCGTTCATCGCCGAAACACCCGGCAGATAGGCGGAGCCGAATAGCGCTTCGAGGGAGTCTTCATCGAAGAGTTCATCGACTTGCAGCAGGAAGTTGGTTCCCTCGACTTCGACCTGCCCGCCCACTTCGATCCGCATGACGAAAAGATCTCGCCCCAGCCCCGGTGCGGGCAGGAGAAATAGGAAAGCAAGCGCCAGCCACCCCTTCTTCGCCAATCCGAACTCCCTCGTCAACTCCCCATGGCCATCGGATCAAGTGATAGAAGACTCGTCGGCCGTTTTCGATTCAGGGGCATTCGCGGTGGTTGAAAAGACATCGGAGATCCGGCTCGCGATTCTCACCTCTCCCGGACTCGATCGGGCATCCCCCGCCGGGGCCTCAGCCCCAACCAGAAGAAGAGCGGCCCGCTGGCGCCTGGAATCCAGGTGCGGGTAATCATCCGCGGCAGTCGGCACGGAAAGCGGAATCCTGTTGCGACGCGGCCCCGGGCACTGCCGGATCTCGTCGGAAAGTCCCCTGCCACTCGCGAGCGCAGCGGGGTCAGAGCGACTCCGAGCATGAGGCCAGCCGCGAGGGAAGCGAAGCTGGCGGCCCATTCGACGGACTGCGACCGGCGCAGGCGTGCATCCGGGCACCTCGCATCGACGTCCGGCGGCCGGTTTCGCAACGGATGGAGGGTTCACGAGAGGGAGTCCCCCCGCAGCCAGCCTCCCCCGCCCCCCCGGGCACCGATTTCGGACTCGGGTTCAACTCGCCCGATTCCGGTAGAATCGACCCCGGCGAAAGATATCAAACCCGCCGTGGGCTTTCGCCGTGGACCGCCTATTGCGGAGAGCGGATCTTCGTGGAGAATCCCCCAGCGATCCGCAGTGAATCATGGAGGATGAAATCAGGTGCAGACTTCGCCGATGACGGCATCGATCGATGCCGTAGCCGCCGAACAACAGCGTTTCATGGTGCGCGTCTACAATTGGATGACCACCGGGCTCGGAATCACGGGAATGGTCGCCTACACGGTCGCCGACATGCCCGTTCTCACCGACCTGCTACTCGGCAATCCGATCATCGCCATCGCGCTCGTCATCGCCCAGATCGGGCTGGTCTTCTGGCTCGCCTCGAGGGTCATGCAGATGAGCGCCCAGCAGGCGACCGGCATCTTCGTGCTCTACGCCGCGCTGACGGGCATCACCTTTTCGGTGATCTTCCTGACCTATACAGCCTCTTCGATCACATCGACCTTCCTCGTCACGGCGGGGACCTTCGCCGCCATGAGCTTCTATGGGTATACGACGAAGAAGGATCTGACCTCATGGGGAAGCTTCTTCTTCATGGGACTGATCGGAATCATCATCGCCTCGATCGTGAACATCTTCCTGCAGAGTTCCGCGATGTACTGGATCATCACCTATGCGGGCGTTCTGATCTTCATCGGATTGACCGCATACGACACCCAGAAGATCAAGGAAATGAACATCCTGGGCAATGAGGGTACCGATGAAGATACGAAGGAAGCCATCCGGGGAGCCCTCTCCCTCTACCTGGACTTCATCAATCTCTTCCTGATGCTGCTGCGGCTGATGGGCGACCGCCGCTGATCGCGACGCCGGAAGGCATCGCGAGAGAACGCGCCGGAATCGCAGCGCCCCTCTCGGGCGGCCGCTCCCGCATCCCGGGATCGATCCGAAAGCGCAAATCCGGAACGCAGCTCATGGCCCGGATCGGGGAGCCTTCCTTGCTTCGGTATGCCCCGGCTCTGCCCGGCGAGCGCCCGAGGAAGGCGTATCCCCCGCATCCGGCTGCCCCTTCATCCCCCCCGACCGACGAGCCGCCCCTCCCACCTCCTGCGAACGGAGTTGATGAGGAATAGCTTCGCGGCCCGCTCGAGGCAGTCGAGGGGCAGAACGCGCTCCTGAACTTCGCCCTTCGCCAGAAGTTGCGCGCGAAAGGTGCCCGCCAGCAAGCCGCAGGCGACGGGGGGAGTGAGATGCTCTCCGTCGATTTCCAGAACCAGATTGGCGCTACAGCTTTCGGTCAGTTCTCTACGCTCATTCCAGAGCAATACATCCTGGGCGTGGGGCTGCTCGGCGAGCGCCTCCGAATAGACCTGTCGCCGGGATGTCTTATGGCGCAGAAAGACGTCGGAACTATCGACGGGCTTGCGGGCGAGAGCGAGTGTTACGGGAGTACTCGGCTTCACATCCTCATCCATGAGCGCGACATGGCCAGCCGCGAAAGCCTCCAGGCGTACTTTCCGCGGGCGATCCCCCAGACCCGCCGCGAACTCCGACAACTGACTCCGGACCGTCTCGATATCGAGCGGATAGTCGAAGTGGCGAGCGGAGCTCTCCAGCCTCTGCAGGTGACGCTCGAGGAGAAAATAACCCCTCGAGGGCTCCCATAGCAGCGCTTCGTAAAGAACCAGATTCTCGGGCATCAGCCGGAGTGGATAGCATGCCCGATCGGCTCGGAGGCTTCGGATCCAACCCTCCGAGGTGCGGCGCTATCCCGCCCCGGAAACGAGGACATCTCGGCTCCAGGCGGGATGCCGGATGGCTCGCTCCAACTGCTCGAGCATCGGGGCCGGGAGTGGATTGCTGGCTTCGAGTTCCAGGCGCGGTACCCCCCCGAAAACCTCGAAACCCCTTCGCAGGGTGGGATCATCCCAGATGATCTCGTGGGGGCTGCTGGGCGGGGCGGAACTGCTGAGGATCTTGCGCCAGGAACCGCCGAGCATGGCCACGACGGCGGCGTTGATGATTCCGAGCATCCGGGGGGATCGATGGGGATCATCGAAGAGGCCCTCCTTCTCGCTGGCGGGAGTGATGCGGATATTCTCGAAGAGCCACGCCAGGGAGACCATGTCGTGAGCGAGGACCGACGGGCTGGCGATGATCAATCCCGTCTCGGGGGCACTGACGAATCCGTTGTCGGGCCCGAAGGTCGAGAGCACCCGGGTCGCACTGGTGAGAACCAGGCGCTGCTTGGCCAGCAGGCTGGGGACGCGATTGGCCTCGGCGGTCTTCTGGGGCAGAGTCGCACCGTCGTGGTGGAAGACCAGCCGTGAATCGTGACGCCACCAACCCACCGCGGCCTTCATGCCGAGGGTGCTGCCGGCGAGCACATGCCGACCGCAGCGCGGCATCAACACGATATGATCCACTTCGTCCACCAGATCGGGCATCATGACAGCCGTGCCCCAGTGGCGGCTATCGGCCGGACTCTCCGCGTGAAAGCCGTCCCAGCCCGATTCTTCGAAAGCGCGGATCTCGGCCCCCGCACTCTCGGCCGCGGCGACGATGCCGCTGGAGCGCATCAGGGCCCGGGAACTGCCCCGCGTACGATCCGGGCCGAAACGAACGGCCTGAACCCCCGACATATCTCCCACGAAGACCTTGCCGGCTCCCCTCTCCTCGAGCAATTCGATCATCGCCGCGAGGGCCACGGGATCGGTGCTGAAGGGGTATGCACCTGCGGAATTGCATACGGGCTTGATGAGCACCCGATCGCCTCGGCTCAGCCAGGAGAAATCGCTGGCCGAAAGAGCGGCGCGACGAACGGCCTCCCGGGTCTGCTCGGCGCCCGAGGCGCGGGGCACCCCGGCGAGGGCGACCGAAACCGGCCCTGAACTCGGAGGCAGCGGAGACATCGCTCCGCTGGGCTCGGCTTTTCCTCTGCGCGGCATGGCCAATGCGGCCAGTCCTCCCACTCCCAGGGCGGCAAATCCACGTCGGGTCATCGATACCATTTGGACATCTCCCCTCGGAATTTACGGTGGCGAAGTCGAATGCGAAGAATTTCCGATTCCGGTCAACGAATCGACCAGGAGCGAATCCCGGGAGTCTATCCGATCGGCCCCGATCGACTCAATAGACCCGGGGAGCATTCGGAAATGGCATGCCATGGATCGGCTTCACGGCGGAATCCCCTCGGGTCGGCTCGCGGCATTCTCTCGTCGCTCCCCCCTCCCCATGATGTTCTTCCGATTTGTGCCCCCATCCCCGGCCCGTCACTTCAATGTCCAGGCCCGGAAGAGCAGCGCCTTTTCACGGCGCCCCGGAACTCGCCGGCCCGGCGAGGTGCGCGGCGAGGGAACGGAGGTCGACGGCGCGCGGACAGTCGACGTATTCCCAGTCGCCGAAGGGATCTAGGAGCAACGCGTGGAGCCCCGCCGCCCGAGCGCCGACAATGTCGACATCGTAGAGATCTCCGACGTATAGAGTTCGCGAACTGCGGGCGCCCACCAGTCGCATCGCATGCCGAAAGATCTCCGGATCCGGCTTTTCGATTCCAACGATCCCTGAATCGACCACCGCCGAAAAATATTTCCGCACTCCGGCCGCGATGACGCAGTCCTCGGCGGATCCATCGGAATTGCTGACGACCGCCAGCATGAGGCCCCTGGCGGAGAAGGAGGCCAGCGATTCTTCAACGCCAGCGATTTTTCCCGACCATAGGCGGGATGTGGGCACGTCTCGTTTCAATTCCAGGGCCAGTTGGGAGGCCCACTCCAGGCAATCGCGTTCGGAGAGCACGTCGAGTCCTGCGAGCACTGCCCCGAGATAGAAACGAAAGGGGTCGATCCCCTCGCTCGAAGCCCCCCGCGCGACCCGACCAGAAACGATCGGCCTCGCAGCGGCCTCGGCACGGACCAGTTTTCGGGTAGCCACGTTCAGGCCCCGGGAGGCGAGGCGGGCCCCGATCAGGTCGAAATCCATCGAGACGAGCGTATTGCCGAGATCCAGAAAAATGGCGTCGATCTCGTCCAGGGGCAGGGAATCCATGCCGCCAAGGGTGCCCGCATCGGCGCAAAAGAGGAAGGGCCTCCCGCCCGCGGGCGCCGAAGGCGGCGGGCGGGGCGGGCCAGCGCGGGAGCGCCGGAGAATGGGCTCGGGCCCCGCATTTCGGAGTGGGGCTCCCCGTCCCGGCAGGATTGTCGGAAATTTGTTCCGCCCTCCGCTTTTCGTTAATTTTCTCCAGCATTTAGACATGCTTCGCGAAAGCTCTACGCGAGGCTTTTGCCCGGGAGTTTCCAACAATACCCATGGCCACTCTGCAAGAACGAGATCGACCCTGGCTGATTCGAACCTACTCCGGGCACTCGTCCGCCCAGGCGAGCAACGCCCTCTATCGCAGCAATCTCGACAAGGGACAGACGGGGCTATCCGTGGCCTTCGATCTCCCCACCCAGACCGGCTACGACTCCGATCACGCCCTGGCCCGGGGAGAGGTGGGCAAGGTCGGCGTACCGATCGGCCATATCGAAGATATGGTGGCCCTCTTCGATCGCATTCCCCTCGATCGAATGAATACTTCAATGACCATCAACGCGACGTCGGCCTGGCTGCTCGCCCTCTACGTAGCGGCCGCCGAACGCCAGGGCGTCGCCGCCGAAGAACTCCAGGGAACGACCCAGAACGACATCATCAAGGAGTATCTCTCCCGGGGCACCTATATCTTTCCCCCCGAGGCCTCGATTCGCATGACGAGCGACGTGGTGGCCTATACGGTCGAGCAGATTCCGAAATGGAATCCGATCAACATCTGCTCCTACCATCTACAGGAGGCGGGTGCGACACCGGTGCAGGAGATCGCCTTCGCAATGGCCAACGCGGTGGCCGTCCTCGACGCGGTCCGTGCCCGGGACGATGTCCCCGACGAGAGCCTCGGCCGTGTCTTCGGGCGCATCTCCTTCTTCCTCAATGCGGGGATCCGCTTCGTCGAAGAGACCTGCAAATGCCGGGCGATGAACGCGCTCTGGGGAGAACTCGGGCGCGAACGCTACGGCATCGACGATGCCCGAATGCTCCGCTTCCGCTACGGGGTCCAGGTCAACAGCCTCGGCCTCTCGGAAGCTCAACCGGAAAATAATATCGTGCGCATCGCGCTCGAGGCCCTGGGGGTCACCCTTTCCCGCGACGCCCGAACGCGCTCCCTGCAACTGCCGGCCTGGAATGAGGCCCTGGGACTGCCCCGGCCCTGGGATCAACAACTCTCCCTGCGCACGCAGCAGATTCTCGCACACGAGACCGACCTGCTGGAATACCCGGACATCTTCGAGGGCTCCCACGTCGTCGAGGCCCGCAGCCAGGAACTGCTGGACGCCGCCCGGGACGAATTGCAGAAGGTGCTGGGCATGGGGGGCGCGATCAGCGCCGTCGAGAATGCCTATATGAAGCAGGCGCTCGTCGAGAGCCATACCCACCGCATCCGGGCCATCGAGAGCGGTGAGCAGACGGTGGTCGGCGTGAATCAATTCCAGGAGAGCGTCGAATCCCCCCTCACCGCGGAGGGGGAATCCTCGATTCTCAAGGTCGACGATTCGGCGGAGCGCGAGCAGATCGAACGCCTGCGGGCCTTCCGCAGCGAACGCAGCAATTCCGAGGTGACGACGGCCTTGAAGGGCCTGGAAGATGCCCTGAAGAATGGCGACAACGTGCTCCCAGCCTCGATTCGGGCCGCCCACGCGGGCGTGACGACGGGGGAATGGGCCGACTCCCTGCGCGGAATCTTCGGGGAATATCGGGCACCCACGGGCGTGGCCGCCGCGCGCAGAGGCTCTCGGGACGAGAATGCCGCGGCCGTGCGAAATCGCGTCGACGGCCTGTCGGAAAGACTCGGGCGTCGCCTCAAGATCCTGGTGGGCAAGCCCGGCCTCGACGGGCATAGCAACGGCGCCGAACAGATTGCCGTCAAGGCGCGGGATGTGGGCATGGAGGTCGTCTATGACGGCATCCGGCTGACCCCGGACGAAATCGTCCAGTCGGCGCGGGACGAGGGGGTACACGTGATCGGCCTTTCGATCCTGTCGGGTTCCCACGTCGTACTCGTTTCCGACGTACTCCGGGGTCTGGTCGCGTCGGGGCTGGGAGATCTGCCCGTGATCGTGGGCGGGATCATTCCCGACGACGATGCCGAGTTGCTGCGCTCCGAGGGGGTCGAGAGGATCTATACCCCGAAGGACTTCGACCTCACCCGGATCATGGACGAAATCGTCACCGTGGTTGACGCGGCCCGGACATGAACGAGACCTCCCGGTCCCGGGTCGAAGATCTGCTCGCGGGACTCGGGGCCGGGGATCGCTCGGCGATCTCGGAAGCACTCAATCTCGTCGACGATCGGCGTTCGGAGCCACGCGAAGCCGCCCTGGCCCTGCTCGATGGGCTGGCGACTGCTCCCCTGCGCCCGGACTCCTATCGAATCGGAATCACCGGCGCCCCCGGAGCGGGAAAATCCTCGCTCCTGAACGCCCTCGTCGAGGGCCTGGGGGAGGACGCCGGCGAGATCGGCATCATCGCCGTCGATCCATCGAGCCGACGCTCGGGCGGAGCCCTGCTCGGAGATCGCATGCGACTCTCGGCGGCGGCCCGGGAGCGCGGCGTCTTCCTGCGCTCGATGGCCGCGCGCGAGCGCCTCGGAGGCCTCGCCGATGCCACCCACGCGAGCGTGGCCATCCTCTGCGCGGTCTTCGATCGGGTCTTCATCGAAACCGTGGGCGTGGGACAGTCTGAATGTGAAGTCGCGGAGCTCGTCGACAGCCTGATCTTCGTGGCCCAGCCGGGAGCCGGGGATACGCTGCAGTTCATGAAGGCCGGGATTCTCGAATTGCCGGATATCTTCGTCGTCAACAAGGCGGATACGGGTCCCGTCGCGGATCGGACCCAGCGCGAATTGGCGTCCACCCTCGGCGCCAGCACGGGCCACGACGACTGGCGAGCGCCGGTACTGAAGACTTCCGCCCGGGATCGCACGGGTCTGGACAGCCTGATCGCCGAGATCGCACGCCACCGTGAATACAATCTCGAGAGCGGGGAATTCAAACGCAGGCGCGCCCGGGGCGAGGCGGCTTTCGCGATCGAATCCCTGCTGCGCCGCTATGGCGAACATGGATTGGAGCAGATCGGGGGCATCGAAACGATTTCCCGAAGACTCGAGTCCGGAGGAAAGGAGTCGGCCTTTGGCATCGTCCTCGCCCTGGGGCGGGAAATCGAAGCGGCCATACGTCGACCCTGAATCGCCGCGACGGGATTCGGACGCGAAACGATGAGATGGATTCGACGCCTGCTGCTGGCCCTGCTCATCGCCTTCCTGATCGGCTGGGCGATCGGTGCGAAGATCCGCGGAAGACTGGAGGAGAGAGTTCGCTACATCGGTCGCTGCGAGGTTCCCGCCTCAACCGCCGCGCCGAGTCCACTCCCGATCCGCCACCCCGGCCCGGGCGTTCTCCAGCCGAGCCAGAACGAAGAGCAGGTCTGAAAGCCGGTTGAGATACCGAAGGGTCTCTCCCGGCACGGGCTCGTCACGCTCCAGGCTCACGCACTTGCGTTCCGCGCGACGGCAGACGGTACGGGCCAGATGAAAGAGTGCCGCCCCGCGGGTCCCCCCCGGCAAGACGAAAGCCCGAAGCGGCGTCAATTCCGCCTCGTGGCTATCGATCGCCGTCTCCAGGGTCCGCACGTCCTCGGTCGTGGCGCCCTCGGCGACCAGGGCCTTCGCCGTGGACCCAGGAGCCGTTGCCAGCACCGCACCGATCTCGAAGAGCGTTCGCTGCACGCCCTGGAGCAGAGGCCTCAATTCTTCGCCGCAGTCGAGGCATGCCAGGCCGATGCAGGCATTCAATTCATCCACGGCCCCATAGGACTCCACGCGCGGATCGTCCTTCGAGACACGCGCCCCCCCGGCGAGATCGGTCTCACCGCCATCGCCCCGCCTGGTATAGACCTTCACGAGGGGCAGTATACCCCATGCTCGGCCGCTTCAGCGCCGACGGGAATTCAGGAGTCTCGTGCCGCCAATTCCTCGTCGACGAGGCGCTCGAATTCGAGATCTTCCGAGGCGGCGGCGGCGGCATCCCCGTCTCCGGCGGGAGCAGACGCCACGGGCTTCACCACCACACGGCGCAGGGCGAAAGCCACGACGCCCCCGCCGAGAATCGCGGCGGCGGCGGGCAGCAACCAGGCCGCGAGACCCCAACCCCGCGCCTCCGGGCGCGAGCGAATGACATCGCCAAAGCGCTGCTCGAGAATTCCCACAACTTCCTCACGGCTGGCTCCCGCCGCCTCCTGGAGCAGAATCCACTGGCGCAATTCCGTGGCCTGGCCGCTCGTGCAGGCCGCCAGGGTCCGTCCCGGGCAGAAGGGACTCATCAATTCGTGGGCCAGGGCATAGCCCCAGCCCTCGCTCTCCGCCCCGGAATCCGTGGCCGAGGCCGGAAGCGCGAGCAGCCCGAGGCATAGTAGCGCCGCTACGAGCAGGCCCGCACTCGCTCTGCCCCTCGGCCGGATCTGCTTCGCGGATCCGCCAGACCGGAAAACGGAGCCAGCCCTCCCCGAATCGGGACGGCTCATTCTTCCCAGGGGAGTTGCAGGGGCAGGGATTCGCCGGGTTGGACGAGATTGCGAGGGGGATCGGCCATCACCCGGGAGCCCGGGGGCACGGATTCCATCAGCCAGACATTGCCTCCCACGACGCTACCCGCTCCGATCACCGTCTCGCCGCCCAGGATCTTCGCACCCGCGTAGATGGTGACGTCATCCTCGACCGTCGGATGGCGCTTGACGCCCCGCATCTGGCTGCTCTCCCGTATCGATCGGGCACCCAGGGTAACCCCCTGGTAGATTCGCACGTGGTCTCCGATTTCCGTGGTCTCGCCGATCACGACGCCCGTGCCGTGATCAATGAAGAAATGGCGTCCGATGTGGGCACCCGGATGGATGTCGATGCCGGTGCGATCGTGGGCGTACTCGCTCATGATCCGGGGAATCAGCGGAACCTGGGCCCGCTGCAGTTCGTGGGCGATGCGATGGATCGAAAGGGCGCGAATCGCCGGATAGGCCACGGCGATCTCCTCGTAACCCGTGGCGGCGGGATCGCCCTGGAAGGCGGCGGCCACGTCGTCCGCAATCAACTCCCTCAAGCGACCGAGGGAAGCGATAAAATCCGTGGTCACCTGTTCCGGAGGGGTCGAGACCGGCAGATCCACCTGCTCCAGCAAGCCGCAGAGGCAATCGGCCACGACGGGAATCTCCGCTCGCAGTTCTTCCCGATCGAATTGGAAGCGCAACAGGCGCTCGGTGCGATCCACCCAGGCGACGACCTCCTGGGGGTCGATGATTCCACGGCAGGCGGCCTGGGAGAGGGCATCGCCCTTGCAACCCGAGAGATCCAGCACCGCCCTCTCGACCGCCTCGGGCGCGCAAACCCCTCGCGCGACCGAACCACGAACTCGCTTTGCACGACGGCGGGGATCGACGCGCTCCCCGCTGGGGTTCAATCCCTGGCCCGAATCCCTGGCCATCCCATTTTCCTCCTCGAACTCTGCATTTCGCAGGGGGGACTGTAGCTCAGGCCGTCCCGCCTGCCCCGAGACCCCGTGCTCCATCGGGCGCCAGGCCCTATGCTGGCAATCTGCAGCCCGGGGAAAGATGACGACAGTCTACAGCCACTCCCGCCTCTCGAATTTCGAGACGTGCAAAAAGAAGTTTCAACTGCGCTACCTGCTGGAGATTCCGGCGGAGAGCGAGGGGATCGAGGCCTTCGTGGGCAAGCGGGTTCACGAGATTCTCGAGCGGCTCTACGAATTCGTCCAGCGCGATCAGGTCCCCTCCCTGCGTCGGGTCATCGAACGCTACCACGCATTCTTCGACGAGCACTTCGACGCCGAAAAAATCCGCATCGTGCGCAAGGGACTCGATGTCGATCACTACCGGGAAATCGGTGTTGGCTGCCTGAGCACATATTATCGCCGCCACTATCCCTTCGATTCGGACGAAACCCTGGGCATCGAAGAGCATATCGCCTTCGATCTCGATTCCGACGGCCGCCACCGGGTGCAGGGCATCATCGACCGCATCGTCCGCAGCCGGGACGGCGTGATCGAAATCCAGGACTACAAGACCGGCGCCTATGTGCCCAACCAACAGCGACTCGACCAGGACCGACAACTGGCCCTCTACCAACTCGGACTCGTCCAGAGATACGGAGAGGAGGAGAATTTTCGCCTCGTCTGGCACTATCTCGCCCGGGGCCAGATCCGGACCTCGACCCGCTCCCCGGAAGCCCTGCAGGCGCTGCGGGAGAACGTCATCGCCCTGATCGACGAAATCGAAGCCACCCGCGAATTTCCCGCCAGGCGGGGCAACCTCTGCAACTGGTGCGAGTACAAGGGCTATTGCCCGGCCTTCGGGGGAGAACTGCCCGAGCACCTGAGGCCCACGACCCCCCGGCCGTCCCCGTCCAAGGGCGAACTGCTCTGAACGGACGGACACTCGCCGCCACCGCCCTGGCGAAGGACATTCACAAAAGAATCGGGCTAGACTCGCCGCATGACCCTGACCATCGAGCGCATCCCCACCCTGAGCGACAACTACACTTATCTCGCCATCTGCGATCAGACGCGGGCGGCGGCCATCATCGATGCCCCCGAGGCGGCGCCCGTCATCCGGCGCGTGGAGGAGACGGGGGCCGACGTCAGCCTCATCCTCTCCACCCACCATCACCCGGACCACGTCGCGGCCAACCCGGAACTCGCCGAACGCTACGGCGTCCCCGTCTACGCCCACGTCTCGGACGCCGATCGCGTTCCCGGTTTCAGCCGGGGTGTCGACGAGGGGGATACGATCACCGTAGGCGAAGAGACGGCCCGGATCCTGTTCATCCCCTCGCATACGATGGGTCATATCGCATACGTTTTCGATGAATCGAAGGCGCTCTTTTCCGGAGATATGCTCTTCCTGGGCGGCTGCGGGCGACTCTTCGAGGGCGATGCCCAGATGATGTATACCGCGCTCTGTGAAAAACTCGCCGCCCTCCCCGACGATATGCGAGTCTACTGCGGCCACGAGTACAGCGAATCCAATCTTCGCTTTGCGGTCAGCGCGGAACCCGACAATTCGGCGATGCGCGAGAAACTCGAAACGGTGCGGGCCGTGCGGGCCAATGCCGCCAGCCAATGGCATGATGCGACACCCGCCGAGATGACGATCCCCTCGACGATCGGGGACGAACGCCAGATCAATCCCTTCATGCGGGCCGAGAGCGGAGAGGCCCTCGCACGACTGCGCAAGGCGAAGGATGAATTCTGATCTCGCCCCGGTTCCGGGAAATGCCACGGCCACATGGATCGAGCATCGGGTGGCCTTCTACGAAACCGATGCCATGGGCGTCGTCCACCACAGCAATTACTTGCGCTTCTTCGAGGAGGCCCGGGCCCATTGGCTCGAGGAGCACGACCTCCCTTACTCCCACTATATGGACTCGGGAATCCATCTGGCCGTGACCCGCTCCGAGGTCGACCACCATCGGGGCGCCCGTTTCGACGATCGGCTCAGCATCGCAACCTGGCTCGACTGGATCCGCGGCGCCTCGATGCGAATGGCCTATAGCGCCGCCCATGCGGGAGAACTCGTCGCGTCGGGGTCCACTGAGCACGCCGCGATCGGGCCCGACGGGGGCGTCCGCCGGATTCCCAGGGAGGCCAGGGCCCGGCTCTTGAAGTTGGCACCCGGCCCCTGAGGCCGTTTCAGGATCGGCCCAGGCGAGAGAATCCGGCGCGGATTGCCCCCGACATTCTCTCCTCGACCCAGGAGGTTACTCGCTGGATGGCCACCAGGGCATCGCCCTGCCCCGACCAATGGCCGCGCACGATATCGGGGTGAACCCGGTTGAGAATCGCGGACAGGGCAGCGGCCACGATGATCAGATCATCCAGCAGGCCGAGGGGACCCAGGAGCAGGGAGGGCAGGAAGTCGAGGGGGGAAAACACGTAGGCCAGGCCCGAAAAGGCCAGGATCTTGGCGAAGCGGGGCACCCGCTCGTCCCGCATCAAGCGAGCCAGCAGCACGCTCAGATCCGGCAATAGCAGCAGCAGATCGTGAAGCCCCGAGGCCTCGGCGGGGTCACGCTCTTCCGTCACCCGGGCCCGGAATCGATCCCAAGCCCGGCGATCCCGGGGATTCAACTCGATGGTGACGTCCTCACCGATGTTTTCCACGGCAGCAATTCCTCCTCTGGAAATAGCGAGTAAAGCCGATTTCGAGGCCCGAGTCGCAGAAAAACATGGCCGCATAGAGGCCGTTGCGGATGCATTCCGAAAACGCCTGTGATACCCACACGTTCCCGCTGCGAGGGGTCATCAATGGAAGAAACAGCGCGATTCGAGAGCGTCAAAATCGAACTCCAGGAACCCCTGGGTGGAGTCGATTCCCTTTCGGCCGTGATCGGCTTCCCCGAATGGTGGCCCACGGGGGCGCGAATTGCCGTGGTCATCGCCCACGGAGACACCGATCTGAACGACCCGCTGGTCGAGACCTTTCATCGAAACCTGGCCACGAAGCGCTTCCTGACCCTGCGTTTCAATTTTCCCTTTGCAGAGGCCGGAGGGCGGCTGGAAGACAACTCGCCCGTGGTCCTCGAAAAAGCCTACCGGGCGGCGCTTGCTCTCCTGGGACAGGACCGGACGTCAGCCCCCACCCAACTCTTCCTCGGGGGCCAGGGTCCGGGGGCCCGGGTCGCCGCCGGGCTGGCCGCCACTCGTGTTCAGGCCGACGGGCTCTTTTTTCTCGGCTTTCCCCTGCACGCTGAGGCCAGCCCCGAGCAGCCCGAGGCGGATAGTCTGTATCGAATTGCCTCACCGATGCTATTCGTCCAGGGGGGTAAGGATCCCCGCTGCCAGTTGGATGTACTCCGCCGCACCCTGTCGCGGGTCGGCGCCCCGACCGTGCTCCGCATCATCGAAAAGACCGATGGCTCGCTGCTCCCGCGGGAAGCTTCGGAAAGGGAGATCCGGGCGACCTCGGACACCGTCTCGCGCGTGGTCGGCGATTGGATCGAGGGCATTCTCGGCAACGAGCCGGCCTGAAATCGCCCCTCCCGGCCGCCCTTACCCCGGGGCGCGCCTCTGTAGAAGAGCCGATCGGGCTCGCTCGCGATCCCGCGGCTATCACGGGCGGCCCCGGCGGGCGAGTGGGCCTCCCGGGCAATTTTCGGCGGCGTTGAAATCCCCCACGCGCTCGGTTAGGGTTTGCGCGATTTTCGGGCCCTGGCGCGTCGGGGCCTTTCCCATCCCAACCAAGCGGAGGCCAACCCCATGAAGGTCATGGTGTGCCTGAAGCAGGTTCCCCATCAGGATGCGCGACTCGATGTCGCTGCCGATGGCTCCTGGATTCAGGAAGACAACATCAAGTTCGAAATCAACAGTTATGATACCTATGCGCTGGAGGAAGCCCTGCGGATCAAGGATGACGGCGGGGCCGACGTCGAGGTCGTCGTCGTATCCATCGGACCGGATCGGGTCACCCAGGCCCTGCGGACCGCTCTCGGCATGGGAGCCGACCGGGCCGTTCACATCAACGATCCGGAAGCCGAGGGCTCCGATGCTCTGGGGAGCGCAAAGCTCCTGGCCGCCGTGGCAAAGGAAGAGAACCCGGATCTGATCTTCTGCGGGCTCATGACCGAAGACGGCAACTTCGGCGCGATTCCTCCGATGCTCGCGGAATTGATCGATATCCCCTCGGCCACGGGCGTGGTCGGCACCGCCATCAACGGCAGCCTGCGAATCGAAAGGGAATTGGAGGCCGGCGCCATGGAGGTGGTCGACATTCCCCAGCCCTGCCTGCTGACCCTGCAGACAGGGGCCAACCAGGTCCGTTACGCCTCGCTCAAGGGCATCATGCAGGCCAAGAAGAAGCCCGTCGACGTCAAGACCGCGGCGGACCTCGGTGTGGCGGATCAAGTGGGCGCCGGATCTGCCAAGGTCAGCATCCAGAAGGTCTACGTACCGCCGAAATCTGCAACAGCCGAAATCCTCGAAGGCGGCGCGGATGAAGTCGCCGGCCAGTTGATCGGCAAGATTCGGGAGTTGGGCCTTCTCTAAAAGAGGTCGCTGAAGAAAG
>CAYTAT010000033.1:15795-57790 GCA_964435795.1 uncultured Spirochaetaceae bacterium
AAAGAGGTCGCTGAAGAAAGCGGCCGGTGAAGCCGAAGCGCCCGAATCGACTCCGGGCCTTTCGCCAATCCAGACTGAGAGCGCTTCAAGGACATCCATCCAGGGATCCCAAAGGGGATCCATGAAGAATTGATTGGGAGAATATACCGATGGGCAACATCCTCATCGTCGCAGAACTCACCAACGACGGAACGATTCGCGATGCGAGCTACGAACTCGTCGCCCTCGCACGCAAGCTGGCCGAAGACTCCGGGCGCGGCACCCGGGGCCTCGTCATCGGAAATGACATCGGCGATACGGCCGCGGAATTCGCATCCCGGGGTGCGGGAGAGACCCTCGTGGCCGACGATCCCGCACTCGCCAACTACAACGTGGACGGCTTCAATCGAGCCATTCGCGCGGGGATCGAAGCGGCCGACGCCGACCTGGTACTGATCTCGAATACGCCGACGGGCTGGGATGTAGCCCCGCGCGTGGCCGCGGGCCTCGACGCCGCCTACCTGAGCGATTGCTTCAATATCGAAGCCAGCGGAGACGATCTCACCTTCTTCCGCCGAATCTTCAACGGAAAACTCGATGCCGAATTGACCGCCCAGGGGACGACGATCGTCACCATTCAGCCCGGAGCGACCGACCCCTACGAGGGCTCCGGGGAAGCGGGAACCGCGGCGTTGGAGCTTTCCCTCGATGGCCTGCGAACCCAATTCGTGGAGACCAAGCAGGCCGAGTCCACCGGGGTCGACCTCAGCAAGGCCGACATCATCGTCTCGGGCGGCCGCGGGGTCGGAGCGCCTGAAAAGTTCACGGAGGTGATCCAACCCCTGGCCGAGGCCCTGGGCGGAGCCATGGGGGCCTCGCGACCGGTCGTCGACGCCGGCTGGCTCGACCACCCCTACCAGGTCGGCTCCTCGGGGCAGATCGTCTCTCCGAAGCTCTACATCGCCTGCGGAATTTCCGGAGCCATCCAGCACCTGGTGGGCATGAAGGGCAGCAACTACGTGATCGCGGTCAACAAGGATCCGGATGCACCGATTTTCGAAGTCGCGGATGTCGGCGTGGTCGCCGATCTCTTCGATGTCATCCCGGCCCTGACGAGTGCCGTGCAGGAGGCCAAGGGCTGAGCCGGAGACGAGTGGTTTCCATTCGGGCCCACGACGCCATCCGGTGTCGCGGGCCCTTTTCTTTGAATTCGCGGGAGGGGCTCGAGGAGCCGATTTTCCCCTCAAGCATGACGCCCCGGGGGCCGAAAGGGCCAGGGGATGCGAGCGCACTTCGCTAGCGCGCAGCTGGGCCTCCGCTATCCTCGCCGCCGCTTCAAAGGGGAGGAGAGAGACGCATGGCAGTCGACACATCGGGATTCCGCAATGGCCTCAAGATCGAAATCGACGGCCAGCCCTATTCGATCACCTATTTTCAGCACGTGAAGCCCGGCAAGGGTGGGGCCTTCGTGCGGACCAAGCTCAAGAATCTGCTGACCGGTCGAACCGTGGAGCGCACCTTCCGCTCGGGGGAGAAGACCGAGGAAGCCGACGTCGAAGAGAAGGAAATGCAATACCTCTACCAGGATGCAACGGGCCGAATCTTCATGGATAGCGAGAGCTACGAGCAGATTCCCATCGGCGGCGATGTCCTGGGAGAGGGGATCGACTTCCTACTCGAAAATATGACGGTGGACGTGCTCTTCTGGCGGGGCAAACCCGTCAACATCCAGCTCCCCAACTACATCGAGGCCCAGGTGACCCAATCGGATCCGGGGGTCAAGGGGGATACGAGTTCCGGTGCGGTCAAACCCGCAACCCTCGAGACCGGTGCCACCCTCAACGTTCCCCTCTTCATCGAAGAGGGTGATCTGATCCGGGTGGACACTCGCACGGGTGAATATTCGGAGCGAGTCAGCAAATAACGGAGGCCTGGTGACGGGAGCCCTGAGCCGCGAGCAGCCCAAGCGTGCAATCGTCCTCTCGGGAGGCGGGGCCCGGGGGGCCTACGAGGCGGGAGCCCTGCAATTCATCCTGGATGAATTGCCCGCACGTCATGGGATCGACCCGCGCTTCGAGATCATCTGTGGCACTTCGGTCGGCGCCATTCACGCGGCCTACCTCGCCGGAACCGCCCATCTCTCCCGGGATCGCGGTCCCGGGCTCGTGAAGATCTGGGAAGATCTCCACGTCGACGAGATCTTCCATTTCAGCAGTCGGGATCTGATCTCGATACCGCGCAAACTCTTCGGCGTCCGCAAGGTCGCGCAGCAACTGCGAGAGGGACGTCGGCCGGATCGACTTTTCGGCTTGCTGAATACGGAGCCCCTCGAAAAACTCGTATTGCAATCCATCCCCTGGGAGAATATCCAGAAGAATATCCAGGCCGGATTCTGTGAGACCGTATGCATCGCCGCCACGCAGCTCGCGACGGGAAGAGCAGTGGTCTTCTGCGAACAAAAGAGCCGCGATCTGCCACCCTGGCTCGAGCAGGACAACATCCGCATGCAGGCCGCCCGCCTGGCCCCCGTGCACGCCCTGGCCTCGGCGGCCATCCCCCTGCTCTTCCCCTCCGTTCGCGTGGGCTCCCGCTACTACGCCGACGGTGGGCTGCGACTGAATACGCCCCTGGCTCCGGCGATACGATTGGGAGCCAACCGGGTCCTCGTAATCGGCCTGGGGCACGGCGTCGCCCCCTCGGTCAGCGAGGCCCTGGCCCAACAGCGAACCGCCGGTTTCGGCAATCCCTCCTTCCTCTTCGGCAAGGTGTTGAATGCCCTGATGCTCTCCCCCGTGGACGCCGATCTGGCGAGACTGCATTTCGTCAACGACATCATCGACCATGGCGAGACGGCATTCGGAGGGGATTTCCTGGACCGCATCAATGAAGTCGGAAGAACCCGCGACGCCCGCCCACTTCGCCGCATCGACAGCATGGTGGTCCGCCCTTCGCGCGACCTGGGCCTGATGGCCGGCGAGCTCATTTCAGGAAAGAGCGAGAAAATCGAGCTCAATGCATTCCTGCGCTTCTTCATCCGCAATACCGAGCCGAATGGTGAACTCCAGGAGGCGGATCTGCTCTCCTACCTGCTCTTCGACAACGCATTCACCACTCCCCTGGTCGAACTCGGTTACGAGGACGCCCGCAGTCGCGAGGAGGAATTGCTGCGTTTCTTCGACGACGACTCCCCCCCGCTCAGGCCCGCATCGGGCTAGAATCCGGGGAATGCGGGGAGATCAGCTCGCCAGACAATGGCAGCTCGTGCAGCACCTCGGTCGCAGCCATGGCGGTGTGGGCCTGGAAGAACTGGCCCAGGAGCTGGGCTGTGTGCGACGGACGGTCTACCGGGACCTCGATGCATTGATGTACGCCGGCTTTCCCGTGGTAAGCGAAAAACGCGATGGCAGGGTCTTCTACCGTTTCCTCCAGGGTTTCAAGCTCGGCGATATTCCCTTCACGGCCGATGAAATCCTGGCGCTGGCCTTCGGAGAGGACCTCCTGCGCAGCCTCGAAGGAACGGTCTTCCACGACTCGATTCGCTCCGCGCTCCAGAAGATTCGCGCCGCCCTCTCGGACGAACTGATCTCCTTCCTGGATCGGATCGCCAATGCCTTCCGGGTCCTGCCCGGCCCCCATAAACGCTACGCGGAATTTCGCGAGACCATCCAGGCACTCAACGATGCCGTCCTCAGCCGCCGTACCCTGCGCGCCCGCTATCGCACCGGACGCACGGGGGAGGAGGCCTGGCGCCAGATCGATCCCTATCACGTCTGGTACCACGGGGGGGGACTCTACGTGATTGGCCACGACCACCGATCAGAGGAGATTCGCACCTTCGCGGTCGACCGGATCCAGTCCTTTGAACTCAGCGACGAATCCTTCGAGATTCGCGAGGGCTTCGACTTCGACTCCTGGACGGCTGGAAATTTCGGAGTCGTGAGCGAACCCATCTCCCGAATCCGGATTCGTTTCTCCCCCGACTGGGCCACCTACATTCGCGAGCGGACGTGGCATGCCAGCCAAACTCTCGAGGAGTGTTCCGATGGCGGCCTGGAACTCAGCATGGAGGTCGGGGGCAGCGACGAATTGACGAGTTGGCTTCTATCCTTCGGAGAGGGAGCCCGGATCCTCGAACCCGCAGAGTTGCAGAAAAAAGTGCGGCGCGCTCTCGCCGGGGCGCTGGCCCAATACGAGGAAGATTCCGGAGAAGATTGAGGTCGTTCCAGCGGAACCCCGCGCGCTGCTGACGCGCCTTCGGGCTCTGCCAGCGAGGAATGGGGACCCCGAGAGGAATGATCTCCAAGGGATGTTGGCAATCCCCCCCGGCCCCTGCAAAGACTCGATCCGCTCCACGGCCCGGAAGCGGGAAGCCGCCAATCGGTGTGCGAGATATGGCAGCCCAGCGTCGGCGGCGATGCGTCGGGATCAGAAAAAAGCCGACGCAAAGGGGCAGTCCCCCCCCGATCCTCGCTATGGTGGGGGCCGCCCAGCTTCGGCCGGGCACCGGACGCCCCGGGCTCCGAGCCGGCCCGACGCTGGGATTCGGTCGAGACGAGGCGGAATTCGTTCCTTCTTCAGCATCCGGTCAATAACATCGGCCCACGCCATGGGAGCCCGGACCGGTGCGACCGCATCCGCCGCGAGTGACTCGAAATCCCTTGAAAGCACCGCTCTCGCCCAACTCCATAGGATCCATGGGATTTTCCGCTCGACGCCTCGCCTCCCGGCTCGTCCTGCTGCTGGCGATCCTGCTCGCCGCGCCCGCTTCGAGTCTCGCCCAGGCAGCGGCGGAGTCGGCCGGGGCCGCATTCCCCATCGACGATTTCGTCATCGACTACAGCCCCGCCCAACCCGATCTTCCCGCCCTCTCGAAAATCCTTCCAATCCGGGTTCGACTTCGAGCCACCGAGGACGGCTGGGCGGCGGCCGAGGAGGATGAGATCGGAGAATGGGTCGCCGTCGGTGGCCCCCGGAGCCTGGAACTCTTCCATCCCAGCGCGATTGGAGCCGTGGCCCGAACCCTCCTCCGGCGTCTTCACGAAGAGGATCTGATCGGGATCTACGTCCGCCCGCGCGCGGAAGACATCGACATTGTCGAAGAAAGAGATCTCCGACCGGCCGGGGATCACTCTCTGCATATCGACATCTGGGTGGGACGCATCGAAGAGGTGAGAAGTATCGCTCTCGGCGACCGGGTCGACGCGAATCGAACCATCAACAATCCCCTGCACCGCAGAATCCGGAACCAGTCGCCCCTCGGACCGATACTGGGGGGGCGAATCGATTCCACCAGCCTGCTCGACCGCCGAAAACTCGAGGACTACGTACACTTTCTGAACCGCCATCCCGGACGCTACGTCGAAGCCTCCCTCGCGGCCTCGGAGGGGGAAGAGGGGATCACCCTCGACTACCGCATCTACGAGCAGCGTAGCTGGAGTCTCTACGCCCAGGCCTCCAATACCGGAAGCGAACGTACGGCGCCCTGGCAGACTCGGGTCGGCTACATCAATCGTCAGTTGACCGATCGCGACGACATCCTCTCCATCGACTATCTGAATGCCGGCCTCGACAAGGTTCAGGGCATACGAATCTCCTACGAGGCGCCCTTCTTCGACTCCCGGCGCCCGGGCTGGCTGGAGCCCAGTGAACGCGAGTCGAAATGGATCTCCTGGCTGAATCGCGACAAGATCCCCTGGTGGGGGGTGGAACGATTGCGTTGGGGAATCGACGGCGGCTTTACCCACATCAAGTCCGACCTCTCCCAGAACCTGGGGGGCGGCTTCAGCGCGGCCGATTCACTCCTCAGCGACGATTGGAACGTGGGTGGGCACTTTCGATACAACTTCTTTCAACATCGAAGTCTCTTCGTGGACCTCGGTCTGGGCGCCCGCTTTCGCGGCCTGAAACTGGATAACGAAAGTGCCGGCAATCGCGCGGACGTTACCCTACTGCTCCTGGATGCCCGAATCGACATTGAACGCAGCCAGCAAACATCCCGCATTTTCGCGAGCCTGACGGGCCAACACGCCAGCCCCCTCGGAGAAAGCGGCGACTACCAGAGCGACTTCGGCGGAGGACTCGGGCGGGCGGCGACGGATGATCGCTGGTGGCTCCTCAAATTCGACGGCGGCCTGAGCTTCTACCTCGAGCCCCTGCTCTTCGGCTCCTCGTGGCGGGATCCGAGCAGCCGATGGAGTTCGACCCTCAGCCACGAAGTGGCCCTGGGAGGCCGGGGGCAATACGGCTTCGATTACCGATTGATCCCCCAGAGTTCCCAGGTCATCGGGGGGCTCTATAGTGTACGCGGCTTCGAGGAGAGCGTGGCCGTGGGCGACAGCGTCTACATCGGAAGCGTCGAATACCGTTTCCACCTGCCCCGCGCCCTGCCCATCCGCCGGCGCCCCGCCCGGCTTCCATGGATCGGTGATTTTCGCGTCGCCCCGCAGCAGGTCTACGGACGACCGGATTGGGATCTGATCTTCCGCGGCTTCGTGGACACCGGCAAGAGCATCCGCAATCGGCCCGAACTGGCCTCGGGAACGGAATTGGATCAATTCCTGGTGGGGGCGGGAGTCGGAGTCGAATTCGCCTACAAGGGCAATCTGAGGGTCCGGGTGGATTGGGCCCGGGGCATCCACCAGGACGTCAGCTGCGATCCCGTCGCACCGTCCGGACTCACGGATCGGGGATGCGTCGAAGCCATGAGCGATAGCGAAATCGATCCCGATGGCCGCTTCTATTTTCTCCTGAACGGGGTCTGGTAGGATGCGAAAAACGGGCGCAGAAAACCGAAGCGAAAGCCGAAGCATGGGGGATCGCGCCCGGATGAGGGACACCCGCCGCCAACAACTGAGAGCCTCCGGAAGCCACCGAAGCCCGGCCGCACCTCGCCGGGATCTGGGCAGGCGCTGGACCGCCCAGATCACCCTGATGGCCTTCCTGCTGGGAATCGGAGCGGGACCCGCCCAGAGCGAAGCGCCCGTGAGCAGCGAAACCGCCCTGGGCCAGGTCACGACGAGTTTCGGCCGGGGCGACTTCAGCATCAATGAATCCCAGCGCACCGAATACAGCCAGCAGACCCCCCGGGCCATCCTGGACTGGGCCCAGGACATTCAACAGCCCGCCGAGCACAGCCTGGAGTTTCGACAGCAGGACGGCTTCGCAATCCTCAACCGCAGCCCCGGCCAGCGCCCCAGCGAATTCTGGGGCCGGGTGGTCTGCGATGCCACCTGCGTCTTTGCCAACGAGGCCGGGATCCACTTCGGGGACGGCTCCTCGGTGGACGTCGGTCGCATGATCGCGGCCGGCGGCCAGATCTCGAGCCAGGACTTCCTCGCCTCCCGCTACCATTTCACCCACGTCGGAGGCAATGTCAGCAATCGCGGCTGGATGGGCGGAAAGAGCATCCAATTCCTGGGCCAGTCCGTCGCCAACTTCGGCCAGATCGAAACTCCCGACGGCTCCTTCATGATGCTGGCGGGCAACGAGATCTGGCTGAGGGAGCACGACCGCCCGATCGTGATCCAGACCGCCCTCCCCTCCGCGGCGACGGAGCCGGCGATCGAGAATGCCGGAACGATCCGGGCGGAACGGGGCCGGGTGCGGCTGGCCGCCGGGGATATGCTGGCTTTCGCGATCCGCAACAGCGGAGAAATCAAGGGCGCAGCAATCTCCCTCGAGGCCGGAGACGGGGGCCTCGTCGAAGTCTCCGGGGAGATCGACGCCCGGGATTCGGCTCCCGGCGAACGCGGCGGAAAGATCGACATCCTCGGCGACTACGTGACGCTGCGCTCGGGCGCCCACCTCGACGCGTCGGGGGCGAGGGGCGGGGGGCGCATTCGCGTGGGGGGCGGGCGCGAAGGCGATGAGAGCGTGCGAAGCGCCCGGGGCACCTTCATCCACAGCGACGCCCAACTCCGCGCCGATGCGAACGAAGAGGGAGACGGGGGCGAGATCATCGTCTGGGCCGACGAAAGCGCCCAGATCTACGGCCTGCTGTCGGCGATGGGCGGGCCCCTCGGAGGCCTTGGGGGCTTCGCCGAGACCTCGGGCAGGCAGTGGCTCGACGTGCAGCGAGCCCCCCAGCTGAAAGCCCGCAGCGGCCGCGACGGAGACCATGGAGGCGAGTGGCTGATCGATCCCAACAACATCCGCATCGTGGAAACCTGCGGCGAGACGGGTCCTCCCACATGCCTGGATGACGGGCTCTCCCAGGAGCAGAGGGATAATCCGATCTTCGAATTCGTGGGGGGACCCGTGCTGCGGCCGACCGTCGACGATTCGCTCCTCGCCGCAAGCCTGATCACGGAAACCCTCGAACAGGGCGTCGGGGTCACCGTCTCCACGGCCACGGTGCTGGCCGATCCCGGCAGTCAGAACGGCAATCTCACCGTGGAAGCCGAGATTTCACCCGACGACAGCAGGGCTTCGCCCGGGAGCAATGCGATCCTCAACCTGATCGCGGCCAATGATCTCACCGTCCTGAAGAATATCGGCGTCTCGGGCACGCAACCGGGTCTGCCCTCGAACCTCGAACTCGACATCTTCCTGACGGCCGGAGATTTCAGTCAGATCCAGAACCCCCTGACCGAGGATCAGATCGACAGCCAGGTCCCGAACTTCTATACGGGCACGTTGCAGATCGGCAGAGACGAAATCGGAGAGACCCCGTCACCCGTCGAAATCCACTCGGCGGGGGGGCGGGTATCGCTCGTGGGAGTCGACGTCAATCTCGCGGGGAATTCCAAGGTCGTCACGCGGGGCGGAACCCTCGACATCTTCAGCTTCACCGGGGATGCGACTCTGAGCGGCGGGATCGACACTTCGACCGATCTGCTGGGCGATGAGGGCCAGGCCCTGCTGGGCGGGCGACTCGCGATCACCACGCAAGGGGCTCGAGTGCCCGAAAACGGCAGCGCCGGGGCGAAGAGCCAGCCGCGCGGCGGCAAGCTTCTGCTGGCCGGAAGCACGAAAACCGGAGGCGGCGCGACCGAACTGCTGGCCCTCGCAGGCGACATCGAAATCAACACCTCCCTCGACACCTCGACCCCTGGCGAAAGGGGCGGATTCATCTGGCTGCGGGCCCGCCGGACGGAACTCCCACCACTCGAGGACGGCGACGACCCCGCCGAGAGCTGGGGCGGGCGGATCGAATTGGCTGCGGACTCGGATCTGCGCAGCGGCGGGGGCAGCGTGACCCTGGGCCTCGACCTCGACAATGACCCGGTCGGCGCCCAGGAGATCTTCCTGAAGGGCCGGATCGACACCACGCAAGCCGGCAGCGATTCCGTGGGAGGAACGATCCGACTCGAAACCGCGGGCGAAGGGGCCAGGGTGGAGATCGTCAACCTCGACGATCCAACCACGGTTGAGATCCTCACCGATGGCGGCGATTTCGAGAGCGGGGGCAGCGGAGATTTCCTCTTCGAGGATGCGCTGCTCGATACCCGCAAACCCTCGGATCCCGAACTCGCCACCAGCCGCATCGATATTCGGCATACGGGAAATGTGACCCTCGGCGGCAGCGCCGCCGGCAGTGCCCTGCTGGCGGCCACCGAAATCATCCAGATCGCCCCAGCCGTCGCCCTGGAAACCTCTGGCGATGTCGAGCAGGAATACGGGGATCTCAGCTTTAGCGGTCAGCCGGAGCTGACGGCGGGTAGAATCTTCCTCCAGGCCGGGGATGGGATCGGTGGTCTCGACACGACATCGACAATCTCCCTCGCGCAGGCCCAATTCCACGACGGTAGCTTGAATGCCCCCACGGATTTCTCCCTGGTCCAGGATGCGGATCTGGATGCCGCTGGCATCCCGTCGAATATCGCCGGGGGGGATCTCTCCACCCTGGAGCGCTTCAGTCTGGCCGCCTGGGATGGCGAGATTCGCGGCTTGACGAATCCGGCCGGTATTTCGGGACCGGAACTCGAATTGCGACTCTTTGCGGGCAACGGCCTCGATATCACGAACTCCTTCGTGAGCGATCCGGGCGACCCGCTGGGATCCCTCGGCATCTACATCTCCGGGGCCTTCACCGTGGATAGCGGGCTGGCGGCGGCGATCTCCGAGGCGGCCCGCAATCTTGAAATCGCCGCCGGCGCACCCGGGGACTCCGAGGCCGCGAGCCTGATCTTGCGAGGCGACCAGCTGCACGCCAGCGATTCACTCCTGCTCGTGGGGGGGTCCGGGGGAACGGGAGACCTGGCCTTCGAATTCGATCCCGCCGACCCCCTGAAGCCCCTGGAACTCATCAGCGATCGTGTGACGCTCCGGGCAGGCGACGGCGACTCCGTGGGAGAGGCCAGGCTGCGTTCGGAAACCCTTTCCGCGGTATCCTTCGCGGGCAGCAGTGGCGTCCAACTGGGCGAGTTCAGCCTGCGACAGGATCTGAACATCGACGACTCGGCACTTCCCGCCCTGACGAGCTTCAGCGGCGGACTCGATGGAGTGGCCTATCGCCTGCGTTCCGACGGCCAGAATACCGGCGGTGGGAAGATCACCCTCGGCGATGCGGGGGCCACGACCCTGGCCCAAACCCACCTCAGCCTTCACGCTCGCAACGGAATCGACCTCAGCGACGTCCAGGACGGGAATCTGCTGCTGCAGAGCCTGGATATCGGGGGACTCGCCAACTTCCAATTCTCCCAGGACCTCTACGCCAAGCTCGCCTTCGATGACGACCTCGACAGCCGACTCGTCCTGCGTGCGGGCCTCGCGGATCCGGGGCTTCTCAGCTTCGAGGGCGATATGGTCATCGCCGCGGATGAGATCCGACTCGTCGCGAGCGACGGGGAGGGAGGGAATCTCGAAGACACGGCCTCGAGCATCGACCTCTCGCCGACCTCCGGTGCGGCGCCCGTCTTCCAGCGACGCAGCGATTCGACCCTCGGCGGCATTTTCGTCTATCGCCAGGACGCCGGCATCGGCCAGGCAGAGTTGCTCGACTTGGACTTCGGGGGCGGCGCGCCCTCGAGCCTGGCGATCCGATCCGACGATGGGGAGATCGCACTCGATGACTTCCAGACCCTCCCCGTCGTGACCGCGAGGCAGGAGCTCGTACTCTCCGCAAAAAGGGTCTCCCTCAGCCGCGGCGATGGCTTGAATCTGGTCGTCGATGACGTCCTTGAACTGGACCCGGATGTCGGCTCGGATCCCCTGCAGGTCGGTGCCCTGCAGATTCGGGCCGACGAGGTGATCCTCGAGGCCACCCAACCCGATCCCGAGGCCACGGAAAATCTATCCGCGACGGTTCTGCTATCCGAGGAGGCCTCGAAGTTGAAGCTCTCCGGCTTCGACAACCTCGAAGCTTCCGACGCGATTCCCGGGGATTTCGACTTCTCCACTCTTCCCGCAGAGGCCCCGACCCGGATCGAGGTCGTACAGGATGCCAGCATCGACGCATCGCAACTGATTGACCCCGCAACGCAGCTCGGTGCCTCGGGAGATGCCGCCCTGGAAGAATACCTGCTGAAGAGTTGGCGCGGCGGCATCCGCATTACGCCGGAACGCGTCAATGGAGCAGATCTGGAGCTTTCCCTCGACTCCATCGACAATTCCGTGGACGCAGCGGATGACGGCCGCAGCATTCAATTCGACGGAACTGCCTTCGATTTGCGATCCCTGATCGCCCTCACCCCCCTCGCGTGGACGGTCGGATCCGAGGGCGGCAACCTCGAAATCAATGCGGAGGAGCGCCTGCAACTACAGGGAGCCCTGCTCAACCAGGGCAACCTCGACTTCGCGGGCAGTGTGAGCCTCGCGGGCAACCAGATCGTCTTGAGCGCTGGAGATGACCCCCTGGCTTCCCGCTACGGAAATCCGGACCCCAGCGATCCCCCCCCCAGCGTCCGACTCCGGGATGCGGCGGGATTGGCGACGGTCGAACTCGTACTTCATTCAGCCGATGGCAGCCCCGGCGCCCTGCAGATCCGGCAGAGGGGAAGTCTGACGGATACGATCGCGGAGTCCGGCGGCGGCACGAGCTTGATTCCCCTCACCAGCCAGATCCAGGCTTTCCAGGAAGATCGCACAACCTCCACCTCCCTCGGCCACCTCCAACTCGAATCCTTTGCGGGCAACATCACGCTGAACGAAACCTTCGATGCCACGGGAAACCCCACCCTGGCCGCAGACAATATATTGCTCGCCGCGGGAACGGGGAGCGATACCGGAAATATCGTACATCTCGGGCAGGGAGATGGAGCCGACCTCGATTTCCTTGGAAGCGGGGGCGGAGTCTTCGATTCCTTCCTCGTCTTCGCCCCGAATATCGAATTCCAGACACAGGGAACGGGGTTGATCAAACTCGAGGACGACGGGGTCTTCCTGCTGGGGGCCACCCGCCTGGACAGCCAGCTTTCCCTGCTCATATCCTCCCCCCTCAGCCTCGACTTCGAACAGGAAGCGGCCTTTGCCGAGGCCGCGACCGGCTGCGATCAGGGCTGCCTCCCCGACCCGACCACGCAGCTGGGCCCGACCCGCGCCTCGGGAATCGACTACCGGATTCGCAGCACCCAGAACTCCATCCTCCTCGATGATCGACTGGCGCTGAAGGTGACTTCATCGGCCCTGACCCTGGAAGCCTTCGACGCCGACCCCGAGGCGGACTCCACCGCCGACGTCCAGATCGAAATCAATTCCCAACGCATTCTCGACCTCTCGCTGCAGTCCCTGATCGTGCGCGCCCTGAGCGAAGGGGCGGATCCGAGCAGCCCGATCGATATCCTCTTGAGGGACCCCCTTGCGGGGAATACCAACAACCTCACGCTCGCGACCAGCGGCAACCAGAACTACTACGGTCACGTCGTAATCGATGGGCGCGTCGAAATGACGGGCTTGGGGATCCAGCTGGCCGGAAGCGTCGAAGCTGCGGATGCGAACGTGGACGTGGCGGACGAGCTCGTGCTCGGAGTCAGCGAGCTGGCTCTCTTCGACGATCACGTGGGGCAGAGAAGCAATCTCGAGCTCCTTCGAATCAATTTCGACCCCCTCGCCGCGGGCAGTCCGGCCGTGGGTTTCGGGGCCAACCATGCAGCGGGGACGCAAACGAAGGTCCGCGCCGATCGAATCGAAATCTTCACCTCGAGCGACCTGACGGCGGATCCCAGCGACGCGACCCCCGCCGATTCCATCCTGGCCACGATCTACAAGCGCACGGATGACCTGCTCTTCGAAGCCGATTTCTTCACGATGGGAATGGGAGAAAAACTATCCGTCCCGGGGCCACTCTCGATCGTGGCCCAAACGCGGGCCACCCTCGGCGATCTCTCCGCCCTCGAAATCGACGTCGACGCACCCACGATCGAAATCCTGCGCCGCGCCCCGGGAGAATACGCGAATCCGGACGGCCAGCTGCATCCGGACGGCGGTGTGGACTTCGTGGCCAACCAGATCGATTTTCACAACGGCGAGAATCCGGCAACGCTGATACTCACGGGCTCGGGCCGAGATCCGACTTTCGGAATCTTCGACCCGCGGGAGACCCCGAATTGGATGAACCCCTACCCGACCTTCGAGGGCCGGGACGATGGCAGCGCCCTGGCCTCTTCGGACTTCAATCCTCCACCCCCGGGATTCTTCATCCTGGCGGACCTGCATCCCGAGGGCGGATCGCGGGATGATCCCTCCACGATGTTCTTCAATCCCGCGACCGTGCCCCTGCCCACGGCCTGGGATTCGGCTCCCTGGGAACCCTTCAACGACGAAACCCTGGCCAGGCTCCAGGTCGATCTGCGCCCGCCGAGTGCGAGGGAATATCGCAGCCGGCTCGCGATGGCGGCCGTCTTCGATGACGTCGGTGAGAACCTGGGGGCATGGGACGGTCAGCCGCTACTGCTCTCCGACGCCCGGATCGTGGGCACCCAGGCCGCCGCCGCACACGCCCTCCTGCTGGAACTCTTCGGTTCGAATAACGAAAGAGCCAGCCAGGTGCGCTCCGTATTGCAAAACGCCCTGGACCAATACCAGCACAACACCGGGGCGCGACGCGTCGTGGGCTTCGAGTTGAGGCGCTACGTGAAGAATCGCCCGAATTCCCTCTACGAGGCCTACCGAACCCTCGAAGATCTTGACACTCTCTTCGCACTGCATCGCAGCCTGGGACTCACCCGGGGCGAGTATCGTCCGATCCAGGCTCGCTGGCTGAGCGCCATCCAGCCCGATGGCATCACGACCGAGGAACTTGCCGAAGCCATCCAGCCCTCGCGCTACGTCCGCGGCAGCGACGTCCTCGACATCTTCGGCGATTAGAATCGTCTGGCGGGGCCCGCAGCGCCGACCCCGCTAGGGGCTGATGACCTCGATTTCTCCCAGCCCCTCGAATTGGGGCCGCAGGTCCGCGGCCGGGCCGAGCAGGACGATGGCGGCTCGCTCGGGGTGTAGGAGATCCCGAGCCACGCCATTGCTCGTCTCGACATCGACCTCCTTGACCCGGGAGCGGTAGGTATCCAGGGAATCGGGCGGCAAGCCGTGCACGTCCAGATCCACCAGGGCCCCGACGACGGCAGCGGAGGTTTCGAGCCCCAAGCCAAATTGGCCCACGCTATAGCTCTTCGCCTTGGCAAGTTCTTCAGGACTCTGGGGATCCGACCCCCGAGAGTCCTCGAGGACCGAAAGAAGCAGATCCACCGCATGCCGGGTCTCCGGAACCCGGGTGAAGGTGGAAACGGAAAAGGGGCCCGGCTGGCTCCTCAGGCTGAAGCCGGAGTTCACGCCGTAGGTCAGTCCCTCCTCGGAACGCAATCTGGCCATCAGTCGCGACGAGAAGCCACTACCGCCGAGGGTGGCGTTCATGAGAGAAGCGGCGATGCGCCGATCGTCGTCCCGAGCGATCCCCTCGTGGGCCAGGACGATTCGCGTCTGGACCAGATCCGGTTCGTCGACGATGACGATGCGCCTGCTGGGCGGGGTCGATCCCGGGAGCGGCGGAGTCTTCCCGGGGAGATCCCCTTCCTCCCAATTCGCGAAGGCCGTCCGCGCCATCTCGACAAAACTCTGGGCGTCCACGTCTCCGGAGACCGAAAGAATTGCATTGCCCGGCACGAAGAAACGTCCGTGGAGGGAACGCGCCGCCGCGGCGTCCAAGCCTGCCACCGTCTCCGGCACTCCCGAAATCGGCAGACCATAGCGATGCGCGGGATAGAGAACCGCCACCGTCTTTCTGCGAACGAGCGAGCGCGGATTATCATCCGACGCCTCCAGGCTGGCCAGTTGTTCACCCCGGGCCTTCTCGGCTTCCACGCTGTCAAATCGCGGCATCAGGACGACATCCCGCAAGATTCCGAGTAGGGCGTCGAGATCCCGGGCCAGCCCCGAGACACCCACTCGCATCGAATCCCATCCAGCCGACACCGAGAGCGAGGCCCCCAATTCGTCGACCGCCTCGGCGAGTTCGAGGGCATCCCGTTCCCCGGCCCCCCGATTCATCAACTCGGAGGTGAACTCGGCCAGGCCGGCCTGCGCGACCGCCACCGAGCCGGCGCCGCTGCGAACGGTGAGCCCGAGGTTGACGGTGGGCAGGCGATGATCTTCCAGCAACACGAGGCTGAGTCCGTTTTCGAGTCCTACCCGGGTAAGGACCTCGGAATCGACTACCGGACCGATCCTCAGGGGTGGAGGCGGCTGCTCCCAGGCCGGACCCTCGACCCCTCCCCCCTGCGCGCAACCCAGGCCGTAAAGGATTGCAAGGAGCAGAAGAAGGATGGCCCGGACCTTTCCGAGATACGTCCGATACGAGATTCGTCTATGCGCATTTCGCCGCTGCATCTAGGGGCTCACCTCCCCGTCCGGCTCGGCGGGTGGCGGGGTTACGACATGAACCACACTGCGCTTGGAGCGATCGAGATAATGCGCCACCGCACTCTGCACATCTTGCGGTGTCACCGCCTGGATCGCAGCCAGGCGCTCGTCCAGACTCCTTACCCGTCCCAGGCCGACCACGTCGCTCCCGACGCGACTCGCCAGGGCGTGGGAAGTCGCCAATCCATTCACGAGATCTACCTCCAGTTGACGCCTGGCCTTCGCGACCTCGGCTTCACTCACACCGTCGCGTTTGATGCGATCGATCTCTTCGAAGAAAGCCGCTTCGACCTGCTGGATCTCGACACCCGGGCGCACTCCGGCCACCGCGAAGAAGAGCCCGGCCTGCTGCATCGCCCAATAGCCCCCCTGGGCGTAGAGGGCCTGCTCGCTTTCGTATACGAGTTTCCGGTACAACCGACTCGAGCGGCCCGCCGATAGAATCTGGCTCGCCACGTCCAGCGCATCTCCCGCCGGATCCCCGATCTTGGGCGCGTGCCAGCCCGCGTAGAGAAGCGGAATTCGCGCATCGTAGTGGATCGTCGTCCTGCGTTCCCCCCGCTGCTCGACCACCCGGGTGGGGTTGCGGGGGATTTCATCGGCCCGCCGAATGCCCCCGAATTCTCGCTCCACCAGGGCCCGAACCTCCACTGGATCGATATCGCCCACGATGACCACAACGATGTTGTTGGCCGAATAATAGGTCTCGAAAAAATCCCGACAGGCCTCTACGGTCACCGCTTCGACATCCGCACGCCAGCCGATCACCGGCCAACGATAGGGATGCGCCTGCCAGGCCAGAGCCGCCAGGGCCTCGAAGGCCAGGCCGGCGGGCCGATCCTCGGTGCGCATTCTGCGTTCTTCCAGAACGACCTCGCGCTCGCTCTCGAGAGTTTCGGAACTGATATCCAGATTCGCGACACGCTCGGCTTCGAGGGCGACCACCAGGGGCAGGGATTCGGCGGTGATGTCCTCATGGTAGACGGTGACATCCCGGCTCGTGTAGGCGTTGATCCGCCCCCCGCGTCCTCCGACCAGGCGAGCATGCTCTTCGGATGCGATATTGCGCGATCCCTTGAACATCATGTGCTCGAAGAGATGGGCAATCCCCGTATAGAAACTCTCATCCCTCGACCCCACCCGCACCCACATCTGGAAAGAAACCACCGGCGTACTGTGATCCTCCAACGTGAGCAGGGTCAGCCCATTTTCCAGAACCGTCGTCTCGAGTCCCGCCGCCGGATCCTCGAGAGCCCGGGCGATTGAAGGTTCCCCGTTGGATAACGCGACCCCAAGGAAGAACGAAACGAGGAGGCGACTCTTTCGGAAGCGGGATAGCAGAGGGTGGAAAAGCGCGTCAGGCATGGCGATAAACCGTATCGAGTGGAGGGGCGGGTGTCGAGCGGGAAAGGTACCTTTCCCGCCGGAAAGCAGCCCGGGAGAGTGGACCATGGAGCCGACGAAAACGAGCGCAGAAGGCGCGAAGACCAGGAAAAACAATGAGAATGACGAGATGCACCGGGACGACTCCGAATTCAGTGCACTGCTCGGGGAGACGCGAAGCATCGCCGTGATCGGCATCAAGACCCGGCAAGAGGAGGACGCCTACCGGGTGCCGCTCTATATGCAGCGCCGCGGCTACCGAATCATTCCCGTCAATCCCAAGGAGGAGGAGGTCCTGGGAGAGACGGCCTATCCGAATCTGGCTGCGATTCCCGATTCGGAGCAACCGATCGACCTCATCAACCTCTTTCGCGCCGCCGAGCATCTGCCGGGCCACGTCGACGAAATCCTCGCGCTGAGCGAGCGGCCCCGGGCGGTTTGGATGCAGTTGGGCATCCAGCACGGAACCTCGGCGAAACGACTGCGGGAAGCGGGCATCCGCGTGGTCCAGGATCGCTGCATCATGGTGGAACATCGCCGCCTCTACCCGCGCGACTGATGGGAATCGCGCGTGTCGGAAGCTGATCGCGAAGACTATTCCGGACAAAGAGACCCTCTATGTCTCTGCATCCCCGTCCACTACGACTTCGCATCCAGTCTCTGCTACGTCGCGCATCGGGTCCTGGGTCGCATGGGCGAGTTCCTCAGCGAAAACTCGCTCGAACTGAGTTGGACTCCCATCGACCTGGCGGCGCTGATGGGCTGGCGGCGAGGCGCCCCGACAGATTCGCATCGCCTAGAAGAAGTGCGCGGAATCGCGACGGCGCTCGGGGTCCCGATCCGGATTCCCGAGTACTGGCTCGACTCACGAGCCCTGGCCAGCGTCGCCATTCGACTCGAGGAACATCCCGCCCGCGAGGCGACCTGGCGCGAACGCGTTTTCAGCGCGATCTACGAAGAGGGCCGACGACCCGAAAGCAGCGCCGACGTCGAGGGCTTGTTGCACGATCTGGACGTGTCTTCGCCGCAGCGCGAAAACGACGGCGAAGGCCAGGCACTCCAGCGCAGAACCGCCCGGGCCCGGGAGCAAAGTGTTACGGGAGTCCCCACCTTCATGCTGGGGGAGTGGCCCTTCGGCGGAATCCAGGACGAGTCCACGATGCGCTCCGTGCTGGAGCGTTGGGCCAGGCGCCAACGACTGGGAAATCCGGGATTGCTAAGCTGAGCGGATGGGAATGAGACGCGGAGATCGAACGGTCTACTCCTCGGAGAAGGGGCGCATCTGCCCCCACTGCGGGCTGCCCTCGCGGCGTTGTCAATGTCGTGCCAATCCACGGACCGCTTCGGCATCCAGCCGGGTCAGCAATGCAGAAGCCGACGGGATCGTCCGCGTGGGCCGCACGAGTCGGGGCCGGGGGGGCAAGACCGTGACCGTGGTCAGCGGTCTGCAACTGCCTCCTACGGAACTGCGGGATCTCGCCAAGGCGCTCAAGCGCCGCTGTGGAACCGGCGGAGCGATCAAGGATGAAAATATCGAAATCCAGGGCGACCAACGGGATACGGTGATCGAAGAATTGGAAGAGAGAGGTCTTCGCGTCAAGAGGACGGGAGGCTGAGAGCCGCAAGATCCAGGACCGCCAAACCCGCCGACCGCAACCCCGCTTTTCCGACTGGAAGATTCCCGGGAAATATGCGCAGGAAAAGCCCAAGGAGTGGCTCGAACAACTTCTCGAGGCCCTCCGGAGGACTATCGAAAAGACCTCTTTTCAGCTAGAGTGGGTGCAGCCGGAAATCACCGAATGTCGCGATCAGGCACTCGGCAAAGGCGCCTACATCCCCGGGGGTTGTGGTGCAGAGCGTGTTGGTTTGCTGCACCGGGGAGTCGTGACGGGGGGTTGCGGCGCCAGGGGATTTCCGGCCGCAAGGCGGCCCGAGAGAGTCGCTTCGCCCCTCATACACGCGGGTCGACGCAACTCTTCGTGCAGATCGTGCAGAAGCCACGATGACGAGTGGGCTCAACCGATGTGTGCCTTGAGGAATCCCCAACTCGAACCTCGGCGGCTGGAGGATAATCCGGATCCAGGCGTCAAAACAAATCCGAAGCAAGGAGCGCAGTGATGGCCGATACCGCAGAACTTCGTCTAGGCGCCAAGACCGTCGATCTTCCCATCGTCGTCGGGAGCGAGGGAGAACGGGCCATCGATATCACCCGATTGCGGGCGGAGACGGGCTTCATCACCCTGGATCCCGGCTATGCGAATACCGGTTCCTGCCAGAGTGCCATCACATTCATCGACGGCGAGGAGGGGATCCTGCGCTACCGCGGCATCCCGATCGAAGAATTGGCGGAGAAATCCAGTTTTCTCGAGGTTTCCTACCTCTTGATGTACGGTGAGCTTCCCGACGCCAATCAACTCGAATACTTCACGAGTTCGATCAACCACCACACGATGCTGCACGAGGATTTCCGGAAATTCTACGCCTCGCTGCCCAAGGATGCCCATCCGATGGCGGCCTGCTCTGCGGCCGTGGGCGCCCTCGCGACCTTCTACCCCGATTCACTCGACCCACGCAATGGACGCGAAGTGGAGATCTCCGTTCATCGCCTGATCGCAAAATTCCCGACCCTGGCCTCCTATGCGTATAAGCATTCGGTCGGACAGCCCTTCATGTACCCGAATAATCATCTCGACTACGTGGGTAATTTCATGTGGATGATGTTCGGAACCCCATGCGAGAACTACGAGGTCGACCCGGTGATTCGCAAAGCCCTCGACCTGCTCTTCATCCTGCACGCCGATCACGAGCAGAATTGCTCGACTTCCACAACTCGGCTGGTGGGTTCGTCGATGGTGAATCTCTTCGGAACCGTTTCCGCCGGCATCAACGCACTCTGGGGCCCCCTCCACGGCGGAGCCAATCAGGCCGTGATCGAAATGCTCGCCGCCATCCGGGATGAGGGTATGACGGGGCGCCAATTCGTGGAGCGCGCCAAGAGCAGCGATGACACCTCCCGGCTGATGGGATTCGGTCATCGGGTCTACAAGAATTTCGATCCCCGTGCCCGGATCATCAAGAAGGCATGCTTCGACGTGCTGAACAAGTTGGGCGTACATAGCAAGCTGCTGGAAATTGCCGTCGAGTTGGAAGAGATCGCGCTGAAGGATGAATATTTCGTCGATCGCAAGCTCTATCCGAACGTCGACTTCTACTCGGGCGTCATCTACAACGCGATCGGAACTCCCTCGAATATGTTCACCGCCCTCTTCGCCCTGGGCCGCCTCCCGGGCTGGATCGCCCAATGGATCGAATTGCACGGCGACCCGGATTTCAAGATCGGGAGACCGCGTCAGATCTATACCGGCCCTACCCGCAGCAATTGGGTGCCGGTCTCGGAGCGCTAGGGCGGAATCCCAGCCTCCGAACTCGCCGCCGCATTATTTCCGGGCTGCTCGCTGGGCCAGGTAGCGGCTCAGCAGCCCCATCGTCGAAGCGTCGTAGCCGCGCCCTGCCCCCTGCCCACTCGCAATTTCCTCAAGGATCTCGTCGGCCAGTTGCTTACCGAGTTCGACCCCCCATTGATCGAATGGATTGATGCCCCAGATCCGGGCCTGCACGAAGACCTTATGCTCGTAGAGCGCGATCAACTGGCCCAGCATCCGCGGCGAAAGACTCGGGGCGAGCAGGCTATTGCTGGGCCGATTGCCCGAAAACCGACGCTGGGGATCGTCGCCTTGCGGGCGGCCAAATGCCAGGGCCCGGGTCTGGGCAAGGAAATTGGCCAGCAACAGATCGTGATGTCTCGCCGGGGAAGACGGGCTGCGGGAGAAAGCGATGAAGTCGCAGGGGACGAGGCGCGTGCCCTGATGGAGCAACTGGAAGAAGGCGTGCTGGGCATCGCTGCCGGCTCCACCCCAGAGAATCGGAGCCGTAGCAAAATCGACTGCTCGACCCGTGGTGCTCACGGCCTTGCCATTGCTCTCCATTTCGAGTTGCTGCAGATAAGCGGGGAAATCGCCCAGATCCGCGCTATAGGGCAGGATGCAATGGCTTTCGGCATCCCAGAAGGCCGCGTACCAGAGGCCGAGCAGCCCCAGTAGAACCGGCAGATTGCTCCCGAAGGGGGCGTCGCGGAAATGCGTGTCCATGGCATGAAAACCGGCCAGCATTTCTCGAAAGGCAGCGGGTCCGATGGCGATCATCAGGGAAAGTCCGATCGCCGAGGCGAGGGAGTAGCGGCCCCCCACCCAATCCCAGATTTCGAAGCGATTCTCCTCCGCGATACCAAAAAGCGATACTTCCGCCGCATTCGCGGAAACCGCCACAAAATGGCGAGCCACGGCGGCCTCGTCGGCCAGGCCGGCGACGAGCCACTCCCGGGCGGTGCGGGCGTTGGTCAGGGTCTCCCGGGTGGTGAACGTCTTCGAGCAGACGACGAAGAGGGTCTCCGCGGGATCCAGATCCCGGCTGACGTGCGAGAAGTCGCCACCGTCGATATTGGAAACGAAGGCCGAGTGCAGGCTCGAATCAGAGAGGGAAGCCAGGGCACGGCACGCCATTCGCGGGCCCAGATCCGAGCCCCCGATGCCGATATTCACGACGTTGCGGATACGCCGACCCGTATGACCCCGCCAGCCGCCGCCGCGAACCGCCTCGGCGAACTCCGACATGCGCTCGAGCACGCGCTGCACGTCGTCCACCACGTTGCGGCCCTCGACTTCGATACGCGTACCCGCCGGGGCGCGCAGAGCCATGTGGAGTGCGGGGCGACCCTCGCTGGTGTTGACCCGAGCCCCGCTGAAGAGTTCCCGAATCCCCTCGCGAAGTCCTACGGCATCGGCCAGGGCCAGCAGCAGTTGCAACGCCCTATCGTCGATGTGGTTCTTCGAATAGTCGAGGAACAGATCGCCCTGCTCGGCAGAGAATCTTTCCGCCCGCCCGGCATCCTTTTCGAAGAGGCTGGCCAGGGAAATCTCGGCGAGTTCCGCGCGATGGGCGCTGAGTGCAGCCCATTCCGGGCGACTTGTCGGGCTCCGATCGCTCTGCGCCACGCCCACCGCCCTAGGGGCCGACTTCCACGAAGACGGTGGCCTGGGCGTGTACGGGCACTCCCCCGGGCAAGAGGGTCGTGGGGACGGAGGCCTCGGAGTCGGCCTTCGTGAGAAGCCTGGCGGGCCGTACCCCGGGCGACGTGCCGATTGCCGAGTCCTCGACCGACAACACCCGAAGCACCCGCAGATCGAGGGCGGACGCCATCACCTTCGCCCGCGCCAAGGCGTTGCGAGTGGCCTCGGCGAGGGCATCGCGACCGGCCGCGTCCCGGTCGGCCAGGCCAAAAGTCACCTGCTGGATCTCGCTGGCCCCGGCCTCGGAGGCGGCATCGATGACTCGACCCGCCGCTTCGATATCCGCAGAACTGATCCGCAAGCGATTCCGCACCAGGTAGCCGTCGAGTTGCTGGCCCTGGCCCTGGACGTAGCGATAGTTGGGCGCCAGGGAATAGCCCGCCGCCTCGATGTCGATCGTCTCACCGAGGCTCTTGCGCAGAGTCTTTTCGACTTCGCGGCTCTGCCGGGCATTGCTCGCCACGGCTGCGGCGGCAGCGGAATTTCGGCTGACGACCGCCAGATCCACCCAGACCCGATCCGGTTCGGCAATCACCGTGGCCTTGCCGTGGGCGCGGATGCTCGCAGCCGAGTCGGCCCCGGAGCCAGCGGGCAACTCGGCGAGGCACGATCCCGCCCCGAGAAGCAGCGTGACGACGCCCAGCCCCGGCAGCCAGCGGGCGATCCGCCCGAGGAGCGGGGATCGCGGGCGCGAATGGGGACTCGGCATGGGGGCCAGCGTACAGCAATGCGGCCCCGGCGAAAACCGTTTCCCGAACGGCCAGGAAATCACAGATAGGGGGCGAAGGCCCCGATTCCCCTCCCGCAATCGCTACCCTGCATGGCGACATGCGACTCCGCTCGCCATCCGCCAGGCCCAGGCCCCGACTGATTCCGCAGTGGCTCACACAGCGGCTCGCACGGCTTCTTGCTCCGCTGCTTGCGCTGCTGTTCAGCTGTGCGAGTTCGCCCGCCCCACCCCCTTTCCCCGCCCAGGTGGCGCGGCCCCAGGCGGGAGAAATCGTCGTCATCGACGATCTGCTGCTGATTTTCGATGCCTCGGGTTCGATCGATCGCAAACTGATCTTCCCCCAGGAAAAGAGCCTGCTCAGATCCTTCGTAGCGGGAATGCCCCCCGGAACCTACCGCGTCTCCCTGCGGGTTCTCGGCGCAGGAAGCAAGCAGCAGCAGCCCTTCGCGAAATTCGATCGCTTCGACCTCCAGCGATCGGTGATGGCGATCTCCTGGAGCGGACGCGAAACCCCCCTGGTGGAATTTCTCGACGAGCAACGCGAGATTCTCGTCGAAACGGGGCGGCGGGTCGCGGTCGTCATCTTCAGCGATGGGGTCCCGACGCGCTATGGCCGCTACATCGGTCCCGAGGAAACCCTGGCCAGTGCGCGCGCCCTGCGGGCGGGCCGCGACGGCGAGATCTGCTTTCACACCCTGCAGATCGGCGATGACGAACGCGGACCCGCGCTGCTGGAAGCCCTGGCCGGACTTTCGGATTGCGGCTCCTTCCGCCGCTTGGAAGACGTGGCCGATGGCGGAAAACTCTACGCCTTCCAGCAGCAGATCTTCAACGGCCCCCGGCCGCCTCCCCCGCCCAGGCGCGCCCCGAGCCTTGTCGACCTCGATCGCGACGGCGTCGACGATCGCTTCGATCGCTGTGCGCGCACCCCCCTCGGCGCCCGGGTGGACGAGCGCGGCTGTTGGGTGATCGACGACACGATTTTCCAAAGGGGAAGCGCCCGCCTGCGCGAAGAATTCCTGGCTCCCCTGATCGCCGTCGCCGCACTCCTCGAGGAGAATCCGGGGCTTCGCATCCGGCTCGACGGTCATACCGACGATCGCGGCGGGGCCGACTACAACTTCGATCTGGCCCGTCGGCGCTCGGAGTCCGTGCTGGCTTTCCTGATCGCCCGGGGGCGATCCCCCGAACGCTTCGAAGTGCGGAGCTTTGGACCGACCCGACCCGTGGCGAGCAACGAGACGCCGACCGGGCGCCAGAAGAATCGCCGAGTCGAGTTGTCGATCATCGACTGGTGAAGCCCGGGGGCGAACGCCCCACCTCGCCCGGCGGGTCGACCTGAAGGGGCTTCGGGCATCGGCGCCCGCGAACGATCCCCTGGGCTATGTTGAAAACATGAAATTCGGAATCGCGCTCGGCGCCCTCAACCCCGCCTTCTTCGAAGCGGCGGTACTCGAAGCGGAGGCCCTCGGCTTCGAATCCTGTTGGCTGCCCGAACACCTGGTGCTGACCGAGGATATGTCGGGCTCTCCGCATCCGGGCGAGGACACCCCCCCGATTCCGCCCACCACGCCCGTCTTCGACGCCTTCGTGATGCTGGCCGCGCTGGCGGCCCGCACCTCGCGCATTCGCCTCGGCACCAACGTCTACCTGCTGGGTCTACGACACCCCTTCACGGCGGCCCGCGCGGTCCAGACCCTCGACATCGTCTCGGGAGGACGTGCCGAAATCGGCATCGGGGCGGGCTGGCTGCGCCAGGAATGGCGGGCCACGGGCCTGGATCCAGCGACCCGGGGCCGGCGCCTCGACGAGGCCCTATCCGTCTGCCGCAGGCTCTGGAGCGAGGATGTCATCGCGCATGAGGGCGAGTTCTTTCGCTTCGAGCCCGTGCACTTCGAGCCCAAACCGATCCAGAAACCCCATCCCCCGATTCACGTGGGCGGGGAATCCGAGGCCGCGTTGAGGCGCGCCGCTCGGGCCGGGGACGGCTGGATCGGCATCGAGCAATCCCCGCAGCAGGTGGGCGAGTCCGTGGCGCGTCTGACCAGCCTGCGCGCGGAATGCGGCCGCTCGCATCGGCCCTTCGAGGTGACGATCGGCGCCAACCTCAAGAGTCGCGAAGACATCGAATGCTACCGGGAAGCCGGAGTGGACCGGATCATCGTACGACCGTGGCGCCGCTCCCCGGAAGCCATCGAGGGCATTCGCAGCTTCGCGGAGCGTTTCCTCTAGCCGCCCCCGCGCGCTTTAGGGGGCCGACTCCACGGCCAACTCCACGTAGAGGGGATTGCTGAGGGCGATGCGCTGCTCGCCTTCCATCACTTCCAAGCGCACGAAACCCGGGCCCTGCACGTCGATCATGGCGCGGCGAGCCAGGCTCGAGGTCTCCGGCTCCAGGGTCTGCACGACGCGCCCATCTCGGATCAGGCGCAGCGTCTGCCCCGGCGCCAGCCCCTCGGCCCGAAAGGTCACGCCGTAGAGTCCCCGGCCGAGGATTCGGGTCTCCCCCATGCGGCCCCCGTCATCGCCCCGGATGTCGAGAAGTCCGCGAAAGCGCGTGGGATCGCCGAAGAAGACCCTGCCGGCCCCCAGGCCCTCGAGCAGATCGCGCTCGGATCGCGAGGCGGCGTAGATCCAACTGATGAAGTTATTCGGCCCCTCGCTCCAGCCCACGTCGGCATCGTGGGAATCGCTGACGCCGACTCCCACCAGCCGAATTCCGGCCTCCGCCAACCCATCCCAGAGTTCCACGAAAGCATCCAGACCGTGGCCCCGAGAGCGATAGCCGACCTCCAGAAGATCGACCCCATAGGCGTGATTGGCGATCAGGCGCTCGAGACTCGCGAGAAAATTGGCGCGGGAAGCCGGGAAGCGGTGGGAGAGCATGGAGGTCTGGATCCCGAAAAAATGATTCAGGGAGGCCAACCCCCCGTGGCGATGGATGTGAGCCACCGCTTCCCGGGGCGTCAGGCCGTGGGGGTGAGCGCGGTAGTCCACCAGGGGAATCTCCGACCCGTAGGCGTTCAGATGCGCGGCGTAGGAGATCTCCTGGCCCACGTGATGGATCAAGGCCTCGCCGCTGAGGGCGTCGGCCAGGCCCCGCGCCGCCTCCAGCAGCGGCTCGCCGACGCGTTCCCGCTCGATCACCAGGGAGTCGAGATAGAATTCGGCGCGACCCGCACCGCTCACTTCGAGACCGAGGGAAAGATTCACCAGCGCGTTGTCCGCACCCCCGAGTCCATAACGCCGAGCGTCTCGACTGAGTTCCAGGCGCCAATCATTCCAGACCCCCTCGGTGGCCTCGAGGGGAATCGTCACCACCTCGACCCTCTTTTCTCCCTGCTCCCGCCCCCCGGCGGCTTGCAGACCCGCGGCTCCTTCCCGGCCCTGGGCCTCTTCCCCACCCGGGTCGGCCCGACTGGGCTCTTCTTCGCGACCTTGTCGCGGCACCACGACGATCGCCCTCGAGGCCGGGCCCGCACTGCGACCCAGCCCCGCCCGGGAGAGTTCGTAGTCGAGGCGCACACTCTGCTCGGGATCCGTCTGGGAGAGAGCGACGCGAATCCGCAATCGCGAGTCCCCCTCGAGGTGAATCGGCAGGGCCGAGATGGCCAGCGTCACCTCCGAGGCCAGGCTCGCAATTTGCCGCCGGCGCGAAGCCTGGAAGAGGTACTCGATCCCCTCGCGGCCGCGCCGACCCCCCTGGATGCCCAGGTGCAGACTGCGGGCACCGTGACGCGCTTCGCGAGCCGTCACCTCCACCAGCCGATCTCGGGCCAGCCGGGCGGGGGGAGTATTCAGACGCCAGAGCTTGCGAACGCTTTCCAGGCTCGCGGGCGCTCCCTCTCCTCCCTCACCCCCCTCGCTCCCTTCACCCCCCCCCTCGCTCCCGCTATTCCGCCATTCTGGGGGCGTCTCGCGACCATCCCATTGGGGCGCTCGCAGGGGGGCGGGAACGGAGTCGAAGGCCTCGAGTCCCTCTTCGAAGTCGAAGCGTTCGACGTAGCCGTGGGCCGCCATTCGCCAATCGTGATCCGTCCACCAGAGCACATCCACCGCCCCGTCCAGGCGCGAAGCCGCCTCGGCGTGGGCCCGCATCGAGGCCCGCCCCTCGCTCATGGAGCCATGCAGGTGAAGTTGCACCCCGTAGGCGCGCTCGCCAGCGCCAGGCTCTTCCGACCCGCAGCCCAGCGCTGCGATGCAGGCGGCGAATAGCCAGCCGAAGAGCGAAATGCGGCGACCGGGAAATGGCATGAAGCGAAGCCGAAGAACCGCTTCGCCGCCGGATGGGGAACTGCACACCCGACGTCGTCGCCCCTGGCCGGGCCTCGTGGGGGTCGGCATCTTCAACGCCCCGTCGAACTCAGGACCGCGGAGTAGTCGAGCGCCACGATGGCCAGCAGGCCCAGGACTCCCGCCACGGCCGCCGTCCGCCGCAGGGGGCTGGCCCCGGCCCAATCCTCGCGCCCCCGCACGGCCCAGAGCGCACTTCCGATCAGGAAGAAGAGCATCGAGGGCAGTCGAAAGCGAGACATCGAGAAAGTCAAAAGGGAGGGCACGATCTGGGCGAGAATAAAGAGCAGGGCCAGCATCGCCAACTCCCGCCTCGATGTCAGGATCCAGCCCGCGGTCCCGGCCAGCAGCACCGCGAGATAGCTCGAGACCACCCCGGCGACGAGAAAAGCGCGCAGGCCGGCGCTCTCGCCCCCGGGCAGCGACAGCCGGTAGCGCCAACCGCCGGGGCGATCCGCCGGGGCGAGCAGGCGACGAATCGCGAAGGATGTGGGTGTAAAGAAGCGCGGGCCCTCGAGGCCGATCTTTTCGAGGGGCCAGAGGGGCAAGCGTCGCTCAATCTCCGCCAGGGCGCGGGCGCGGGCCAGCCGCTCACTCGCCAACGCGGTCGGGGCGAGGTCCTGGTATTCACGCATCCCGTGACCGTGGGAGATCGGATGGTTGCCGACGAATAGATTCATGGCGCCCGTGCGGGTGATCAGCGCAAAGGCCTCGCCGGGCCGATTCACCTGGGCGACGCGCGGCGCGATTACCGCCAGGGATACGATGAGCAGACAGGCTCCGCGCCGAAGCGCCGCGCGGGGCTCGGACGCCCAGCCTCGCCACGCGAGCCAGGCGGCGACTACCGGAAGAAATAGGACGCCGGATTCCTTGCAGAGGGCGCTCAGACCCAGCAACCCACCCGCCCCCAAGATACGCGCCCAGGACGGGCGACCCCCGTCGACGAGGAGCAGGGCGATTCCGCTCGCAAGCAAGAAGATATAAAGGGGCTCGGGCCAGAGAAAATGGCTGAAGGCGATGTAATTCGGGTAGAGGGCGACCCCGAGCGCCGCCAGGGCTCCTACAGCCGCCCCCCCGGCCGCACGACCGATCCAGTAGGCGGGCCAGACCGTCAGGGCCGAGACCAGCACGTTGGCCAATTTTGCAGTCACCACGGAGACGCCGAAGAGTTGAAAGAAACTCGCGTAGAGGAAGATCGCCCCGGGTGCCCGGGCAGTTTGTTCGGAGAGGGGCGGGCCGAGTCCCCAGCGCGCGGCCCGGGCAAAATACTCGGGCTCATCCCCGGCCAGGGGGGTCTCCAGGCTGACCCAGAGGGCCAGCAGGCGAACCCCTAGAGCCAAGCCGAGGATCGAAGCCAGCGCGGGGACGGGACGGGCGACCAGGCTACGAAGCCAATTCGCCGCTGTCTCGGACCAGTTTCCCCCAGCCGCCACCCTGCCCCCCGCACCACCCACGTTCCCGGTGGGCTCGATTGATTCGGGTTGAATGTGGGCGGCCTAGAGGCTCGGCGCAAGCCGGTGGTTCGGCCGACTCAAGCGGAAGCCCATGGGGTATACGATGAGGTTTGCTCGAGGGCTTGACCCGAACAATCACAGCCAAAGCGATCTTGGACGCCATCCGGCCGGCTGCCGCCCGGAAATTCAGCGGTCATCCAAAGAACGCAAGTTGCTCTATCAGAATGCTCAAGGGTCAGTTCGACGAAATCCGAAAATTCGAATCTCTCCGCTCCAGATCCGGAGCGTCGCAGAAAGAGATCAGAGCCAATAACGAAAACGAGGGTGCCGACTCCTCGTCGGCACCCTCGTTCCGCAAATATAGTCGAATCGCGCCGAGCTAGAAAACCGTAGAACCCGAACCGGCAAGGCATACGCCCACCTGACCAGCTGCTGCCGGCAGAGCGGCGGTGCAATCGGTTATCACTGCGTTGGCTATCGCTGCGGTATTTGCCGTCCTATAGCCCCAGGACTGGTCGGTGCCGTCGCCATCGATGTCGGCAAGCGCCGCCGCATTGAAATCGGTGGTGTTTGTGCTGACCGCGTATTGGAAGAAAACGCTCCCCTCAGCATCGAAACCCAAGGAGAGGAAGTTGGCTGGCGCTCCCCAGGGCTCCTTGGCCGTGCCCGGAAAGGTCGCTGTCCCCGCTGGGTTGACCGCGCATTCCAGATACCCACCATTTTCTGCCCTATACGCCTCTTCCGCCGTCTTGATCGCCGACAAATTGACCCTCGCCTCCGCGCTCTTCGACTTCAACTGGAAGCGCGTGAAGTTGGGGATCGCGATGGCGGCCAGAATGCCGATAATGGCGACGACGATCATCAACTCGATCAGGGTAAAGCCCAGGTTGTTCTTGCGTTGCATCATGCTCATCTCTCCTGTTCTCCAATGAATGATCGCCCTCGCTCGGGCGGGTGGATGCCTAAAATACGAAAGATCTCGTTGACCGCCAGAACCGCACGCCCCTCTCGCTTCTCGGCGCGCTTCTTTCCTCTCTTCGCTGCTATTGCTTTCGTTTCTGCCGTTTCTGCCGTTTCTGTCGTTTCTGTCGTTTCTGTCGACCGTTTGCTCTCCGACCGTTTAGATCCGAAGCCTCGAATCCTCATCCCGGCGGGTGCGGCTTGCCACGCTTTGCCGACGTCTTTCCACGAGCGCCACGAGCGACGAGTGCCCCCTGCTTCGTTCGCTATTTCCTTCGCCATTTCCTTTGGGATGTCATTAGCAACGTAGATGCCAAGTTCATTTCGAACCCCCGATAATGTTGCAGATCGGACGGCAAATGCCTGCACGGTAGGAACAAAAAAAAATAAAAGCTTCGAAGTTCCGCCGGCAGTCGCCCCCTCCCAGCCGCCGATTTTGGCTCAAAAGAGTCACCGCAGTGACAAGATTCGACCTTTTCTCGAAGTGGCTCGAACCCCTCCGGGGTTCAGTAGGTTTTTCACTACTTCCCCGCGCGCTTCTTCGTCTTGGCGTCGACCGCCGCAATCAACTGTTCTATTCCGCCACGCTTAAGAACCGCCGAGTACTCTGAACGCCTCAGGGCTACTTCGCTGATCTTGCCGTCGGAATAGATGTCCACGACTTTCCAGCCGCGCTCCTCTTCCCTCATCCGGTAGTCGAGGTCGACGGCATCCTCCCCGGGCCGGTTGAGACGAGTCTGCACCATGAGCGTCTCCCGGGAGGCGGGTTTTTCTCCAACGATCTCGAAGCTCTCTCCCGAGAAACCGTCGAAGCGATCGGCAAAATTCGAAACCATGTAGACCTCGAAGGTCTTCACCCAACGCCTACGCTCCTCCCCATTCAGCTTGCGCCAATAGCCCCCGATCGATTTGGCCGCCATGAAGGGAATGTCGAAGAGATCGCTCACCACCGGCGCCACCACCTCGAAGCGTCCCCCGTATCCCAACCCATCCGCGCGCTGCATGATATCGATCAGCGCCGCATTGAGGCGACCGATGGCCTCCGGGGCCGCCTCGGCGACTTCCCCCGTCGGCTCGGCCGCGGCCTGGGAATCGGCGGCGGGCACAGTGGCGGCTTCGCCGACGACCGGCTCGGGCTGCTGGGAAGCCGCGGCTTGCCCGGCGGCGTGTGCCGTCAGCATGGGGTTTGGGATCGACAGCCCACAGGCCACGAGAAAGAACGCGTATTTTCGGAGATTTTTCACGCCCGGGAGCCTAGCATCGTGGGCCGGGGGCCGAATTCTCCGGGGGGAGGGGTACCGAAGCTCTGTAGTGCAATCCACTCTTTCGTGTCCGATCCCCGCGCCTTCACTACAGTATTTCGGCCGATCCCGGTGACGGAAGCAAGTGGGAGAAAAGCATGCGGGCCGAGGTGAATCGGGAGATCCGCTGCGGAGATCGCCGCGGCTACGCCCCATCTCCCGGGGGCTTCAAAGAGGACGAGGAAGAGCGCGTCGAACTCGAACCGAGTCCGCTGCCCCCGGATCTCAAATCCCGTCTGCGCAGAGCCGGTGAAAACTCTTCCGAACTCCCACTGAAGATTGAAGAGGCAGGGTCGACGGAGGCCGACTCCGGCTCGAGAGTTCTCCCGGCATTCCCCCGCCTTCCGGCCTTCCTTTCTCTCGCCCCCTTCCCTTCTCTCGCCCCCTGGCCGCAGTCTTCTCGCCTTCTTCCCCCGCCTCCCCAGCTTCCCGCCCGTCCCCCCCCTCGCCTTCTTCCCCCGCCTCCCCAGCTTCCCGCCCGTCCCCCCCTTCCCCAGTTTCCCGCCCGTCCCCTTCTTCCCCCGCCTCCCCACCTCCCCCCGCGTCCCGCCCCGCGAAAGGCATGAGAAGCGTGGAAGAGAACCTTCGCTACGGAATCATCGGTACGGGAATGATGGGCTGTGAACACATCCGCAACCTCGCCTCGATCGCGGGCGCCCGGGTGGCCGCCCTCGCGGATCCCCATGCCGAATCCCTCCAACGCGGATTGGAGGCCTGCGCGGAACGAGCCGGCGGCGTCGAAACCTACGCGGACCCCTTGGAGATGCTCGAGCGCGCGAGCCTCGACGCGGTGGTGGTGGCGTCTCCCAATCATCGTCACGCCGAAATTCTGGACGCCCTCTTCGAAACCGATCTGCACGTGCTCGTCGAGAAACCCATGTGCACGACCCTCGAGGATTGCCGCCGGGTACTCTCCCGTGCGGCAGAGCATCGGGGCGTCTTCCAGGTCGGCCTGGAATACCGCCACATGGCTCCGGTCGCCGCCTTTCTCTCCGCCCTCGAAGCGGGCGCGGTCGGCCGACTCAAGATGCTTTTCATCCGCGAGCACCGTTTTCCATTTCTCCCCAAGGTGGAGCATTGGAATCGCTTCAACCGCAATAGCGGAGGCACGCTGGTGGAGAAGTGCTGCCACTTCTTCGATCTGATGAACCTCGCCATCGGCGCGGATCCGATCCGGGTCTTCGCATCCGGGGGGCAGGACGTCAACCACCTCGATGAAAGTTATGACGGCGAGGTGCCGGACATCCTCGACAACGCCTTCGTGCTGATCGACTACGCGAATGGGGTCCGGGCCTGTCTCGACCTCTGCATGTTCGCCGAGGGCGGCCGCAACGAACAGGAACTCGTGGCCACCGGGGATGGGGGCAAGTTGGAATGCACGCTGCCGGGGGCCGAATTGGTAACTTCGACGCGTCGGTATCGGGACTTTCGCGTGGAGAAGATTCCCGCCGATCCCCGGGTGATCCACACGGGCCTTCACCATGGCGCCAGCTTCATCGAACACCTGGATTTCCTGGCGGCGATTCGCGAGGGAAGGCGAGCCACGATCGGCGCCGCGGAAGGCCTGCGATCCGTGGCGCTGGGAGTGGCCGCTCAGCACTCGATCGAGGAGGGGCGAGCCATCCCGATGGCGGAACTCCTCGCCTGATCCCGCGCGGGCCAAAGCGCGACCCTCGGTGCCCCCGCCTACGGCTTTCGGCTGAAGCGACTATCGTCCACCGCTTGCCGGTATAGAAACCACGCGTCCAAAAGCAGGTGCCCGAGCCCGGCATTGTAGAGGGCGGGATCCTCGTAGGCGCTGACATCGGCGAGTCTGGAGCCGAGAAGTCGCGCCTCCGGGACGGGAAGTATTCCGCAATGCAGAGCGCGCTCGCGCCGGACCCGAAGTGGCCGGGTGAGTTCACTGGTGGCACTCCGCCGCACCAGTCGACGTCGAAAACAGGCGATCCACATTTCGAAGTCATCGCTCTGCTCCAGCACGCGATGGGATTGGTGGGGAAAGATCCAGAGCAGACTGCGCGGCCCGACTTCAATTTTCTTCCCGGCCACCCGGATCGTGGCCTCTCCCCAGACCATGTACTCGAATTCGAGTTCGGCGTGGCGATGGCGCGAATCCCCGAGATCGCCGCGGCGAACGCGCCCGATTCGGCCGTCCAGGGTTTTGGGGATGGCGAAGCGGGTCTTCAAGTAGTCGTAGCTCCAGGAACTCGTCGCATCGAGTCGTCGAGGTGGACTCTACCCCAGGCCCTGCGATCCCGGCAGCGATCCCATCCGAATGGAGCAACTCGAATCTTGGCCCGACCCAGCCTCCACACGCTACCCTTGGGGCGTGAAGCATAGGCTCTACATCGACGGGCACGCGGGAACCACCGGCCTTCGCATTCGCGAGTGGCTGGAGGGGCGGGAGGATTTTCAACTGCTCACGCTTCCCGACGCAGAACGCAAGCATCCCGAGGCCAGGCGCGAGCAGATCCGAGCCTGCGATGTCGCCATCCTCTGCCTACCCGATGACGCGGCGAGGGAAGCGGCCGCCTGGGCGGAGGGAAGCGACAGCCGCCTGCTCGATACCAGCACCGCCCACCGGGTGGACGCCGATTGGGTCTACGCGCTCCCGGAACTTGAGCCCGGGGTGCGGGAAGCCCTGCGAAAGGCTTCCCGGGTCTCGAATCCCGGCTGCTATCCCTCCGGCTTCCTGCTGGCAATTCGACCCCTGGTGGATGCGGGACTGCTGGATCGGGAAGCTCCGCTCCAGGTGCACGCCCTATCGGGCTACTCCGGTGGGGGTCGACCCATGATCGAGAGGTGGGAGGACACCGCCAACCCCCTGGCCACGCTCCCCTACGAGGCCCCTTACGCACTCGATCGGAGACATAAGCACATCCCCGAGATGCAGCATTACAGCGGCCTGCTACGAGAACCCCAATTCATTCCCGCGGTCGGAGCCTTTCGATGCGGTATGCGGGTCGAGATCCCGTTGCACGCGCAGCATCTCGAAGCCGGGACCACGGGCAAGGATGTCTGGGAAGCACTCGATGCCCGCTACCGGGGAGAGGACTTCATCCGCTTGCATCCGATCGCCGAAGCGCTGGAATCCAACGAAGCGAGTTTCGATCCGAGGGCCTGCAACGATACGAATCGGATGGATCTGCACGTCCTCCCCCACGCCTCGGGCCACGTGCTCGTGATGGCGATCCTCGACAACCTGGGAAAAGGCGCCGCCGGAGCCGCCATCCAATCCCTCAACCTGATGTTGGGCCGCCCGGAGAATGCCGGCCTGGCCCGCTGATTCTTCGCGACCGATATTCTCCCGGGGAGCCCGGGGAGAGAGGGAGAGGCCGCGGCATCAGAAGGATTTCGGCCGATTTTTCGGGCTTTGAACTTCGAATGCCGAAGCAAAGCGTCTAAGCTTCGAGCGGCGGGCTTTTGGCGCCGGGCCTCGAATGCTGGACTTCAAGAAAGGAAGGAGCGCATAGGGGATGCGAGAGCAATACCGTTTCCCTGGACTCGGCTGGGTTCCCCTGCTGGCCGGAATCCTCTGGCTCGCGGCGGGGGTGCGGGCGGGTCTGCTTCCCTCCCTGCTATTGCTGCCCCTCGGCGGACTGCTGCTGGCCTGCGGCGTGGCGCAAGTGCTCTGGGCCGGCGATCGGCGCATCACCCAGACCAGCGCCCTCGGCTCCATGCTGGCCCTCTTTGCGATGCCGCTGCTGGCCCTGGGATTGGGCTTCCTGCCGACCCTGGGGCTCGGCATCCTCGCCCTGGCCTCGCTGCTATCCGCTGGAGCCCTGGCGGTGCACCAGGAGGGTTGGCTGCCGGGGGTTCCCAGGCCTGAGCCGAGTTGGCGACTCTCGGCCCGGATCGCCCTCGACGAATGGGTGCTGGGCCTGGAGCAGTTTTCGATCGGGCTGCCGACGGGCGAAGCCGCGGATCGGCTGGTGGAGGAAATCGAAGAGGCGCGGAGTCTCTATCGCGAACGGGGCTGGGCGGAGGATCCCGGAAGCTTTCACCTCGACCCGCCGAAGATCGAAGAGGTCCGGATCGAGAAAGAACGTACGGGGCGCCTGGCCTACGAACACCTGGCCTTCGAGAGCCTCTACGAACCCCATCCGGGGGAACCCGGCCGGGATCGTTGGCTGAGCTACGGCCCGACCCATACCGCCCACGCCTACCTGCTCCGGCACGCCGAGGGGGCGAACCGCCCCTGGCTGATCTGCACGAATGGCTACCGGATGGGCCTGCCGGCGATCGACCTGCGCGCCTTCCACCACTACCACAAGGCGCTCGGACTCAACCTGCTGGTGCCGGTCCTGCCCCTTCACGGCCTGCGGCGCATCGGTCGCAAATCCGGCGACGGATTCCTGACGGGCGACGTATTGGATTGCGTCCACGCCGAGACCCAGGCGATCTGGGACATCCGCCGCATGATCGACTGGGTGCGCGACCGGGGAGCCCCGGCGGTGGGAGTGACGGGACTCTCCCTCGGCGGCTATACGACGGCGCTGCTCGCGGGAATCGAAAGCGGACTTCGCTGTGCGATCCTGGGCATTCCCGTCGCCGATCTCTCGAGGATCTTCTGGCGCCACGGTCCCCAGTTGCAACTCGATCATCTCGCGCATCGCGGCATCGACCGGGCCCGGGTGGCCGAAGTGCTGCACGTGGTCTCCCCCCTGGCGGTAGCACCCCGGGTGCCCGCGGAAGGACGCATGATCTTCGGTGGCGTCGCGGACCGCCTCGTAACCCCCGACCATATCCGGGATCTCTCGGCGCATTGGGGAAATCCGCCCACTCTCTGGTACCAGGGCGGGCATCTCAGCTTCCGCATGGAAAAGCAGATCCGAAACGCAGTCGACGAGACCCTGCGGGCCAATTTGCTCGCGGGCTGACCGGATGAGAATGAGCGCGCCCCTTGGAGCGCCGCCGGCCCGGCGCACTGGGACCCCGACTTCGCCATGCAATAGTCGAAGCGGCAAGCGGCAGGCACGGTCGTCGGTCGTCAGGAATGTCTACGCCCATACCACTCCGCCGGAATTCGGGGCGGGGGTGGCGCAATGCCGCCGTGCCGGGAAGACGAGAGCTTCCGGGCCTCTCAGGCCTGGCCGCGCAGAATACGGAGAATTCGGCGCACGGGCTCCGCGGCTCCCCAGAGCAATTGATCGCCCACGCTGAAGCAGCCCAGGAAATCCGATCCCATTCGCAATTTCCGAATTCGGCCAACGGGCACGTCGAGGGTTCCCGTCACCGCCGTCGGGGAGAGCTGCGCCCGGGTCGCGTCCATTTCATTCGGGACGACGCGAACCCAATCGTTGGCGGCGGCGAGTGTGTCCTCGATCTCGGCCAGGGGAATATCACGCTTCAGCTTCACGGTAAAAGCCTGGCTATGGCAGCGCATCGCACCCACGCGAACACAGAGCCCGTCAATCGGAATCGGCTCCTCCGCGCCGAGAATCTTATTCCCCTCGGCGAAGCCCTTCCACTCCTCCCGGGTCTCACCGCTCTCCAGCCGGCTATCGATCCAGGGGATCAGGCTCGCCGCCAGGGGAATCCCGAAATTCTCACTCGGAAAATCCTCGCGCGAAAGAGTGGCCCGCACCCGGCTATCCAATGCGAGAGCGGCACTGGCGGGATCGTCGAGGAGATCGGCCGCGTCGTCTCCGATCGCCCGCATCTGCGCCACCAATTCGATCATATTTCGCGCCCCGGCACCCGAAGCCGATTGATAGGTCATGGCGGAAAGCCATTCGACCCAACCGCGCGCGAAGAGACCCTGCAGGGCCATCAACATCAGACTGACGGTGCAATTGCCCCCGGCATAAGTCAGGCAGCCGTCGGCGATCGCGCGGTCGATGACCCCGCGATTGACCGGATCCAGGCAGATCACGGTATCGTCGTCCATCCGCTTGGCACTGGCGGCATCGATCCAGAAGCCCCGCCAGCCCGATTCGCGCAATTGGGGCAGAACCTGCTTGGTGTAGTCACCCCCCTGGCAACTCACGATGGCCTCGTAGCCCGAGAGCCGGCCAATGTCGTAGGCATCCGCCAGGGGCGGCGCCTCGACGCCGACATCGGGAGGGGCGCCTCCCAACTGGGAAGTGGTGAAGAATTCCGGCTCGAGGCCCGCAAAATCGTCCTCGGCGCGCATACGATCCATCAGCACGGATCCCACCATGCCCCGCCAACCCACGAATGCGACTCTACGAATCTCCATAGCGCGCAAATAGTTAACAGAATCAATGGGGTTCGGCAAATCCCCGACCGCCCCGAAGCGCTGGGGGCGGGCCTCGGCGAGGCGGGAGCGGGTTGGCCCCCCGCCCATCTCCCCCTACCCTGCCGAGCCATGAGTTCATCCATACCCGAAGACTTCACGAAGTCGGAAGAGTGGCTACACGAAGAAGCGGCGCGCATCGCCGGTTCGGATGATTTCGGCGATACCTCCTATCTCGAGGGTCTGAGGGTGCTGCTCGACGGCTACCAGAACGAGGCCCGCTTCAACGCCCACGGCGCGGCGATGGCTCGACAAATGTCGCTGGAAATTCTCGTCAAGCGACTGCGCTCGGAAAAGCAGTGGCGGGAAGCGCCGGAAATTCTCGAGCGGAGAATCGAGCGGCCGATCGTGATCTGCGGTCTGATTCGCACGGGCAGTACGGCCCTCCATCACCTGATGGGACAGGATCCCGATCTCCAGGTGCTCCAGTATTGGCTGGGCGCTCAACCGCAACCGCGGCCCGCCCGCGAAGAATGGGCGAGCCATCCGGATTTTCAGCGGGCCGGAGCCGAGATCCAGCTGATGTACGATGCGGATCCCTCGCTGAAGGCCGTCCATATGATGGCCCCCGAAGCACCCGAGGAATGCCGTCAACTCCTGGTGCAGCAATTCACCGACGATGGCTTCGAGGTAAACAACCACCTTCCCAGCTACTCGGCGTGGTACGAACAGGTGGATATGCGGCCATCCTATCAGCGGCATCGCGACCTGCTCAAATTGATCGGCGCGGGGGATGCCTCGCGGCCCTGGCTTCTGAAATATCCCGTCCACCTGCGCTTCCTCGACCAATTCCTGGACGTCTACCCCGATGCCTGCATCGTGCAGACCCATCGCGATCCCCTCGCCGTCTTCCCCTCCTACCTCAGTCTGATCACGGGCTTCCGCTCCCTCGTCGAGAGGGATATCGATCCGGTGGAGATCGCGCGCCGGCAACTCGAACTCTGGACCCGGGGTGCCGAACACGGCATCGAGGTGCGCCGGCAGCGGGATCCCGGCCAATTCTACGATCTTCACTTTGCGGACTTCATGAACGACCCCATCCGCGCCGTCCAGGATATCTATGCCCACTTCGGCCGGGAGCTCTCCGAGGCGGGCGAAGCGCAACTGCGGGCCTGGCGGCGAGATCATCCCCAACACAAACACGGCAAACATGAGTACAAGCGCGACGCGGAATCCGCCGGGGTCAGCCAGGCCGAGATCCTGGAAAGATTCGGCCCCTATATGGACCATTTCGGAATGAAGCCGGAAAATCCCATCCGATGACGGGCTTCGAGCGCCGACCGCGTTCAGTTCGCGAAGCGGAATACCTGTCCCGAGGCGGCGAGATCCTGCCCTCGATGGTGCCGAGTTCCAGCGGACTGCCCCAACACGCCATGGTGATCGAGAGCGCACGGGGCTGCCGGGTGCGGGATCTGAGCGGCAACGAGTACATCGACTACCTGCTGGGCTCGGGACCCCTGCTGCTCGGCCACGCCCACCCCGCCGTCGTCGAGGCCGTATGCGAGCAGGCGGGCCGGGGCAGCGGCTATATGGTGGTCAACGAGTTGGCGATCGAACTCGCCAGGGAAATCGTGGCCTGCGTACCCTGTGCGGAAAAGGTCTGCTTCAATAGCAGCGGCTCGGAATCCACATTCTTCGCCCTGCGCATCGCCCGGGCCTTCACGGGCCGGCAGAAGATCCTGAAATTCGAGGGCGCCTTTCACGGCATGCACGACTACGCGCTGATGAGCAATCAATGGACCGAAGACGCGGCGAACTTCCCCCGAGCCGTGCCCAATTCCGCGGGCATCCCCGACAGCCTGGGCCAGGAGGTGCTGATCGCCCCCTGGAATGACCTCGATCGCAGCGCGGCGCTGATCGAGGAATACGCCGGGGAACTCGCGGCGGTAATCCTCGAACCCATGCAGCGCACACTGCCCCCGGCACAGGGATTCCTGGCCGGGCTGCGTGAACTCACCTCTCGCCTCGGAATCGTCTTGATCTTCGACGAAGTCGTTACGGGTTTCCGCCTGGCCCTGGGCGGTGCCCAGGAATATTATGGCGTGGTGCCCGACCTGGCGACGGTCTGCAAGGGAATCGCGAGCGGCTACCCGATCTCGATCCTCTGCGGCCGCGCAGACCTGATGCAACTCGCCCACCCGCGACGGCTGGCGACGGGGGATCACGTGCGCATGACGGGCACCTTCTCGGGCAATGCGATCTCCTGCGCCGCAGCCCTCGCCACGCTGCACGAATTGAAGCGGCCGGGCACCTACGAGGCGCTCTTTGCTCGCGGGCGGGAATTGATGCGGGGGCTCGCGGCCGCTTTCGAGGCGGTGGGCATTCCCTGCCAGGTCACCGGAGAGCCCCCGGCCTTCGCGCCCTGGTTCGCCATCGGTCCGATTGGCAATTTTCGCGAGACCCTGAACGCGGATGCCGGACTCGCCCATCGCTTCGGCGCACTTCTCGTCGACCGCGGCATCCTCAAGGCGCACGAAAAATTCTTCGTCTCCACCGTCCACGGCGACGCCGAAATCCAACGCACCCTGCAGGTCTTCCAGGAAGTCGCCGAAACGCTCTCCGAGTCTGGAGTCGCCCCCGATTAGGGGTGCGAAAGCGCCGCAGCGGATGGCTGCGCTCGCATTAGTCGCCCAGAACCTCGCCCACGGCACGCAGAACGCGCTCGTGGAGAATTCCATTGCTGACGATCACGCCGGTATTGTCGCGCAGCGTGCGACCGAGGGAGAAGTCGAGATCCCGCCCCCGCACATCGCTGACGCGGCCGCCGGCCTCGCGGATCACGATGGCGCCCGCTGCGTGGTCCCAGATCTTCTCCTCATAATCCTTGCGCGTCGGCAGACGGAGGTAGATCGAGGCATCGCCGCGACCCACGGCGGCGTATTTGCACTGGCTGTCGATGCGAAATGGGGGGGCGGTGATTCCCAGCAATTCGGCCACCCTGGCGGAATCCGATTGGGAGGAGTGGGCGGATTCCACGGACTCACAGAAATTGGCCTCGCAGGACTCTTCGATATCGGTCACGCGGATCGGAGTCTCGTCGCCCCCGTCGAGTGGCCGCATGACGGCGCCCTCGCCGCGGACGGCAATGAAGAGACAACCCATGGCGCCATCGGGCCGAGTCGCATCGAGGGGCAGATTCGGACAACCGAGAACGCCGAGCACCACCTCGCCCTCCTCGATCAGGGCCAGGGCCACGGCGTATTGGTCGAGACGCAGGAAGCCCTTGGTGCCATCGATGGGATCCAGCGTCCAATGCCTGCCATCGGCACCCCCCTCGTAGGTCCCGTAATCGATCAGATCGAGCACCGCTTCCGCGTCGAGGGAGGGGGCTCCCTCGCGTACGTGGGCCACGACCTGGTCGTGAAGCGGCCTGTTCTCCGGCTCGCGCAGGGCCGCCGCATCCTCCTCCCCGACCAGGGGCACTTCCGGAAAGGATTCCCTCAGAATCCGGGTCACCACCGCCTGGGCACCGAAATCCGCGACGGTGACCGGCGACTTATCCTTCTTATCCATCGATGCTTCGGAAACCAGATTGGCCTGCACCGCACGACAGAGAAAGCTGGCTCTTTCGACGGCCTCGATGGCGGCTTGGCGCTCTCGCGGGTAGGGCATGCGCCTTGCTTAGCCAAAGCTGGGGTCGAAGGCCAATAAAATCACACTTCTACACGCACTCACCCATTGGCGACGCCGCGCCAGACGTGCGAAGAATAGCTGCCCCAACCCAAACCCCGGATCCCGAACCCCGCTACAGCGTCCTCCACCTCGGAAGAGCCATGCCCCCCACAGTCAGCCCTCGCAACGCCGCCAGCCTGCTTCTCGTCCAAAAACGAGCAGGCGCCCTGACCGTGCTCATGGGCCGGCGCCCCCCTTCATCTTCCTTCATCCCCGACGCATTCGTCTTCCCGGGTGGCAAAGCAGATGCCGCCGACCGGAAGGTCGAAGCGACTTTTCCCCTGATCGCGGCGACCGAGCGGGCTATCCGCAAGCAGGCGGGCGTCGATGCCACGACCGCCCATGCCCTCGCCAATGCTGCCGTCCGCGAAACCTTCGAGGAAACGGGTATCCTGCTGGCGCGCCGGGCCTCCTTTTCCGCGCCCGGCCCCGGCACGTGGCGGGATTTCGAAGCTGCGGGACTGGCTCCCGATCTCTCCGCCCTGCGACTGATCGCCCGCGCGATCACTCCCGTTGGCAGCCCGGTTCGCTATCACGCCCGTTTCTTCGTCGCCGAGGCGGAGCGGACTCATGGGGTGGCGGCGGACAGCCCGGAGTTGCTGGATCTAGACTGGTATCCGCTTCGCGAAGCCGTGCGCTTGCCGATCATCGACGTCACGAGGGCCGTGCTGGAAGAACTTTCGAAATGGGGCGCATCCGGGCAGATCTCCAGCCCGACCCAACCCTCATCCACAATTTTCATCCGCTATCGTGGTGAAATTACCATAATCACCCGAGAGTCCCACTCCTAGATTCCTGGAACGGGAACTTCTCGCGGGAGCCGCCCGCAACGGGAACCATAAATTCCAGCCAGGAAGAAAAAATTTCTTTATTTCCCGGGGGCGGTTCATCGGTTGACGATGGGCGGGGGCTCTTTGCAGCAGGGGCTTTTTCCAAGTTCCAGACGCAAGTTCCGGGCGCAAGTGCGAAAGAATGATGTGCAGGAATCTGCACTGACCCTGCCCGGAAAAGTGGACGCCCCAGAGGAAGCTAGTCTTCCTTGGGGA
>CAYTAT010000034.1:0-53804 GCA_964435795.1 uncultured Spirochaetaceae bacterium
GCCATCCGCTGATTTTCCGGAATCCACTCCATTCAGGACAAGGCCCAGTACCCGGCGACGGTCCAGAATCTCCAGCGCCGCCTCTACATCCCCCTTCGGAGTGTTATCAGCTCGAACGACGAGCACGATTCCATCACATAATTCACTGATCGTCTTGGCATCTGGCAGACCCAGACAGGCGGGAGTGTCGAAAATCACCTGATCGTAGCGCTCGCAGACATCCTCGATCAGCCGCCTCATTGCCAGCGAGGCGAGCAACTCTGAGGGATTGGTCGGCCGAGTCCGTACCGGAAGCACGTCAAGACTGAGATCATCGACACTGATCACGGCCTCCTCCAGGGAGTTGCGATCCTGCAAAACCTCGGCGAGCCCAGGCCCTGGCTCGAGGCCCAGGCTCCTATGGATCGTGGGCCTGCGCAGATCGCAATCGACGAGCAAAACCCGACGCCCCAGGCTCATCGAAGTCACGACGGCCAGATTGATGGCGGCCGTACTCTTGCCTTCATCGGAATTGGCACTGGTCATGGCGACGGTCTTGATGGTCTGCTGGGTGGCAAGCGAGTCGATCCTGCCCCGGAGCATCCGAAATTGTTCGGCGACGAAGGAATCGGGCTGGAGCATCGATATCCGGCGCTTATTGAGCTGGTTGGCGCTCTCGGACATTTCCCGAGATTCTTTTTTTCGCGAGAACAATCGCTTGAGGAAATGCTTCTTCGGCTTCGGCGCGGAGAGTGGCGTGGTATCCCAATCGACCGGCAGAACGGGTGCGGACTCACCGGCCAGGGTGCGCCGACGTTCTGCTTCCGCTCTCTGCAGCGCTTCGTAATGCTTCGCCATGCCGAATTCTAGCCTCTACTGCCCCGTCGACCCCATCCCCTGAAGTCGAAAAAACTGCGGCGTCCGTTGGGCGGCTTCCCCCCATCGGCCGCTACATAATTCTCGATCAGATCCAGATCCGAGGCCACTTCCTTGATCGTATCCACTTCGATCTGGGTCTTCTGCCTGGTGAAGCCCAGGAGCAGCGCACTGTCGCAGACGACGTTGATCAGCCTCGGTGTTCCCTCCGTCAGGGAGAAGATCTCACGCAGAGCACTGCGCTTGAAGAGTCGACGGCCCGTATAGCCCGCTCGCCGAAGTCGCTCCTCGACATAATCTCGCGTCTCCGTCATATCGAAGGGGCGCAGATGATGACTCAGCGCAATCCGCTGCCGCAACTGCCGCAATTCGGGCTTTCGAATCATTTCCTTGAGCTCGGGCTGCCCCACCAACATGATCTGGATCAGTTTGGAACGAGGCGTCTCGAGATTGGAGAGGAGTCGAATCTCCTCCAGCATCTCGGTCGAAAGATTCTGGGCTTCGTCGACGATCAGAAGCGTCTTCTCTCCCCGGGTCAGCCGCTCGATCAGGAATTCGTTGAGTTGAAGAAGATACTCGCCCTTACTTCTCCCTCTTGCCGCGACATCGAGTTCTTCGAAGAGCACGCGGAAAAAATCAAGGGGGTCCAGCTTCGGATTGAATATGAAGGCCGACCTCGTCTGTGAATCCAACTGGCTGAGAAGTGCATGAAGCAAGGTGGTCTTGCCCGTGCCCACCTCGCCCGTCAGCATCACAAAACCCTTTCCCGCCCTGACGCCGTAGACAAGGGTCGCCAGGCCCTCTCTATGGGCTTCCCCCAGGAAAAGGAAAGAGGGGTCGGGGGTCATTTCGAAGGGTGGTCTGAGAAGACCGAAATGTTCGCAGTACATGATGGCCTCAGAAATCTTTCACGCCTAACTCAAATGGAAATCCTTGATTCCAAGAAAAGCCTGATCCTCATTTTCCACCTCGGACGCTTCCTCGTCGGCCTGGACAAGAATGCTCGGGAAGCCATTGACATAGAAGTACGCCAACCCTCCCCCGATCAGACCCATCAGGCCGATCACCGAAGCGATCACAATTTCACGGATCAATCTCCGGCTCCTGGCCGCGAGGTCAGGAGCCAACATGATAGCGGGAATCGAGGCCAGGACGGGAATATCAGTTGCTACCTGCAGATCACGAGATCCATGCACGGAAGAGTCTGCGGTTTCGAGCAGCAATCCGATTGCGCCGCCCACGCCGCCTCCGATCAATATGCCCAGAATCAGGATCAATGGCCGATTGGGGGAAGTCGGCCTGGGTGCGGGAAATGCCGATTCGAGGATCCGAAATTGCTCCCCCAACTGCTTTCGCTCCATATCGGCCTGGACATTCGCCTGCTCCCGCCGTGAACTGAAATCCTGGAAGGAGGTCCCGAGATGTTGATACTCTCGCTCGAGAGATTCCAATCTCAATGCCACTGAAGGTGTGGCGCCGATCCTCTCTTCAACCTCGACGCGTTGAGCTTCCAGTCGTTCGAGATCCCTTTTCACCGCCTCGGCCTTGAGCGTGGATCGACGCAATTCGGACCTGGCATTCTGCTCCGCAAATGTGTGGGCAACCTCCTCCTCATCCGGGTCGACTGAACTCTTGAGCATTTCCTCGAGCAGATCCAACTCCTGCTTCGCCCGAAGCACATCCGGATGCCTGTCGGTGAAACCGCGAGCCTGCATCATCCCCAGCTCCGCTTCTACCGTCTTCTTGCGATAGCCCGGACTCATCTGGTCGCTGTAGTTCGTCATAGTGGCCGCAGTGAGTACCTGATTCTTCCAGAAGGCTTCATCGCTCTCTGCAAGATTCAGATTTCGATGCATTTCACGCAACTGACCAATCGTGGTCTGGAAGATCCTCTGGTTGGTCGAGAGATCGTCCGGCAGCCTTCCAGAATTCTCGGACTTGATCTTCCGAATCTCCTGCTCGACTTCCCTGATGCGTTGCGTTAATGCCGCGATGGAGCCATCCATGAAGTCGAGACTCTGCTGGGAGACTTCCACCCTGGAACTGATATTGGCCTCGATGAAGTCATTCGCAAGGCTCTGGGTCACGAGCGCAGCTGTCTGCGCCAATTTCGCACTGAACGAGATTTTGAAGGTATTGAATTGAACTTCCCTGAAAGCGTTCCGCTGTTTCAATTCCAATTCGCTCAATACGGGTACGACGTTCAATTGCGAGCGCATGATATCGATCACTTCCTGGCGCTGCAGACGTTTCGATTCTTCGGGATAGAGATCGAGTTCATCGATCAGTCGCGACAATCGACTGCGGCTGAGAATTTCGGCCGTCATGATCCCCAATCGCTCTTTCAGATCGCTCTGCCGAACTCCCGCACGAACCAGTTCATCGGCAATCGCCTGAGGTTCAACAAGGATCGTCGCATAGGATGAGAACTGATTCGGCAGGGCCATCGCGATCCAGTACATCACCAGAAAAACCACTCCCGCAGCCATCGCGGCCGGCTTGCTGCGGCGGCGGAGGATTCCCGCGAAATCCGGTAGTTGGGGTGCTTGTTGGACGTTCATGAAGACAATGCCCTAGGGATGTGGGTCAGAAAACATAAGATTCGAATTTGTAATTGAACGTGATCGATCCTGTAAAATCCTCGATCAGGGGTTGTCGCAGACCGTTCGCAGAGGACATGATCTGCCGTCGATAATCAAAAGAAGCTCCGACAGAAATCCGGGACTGAATTCTTCGAGTTGCTGTCATCCTGACCCAGACCTGGCTCTGTTTCCTGGCGGAGCGCGTCTCACCGGGGATCAGGCCACCGGCTTCGGCCAACTCATAGATCGTATTGTTGTTCGGATCGGGATCGCTAAAGAGGCCACTGGGGAAGGCTTCGACGACCCGGAAAGCCAATTTCGCCGAAGCATCTGTTCGATTCCAGCCGGCGTTCAGGCCCAGGCCGAGCATCTCACTCGGCCTGAACGTGAACTGCATCGAGACCGAATCGCGAATACTCGAAGCGGCTGAACCTCCAGAGGCTTCTTCCTCTCTACTATAGGAGAGTCTTGCCTGGCCCCTTTCCAGGGTTCGCGTGATCGATAGATTCATGAAGTAGGTGAACCTCTCACTACGTTCGCTGCCTGGACGCTGCCCCGGAAGGAAATCCACGAAGACCTGCTCCCCCAATCGATCATTGAGAACACTGGCCGTCGCGGGCCCGGCTGCGGGATCCGACTGCGTAAAAGGGCATCCAAATAGCGCCGGGCGCCCGGAAACCTGCTGGCAGGGGATGCCCAGGGATGGGTCTGTGGGAGAAATACGACCCACCGGATTCCCCCCCCGATCGAGGGCAGCCGCAAAGCGGCTGGTCGTAATTCCGGTCATGGCGGCCTGATCGCTCAAAATCAGCGATGGCCCTCCTGCGAAGCTGAAGTTCCAGAACCGACTCACGTTCATGGATGAGATCAGATTCATGTTCACGATCGTCGAGGACGACGACGGCACCTGCAAACGCTTCAGGAACATTCGATAGCGCCCCAGCGCGCTGACTCCGAGGGTCAGCTTCGGAGTCAGCGTACGTGTGTATCGTGTACGGACGCTCACCGCACGGTTGTCGACATTTCCGGAGTCCTGATAGGAGAAATCCTGGAAGTCGAGATTGAGGCTGATCTGGGAGCGTGAATTCGGGCTTCGCTGATAGCCGATACCACCATAGAATTGCAGCATCCGACCCTGATTCGACAAGATCACTTCGGATGAACCATCGTCGAGTGTCAGTGAAGATGCACGCACTGTCTCCAATACCGAGAGCTGCGCATTGAAACTGACTTTGTCGACGGGAGTGATGCGATACGAGGCTGTCCCGTCCAGAAAATGATCCCAGGGTTCAGAAAAATCTGTCACAAAATAGCCCGTATAGGAAGGCCTGTAGCGAATCTCATATTTCCCCGAAGAGGGCCGATCGCTCAAACGCACCGAAGGATTCAGCCGATAGGCGCCATCCGCCCTGGGATTGACCGACTCGCTGAACATATTGCTCTGCGCCTCGATACTCTGCTCGAGTGAAAAAGAAAATTCCTTCGCCTGCGCCCCAGTGGTGGCCATCACAAGTACGTACCCCAGCGATACGATGAGACCTGATCGCAAATGAACTCTCTACTCGGGAACGACAACCGTATCACCGGCTTCCAACAGAATATTCGCGTCGGGCGCCTTGCCGGCCACGTAGGCAGAATAATTAAACCGAAAGGAAAGGACTTCCTCCCCCGATTGACGAAGAATTCGGATATCGTTCTTCTTTGCCCATGTATTGAAGCCTCCGACCGCCGCAATCACCTCCAGTACCCGCATTTCACGATCCAGGGGCAGTGTCCCCGCGCGCAGGACAGCGCCGACGATGGTCACTACCTGACTATTCGCACGGGTGACGATCACCGTCACATCCGGATTTGCGATGAATTCGGAAAGCTTCCCAGTGATCACCTCCTTGAGTTCCAGGGGCGTCAGTCCCTCGGCCTGGATATCATCGATCAGCGGCACGGAAATCTTCCCATCACTGCGCACGGGAACCTCGACGCTCAACTCAGGGTTCTTCCAGACGGAGATGCGAAGAATATCGGGTATGCCGATGACATAGGGAGGGCGCTGCCCGGCCGCTACTTCGACGGGAAGTTCCGCCGACGGCTTCGCACAGGCGATTCCGATCAGGGCGCAGAAGAAAGTGAGCAGAAGAACCCGAGCCGGGAGAATCTCCTTCCCTTTCGACTCGCCGAAGTGCTCTGTCGAGGAATTCAGACGCTCGATCTCCTTAACGATCATCGCTGAGTCCACTCTCTTTCATCTTGTAGAGCAGAGCCTTGTAACTGATCTGCAGCAATTCGGCCGCCGCCTTTCGATTCCATCGGGTCTGATTCAGAACTCTTTCAATTACCTTCTTCTCTGCCACCCGGGCGGCGCGCTTCGAAATGGCTTTCAGATCGAGACCCTTCTCTCCGGAAAAATCGGCCCCCAGGGACAACAGATCCAACTCGTCCCCGGCGGAGCTCGTCTGATGCGGCTTCTCCCGCAACTGCAGTTCCTTTCGAATCGCGTTTTCGCTGCCAAGCACAACGGCGCGTTTGATCATATTTTCGAGTTCCCGAACATTTCCGGGCCAGTCGTACAACCCCATCATTTGCATGAGTTCCGGCGAGAGTCGATCCATATTCTTGCCGTATTGCTCGTTATACTTCTTCAGGAACTGCTCCGTCAAAAGAGGAACGGCATCCGTTCTATCGCGTAGGGGCGGAAGCAGAACGGTGACCACGTTCAGGCGATAATAGAGATCCTCTCGGAAGTCACCGTCCCGCACGGCCTCCTCGAGATTCCGATTGGTCGCGGCAATGATGCGCGTATCGACCTTGACATCGCCCTCTCCCCCAAGGCGTGAAAACTCGCCGTCCTGTAGTACCTGCAGGAGTTTCGCCTGAAGGCCGGGAGCCATCTCGCTGATCTCGTCGAGAAAAATCGTTCCCTGATTCGCGTATTCAAATTTTCCGAGTTTCCGCTTCTGGGCACCCGTGAAGGCGCCCTTCTCGAAACCGAAGAGTTCGCTTTCGAGCAACTCCGATGGGAGCGCAGCGCAGTTGACCTTTACGAAGGGGCGGTCGCGACGATCGCTGAGTTCATAGAGGGAACGGGCAACCAATTCCTTTCCCGTTCCACTTTCCCCCCGGATCAGAACCGTGATATCCGTATCTGCAACCTGCTCAATGATCTCACGCACCTCACGCATCTTGGGGCTGTCGCCACCCAAGAGCAATTTCGTAGCCTCACTGCGCACGCGGCCTCGCAGATTGACGACCTCTTCCTTCAGGGCGTTGGTCTCCAACGCCTTGCTGAAGGCCAATTCCAATTCCTCTACCTCGAAGGGTTTGCGCAGAAAATCGGAAGCCCCGCAGCGCATGGCTTCGACGATCATCTGGGCCTGTCCATGGCCGGACAACATGATCACCGGCACCTCGGGCAACCGCTCCTTCAAATTGCGGAGAGTCTCCAGGCCATCCATTCCAGGCAGAACGGCATCCAAGGTGACGACATCCGGCCGGCTTTCGGGCAAACTCGCCAGCGCCTCCTCGCCATCCACGGCGGAGAAGACCCTATAACCCTGACGAGAAACCACGGTATGCAGGTATTCCCGAATCCCAGGGTCGTCATCTATGATGAGAACTCGAAGCTGTTCACTCATTCACTTGCGACTCTCTCATGCGTCGGTCACCCAAGGCTCACCCATCCTTATTTTCCGCGCCGCCCGCAGTGCGGATAAAAACATCTGCCCCGGCCAATATAGGGTGGGCCAGAAACAACGAACGGGCGAGTCATCATGAACTGCATCCATTGTGCATTTACGAATCAAATCCGCTCCGGAAATTTTACCGTCGATTGGCATAATTCTTCCACTTTCGACCAGATCAGGGCAAATCTTTGCTGTTTTTCGGACGCCACCTTCATTCCTGGCTCAATCAGCGCCATCCCCAGGGGGCAGATCGATTCTCTACGGAAATCTTCTTCGGAATCATGGAAGAAGGAGTTCTCGCGATCCCCGGGCAACTCACCCACAGAGGACCGCTGCTAGATTCAGGCACCGACTCGCGTGGCCCCTGGGCCACGCGAGAGTCGCGGAGCCAGCAGACGGGATGCGAAATCACTCAGCGTGGGGAATATATCCCATCCCCCCAGGAGCAGCATCCGCGACGAACCGGGTAGTCGGAACCCAGCCCTGGGAAATCGAGGTTTGGACCGCCGGGATTGGCTCAAGTCGAGCATACTCAACGACCGACGGGATAGGGAAGATCGACTCGCTTTGCGCAAGGATTCGGACCTGATGGGAATGCCCTCGAATGCAATGCACCCGGCGGCCTTCCGCGTTCTGGCGGTCGCCGGCGCACGGCCGAATTTCATGAAAATTGCCCCGCTGCTGCGGGCATTCCGCAACCGGCCAACATTCGCGGCCCGTCTCGTCCATACGGGACAGCACTACGACGAGGTGATGTCCCAGAGCTTTTTCCGGGATCTCGGAATTCCGGAACCCGACGTGAACCTCGGTGTCGGATCTGGAAGTCATGGTGAACAGACCGCCCAGGTATTGATGAAAATGGAGACCCTGCTGCAGCATGAGAGACCCGATGTCCTCGTCGTCGTGGGCGACGTCAATTCCACCCTCGCGGCCGCCCTGGCCGCCGTTAAATTGCAGATTCCGGTCGCCCACGTCGAAGCGGGGCTTCGCAGCGGAGACCGCGGCATGCCCGAGGAGATCAACAGGATTCTTACGGATGCCATCTCCACCTGGCTCTTCACCACCGAGGAGGACGCCAATAGAAACCTCGCCCTCGAGGGCGTAGAGGAGAACCGTATTCACCTGGTGGGAAATGTCATGATCGACACCCTGTTGGAGAATCGGGAGCGCGCTTCTCGACTCGACACACTGGAGCGTCTGGACGTGGCCGCAGGAGAATACGCCCTCCTTACTCTTCACCGACCTTCCAATGTCGACGATCCCGAGAAGCTTCGAGGGCTATTTGAAGTATTGGAGGAAATTCATCATCGAGTTCCGATCATCTTTCCGGTTCATCCACGAACCGCGGCAATCATCGGCCAGAAACTGGGCGGACAGGAACCGAATCTCCGACTGAACGCTCCACTCGGCTATCTGGACTTCCTTGAATTGATGGGCCATGCCAAGCTGGTCCTGACGGATTCTGGAGGGATTCAGGAGGAAACCACGGCATTGGGCGTCAGCTGCCTTACACTTCGCGAGAATACGGAACGCCCCATCACGGTCGAGGAGGGAACGAATGTCATCGTCGGAACGGATCCGAAGATGATTCTTTCCGAAACGGAAAAGATCCTCATCGGCCAGGGAAAATCGGGGCGTGTTCCGCGTCTATGGGATGGCAAGAGCGCCGACCGCATCGCCGATATACTCGAGAGAGATCTGGGGGCGGCTGAAAATCGTCTGGGGACGAAAGTCGAATGAGTTCAATCGCCAAAGCCCTCAACGGAGAAAACCTGCTGACCTCGAGGCGAGGACTCGCGTGGCAGACCGGAGCCCTGGTCGCATCGCTGACGATTGTCTACGCCCCGATCCTCGCCGCGATGACCGAGCATTGGCGAATCGTTCCGGACTATTCCCACGGATTCCTGATCGTTCCCCTGGCCATCTATTTTGCCTATGAAAAGATATACTATCTCCAGGCGACCCCCATTTCGGGGAGCTGGTGGGGAGTCGCCTTGCTGGCGTTTGGCCTGCTGCTTTTGGCCATCGGACAACTCGGAAGCCTCTTGACCTCGCTGCGTGCCGGCTACGTATTCGGGCTGATGGGATTGGTGCTGCTCCTGCTGGGCAAGGAGATCTTCACGGTTCTGCTCTTTCCCATGGGCTTTCTGCTGCTGATGATCCCCCTCCCCCAATCCCTGGTGAACGTAGTCGCCTTTCCCCTTCAGTTGCTGGCGGCCGAATGGGCCGTGGCGATCATGCATCTGATGAATATCCCCGTACTTCTCGAAGGCAATATCATTCACCTCGCAGGGGGAGATCTCTTCGTCGCAGAGGCTTGTAGCGGCTTGAGGTCCCTGATGGCCCTGCTGACATTGGGCGTAGTCTTCGCCCATTTCTTCCGTAAGGAAAGCTTCGTGCAGCAGATTGTCCTGATCGCGTCCACGATCCCGATTGCAATTTTCGTGAATACGATTCGAGTGGCGATCACGGGAGTGCTCGCCCAATACCACGGGCAGGAAGCGGCGACCGGTTTCATCCACGAATTCCAGGGCATGATTACATTCAGCGTAGCCTTCCTGATCCTTCTCGGTGAAGCCAGACTTCTCGAGATTTTCAGGAAGCCTCCGGCGGAGGAACTGCACTGATGGCCCGCCTGATCGTCGGAATCGTATTCATCCTGCTGAATTTCTACGTCTATCGATACCTCGCAACCGAAGACTTTATTCCACAGCGAGAAGAATTCATTGACTTCCCCCTGGCCCTGGAAGATTGGTATTGCGAAAACCCGGGTGAGATGACCGAAGATGTCCTCCGCAAGCTGGGAGTCACGGATTATCTGCTCTGCGACTTCACCAATGAGCAGATCGACCGGATGGCCAACGTCTATATCGGTTACCACGCGAGCCAGACTCGAGACCTGAAGGGCAAGGAAAACATCATCCATCCACCGGAACACTGCCTGCCGGGTTCTGGCTGGGACATCATCAAGAGCGATGTCGTGCCCCTCGAATACGGGCTGAGGGGCGAAGCAAAACGCGTGGTCATCGCAAAGGGAAATAGTCGGGCCCTCGTATACTTCTGGTATCAGTCGCGAGGCCGCATGATTGCCAGAAATCACGAAAAAGTGCTCTATATGTTCATGGACCGCGCCCTGAACCGACGAACGGATGGATCCTTGGTACGCTTCACGATTCCAGTTCTGCACGGCGACGAAGAAGCGGCTGAAGAGGTTTTCGACTCCCTGGCCTCGGCGGTCTCCTCGCTGATCCCCCAATACGTCCCGAATTGATCGGACTGGGAGGAGTGGAAACTCAAGCGTGCGGATCCTCTTCATCAGCCACTATTTCCCACCGGAAGTCAACGCGCCAGCCAGCCGAACCCATGAACACTGTCGGCGCTGGGTAGCCGATGGCCATGAAGTTACGGTCCTGACGGGCGTGCCGAACCATCCGGCCGGCATCCTCTTCGCTGGCTATCGCAACGCCTGGCTGCAGGAAGAGGAGATCGACGGCATTCGGGTCATCCGAACCTGGGAATACCTCGCCGCCAATGCGGGCTTTCTTCCCCGCATCCTCAACTATGTCCTCTTCGGCTTGACGGCGATTCTCGCTTCACGCCGGGTGCGGGAACCCGACGTGATCGTCTCGACCAGCCCCCAATTCTTCTGCGGGCTGGCGGGGGCCGTGATCGCGCGCCTGAAGAAACGACCCTTCGTCCTGGAGGTGCGCGATCTCTGGCCGGAGTCGATCGTAGAGCTCGGCCAGCTCAGGCGGGGAGTCATCCTGCGCGTGCTCGAGATGCTCGAAAATTGGCTCTACCGAAGTGCCTCCGGCATCGTGGTGAATACCCGCGCCTTCATCGGCCACATCACCGAGCGGGGCTACCCACGCGATCGAATCCGATTGATCTACAATGGAATCGACCCCGAGAAGTTTCGACCCAAGCCCCCCTCGAAAGCCTTGAAGTCCCGATTCGATCTCGAGGGGAAGATCTCGGTGGCCTATCTCGGAACATTGGGGCTGGCCCACGGACTCGAGACGTTGATCGAAGTGGCGACGCGCCTGAGAGCAGAGCCCGAATTCGTATTTCTGCTGATCGGGGACGGTGCCGAACGGGCCAAGCTCGAAGCCATGACTCGAGAACGCGAACTCGAGAATGTGGAATTCCTGGGGCTACAACCCCGGGAGGAAATGCCCGAATGGATCGCGACAATGGACATTCTCCTGGTGAGTCTCAGGGATCTGGCCGTATTCAGGACGGTGATCCCCTCGAAGATCTTTGAATTCCTGGCCCAGGAACGACCTGTGATCGTCGCCGCCCGTGGCGAAATTCGCGAGATGGTCGAGAAGACGGAATCCGCCTGGGCGATCGATCCCGAGGATCCCGAGGCGCTGATCGAAGCGATTCGGGAGATTGCTTCGCGGCCCGACGAAGCGAAGCGAAGGGCCGCGGCGGGGCGTCGCTGGGTGGAAAGGGATTTCGTGCGCGACGAGTTGGCACGCCGGATGCTCGTCTTCCTCCAGGAAAACGTCGAAACGGAAGGTTGATGGATCGAGGGCGATCGACATGATCCGAGTGGGACTCGGGCGGGGAGCGTCCCACTATGCGGGCCTCTTCGCCCCCTGGCATCCCGACGAGTTCTATCCGGAACTCGAGGCACAGCTCGGGGGCCAATCCGGCCCGGGAGAAAATACCGTCTTCAGAGCGGTCCGAGACGCTCTGCGGGCACTCGGTCTCGACCGCTGCCGCATCGATACCCCCAGTTGGAACCCACTGGGGGAATACGTGGCCGAGGGGGGAACGATCGTCCTCAAGCCGAATTTCATCCGGCATTGGAATCCGGAAGCGGAAAGGTGTGGGGATGCATCGATCGAGAGCGTGATCACCCATGGAGCCATCTTGCGTGCCGCGGCCGAATACGCATTCCTCGCCGTCGGCCGAAGTGGAAGGGTGATCGTCGCCGAAGCTCCCCAGCAGGACTGCGACTTCGCGGCCATCCGACGCATCGCCGGGCTCGATGAGATGCAGGCCCACTATGCAAAAATACCGGGCCTCGAACTCGAGGTGATCGACCTCAGACGGGAATGCGTCCGCTTCAAGAATGGGGTGATCGTTTCCCGCGAGCCCCTCCCCGGTGATCCAGAGGGCTATCGGGCGGTGGATCTCGGTGAGCAGAGCTTCTTCAGCAACTCCGGCCTCGACCCTTCGCTGATGCGGGGCGCCGACTACGATTCGGCCCCTACGGGCGAGCACCACTCCAATGGCCGAAATGCCTATCTGCTCTCGGAGACCGTGCTCTCCTCGGATCTGGTCATCAACCTGCCCAAGCTCAAAACCCATAAGAAAACCGGGGTCACCCTGGCGCTAAAGAACCTGGTGGGAATCAACGGGGACAAGAATTGGCTTCCCCACCACTGCGCGGGCAGCCTCGATCAGGGGGGGGATGAATTTCCGGGTGCGGCGATTGTCGATCGCACGCGCAGTCGTCTGACCGAGTGGGGACGCTATTGGCTGAAGAAAGGCATGGGAACCCGCCTGATCGGCCTGGCCAGAAGCTTCGAGGATGCCCTGCGAGGCGAGAACTTCATTCGCGCCGGAAATTGGCATGGCAACCGCACCACCTGGCGTATGTGCTCTGACTTGAACCGCTGCCTCTACTACAGCGACCGCGATGGGGTCCACCTCGACGCCGCGCAACCGGTCCATCCCGTCCTCACGATCCTCGACGGAATCGTCGCAGGAGAGAAGAACGGCCCCCTCACCCCCTTGGATTTACCCCTGGGGGTCGTACTGGCCTCTGCGGATCCCATCGCCGTGGACCTCGCCGCACTTCGCTTGATGGACTTCGACCCCCGCCGCATCCCGAAAATCCACGAAACCATGGCGAGCGAGGAACTCCGGATCACGGCGGTCGGAGACCCCTCGGAAGTCGAGATCGCCGAATGCATATCCGAGGCGACAGGGGAACGAGACTCATTTCGGGTGTACCCTCTCGCGGATCTTCGATCGGCTCGCCCCTTCACCCCTCATCCCGGTTGGCTCAACCACATCGAGAATTCAACCGATCAGGACGAATAGGGAAACGAAATTCCCGTGGAGACGACGGTGTGAAACAGATCCTTCAAAGTGCTCGCAGCGGAGAGTTGCAACTGGTCGATGTCCCCGCACCCGGTGCCGAACGCGGGCAGGTGTTGGTTCAAAACCATTTCTCGGTCGTCTCGCCGGGCACCGAGAAACTGGCCATGGATTTCGCACGCAAATCCCTGCTCGGAAAAGCGCGCAGTCGACCCGACCTGGTGAATCAGGTGATGCGAAAGGTGCGCCAGGAAGGCCCGCTGCCCACCTACCGGACGGTGGTCAACCGCCTGGATTCGCCCCAGCCCCTGGGATATTCCTGCGCGGGCATCGTCGTCGGCGTCGGTGAGGGCGTCTGCGAATTCACGGTGGGGGATCGGGTCGCCTGTGCGGGTGCGGGCTATGCGAATCACGCCGAATTCGTCTCTGTTCCCGAGAATCTCGTGGCCCACGTTCCCGATGGACTTCCCCTCGAGCGCGCCGCCTTCTCGACCCTCGGTGCGATCGCACTTCAGGGCATCCGCATCGCCGACCCCAACCTCGGGGAAATCGCCGTCGTGGTTGGCCTCGGCTTGATCGGTCAGCTCGCCGTGCAACTGCTGGCGGCCAACGGCTGCCGGGTGCTGGGAATCGACATCGACGAGCGCCGAACCAAGCAGGCCCTGGAGCAGGGGGCCGAGTGGGCAGCCACCCCGGATACGCTGCCCGCCGATTGGCGAGACTCGGCAACCGGGGGCTACGGGGTTGATTTTGCATTGATCACGGCTTCCTCCGAGACGGCCGCTCCCATCCAACTCTCCGCAGACCTCTGCCGACCCAAGGCCCGGATCGTTGTGGTGGGCGCGATGCCCCTGGAACTCGACCGCCGCAGTTTCTACGAGAAGGAATTGGAACTCCGACTGAGCATGTCCTACGGGCCTGGCCGCTACGACCGACATTATGAGGAATCCGGACTCGACTACCCGCTTCCCTACGTGCGCTGGACCGAGAATCGCAACCTGCAAGCGGTGCTCGCCCTGGCGGAAAACGAAGCGATCCATCCCGAAGAGATCGACGTCGAAATCGTGGACTTCGGGGAAGCCGAGGAAGCTTATGCACAACTCGCAAAGGGCCAGCGCAGAAGCCTCGCAATTCTCTTTCGCTATGACACCGGCGGAACTCCGACCCGAAGCCTTTCGATTGGGAAGGCCCGACCGCAGCCAACCGGACGATCCCATGTGGGTATCGGCTTCCTGGGAGCGGGCAACTATGCGAAGGCGGTTCTACTGCCGAACCTCGGCGACAATGCCGGCATCAGCAAGCGCTCATTGGTCACGGCAACGGGTTCTTCCGCTCGTCGCAGCGCCGAGAGGTTCGGATTCGAGCGTTGTGGCACCGACCCCCAGGAGATCATCAAGGCAGAGGATGTCGATCTGGTATTCATCGCCACCCGCCACGACCTCCACGCGGAGAATGCTGCCCGGGCGCTCGGGGCCGGAAAGTCTGTCTGGCTTGAAAAGCCGATCGGCCTCACGCCCGATGAAGTCAAGCAGGTGGCTGCCGCGGCTGCCGGGAGCGGGGCGGGGTTGCTGGCCGTCGGATACAATCGGCGCTTTTCATCCCACGCTCGCCGGATCCGAGAGACTTTCGAGAATCGCGATGGACCGGTCCACGTACAGTACACGGTGTCGGCCGGTGGAATGCCCCGAGGAACCTGGATCACCGACCCCCGGGAAGGCGGTGGACGCATCATTGGTGAAGTCTGCCATTTCGTAGATCTCTCTTCCTTCCTCATCGGCCTCGAACCCGTTCGAGTATTCGCCCAGAGCATCTCTGATGATCGGATGCTCGATGACTCGATGACGGCCAGTATCCGCTATTCGGATGGATCGGTGGCGGATATCCAATACCTGGCCCGGGCGAGTGCCGAACTCCCCAAGGAGCGTTTCGAAGTTTCCGGCGGCGGCATCACGGCAACCTGCGACAACTTCAAGCAGACCCGAATTCACGGGGTCGGACCTTCCTCCGGAATCAAGAACGTCAATCAGGACAAGGGACAGGCCAGGGCCGTCCGGGAAGTAATCGAAGCCGTGAGAAAAGGCAAAGCGAGCCCCTTTACTCTCTCCGAGTTGCTGAATACCTCGCAGGTTACCTTCGGTATTCTCGAGTCCATCGCCAGCGGCCAGCCCGTCGCGATTGAAAGGGACTGAGCACGAGCCGACGAGTGCCCGATCCCGACGAAATCGGCGTAGGAAGGCCCGCCAAGCGTCGGGAAGGAATTTGAGTCGTGGCGGGAGCAATTCCCGAAGTCCCGCCTAGACGGCGGCGTAGTTGGACGCTAAAGATCTGAGGCGGTTCGTGATTCGACCCGCGGCTACCGGAGTTGATCCGGTCGGAGAGCAGGACTGATGTGCGGAATCGGGGGAGTCTGGCGAGCGGATCGAAATCGCCCGGACGAGGCCGCCCTGCAGCGCATGTCCGTGGCCATGCAGAGTCGAGGACCCGACGACCAGGGCATGCTGGTCGCGGAGGGGATCGGATTGGTTCACCGACGCCTCAGCATCATCGATCTCAGTGATGCCGGACGCTGCCCGATCTCCAATGAGGATGGAAGCGTTCACGCCGTTCACAACGGCGAAATCTACAATTTTGAAGAATTGCGGGATCAGCTCAGGAAATCCGGACACCGCTTCCATTCGGACTGCGATAGCGAGGTTGTGGTCCACGGCTACGAGCAGTGGGGAGAATCTCTCTTCTCCCGTTTGGACGGGATGTTCGCCATTGCAATCTGGGATGCGCCGCGCCGACGCCTGGTCCTGGGACGGGATCGGATGGGCGAAAAACCGCTTTACATTCTCCAGCGACCGGGTCTCATCGCCTTTGCCTCGAGCCTGAACGCCATCCGGGAAGTCGTGAACCGAGAACTCGAAATCGAAAGCTCGGCCATCGAGTGCTTTCTTTCCCATTCATTCATCCCCCACCCCCATACCGTATGGAAGGGGGTCGAATGCCTGCCACCCGCTCACTTCGCCGTAGTCTCCGGAAGTTCCGGACTGAAGACCGAGCGATATTGGGATTTTCCGAGCGAACGTCCGCAGCGGATGGACCTTCGGGAGGCGGAGGAGTCTATCGAAGAGGAATTGGATCGAAGTGTCAAGGCACGCCTGCTTGCAGATGTCCCAGTGGGCGGCTTTCTCAGCGGAGGGGTCGACTCATCCCTCGTGATGGCCCTGGCAGCACGCCATAGCCCCAGCATCGACACCTTCTCGGTTGGCTTCAAGGAAGAAAAATACAGCGAATTGGAGTATGCGCGCATTGTCGCGGAGCATATCGGCTCCACCCATCATGAACTGATTTTCGGACCCGAGGCGATGCTCGAGATCCTGCCTGAACTCGTCTGGCAATACGGTCAGCCCTTCGGTGACTCCTCCTCGATTCCCACCCACCTGATTTCACGATTCGCTCGCGAAGAGGTCAAGGTCAGCTTGTCGGGAGACGGAGGCGATGAATCCTTCGCGGGTTATTGGCGGGCGGCCTCGGGATCCTATGCGGCGCTCTTCGCAAGAATGCTTCCCAGGGGAGTGCGGAAAACTGCCGTCCCCGGCGTGGCGAAGGCCCTCTCGCAATTTGGCGCGGGCGGCCTTTCGGCCAGATTGACCGCCCTCAACCGACTTTCCCTGGCCGCGCCGGGTGCCGGCTATACGAACTCAGCCAGCTGGTTCGATCATCGAGGGGAGATCCTGGGCGATGCCTTCTCGGGCGCACTCGGTGCTCATGACGTCACGAGTTGCCGAGCCGGCCGGCTGCGCTCAGCGGGGAATTCCAGCAGCCTCCAGCAGGTACTCTACGATGATTTCCAGGTTCAGCTTGCCGACGACTACCTCGTCAAGGTGGACGTCGCCAGCATGGCCGCGTCGCTGGAAGTAAGGCCCCCGATGCTGGACCATCACTTCGTCGAAGCGGCGTGGATCCTGCCGGATCGCTACAAGCTGCATTGGGGAAAGCGCAAGTGGATCCTCAAGAGAATTGCTGCACGCCAGGTTCCACCGGAGGTAATCTACAGGCCCAAACTCGGTTTCGCCGTGCCCATGAAGGAATGGTGGCAGGGAAGCCTCGCACTTCTGCTGCGCGAATTGATGGTCGATAGCCGCTGCGTCGAACTCGGCCTGCTGAAACGCGAGCCCGTCTTGCGATCCATCACGGAACATGTGGCGGGTCGTGGCGAACACGGAACTCGACTTTGGCTGATCCTCTGGCTCGAATTATGGGCCCGAATCACCCTCGAGGGGTCGATGTCGAGGGATACGTCGCTCCGCCCGGAAGTCCCCGCATCCTGAAATCGAAGCGACTTCCCTGAAAATCGACGAGCGCATTCCCAAGAAATCAGCGGCCACCCAGCGACTCATCGAGTACCCGGATCAATGCCTCGGCACTCGCCCGCCACGTAAAGACCTCAAGCCTCTCTTCACCGCGCCTGCGGAGCATTCGCGCCAATTCCCGATCCTCCAGCACCCGCGCCATGCCATCGGCGATGCTATCGACGTCGAAGGGGTCCACGTAGAAGGCCGCGTCTCCCATGATCTCGCGAAAGACTGGCATATCCGAAGCCAACACGGGCAACTGCGAGGCCAGGGCCTCAAGCAGAGGATGTCCGAAAGTTTCAAGATAGGAGGGAAAAACGAAGACTTCAGCCCGCGAGTAATAGGAGACCACGCTCTCATGGGGTACGGATCCAATAAGATGAATTCGATCCGCCCACTCGCCCGCCTGCTCGACTGCAATTCTCATCGCCCTCAGATGCTGTGCGTCCTGATCATCTCCTACGATGGTCAAAGCCGGCGGATTTCCGATCTTGCGGGCCAGGACGCAATAGGCCTCGATCAGGCGAACGAAATTCTTATAACGGTAGATGCTGCTGACGGAGAGAATCCCCGGGGAGGCCGTGTTGGAACCCGCAGCCATACGAATCCGCCAGGCATCGACATCGATCCCATGGTGGATCACGGCCCGCTCTTCGGCGGGAATCCCCGCCGCATCGCCCATCCAGTCGGCGGAATCGGCACTGACGAAAATGACTCGACTGGCACGCCGAGCGGATTGCAGAGCCAGAAAGCGCAAGATCGAAAGGCGAAAACGCTGGTAGATCCCCCAGCCGAGATCCAATCTCGTGAAGATATTCGAATTTCGAAAACTTACGACTACGGGGCATCCGCAACCCAATCCCGCGTATTCTCCAACTGAAAAATAGAGATCCGGCCGCCAATCCCTTGTGATCATTCTTGCGCCCAAGGCGAGGAAGAGCATCCGGCCCGGCAAGCCTTTCTGCGGCAGCAGTCGCAACTCCATATTGGGCAGGGGAGCAATGAATTGTGCGAGACGGGAATTGCGCGCCAGCACGAGGAAGCGCGCCTCCGGCGCTAGCGTTGCCAGGAGGGGGAGAATGTTGATCGCGTAGGTGAAGCCGCCCCCCCCGGTTACCATCGAAGCGTCGATCAGGATTCGGCGATCAGCGAGCATCGACGAAACCGCCAGCGACTCGAGCCAGGAGAATGGCCGACGACGCCTGATGAGAACCCTGGGGGCTGTGCCGGCGCCGATACGACGATAGAAGCCTCGGCCGCCCCTTCGAAGGCCCGCTGCCACTCGATCGCCGGCGGCCCGGGGATTCGGGACGACGCAACCGGGACATGGAAGTCTTCATCATCCGCTCACCCGATCCATCTTCTTCCCCTCCGGCTGCCTCGGAGTCCGCCGACCAGTATAGGCTAGAGAGAGGAGCTAGCCTCGAAGACAATCGAGGCAAAGCGCGAAAGGGAGATTTCGCCGGGCATGGCGACATGCATCGGATCCGGATTCCGGGGGATCGCCGGGAAATCCGGGGGAGAAGAATCCCCATAGCGGGTCTTCCAGACCGCTGGCGGCCGAATTCGGCCTACAATTCCATCATCAGACCACAGCTTCGAATCTTATGAAGAAGTGTCTTGTAGCTGATACCGAGCAATTTGGCGGCGCGCTTGCGATTCCAGTCGGTATGATGCAGTACCTGCTTGATCGCCTCTCGTTCCACTTCCTCCGAAACGAGGCGGCCAACTTCCCGCAGAGGCAGGCTCCCGGCTCGACTCTCGAGATCGTCAAAGAGAACCTGGAGGCGTGAACTGAGTGCGTTTCCCGTGGGCTTCTGACTCAACTCCTGGAGGATCGTCTCTTCATTCTCCAGTACCACGATTCGCTTGACCATATTTTCAAGCTCACGAATATTCCCGGGAAATGGGTGCTTGTCGAATGCCGTCAGCATCCGATCCGAAATGTGTGGGATCGGCCGTGCATATTGACTCGAATAACGCGAGATGAATCGGTCGACGAGCAGGGGGATCTCCTCGCGACGCTCTCTCAGGGGTGGAATGTGGATATTCACCACGTTGAGCCGAAAGTAGAGATCCTCGCGAAAATCATTCTGTGCCACCATGACAGAAAGGGGTCGGTGCGTGGCGCAAACGACTCGTACGTCGACGGTAACCTCCTTATTTCCACCCAGCCTCGTGAAGCAACTATCCTGAAGAACCTGCAAGAGCTTGGCCTGCAGCCCAGGGCTCATTTCCCCGATCTCATCCAGGAAGATGGTGCCCCCCGATGCCACCTCGAACTTGCCAAGCTTCCGAGAGAAAGCGCCTGTGAAGGCTCCCTTCTCGTAGCCGAAGAGTTCACTCTCGAGCAGATCCTCGGGCAGGGCCGCACAATTGACCTTCACGAAGGGATCGTTGCGACGAGTGGAATGCTCGTGGATCCCCCGGGATACGATCTCCTTCCCGACCCCGCTCTCGCCCTGGATCAGCACCGTCACGTCGGTGTCGGATATATGTTCGATGACGCCGCGAATCTCGCTCATGGCGTCACTCTCCCAAACCTCCTCTTTCGAGCGATCCTCCACATCCAGCATGAGAGATCTCGCTTGCGCTGGAAAAGAGCAATCGAGGCAGGATCTCAGGGTGCGGTCGAGGTCTTCCTCCTCGAAGGGCTTGTTGAGAAAATCCGTGGCCCCGAGGCGCATGGATTCCACAATCGTCGGTGTTCTCCCCACGACTGAAATCATGACGATGGGAACCTGTGTATTCCGGGCCCGGATATTGGCCAGAACTTCCATTCCGTTCATTCCCGGCATCATGATGTCGAGAAGAATCAGGTCGGGGATGCCTCCGCGATCGATCACCTCGAGCGCTTTGATACCGTCTTCAACCGCTTCTACTTCATAACCGCGAATGCCGAGCAGATGAGTCAAGAAGACTCGAATGCCCTCTGAATCATCGACCACCAGAACTCTCTGAAAGTCGCTCCTGGCCGAATCTTTCGCCGGGATTCCGGATCGCCTCGATTTCTGTGACATATTCAGCGAACCTCCCGAATCGCTCCCGGCCGCGTCACCTTCCGAATATTCACTGCCGCGGGAAGCGTGAATACGAAGCGGGCACCTCCTCCCGAAGCGGGCATGGCCCGGATCTCGCCACCATGGCTCTCGACGATTCGGCGACAGATGGAGAGTCCCAGGCCGAGACCCGCCGTATGGCTGCCACCACCGCCCCGAAAATAGGGCTCGAAGATCCGATCGAGATTCTCCTCATCGATGCCGGGGCCCTCATCGGAGACCGATACCTCCACGAATGGCATAGAGTCTCTTTGGCGAAGTCGCGTCCCGATACGAATCGAGCTTCCCGGATCGCTGAATTTGATCGCGTTGACGAGAAGATTCGACATGACCTGCTGGATCCTCGTTTTATCGACACGAGCCAGGATCGCATCGGGAGTGATCTGGAATTCCAGCTTCAGGGATTTCTCATTCATCAACGGAGCCAGCAGATCGCGCACACCTTCGAAAATCGTGATGAGATTTCTCGGAGCAACGTCCAGGCCGCCCTCAATGACTCCGTCCTGGGCCGACTCGAGGAGATGCTGGATCAGGCGACCCAGGTGCTGGCCCGCCTGATTCGCCTCCCTGACGGCCCTCTCCTGATCGGCGCTGAGCGCTCCGAACTGCCCCGAAAGCAATAGTCTGCTGTAGCCGTTGACCACGCTCATGGGCGTCTTGAACTCATGGGCCAGAATCTCGAGCAATTCGTCGCGTTCGGCCCTCTCCCGCTGCAGTCGACCCCGGAGTTCAGCCACCTCCCGCTTTGCAGCTCCGAGGGCAACGGCGCAATCCTCATCCAGTCCCGGCTCTCTCACCGCTCGTCGACCCGAGCCCGGTGCATCGACAACCCAGAGTTCGCCTTCGCTCAGGGGCACCCGCTGAGCCCGCAGCCGACCCTCGCGCTGCCCGACCGGCTTCAAATGGGATCGGCCCGGTGATCGGGAGACCGCAGGGCGGCCGCTTCTGCCGTCGAAATCCAGATCGCCCAGATCGGCACCCACGAGATCTTCCGGGGACTCACAGCCGAGAATCTGGGCCATGCGTTCAGAGGCCCAGGCCACCCGCCCCTCCCGACAGAGGACCAGCCCCTGCTCCGGCCCCTCGGATGATTCCGTAAACGCCGGGCCGGAAAATTCTTCCGCAAGTTCCTGATCTGCAAAAACCCTCAATGAAATCCTCCGATCCGATCGCCCGGGCCGAGCGTGTTATCGTCCGTCCGGGGATCGCCCGGGAACGGACTTCGCTCCCTGTATCTATCGCGCGTTCGAGGGCCGGGCTTTAGAGACTTTCTTCTTCAGAGACGCATATTTGGCGAATTCCGAACTCCTAAATGCCCGGCGGAGAATGGAAAGGCTCTCGGCGGAAATCGAGCGCCACAACGTCCTCTACTATCAACGCGACCTTCCCGAAATCAGCGATGCCGAGTACGACGCCCTGCTGCGCGAACTCCAGGAACTCGAGGCCCGCTTTCCCGAATCGATTCGCGCCGAATCGCCGAGCCAGACCGTGGGGGCGCCCGTCCCCCTCACGGGCCTCAGGAGCGCCCCCCATCGCTCTCCCATGCTCTCCCTCGACAACGCGATGGACGCGGATGAAATGCGTGCCTTCGATCAGAGGATTCGCCGCCTCCTGGAGCCGGGAACCGAATTGGATTTCGTGGCCGAACCGAAGCTGGACGGATCCGCCGTGGAACTCATCTATTCGAGCGGAGAATTCAGCCAGGGGTTGACCCGGGGGGACGGCAGAAGCGGGGAGGACATCACGACCAACCTCACCTCCCTGGCCTCGATCCCGAAAAATCTCGTCTCCGCGCGAGGTGAGATTCCAGCCATCGCGTCGGTTCGAGGAGAGGTCGTCCTGCCCCTCGAGCACTTTCGCAACCTGAATCGGGAGCGGGGCGAACGCGACGAGGCCCCCTTCTCGAATCCGCGAAACGCGGCGGCGGGTGCCCTGCGCCAGATTCACGATATCGACCTCGGACGACTTCGGCGCCTTGAATTTCGGGCCTACACCGTCGCCGAAGGGATTCCCACTGCGATCCGAAGCCAGTGGCAGATTCTCGAGACACTGCGAGGCTGGGGATTCGTCGTATCGCCGGAATCTCGCCGCTGCGCGAATCTCGACGCCACGCTGAACTGCTACGACGAATTGCTTGAGATTCGGGAGTCCTTGCCCGTCGAAATCGATGGGGTCGTCATCAAGGTGAACTCCATCCCGCTGCAGGATGAATTGGGAAGCCTGGCACGCTCCCCGCGCTGGGCCATCGCCTACAAGTTTCCACCGGAACAAATGCGAACCACGGTCGAAGAAATCGATGCCCAGGTGGGACGAACAGGAGCCCTCACGCCCGTGGCCAAATTGCATCCGGTGCACGTGGGAGGCGTGATCGTCTCCAATACTTCCCTTCACAACCAGGATGAAATCGATCGCAAGGATATCCGTGTCGGGGATACAGTGGTCATTCAAAGAGCCGGCGACGTGATTCCCCAACTCGTACGCGTAGTCCTCGACGAGCGCGATGAAATACTCGAGCGCGGAGAAGTGCTCGAGCGCTATCGCCTGCCGGAATTCTGTCCCGTCTGCAGCGCCGAGACGATTCGCCTCGAGGGAGAATCCGTCACTCGTTGTCCCAATCTCGACTGCCCCGCTCAACTGAAGAACAATCTTCGCCACCTGGCCGGCCGCAACGCCCTCGACATCGCTGGGCTCGGTGAAAAGCTGGTGGACCAGCTGGTCGAGGCCGGCCTGGTCGGGAGGCTCTCCGATCTCTTCAAATTGGAAGCGGAGCAGCTCCAGACCCTGGACCGCATGGGCGAAAAATCCGCAAATAACCTCGTGAGCGCTCTCGAGGCCGCCAGTGAGACCACCCTGCCCCGCTTCCTGATCGCTCTCGGAATCCGGCATGTAGGAGAAACGGTGGCGGAATTGCTGGCGCGGGAATTCGGGGGCCTCGATCCGCTGATCGCGGCGGATAGCGCTGAGATCGAGAATATCGAGGGACTCGGCCCGACGATCGCCGAGAGCGTGAGCCTCTTCTTTCGCGACGAGAGCAACCTGGAAGAAATAGCCAGGCTCAGATCTCTCGGGGTCCGCTGGCCAATGCCCGACGCGGAGAGGGAGGCGCTCTCGGGCGCTCTCGACGGCCGCACCTTTGTTCTCACCGGAAGTTTGAGTGGGCCTCGATCCGACTTCAAGCGACGAATCGAAGCGGCGGGGGGGAAGGTCGTGGCTTCCGTATCAAGAAAGACCGACTACCTGGTCGCGGGGGAGAAGGCCGGGAGCAAATTGCAGAAGGCAACCGAATTGGGCGTTCGGGTACTCGACGAGAGCGGACTCGAAGAATTGCTCTGATGCGGCGACATCGGCCGACCGGGAGTCAATCCGAAAGTTCGAAACGCCAGTCGCCGCAGCGGAAATCCGTGGACTCCCCGACCAGGCACGCGCGCTCGATCCGGCAGCCGAATTCGGGGTAGTAGGGGCGTCGTTCGACACGCCAGTCGACGGACGCGGGCAGGGTGACACGCAGGGCGGTGTCGTCATCAAGGGAGAGCCGAGCCGAATATCGTCCGTCATCCCCTCTACTCAGATCGGGCTCGATGCCCGGCGCCAGGGGGAGACTCAGCCGAATCGGCTGGAGTTCGCCCTCCAGGAGATCGCGAATTTCCAGGACATCCCCGAAGATCGAAAAAATGCGTCGGTGCAGAGTTCCCGGCGTCGACCAGGAAGCGCAGATCGCTTCCAGTCGACGATCCGTTTCCAGGGAGACGAGCTGCACCCGGGGGCGACCGCCCACGCGATGGGCGGCCCAGATCTCGGCCTGTTCCACACCGGCCACCTGCAGGGTGGCGTGGGAAAGGGTCGTGCGAGCGGACTGCCTATGCGCTCCCGGGAGATACTCGTACACCCCCGTATCACATACGACCCGGGCATGTCCCCTGGAGAGTTCGAAAGCGAGGGCGTCGCAATGTGCATGCCCGGGTTGATGAGCGGGGCCGGGGGGGGCGATCGACGCGATCAGGGTCCAGGAATCGGCTTCGAGCCTCGCATAGCCGGTCTGCTCCAGGAGTCCGGGGGTCGCCGTCGAGGCGGGAACCACTCCCAATCGACGCCCATAGGCGAGCAGTTCCGCCGGAGCTGAAGCGATCCCGAAGGCCGAGTCTCCGAAAAGGCCAATCTCACCATCCGGATGACACCAGAGGCCATGGGCGGCCAGGGCGCGCGCCAGAATCCCCTCCAGGGTGGCGAGCAGGGATTCGCCTGCCCGATCGCGCCTCGCACGGGCCAGGTTCAAAAGATCCAGCAGGTTTTCGAGCAGGAGTGCGTGGTACATCGGACTCCGCTCCTCGTGGCCACCATCGGCATGGAACTGCCGGGATAGTTCACGCTCCAGAATCGGAATCCGGGCCAGCCAGCGATCGGCCCTGGGGCCCGCCATGAGCAGCCCCCCAAAAACCATGGCGATCAGATTGGAGAGCAGATGGTTGGCCTGGAGCCTGTACTCGAGGTTCCGATCCAGGGTTTCGATTTGTCCGGCGAGGGATGCCCTCATCTCCTCGATCTCCTCCGGCGACAACTCGATCGCATCGGGGGTCAGCAGGAGCTTGCCCCAATTCAGGACGCGCAGGCTCGTCGGATGGGGATCCCAGCCCACGCCCCGACGATGACGATGGATCCAGTCGAGCACGAGTTGCCCGCGTCGGGCCGGACTCAAGCGAGCGACGCGCAGGTGATCGCATTGATGAAGATGATAGGCCCAGAGACTTCCCTCGGCGCTGTGGTCCCAATCCACGCCGGTCCGGAAATCGACGACGCGATTGATCAATTCGAGCTTTCCATCCGAAGTCCAGCGCACGTGGCCGGGAGCGGGTAGAAAGGCCTGGACGTCCCGCCCCATCGAAAATTCCGGTGCGGGGGCGGCGACCCGCCGGGGGGCGCGAATGCCCCGAATCCCGTGGACGACCTGGGCCGTAAACTGGCCCATCCGCAACTGACGCAGGGTCCTGAGGATTCGTGCGATTTCTGCCAATCGACTCACCTCTCTCCCGCCCCGGTCCCCGCGCGCCCTCGAGCCTTCGCCGCGCTCTGCTGCACGACCACCGCCCTCGCGTAGATATCCCTCTTGGGCAAACTCGAAAGGGGCGCCAGGCGAGCCGCGATCTCGCGCGGCCGCAGCCCCTCGGCCACGAGCCTCTCGACCTCCAGAGAGATCTCGGATTCCCCGAGCAGGCCGCTCCGAGCGCCGGATTCCGGACCCTCGCCCCCCTCCACAACCAGGGTCACCTCCCCGCGCACGCCATCCGCGAATCTCGCCGCGAGTTCTGCCAGCGAACCCCGCGCGACCTCTTCGTGCAATTTCGTCAATTCCCGGGCCAGACAGGCGCGTCGCTCCGGGCCGAAGACCGCGGCCATTTCGCCCAGGGTGGCGCCGATGCGGTGAGGAGACTCGAAAAGGATGAGGGTTTCATTTCGATCTCGACGCGCCTCGAAAATCCGAGTTCGAGCGCCTCGACTGCGGGGGAGGAAACCCAGGAAGGAGAATGGATGGGTGCGCAGACCGCTGACGGAGAGAGCCGCCAGCAGCGCCGAGGCTCCGGGGACCGACTCCACGCGAAAGCCGGCGGCCGCGGCAGCGGCGACCAGTCGTGCCCCCGGATCCGAGACCAGAGGAGTTCCCGCATCCGAAACGATGGCCAAGCTCTCCCCGGTGGCAAGTCGAGCCAGGGCCGCCTCGATGCGAGCCGCCTCATTTCCGCTGTGGAGCGAAATCGGGCGCCCCGAGATGCCGTGGTGGGTCAGGAGTCCACGCGTCCTCCGGGTATCCTCGGCATAGATATGGTCCACTTCGCGCAGAACGCGCAGGGCCCGGAGAGTGATGTCTTCGAGGTTCCCGATCGGCGTCGCCACCACGTGGATCGTCCCCATCGGCTATCCTCGAACTCCATCCCGGTGACAACGATGACCCGGTCCCGCGGAGCATCCCGTGGCCACTCGAAATCCCGCTGGACCGCAGACAGCGGCTTCCCCCCTCAGCCTGGGCGCAGAGGGGGAGACACGCGCCGCCCGTTACCTCAGGCGAAGAGGATATCGCATCGTCGGACGCAACGTCCGTGCGGGAGGCGTAGAACTCGATCTCATCGCTCGTCGCGGGAGGCAGCTGATCTTTGTCGAAGTCAAGACCCGACGCTCCCTCTTCTTCGGCCCGCCCGAACTCGCCGTCGATGGGGCGAAGCGGGCCCGGTTGGTCGCCGGAGCCAATGCCTGGCTTCACGAATATGGACGCGACGCCGCTTCCGCTCGCTTCGACGTGATCGCCTGGGAGGTCACGACAAGGCCCGGGGGGGGGACCCGTTGGAGTTGCCGCCATATCGTGAGCGCCTTCGACGCCGAGGATTAAAGGGCCGAATCGAAGGGCGGGATTGAAAGGCCGAATCGGTGGTGGGGAACGAGCCGAGCGCATGGATGCGCCGAGTCGACTGCGGGCCCACCTACAAGGCCCGGCCATTGCGGGCTAGACTTTCGCCGCCGGATCGCGGATGATCGCAGAGCCCGGGAATGGGGGAATGCGGGTTTGACCCTGGAAAGCTCCACGAGAGTCGACAAGCCCTGGGGACACGAACTGATCTGGGCCCGAACGGATCGCTACGTGGGCAAGGTCATCGCGATCCAGCCGGGGGCCAGGCTGTCGCTCCAATACCACGAACAGAAGGACGAGTCCCTGATCGTCACCCGGGGTGTACTGCGCCTGCACCTCGAGGATGGTGCCGGGAAGATCCAGATCCACGATCTCCAGCCCGGTGAATCCAGCCGGATTCCAGTCGGGCGGCGCCACCGCTTCGAGGCCCTCGAAGAAAGGGTCGAGTTGATCGAAGTGTCCACTCCCGAACTCGATGACGTCGTGCGCCTCGAAGACGACTACTCGCGCGAGGGGACCTCGGCCCCCTAGCGGCTTTCGCTACGATCGCTACGACGCTCGGCGGCCGGACCGATCATTTTGCCTCTTCCTCTTCGGAGGCGGCTTCTTTGGCAGCGGCCGCCTTGGCTGCGGCGGCCTCTTCGGCTTCCTTGCGCTTGGCTCGCTCGGATTGCTGGACCTTGAGTTCCTTCATCCTCACCGCTTTTTCCTTCGCCTTCAGGCGCTTCCGAGCCTTGCCTCTCAGTTCCCCGCCGGACTCGACCGCGGCATCCGTCGCTTCACCCTCGACCGGAGCGAGTTCGGTCTCCTCTTCGGCGACCGACTCGCGAGTCTCCGAATCCTCGTCGGAAATCAGGACGGAGAGATCACGCACCTTGCTGCGCAATCGCGCCTTCTTGCCGGACAACTCGCGCAGGTAGTAGAGGCGAGAGCGGCGCACGTAGCCCCGACTCTTGATATCCACCTTCGTCACCATAGGCGACTGCACGGGAAAGATTCGCTCCACCCCAACGCCGCTGGCGATCTTGCGAACCGTGAAGGTTTCATTCGCTCCTCCGCCACGGCGTCGAATGACGAGACCTTCAAAGATCTGGATGCGCTCCTTATCCCCTTCCTTCACCCGCACGTGCACGCGGACAGCATCTCCGACTCGGAAGGGCGGCAGATCGCGACGCAGAGTGTCCCGCTCAACGAAATCCAGGCTATTCATCTTTCTTCTTCCTCTCCAAAATCTCTCGCACGGCCAGAGGGCCCGGATGCGAACGAAATTTATCTGGCGGCAAAGCCGCACTCCCCTTTTTACACGACCATTTTACACGACCATTTTACACGACCATTTACACGATCATTTACGCGGTCGCCGATCGATCAATTTCCGGACTCGGGATCGTCCCCACGATCCAGCAGATCCGGCCTTCTCTCCCGGGTTCGCGTCAGAGCCTGCGCGCTGCGCCAACGCAGAATCGCAGCATGATCACCCGACCGCAGCACCTCCGGAACCCCGTGGCCACGATATTCGGGCGGCCGAGTGTACTGCGGTCCCTCCAGAAGATCTCCCCCAAAGGAGTCAGTTCTCACGGACTCCGGATTTCCCAATACCCCCGGCAGCAGGCGAACGAGACCCTCGACAATGGCCATCGCGGGCACCTCCCCCCCCGAAAGCACGTAATCCCCCAGCGAAACCTCCTCGTCGGCGGCCAAATCCAGCACCCGCTGGTCAATTCCCTCGTAGCGCCCACACACCAGCAGCAGACTCTCTTCAGCCAGCAGACCCCGGAGCCGAGGTTGATCGAGAGGTCGCCCCTGGGGTGATAGAACCACGACTCGACTCTTGCGCTGCGGGCCCTTCGGCCCCGCCAACTCCTCGATCGCCGGGATGAGCGGCTCGGGAGTCATCACCATGCCCGGGCCGCCCCCGTAGGGGGTGTCATCGACACTGCGATGCCGATCGGACGCCCAGTCCCTGAGATCGTGAACCGCAATCCTGGCCAGCCCTTTTTCCCGGGCCTGGCCCACGAAAGCCAGTTCCAGGAAGGGTCCGAAAAGAGCCGGGAAAATCGTAAGAATGTCGATCCGAATCATGGCTTCTTTCAGGATCCATTCTCGAGCAGTCCGGGAATCGCATCGATCACGATTTTTCGGGCCGACAGATCGACCTCTATCATGAACTCCCGGCGTGTCGGCAGCAATAGCTGGCCGCGCTCTCCGCCGCGCACGACGAGCAGGTCGTGGGCGCCGGTATCCCACAATTCTGCAACCTCTCCCAATTCCTCGCCGCCCTCGGTCACCACCCCGCATCCGATCAGTTGATGCCAATAGTATTCTCCCTCGTCGAGCGCTTTGAGCTGCCCGGAATCGACGAGAACGAGGAGACCGCGAAGGGTTTCAGCGACCGTGCGATCCGGGACACCCTCGAGAGCGAGGCGCATTTCGCCCTGGCGCCCCCCGGCCCGGTTGATCACGCGATAGTCTCGGGCGCTCGCATCCCCGCGGTCCTCTGCCAGGAAAATCGACTCTACCCGGCCAAGATGCTCGGGAGCCTGGCCGAAATACCGAATCCGAAGCTCCCCCGACAAGCCATGGGCACCGACCACGCGGCCCAATTCGACCCGGCGCTGCTCAGGCATGGCTTTCCCTCAAGGCGCGATTCCCCGACGCCGCGACTTCTGTCGCCGCAGAATCGACCGAACTGAACCGAATTCGGCTCAGTCGACGATGTCGAGGCGCAAATCCGAACATCCCGGTGTCCGGCCCAGGAGAGCCCGCATCGCCTTGGCGACGCGCCCCTGGCGGCCGATCACCCGACCGCGATCGTCGACCGCGGTCTCGAGTTCGAGCGTGCGCCCATCGTTGGACAAGACGACATCGATCTCGTCCGGGGAAGGGACCAGACCCTTCGCGATGAAGCCGATCAGTTCCGCACCGCGCTCTCCGGCATCACTCATGAGGACGCTCCCGCGGCGGCCCGTCTCTGAACGCGCTTCACGAGCGTCCTTACGGTGTCGCTCATCTGGGCGCCCTTGGCGACCCAGGCCTGGATCCCATCGATATCGAGCTTGAGTTCTTCCTGGTCGGGCCTGGGATCATAGGTACCCAGGAACTCGAGGGGACGTCCGTCCCGCTGCTTGCGCTCATCGATGGCAGTCACGCGGTAGAAAGGGCGTTTTTTCGAGCCTACGCGGGTGAGTCGAATTTTCACCATATTGGCAATCCTCATTGAAGTCGGATAGTTGCCGCGGCCTCTTGAAGACCGACAGGATTCCTCCGCTTCATCGATAACGGGGCGCGACTCTAGGAGATCGCCCCGATGGGGTCAACGGGCGACTTCCCCCGCCAATCGGAGCCGATCCTTCTGCTCGAAGCAGGCCGGGCACGCGTACTGGACCTGATGGGGCGTCCTCAAACGCTCGTAATCCCCGTCCAGGGCCACCCGGCGGACGCTGGGCACCTCTCGCTGACAGAAATCACATTGTCGGCCTCGGCCCTCGTCGTCTTGCGCCGCCACTTCAGCCTCCCCGGATTCCGTCATTGGGGGGAGTATAGCCGACTCGGAAGTGCAGGTCGCCGGGGGCGTCCTCTCCGAGGCTCTCGCGCAGGGCGGCCAGGAGTTGAGGGCGGCGCATCTGAAGCTGCTGACACCAGACGCTGGTATCCACCTGGACCTCCAGAACCCCGCCGCGCATTCCCAGCGGCTGGGCGTGGCTGGCGACTTCGGCTCCCACCGCATCGTCCCAGGACTCCCCCACCCGGAACGCCCGGGCAACAGCATCGAGGCCGAGATCCTCCATGACGGAGCCGATGACCGTGCCGACGGCCTTGGGCTGGGATCGACGGCGGCGGCGCGAACTCATGGCGACTCGGCGTGGACGCGAAAAGTCATGCCGGTCGGGATCTTGGGATAAAAGAAAGTCGACTTCTGGGGCATGACTTCGCCTCGTCCCGTCACCCGGAAGACATCGTCGGGAAGCAGGGGGTTCAGGTATAGGGCCACGTTCCCCTCGCCTTCGCGCACCGAGCGAGCGGCGCGCTCCGCCGTCTTCGGGAAGAGCACTTCTCCGTTTCGAATATCCTCGAGGGAGAGACCCAGGACGGCGCCGATCACATCCCGCTCCAGCACCTCCACCATCAGGGCCTCGGCCAGGGGCTCCCGCCGGGTCAGGACACAGAACTCCCCGTTACCGGCATCGGCCACGAAGGCGGCGCGATCGCCGCACTTGGCGAGTGTCTCGGTCGCCAGGGCAGCGGCGGCACGATCGTCATCCGGAGCCTCCAGCGTGCGACAGGTCCAGCCGGGCAGGCGCTCCGCCCACTCCACGGGGCTCGGTGCGGTCACGTTCTTCACGACCCGATGGATCGGCAGGAGCAGGCTTCCCGGAGCGTAGGCGTTGGCGAAAAAGGCGAGGGTGGAATCAAAGGGGGCGGCGTCCGCGCCGTCGCCGATCTCTTCCCTGCGCTCCCTCCGATACTGGAGGGCCGTCTCATAGCGATGGTGGCCATCGGCGATCACGCAGGCGTGATCCGCCATCCAGTTCCCCAGCGCCGCGATGGCATCCGGCGCCTCGAGGCGAGCCAGCTCATAGCTCACCCCGGCATCGTCCCGGGCCGCTCCGAGCACTCTTCCAGCACTTCCGAAGGCGGATGCGAGAATTTCCCCCAGCATATCTTCGCGATCCTCGTAGAGCAGGAAGACGCTCGAGAGATTGGCCCGGGTGGCCCGCAGCAATTTGAGTCGATCGGCCCTCGGGCCCGCCAGGGTCCGCTCGTGGGGCAGGACAACACGCCGGTCGTATTCCTCCAGCCCCAATTCGGCATAGAATCCGATGCGCTCCAGGTGAGTTCCATCCGGAGCCGTAAAACTCTGCTTCATCACATAGTATCCGGGCGTCGGATCCTGGATCAAAACGCCGCTCCCGAGCCAGGAGGAAAGGGTTTCCCGGACTTCGGAATAGTCCGTATCCGCCTCGTCTTCCGGCGTTGGAGTCAACTCCAGGCGAATCGCATTATGGGGATCGCGATCGAAGAAGAGGGATCGCTCGTCCACAGCCACCACATCGTAGGGGGGTACGATCACGCGGGAGAGTTCGACCCGATCCAGGTCATAGCGCACGGCGCAAAAAGGTCGAACGACGGTCATGCTCCTGAATCTCCTCGTGGAGGGGGGCCCGATCGTTCCGGGGCCAACTGCTCAAAGAAGGGCCGCAACCGCTCGCGACCGACCGCACCTTCACGCAGCAAACGGGGTCTTGAGACGCTGAGATCGAGTAGTGTACTCGGCGGGCCACCGTGGGCATCTTCTCCTGCGACGAAGAGCGGGAAGGGGGTAGCCGAATCCGTGCCGCATAGTCGGCGGGCCTCTTCCCACTTCCGTGCCGGGGGCTCACCGCTGCGGTTGAGGCTGGTCGCCGTCAGGGGACCCAATCCCTCGACCTCCGCCCGTCGGGCCAACTCCGCGGCCAGGGGATGAGAACTGCAGCGCACGCCAATCGAGCCGTCTTCGCGAGCGACTCCACGCGCGAAGAGATCGCGACACGGCAGGATCAGCGTCAGTGGACCGGGCCAGAAGGCCCGCATGATTTTTCGCGCCTCGGCGGATGATTCGAAACCGTTCTGCGCCAGGGCCGAGGGGCCCGCCACCAGTACGGAGATCGGCTGGCCCTCGGGCCTGCCCTTCCACTTCTGCAGGCCCGCCACGGCGGCCCCGGAGCGGGCGCGGCAGGCCAATCCCCAGACCGTCTCGGTGGGAAATCCAACGCAGCCGTCTGCCGCCAGCACCTCCAATGCCGCGTCGAGAGCCGCGGCCCGAGCCCCGGAGCGAGGAGAAACGGAGTCTCCCTCGCCTGCCTGCGAAGATTCTGCGCGCGGAGTCATGCGAAACAACAGGAACGCTCGGTCATAGCCGCCCCAGCGCTCGGTTCGCGATGTCGTTTCGAACGTGGACCCCCTCGAATTCGATCTCGCGGACGGCCGCATAGGCGAGGTTTCGCGCAGCCTCCACGCTTTCGCCCCGGGCCGTCACGCCCAGAACCCTGCCACCACTGGTTTCGAAGCCCCCGTCGGCGCCCGGCCGGGTTCCCGCGTGAAAGATCACGACTCGCTCATCCTCTTCCGCCCGTCCAATTCCGCGAATCGGGAGCCCCGTCGGGTAGGCCCGGGGATAGCCACCCGAAGCGAGAACGACGCAGACCGCCGCATCCCCCCAACCGATCTCCAGACGCGTATCGAGCTTCCCCCTGGCGGCGCCATAGAGGAGCGGAAAGAGGTCGCCATCCATGCGCAGCATCAGGGGTTGGGTTTCCGGATCTCCGAAGCGCACGTTGAATTCGACCACGTAGGGATCACCCTGGGCATCGACCATCAGGCCGACGAAGAGCACGCCCACATAGGGACGCCCTTCCTCCGCCATGCCTCGGATCGTCGGTTCGACGATGCGCTCGAGAATCTTCGCTTCGACGTCGGCATCGATTACCGGGGCTGGGGAATACGCTCCCATGCCCCCCGTATTCTCGCCTCGGTCGCCATCCAGAGCTCGCTTGTGATCCTGGGCCGCGGCCAGGGTCAGAAAACGCTCTCCGTCGCTGATCGCGTAATAGGAGGCCTCCTCCCCGTCGAGCCAATCCTCGATGATCACCCGGCTCCCGGCATCCCCGAAGCGACGATCCTCCATCATCTCGGCCAGCGCTCGTTCCGCGTCTTCCGGGGTTTCGCACATGGCGACCCCCTTGCCCGCCGCCAATCCATCCGCTTTGACCACGCAGCGACCGCCGCGCTCGCGGACGTAGATCCGGGCGGCCTCGAGATCGTCGAAAGCGCGATGGCCCGCGGTGGGGATTCCTTGCCGCTGCATGAAGTCCTTGGAAAAGCTCTTGCTGGCTTCGAGTTGGGCCGCTTCGGCCGAGGGACCGAAGCTGGCGATTCCCTCTTCGCGCAGCCGATCGGATAGACCCGCAGCCAGGGGATCCTCGGGTCCTACGACAACGAGATCCACCGCCTGCTCCCGGGCCAATTTCACGATGGCGTCGAGATCGTCCGCGACGATATCGGGATGGCAATCGGCCCACTTTTCCATCGCGAAGCTGCCGGGAGCGGCCAACAAATGGTCGACCTGGGGGCTGCGAGCAATCTTCCAGACGAGCGCGTGCTCGCGTCCTCCGCTTCCCACCACCAGAACCTTCACCTTGCCCCCCTCATCCAGATCCGAATCCACCCGCCCGACGCCCTGCGACTCAATGCCTGAAGTGGCGCGCTCCTGTAAAGATCATCGGAACCCCCAGGCGGTCGGCCGCCTCGATGACCAATTCGTCCCGAGTCGATCCCCCGGGTTGGATGACCGCAGATGCCCCGGCCTCGACCGCGGCCTCCAGGCCATCGGGAAAGGGAAAGAAAGCATCGCTCGCCAGCACCGATCCCGTCAGGGAAAGCCCCACGCGGCCGGCCTTGGAAACGGCGTTATGAACCGCATCGATGCGGGAGGTGGCTCCGCCTCCCACCCCGAGGGTTCGGTCGCTGCCGGCGAAGACGATGGCATTGCTCTTGACGTGCTTCACTACCCGCCAGGCGAATTCGAGGCCGACGCGCTGCTCTTGCGTGGGCTGCACCCGGGTCACCACCTTGGCGCCGGCGAGTTCATCCACCGAGGCGTCGCTCTGCTGAACCAGGATTCCGCCGTAGACCCGGCGCACCTCGGGCTCTTCGCAATCGATACGCGCCGCATCAAAGGTCAGAAGGCGGCGATTCTTCTTGGCCCGCAGAAGTTCAAGGGCATCGGGATCAAAAGCCGGTGCGACGAGCACCTCGGTGAAGATCTGATCCACTTCCCGCGCCAGGGTGAGGTCGAAGGGCCGATTGCTCACGATGATCCCGCCAAAAGGAGAATCGGGATCCGTCTCGAACGCCCGTCGATAGGCGATCCCCGGGGAGTCGCCTACCCCCACGCCACAGGGCGTGTTGTGCTTGAGGATTCCGACGGCCGCGCCCCGCTCGGCATCGAAGTCAGCAATCAGGGCGAGGGCGGCCTGCACGTCGATCAGGTTGTTATACGACAATTCCTTGCCGTGCAGTTGTTCCACGGCGTCCAGGAAGCGGCCGTAGAGGGCCGCCCCCTGGTGGGGGTTTTCTCCGTAGCGCAGGACCGCAACTTTGGGCATGCCCACCAGCCACTTCTCGGGAAAGGGATCCTCCTGGGAATCTTCGACCTTTTCCGTCAGCCAGTTCTGAATCGCGACGTCGTAACTCGCCGAAGAGCGAAAGGCCTGAAGGGCGAGGCGGCGGCGAGTCGCCGTGCTCAACCCCCCCGTCTGCTGCAGTTCCGAAAGCACCGCCGGATAATCCGATGGATTCGAGAGGACCCCCACGTAGGCGTGGTTCTTCGCCGCCGAGCGCAGCATCGAGGGGCCCCCGATATCGATCTTCTCGATGGCTTCCTCGTAGCGAGTCCCGGGCTTCGCCACGGTTTCCTCGAAGGGGTAGAGATTCACGACCACCAGATCGATGGTTCCGATACCGTTTGCTTCCAGATCCAGGCGATCCTCTTCGAGATCGCGACGGGCCAGAATGCCACCATGAACCTTGGGATGGAGGGTCTTGACCCGACCTCCGAGCATCTCGGGGCTCCGGGTGAGATCTGAAACGTCCATCACCTCGAGGCCGGCTTCGCGGAGTGCAGTGGCGGTCCCGCCGGACGCTACCAATTCCACGCCGAGTTCAGCCAATCCGCGACCCAGGTCGAGCAGGCCAGACTTGTCGGAAACTGAAAGCAATGCGCGAGCCACGGGGCGCACTTTGTCACCGGGGGGCATATTTTCCTCCTCGAGGAATGATCGTGGGTGAGTGAATCGATGAATGGTCGAATATGAGCCGATGGACTCGCTTTTCGGGCTACCGCCTCCTGCGCCGGGCTGCGAGGCGGCCGATCCTTGGAGCAAGCACATCTCCCTCAGATCGTGTCGATCGGAATTCGCGGGAAGCGATTTCCAACTCGAACCAGCAGTTCGTAGGATAGCGTACCCGCCGCCTCGGCCTGCTCTTCGACGCGAATTCCCTTCCCGCCTCCCGGAGGCGGGCCGAAGAACGTCGCCACGTCTCCCACTTCGACGAGCGGCGCGACGCCACTCACATCCACGCTGACGTAATCCATGGACACGCGCCCCACGATCGGCCGTCTGCCGCCGCCGAGCCAGACCTCTCCCCGGTTGGAGAGGGAGCGCAAAACGCCGTCCGCGTAGCCGATGGAGAGAGTGGCGAGTCTGCGGGGCCCGGGGGCCCGCCAGGTGGCCCCGTAGCCGACGCTCTCTCCCGGCAAGGCGGTTCTCACCGCCACCACCCGGGTACGCACGCTCATCACCGGCCGCAGCCGCTTGTCCGGATCTTCGTGGTCGGCGGATCGCGCACCGTATAGCAGCAACCCCGGGCGCACGGCGGTGGCCTCGGGCAGGGCATCCGAGAATGCGGGTGCAGCGAGCAGGGCCGACGAATTGGCGGCGTGAACCAGGCCCGGGGCGACTCCGCGAGCCCGGAGTTGGGCCAGCGCTGCTCGAAAGCCGACGATCTGGGCCAGGGTCGCCCCGGGATCGGAATCGTCGGCGCTCGAAAAATGCGTATAGATGCCCTCGAGTTCCAGCGCCGGATCCGAAGCGATATCCGCGGCCAATTCCCCGAGGCGCTCGGGCGCCACACCCATGCGACGCATTCCCGTATCCACTTCGATCTGCACGGGCCACGGATGGCCGCTCCGCCGAGCGGCTCGGCGGGCCCAGGCCAGTCCCCGCGCATGGTGAATCACGGGGGTCAGGCGTTGGCGAGCGACCAGATCTGCCTGGCGGGCCGATGCGATTCCCCCCAGCAGCAGGATCGATCCCGAAATGCCGGCCTCGCGCAGGGCCAGGCCTTCTTCCGGGCTGACCACCGCCATGCGACGACAGCCCTCGGCCTCGAGACAACGTGCGACCTCTTCGGCGCCATGCCCGTAGGCGTCGGCCTTGATGACGGCGATCACGTCCCGCCCCCCGGCGAGTTCTCGGGCCAGGGCGTAGTTGCTCCGCAGGGCGGAGAGCTCGATGACCGCCTGATTTTCCGCCCCGTCGCCCAAGAAAACCTCCGGATCCTTCCTTCGTAGCCAGCTCGATTGCAGCGTACCAGCGGCGCGTCGCTCCTGCCTCCACTAAGCTTGCCCCTGATCCGAGGGATCTCCGGAAAGCCGATTCCAATCGGCCCGACCGTATTTTCAGTTTATCCCACCCAGGCGAAAGCCCAGGTTTTCGATGCCCGACGAAATTTCAGACGCCGGCCACTGCATTCTGGTCAACAACGAAAACACCCGGGTGCCCGTCGGCTCTACGGTCCAGGACCTGCTGGAAATTCTCGGCATGACGGAACGCCGGGTCGCCATCGCCCTCAATCGCGATGTGGTGCCCCGTTCGAATTATCCCGCCATCGTGCTCGCGGCGGAAGACAGGATCGAAATACTCGAAGCGGTCGGAGGAGGTTGAGAGATGTCGGATAGAGTCGAAGGTGAGGTCTGGAAGGTCGCGGGGCATGAGTTTCGATCGCGGCTGATCATCGGCAGCGGGAAGTACGAAACCTTCGAGCAGAATCTCGAATGCGCCACGGTCTCGGGAGCCGAGATGATCACCGTCGCCCTGAGGCGCGTGAATCTGGACGCCGCCAAGGGACCCCGACTGCTGGATGTGATCTCACCGGATCGCTTCACCATCCTGCCCAATACGGCCGGCTGCTATAGCGCCGAGGATGCCCTGACCACGGCACGCATGGGCCGCGAACTGCTGGAAACAGACCTCGTCAAGCTCGAAGTCATCGGCGATGAACGCACCCTCTACCCCGATGTGCCCGCAACCCTCGAAGCCGCGAAGATCCTGATCGACGAGGGATTCACGGTACTGCCCTATATCACCGACGACCCGGTGGCCTGCCAGCGCCTGGAGGCCATGGGATGCCCCGCCGTCATGCCCCTGGCCGCGCCGATCGGATCCGGCATGGGAATCCGCAATCCCGCCAACCTCCGCATCATTCTGGAAACCGTCGAAGTCCCCGTCATCGTGGACGCGGGGGTCGGCACCGCCAGTGACGCGGCGGTCGCGATGGAGTTGGGCGCGAGTGCGCTGCTGATGAATACGGCCATCGCCCACGCGAAGGAGCCCGTCAAGATGGCTCGCGCGATGCGCCTTGCCGTCGAGGCGGGGCGACTCGCATATGAATCGGGTCGGATGCCCCAGCGCCTCTACGCGACCGCTTCGAGCCCCCTGGACGGCATGGCGAGTTATTGATGCCGGAGATTCGGGAGCCGGCGGATTGACGGGCACCCCCGATCCACTGCCCGATCGGCCCCGGATCCTATGCCTGGTCGTCAATCGTGGGGCCAGCCACTCCCCGCTGATCCGGGCGGTCCGCGAGGCGGCCGCGTCCGGAGTCGATTGGATCCAGATGCGGGATCGAACGCTGGAGGCAGCGGACTGGCTGGGCTGGGCGGAGACCCTGGCCGAGGCCGCGCTCAAGGAGAATCCCCAGGTGCAGATCCTGGTCAATCGGCGCGTGGATCTGGCCCTCGCCCTGGGCGCCCAGGGCGTTCATCTCGGATTCGACGCCCTGGCGGTACCGGATGCGCGCGGACTGCTGGGAAAGTCCATGCGCATCGGATGTTCCACCCACGGGCTCGCCGAAATCGAATGCGCCGCGAAGGCGGGTGCCGACTACGTACACCTGGCCCCGATCTTCGACCCTTTTTCCAAGCCGGCCGAGCGAGCCAGCCTGGGGTTGGAAATCCTGGCAAGCGCCTGCCAATCGGGGATGCCCGTGATCGCCCAGGGGGGCATCAGCGCCCCGCGCTGCCCCGCCGTGCTTGCGGCGGGAGCCGCGGGAATCGCGGTGACCGGCGCCATCCTGCAAGCCGACCGACCCGGACGCGCCACCGCGCTCCTGCGCTCGGCCCTCGACAGCAGCGGCTGAGCCCACTTCCCCTCCCCTCAGTGGCGGGGAAAGGGAATCCGGGCGCCGGCGGAAATCTGGACTTTCAGGCTTCTGGGCACTCGGCCGAAACTCTCCTCGAAGCCCCTTTCCAATTCGGCGCAGACCGACTCCAGGTGATCGGGCTCGACCAGGTGAAGGCTGAAGCCTCCGAATCCGGCTCCCGTCAGGCGGGAGCCGACAACCCCGGGACATCCCTCGGCCAGTTCACAGAGCCGGTCGAGTTCCGGCGTTGAAACCGCGTAGTCGTCGCGCAGGCTGGCCTGGCCCGCGGCCAGCACTTCGCCCATCGCATCGAGATCGCCGGTCTCCAACGCCGCACACATCGACTCGACGCGAAGGTTCTCGCTGATCACGTGGCGGGCACGTCGCAGGGGGATCGGGTCGAGCACGCGCTCCAGGGCCGGCAATTCGGCCGGACCGAGATCCCGCAGAGCCGTCGCGGTCGGAGAGGCGATTCCGGCCCGCTTCGCGGCCTCGAGCGCATCCCGACATTCCGCCACGCGACGTTCGTAGAAGCCATCCGTCAGGCTCCGCTCGACCCCCGAGTGCAGCAGCAGAATCGCGAGGTCGGCGCCGAGAATCGGAATCCGATCGATCTCCTCGCTGCGGCAATCGATTCGGAGGGCGTGGCCCTCGCGCCCGAGCGCGCTCGCGAATGGGTCGAGGATTCCGCATTGGACACCCACGAAGCCGCTCTCGCCCCGATGAGCGATACGCGCCCAATCCCGGGCAGAGAAGCCCAGATCCAGGGCTTCGGAGATGGCCGCCGTGAGGGCCACCCCCAGGGCCGCGGAACTCGAGAGTCCCGAGTTCATCGGAAGACGACTCGCGATCCCCAGCTCGAAACCCGGCGCTTCGACCCCCCTCTCCTGCAGAGCGAAAAAGATTCCCTGGACGTAATCCAGCCAGCCACCGCGCCGCAACAACTGGTCGGTAGAAAATTCCCCCTCCTCGCCGAGATCCCGGGCGCGAACGCGCACCCGACGGTCCGAGCGGCGAGTCGCCAGGACGAGCGTCTCGAGATCGATCGCGCAGGGCAGAACCAGGCCGTCGTTGTAGTCCGTGTGTTCGCCGATCAGGTTGACGCGACCCGGCGCCAGAGCCGATGCCCCCACCGATACTCCCGTCTCGCTCTCAAAAGCGAGCATCTGGGCTCGCAACCAGTTTTCGAGGGAGTCCATGGTCCTCCTCGGCCCTCACGCCCGGCGAGCGATTCGAAGCCGAAGAGGCCCCGTTCCAGCATCCGCCTCGGCCATTGCGAAAAACCGTATTTTCGAGCATACCAGTCGCGGCTCCAGGGGCTCGGGGGATCCCGCTCGAAGCCGCAAGAAATTGCATCCGAGACCCCTGGCGGATCGGGCGGGCGAGCCCTGGATCACCCCTTTCGAAGCGCGGATTCCCGCTCTCCCATTCTCGCGGAATGGGAGAGCGGGTACAATCATCCGGGGCCAGGGAAGAGCGCGGGAAAGCAGGATGAAAATGTCGCAAGCGAGGAAAATCTTCAGCTCGGATCGGGCGGGCACGTGCGGGGCGCATCGCAGCCGACGTGCGCTCGTGATCCTGCTCTGCCTCTCCGTCGGCTGGATGCCCCTCATCTCCCACGCGAGCGATCCCTTCCTGCGCCGAACCGCAACTGTCAGGGCCGTGGAGCAGGTGGGCCCCTCCGTGGTCAGTATCGCGACGGAACATCTCGTCGAATCCCCCAATCCCTTTGGCGGCCTCAGCGGCGGGCCGCGCTTTCGTGAATACTTCTCGGATCTCTTCGAGAACCAGAAGCCCCGAACCACCCAGGACCTCGGATCGGGCGTGATCATCAGTGAGAAGGGCTATGTACTCACGAACGAACATCTGATCACCCAATCCAGCCGCATCTCGATATCGCTGGCCGACGGCCGAACCTTCGCCGCCGAGGTCATCGGTGCGGATGCCACGAACGATATCGCCGTGCTCAAGGCGCTAACCGATGAGCCCCTCCCCTGGACGGAACCCGGCACCTCGTCGGATATCATGGTGGGCGAGCCGGTGATTGCGATCGGCAATCCCTTCGGACTCTCGAATAGCGTAACTACGGGGGTCATCTCGGCGGTTGACCGTTCCATCCGTGCCTCCCAGAATACCTTCCACGGCTTCCTGCAGACCGATGCATCGATCAACCCGGGGAATTCCGGAGGGCCACTGCTGAATGCCGAAGGTTCCCTGATCGGCATCAACACGGCGATCTACAACGGCGCCGAGGGCATCGGATTCGCGATCCCCATCGACATCGCCCGGCGCGTCGTCGCCGAATTGATCGAGCATGGAGAAGTTCTGCCCGTCACTCTGGGGATCGATTTTCAAGACCTGGATCCGGCACTGCGCGAAGTCATGGCCCTGGATCCGACCGTTCGGGGGGCACTGATCAATCGCGTCAAGCCGGGCGAGCCCGCCGACACGGCGGGCATACGGCGAGGGGATATCGTCACCGAACTCGATGGGCACAGCATCCGCTCGGCCCGGGAATTCTTCGAATTACTCGAGAAGACGACCCCCAATCAGAAACTCCACCTGAGGTTCTGGCGCGACGGCCAGTATTCCGAAGTGGAAGTCGAGGCGATCGAGATCCCTGAGAATATGGCCGAGCAGCTCACCAGCCGACTCCTGGGCCTGACCCTTGAGTGGCAGCGCCGGAACTTCTTCGCCGTCTCGAGGGTTCGCAGCAACTCACCGGCGGCTCGAATCGGACTCCAGCCCGGAGACATCCTGTTGGCGATCAGCGGTGTGCTACTCGACGATCCCTCGGCCCTGCGACCGGCGATTCTCAGCCTGCGCGGAAGGAATCGAGCGCTGGTCGTGGTTCAGAGGGGGAACGGTCGATACCATCTCACGATTCCCCTGCGCTGAGAACTAGAAGAGGAAGCGAGCAGAGTAGAAGAGAGAACGATAAGTATCCGCAGATCGTTCCCGCGGGAAAATCCAAAGCACTGCTCAGGAACCGGAACGAGTTCGGGGGCGTCCGAGTTGCGGCGCCCATAATACGACACTCGAGAGATCTCGATCTTTCATAGAGACGGAGCAAGAACTTGAAGCGATTCCGAAGCAATCCGATATGCGCACTGCCCCTCACGATTCTGCTCATCGCCGGCAATGGCCTCGAGGTCCGGGCGGATGACGAGGGCGGAGGTTTTTTCGACCGGCTGCTGGGAAAGGAATCCAAGGAGGAGCCCGCCCCCTCCCCGCGGTATCAGGAACTCGAGCCCTTCTGGGAGACCGATAGTTCGTTCGCCCCCATCGTGCCCAAGGGCGTTCCGAGCAGTTTCGCCGATCTGGCCGAGCGGGTTTCGCCCGCAGTCGTCAGTATTCGCACCTCCCAGACGCTGACGCGCGGCCCGGAATTCCCCCGACAGTTCCAGGAACACTTCGGATTCCCCTTCTCCTTGCCCGAGAGCACACCCCATAAGCGAGAGGGCGCCGGCAGTGGCTTCGTGATTTCCCGCGATGGATTCATCGTGACCAATAATCACGTCATTGAAGATTCGGATGAGATCCTCGTAGCCTTCAAGGATGGTCGGGAACTTTCCGCATCCATCATTGGACGGGATCCGAAAACGGATATTGCGCTCATCAAGGTGGAGGCGGATGAGCCTCTTCAGGCCATTCCCCTCGGTGATAGCGATGCCATTCGTCCCGGTGACTGGGTCGTTGCAATCGGCAATCCCTTCGGGCTCGAACATACGGTCACGGCCGGAATCATTTCCGCAAAGCATCGGCGCGATGTCATCGGGGGAACCTACGATGACTTTCTACAAACCGATGCCGCCATCAATCCGGGAAATTCCGGAGGACCGCTCATCAATCTCTCCGGCGAGGTGATCGGAATCAATACGGCCATCAACCCCCGGGCCAATACGATCGGTTTCACGGTACCGATCAACATGGTGAAGAATATTCTTCCCCAACTTCGTGCCTACGGACATTTCACCCGGGGATGGCTCGGTGTCGTGATCCAGGGAATCAGCCCCGAATTGGCCGAATCTTTTGACCTCGAAAGTGAAAATGGGGCTCTGGTATCCAAGGTGCTTCCGAATAGCCCCGCAGAGGATGCCGGTGTCGAACGCGGAGACGTCATCATCGAATTTGACGGAATTTCCATCGGCGAATGGCGAGAACTGCCCCGAGTCGTGGGAGAGACGGCCGTCAGCCGTCCCGTGGAGATCATCGTCATCCGCGACGGGAGCCGGAAATCGCTCCGAGTAAAGATCGGCGCAATGGAAGAACCGGGATTGGCGCGAGCGGATACCAGCACCGGCAACGCTTCCTCCTTCGGGCTTAAAGCTCGAAATCTCACGCCCGAAATCGCCCGACAACTGGGAATGGAAGGGGCCGATGGAGTCATCGTGACGGAGGTACGCCCCGGCAGTCCAGCCGACGAAGCCGGAGTCGAAAAAGACGACCTCATCATCGAGATCAATCGCGATGAGATCTCGGATCTCCAGGATCTTCGTCAACACCTCGAAAATGCCGGAGAAAGCGTGCTGATGCTGATCCGACGGGGAGACTCGGCGATCTACGTACCCATGAAGCGCCCGAGTTGAATCCTACCTGCATGGGGATTGCGGCGAAGAGGACTCCCCTCTGAGGCCCTGATCGCGGCAGGGGAGCCCCATGCCACCGGTCAGGACTTTTCTCCCGGCTCCCTGAGGGATCGGACTTGCACCTCGTCGATATGTGCATAACTCATGCGGCATGCGATATGAAAAATTCACTCTCAAGAGCCAGGAAGCGATTCAGCGCGCCCAGGAAATCGCCGGGGAGCGAAGTCATAGCCTGATCGAATCCCTTCATTTCCTTTCCGCTCTCCTCGAGCAGGAAGGTGGCAGCACGCTGCCGATCCTGCGGAAGCTTGGAATTCCGATCGAGGGGATGCTGGCCGAAGTCGAAGCGGCCCTGGAGAGTCTCCCGAAGGTCAGCGGTCTTTCCCAGGTGCAACTTTCCCAGGGAGCCCAGAAGACGCTCGAACGAGCCTTCGCGGAGGCCGACACTCTCAAGGATGAATATGTCTCGACCGAGCACATTCTCCTCTCCCTCGTTGGCGATGGCCGGCAAGGCCATGAAGCGGCCCCGGAACTCCTGCAGCGCCACGGCATCACCCGGGATGCGATCCTCGAAGCCCTCCAAGCCGTACGAGGCACGTCCCGGATTACGGATGCCGATCCCGAATCCAAGTATCAGGCCCTCGAGAAATACGGTCGGGATCTCACCGACGTCGCACGCAGCGGAAAACTCGATCCCGTAATCGGCCGTGACGATGAGATTCGAAGAACCATCCAGGTTCTTTCGCGCCGCAGCAAGAACAACCCCGTCCTGATCGGTGAACCGGGAGTGGGAAAAACCGCGATCGCCGAGGGACTCGCCCAGAGAATCATCGCCGGTGACGTGCCCGAGAGTCTGAAGGAAAGGCGGTTGATCGCCCTCGATATCGGGGCCCTGATTGCGGGCGCCAAATACCGTGGAGAATTCGAGGATCGACTGAAGGCCGTGCTTCGAGAAGTATCGGAGGCCGAGGGAAAGATCGTTCTATTCATCGATGAATTGCATACGATCGTCGGTGCCGGCGCCGCCGAAGGGGCAGCCGATGCGGCCAATATGCTGAAGCCGGCCCTCGCCCGAGGAGAACTTCATTGCATTGGTGCCACCACCCTCGATGAGTACCGCAAGCACGTCGAAAAGGACTCTGCCCTGGAACGCCGTTTCCAACCGGTCGTGGTCGGGGAACCGAGCGTCACGGATACGATTTCCATCCTGCGGGGCCTGAAGGAACGCTATGAAGTCCACCACGGCGTTCGCATCTCCGACAAAGCCATCATTGCGGCCGCAACACTCTCGGACCGCTATATCAGCGACCGATTCCTGCCCGACAAGGCAATTGATCTGATCGACGAAGCGGCCAGCCGGGTACGCGTCCAGATCGATTCGATGCCGGAGGAACTGGATCAGATTGAACGCAAGCGGATGCAGTTGGAGATCGAACGGGAAGCGCTCAAGAAGGAAAGCGATGATGCGAGCATCAGCCGTCTCGAAGCGGTGGAAGTCGCAATCGCCGATTTGCGAAATGAGTCGGATGCCATGCAGGCTCGCTGGCAGCATGAGAAATCCCTGATCGCCGAAGTCCGAGATGCCAAGGAGAGCAAGGAAGAACGCGAACTCGAATTGGAGCGGAAGACCCGAATCGGTGATCTCGAGCGTGCCGCCGAGATCCGCTACGGCGAATTGGTCGAGATCGAAAAGGAGATCGCGGAAAAGCAGCAGGCATTGGATCTGCTTCTGGCCGAGGGCTCCCTGCTCAGCGAGGAAGTCACGGATGACGAGGTGGCCGAAATCGTTTCGAAATGGACGGGCATTCCAGTTTCGAAGATGCTGGAAAGCGAACAGGCCAAGCTGATCGAGATGGAGAAGCAACTGGAGACACGGGTAATCGGCCAGGCAGAGGCCCTGGTTGCCATCTCGAATGCAGTTCGACGCGCTCGAGCGGGCCTCCAGGACCCCGCACGCCCCATCGGTTCCTTCATCTTTCTCGGCCCCACGGGAGTCGGCAAAACCGAAACCGCCCGGGCACTCGCGGAATTTCTCTTCGACGATGAAAACGCCATGATTCGTGTGGACATGAGCGAATTCATGGAGAAGCATTCCGTTTCACGGCTGATTGGAGCCCCCCCCGGCTACGTGGGATACGATGAGGGCGGTTATCTGACCGAAGCCATTCGTCGGCGCCCCTATAGCGTGGTTCTCTTCGATGAAATCGAAAAGGCCCATCCCGATGTCTTCAACGTCTTCCTGCAGATTCTCGATGATGGACGGCTGACGGATGGACAGGGACGAACCGTCGACTTCCGCAATACGGTTCTGATCATGACCTCCAATATCGGAAGCCATTTCCTGGTCGAGCTTTCCGAGGAGAAGGATCGTGAGACCATGACGAATCGCGTCATGGAAGAGTTGAAGGCTCAATTCAAGCCCGAATTCCTGAATCGGGTTGATGATGTGATCCTATATCATCAGCTGACGCGTTCGGAAATCGGATTCATCACCGAACTCCAGATCCAACGCGTTCGCAATCTGCTGGCCGAGAGGGATCTGGACATCGAAGTGAGCCCACGGGCCATGGAACTCCTGGCCGATCGAGGTTATGACCCCCAATACGGGGCCAGGCCCCTCAAACGCGTCGTCCAACGCATGATCCAGGATCCCCTTGCCATCCGGATCCTCGAGGGTCAATTCCCGGAAGGCTCAAAAATCCTGATAGACGTGGAAGAAGGAGAGGACGCTCTCGGATTCACGAAGATCTGAGGACTTCCTTCCTCCCGACGGCAACGCGGGCCGGGATCGACCGGCAGTGGGCGAGCGCTGCTTCAAGGCAGACTTCGATGCTGGTAGAGTTCTCCATCCTCGAAGCCCAGGCGGCGATACCAGGCCCGGGTGCCTACGGCTGAAATCACCGCCATCCCTTCGAAGCCCGCGGCCCCTGCCCTCTCGGCCGCTGCGGCCATCAGCTTTCCCCCCAGGCCCCGATGCTGCGTTCGATTCTTCTGACGAGAACCCAACTCGGTGGCGACCCCATAGACGTGCACCTCTCGAATCAGGGCGCGCCCGCGCAACTCCTCGATATCGGCTGGCCGCTCGGGCAGCGTCAAGCGCAAGAAGCCCGCGATTCGATCCTCGTCATCGACGAATTCCAGGAAGCATTCGGACCCCACGCTCGTAGGATAGAGAGTCTCTCGCAGGATCAGACGCTCGGGTTCGATCTGCATATTTCGGACTTCCCGGGCGCGAATATCTACGCAGCTCTCACCCCTTTCTTTCAACTCGGCTTCGGCGATCTGCCGAAAATTGGTGAATTTATTTCCCACCACGATGTCATCGGAGGAAAAATCCCGAACCACCCGGGTAAGGCGACAATATCGAGGCGTCCGAGCCAGCACATCCACGACGACATCCAATAACTCTTCATGGCTGTAGGGGCGCCACTCTCCCCTTCGATGGAAATCCATCAACTCCGCACTTTCGATCAGGCTGCAGGGGTAGATCTTGAGTTCATCCGGGCGGAAATCCGGATCCGAGAAAACCTTTTCGAAATCCTTGCGATCAGCGTCGGGAGTGGCCCCGAGAAGATTCGGCATCCAATGGGCGTGAATCTTGAATCCAGCCGCCCGCAGCCATAGCATCGCCTGGCGCGTCGAAGCCACATCGTGCCCCCGTCGATTCAAGGCCAGGATCGGGTCCGAAAGGCTCTGATAGCCGATTTGAACCTTGGTACACCCAAGACGACGAATCCGGATCACTTCATCGATCGACAGGTGGTCGGGGCGGGTTTCGATGACGAGACCGACGTTTCGACAATTGGAATCCTCATTCGCGCGCTGGGCATCCAGCAGATCCGGCCAGCCAGAATCCTCTTCCGAACTGGATATCGAGCCGGAAAAGATCTTGCGCAGATGGCCACCCACAATGTCGTTATAGCTCCGTCCTGCTTCCGAACGGAGGCCATGAAAATCGCGAATCAGATCGGAACTCTCGGAACGGCGATCCACGCCGTTCCCGAAATCGTTCAGGGCATCGAAACAGCGCTTGATGAAAAAGAGCTGATAGGGCTCTGGATGGAAGGACCACGTGCCACCCAGGACGATCAATTCGATCTTGTCCACTGGATGACCAATGGCTCGATAGGTCTCCAGGCGGCTCCAGGTCTGGAGATAGGGATCGAAGTGGTTGATGGCGGCCCGTTGGGCACCGGGTTCGTCGGCCAGGTAGCTCTTCGGCATTCTGACATCGTTGGGGCAGAATACGCAGCGCCCCGGGCAGGGATGCGGCCGCGTCAGCACGGTCACGGGAGTCACGCCACTCTGGGTTCGTACAGGACGCATCCTCAATCGACTGATGAGGACCTGCTCGTCGACTTCGATTTCACCCCGCGCCCGCAGGTCGCGAATTCCTGCGATCAATTGAGCGCGAGAGAAGAAGCCCCTACCATCCCGGGGATGTCGCCGAAGAATCGCTTCGATCACCGAGGTCGGAATGGTTTCATCCGTTTCGGGAAGTGATTGGATTTCACCGACAATGGCGCGCAGATCCGCCCGATAGGGCGCGGGATCAAATTCTTCTCGGGAAGGGAAAGTTGGCCTCTTTCCCTGGGAATGCCGGGAACTCATATCGGGAGTAGGATACCACCGCGCCGAGGATCCGGCCCGATGCGGATCTGCGCATTTCCCATACGGCGGCCTGCTGCATGAATCGCGAGACCCGGAAAAAACTGAATGAATTGAATCGCCGCTTCTACGCCCTTCGGTCGAAAGAATTCTCGGCGAGCCGCGACCATCCATGGCCCGGCTGGGAAAAGCTTCTCTGCCTGCTCGAGATCGAAAAATACGCCGCGCCATTGCGCGTATTGGACGTCGGCTGCGGGAATGGCCGATTCCTACGCTTTCTGATGAATTCGGGCGTGGGAAGCGTACATTATATCGGTCTGGATCAGAGCCCCGAATTGCTCGAACTGGCCAAGCTGGGAACGAGAGTGAGAGAAGGGGATCGAATCGAGTGGACCGAAGGGAATCTTCTCGAAGAGAATTCCCGATTGAGTCTTCCGTCGGATTCCTTTGATCTCATCGCGGTCTTTGGTCTCCTGCATCACCTGCCCGGCCGAGAAGAGCGAAGAGCATTGCTCGAGGCCCTGCAGGAGCGGCTGAGAGCGGGCGGCGTGCTGGCTCTGACCGCATGGCGATTCAGAGATTCCACGCGCTTCGACCGCCACGTCGTTTCCTGGGAGGAATACAATCTTTCGGCGACTGAAAAGATCGACCTCGCTGAATTGGAAGCGGGAGATCACCTGCTGTCATTCGGCGACAAGACGTTGCCCCCCCGCTATTGCCATGATTGTGATATGGCAGAAATCTCCGCGCTCGAAAGACATCCGGGATTAGAATGTCTATCCAGCTTCGAATCCGATGGGCGGGGCGGAAATCTGAACCGCTACATGCTCCTGCGCCGAATCGAGTAGCGGAGATCCAAAGCGTACGCTTGCAGTGGGGGGAAATACATCATCTTCCTCTACGCCATCGACTCCAACGGAAGAATGATGAGAAGAGTTGGAGGTGGTACCCTGCGACGCCCCCCTTCTCACCGCCAATCGCATGAAAGAGAACTGAACGAATGAACCCGATCCAGGACAGCCGATTCGAGCGTGATACGCGAGTTGCGCCCCTCAGAGACGGAAACTTCGCGGCCACGATCGATCGAGGTTGGTGGGTAATCCGAGGACCGAATGGAGGCTATATCGCCGCAATCATTCAGCGCGCCATCTCGGCCGCCGAGAAGGATACCAAGCGGCATCCGCGTTCGTTGACGATCCACTACATCTCCCCGCCGACGGAAGGCGAGGCCCTGATCGAGACTCGACTCGAACGACGGGGCCGCTCCCTCAGCACGATTACCGCCCGCATGAGCCAGAACGGATCGCTGAGGGCCCTGGCCCTGGCCGCGGTTTCGAGCCCCCGAGAAAGTCATGAGTTCTACCACGCCTCGATGCCCGATCTGCCGGGGCCGGAAGAACTCGCTCCCACTTCGACCGAGATGCCCGTAAATCAGCGCTATGAATACCGATTCATTCCCGAAAGGAGTCCTGCTTCCGGGGCGAAGGAAGCCGTGCTGGCGGCCTGGATTCGGCTGCGGGAAAAGCGTCCCCTCGACTATCCCCTGCTGGCGGCCTATTCGGATGCACTGCCCCCTGCGGTTTTCGCTCGAGCCAATGAAGCGAATGAATTCGGCGCCCTGCCCACCGTCGACCTGACCGTGCACTACCGCGTGGACCCGGCAACCGCCGAAGTGGGACCCGAGGATTTCTGTCTGGCGATCTTTCGCTCACGCGTCGCCCACCGCGGCTATATCGAGGAGGATGGCGAGATCTGGAGTCGTCAGGGACGCCTGCTCGCCCAATCCCGACAACTGGCCGTAATTCTGGGCGCTGAGAGTCGAAGCGAGCCCCCGCCCAGCTGATGTTCTCCCGATCCGGCACCGGCCAGCAGCCGACGGCCCATCGGGAAGAACGCTAGCGGATTGACGTATCCGAGCCGCTGACCGCGAACTCCACGGCACCCGCTCAGCGGATTGCGCCGAGTCCGGAAGCGCTGCGACAAGCCTCCAGAACGGGCGATGCGATCTCTCGCGCCTTCACCGCGCCCCGCTTCAGAATCTGCTCGACATCTTCAGGCCGGGCTTCATAGTTCAGCCTGCGCTCGCGCATCGGAGCAAAATAATCGAGGATCTTCCCCAGCAGATCCTTCTTGATATCGCCGTAGCCCATGCCTCCCGCGCGAGCCCGATCGGCCATTTCCTTCTTCTCCTCTGGCGTCGCAAAGAGATTCCAGAGCTGAAAAACGGGCGAAGAGGGATCCTTGGGATCCTCCACGGGAGCCGAATCCGTGACGATTCCCATCACCGCCTTCTTGATCTTCTTCTCGCTGGCAAACATCGGAATGGTATTTCCGTAGGACTTGCTCATCTTCTGGCCATCGGTTCCGGGAATCGTCGCAGAATCATCGAGGATGAAGGGTTCGGGAAGAATCAGAGCCTCGCAATCGTAAGCATGATTGAATCGCTGGGCCATGTCGCGAGTCATCTCGATATGCTGTTTCTGATCCTGTCCCACGGGCACGAGATCGGCGTGGTAGAGGAGAATATCCGCCGCCATCAGCACCGGATAGGAAAAGAGCCCGTGATCTACGCTTTCGGAGCGATCCAACGCCGCCTTGTAGGCATGAGCCCTCTCGAGCATACCCATCGGAGTCACGGTACTGAGAATCCACGTCAACTCACAGACCTCGGGTATATCGCTTTGCCGAAAGAGAATCGCCCGCTCGGGATCCAGGCCCGCCGCGAGATAGTCGAGTGCGACATTCATCGTATAACGATGACGAAGCTCTCCATCGCGAACACTGGTCATGGAGTGATAGTCCGCGATGAAATAGAGGGAATCTTCGTACTGATTCTGAAGAGATACGAATTGCCTCAGCGCACCGAAGAAATTCCCCAGGTGCAGCGAATCGCCCGTGGGCTTGGTTCCCGACAGAGCGCGCATCAATCACTCCCCTCTTCCAAATACGTGAGCCAGTGGCTGAAGTCCGGATCCTCTCCCCTTTCAACCCTCGCCAGGCAATCCTTCAACTGCAGGGAAATCGATCCGGGACAGGCATCCCCGACCGGTCTTCCGTCGACCGATTCCACCGGAAGCACGCCGGCGGTCGTCCCCGTCAGGAAGATCTCCGACGCCTCGAAAAGCTGTTCCGGAGAAATCTTCTGCTCCCTGACTTCGATCCCCCTATGCTGCGCGATCTCCATGATGCTCTGCCTCGTAACACCCCGAAGAACGCGAACCTCGGGAGGTGTCAGAACTCTCCCCTCGTCGTCGACAACGAAGACGTTGCTCGTCGGGCCCTCGGCGATCAGCCCGTCCTGATCGAGAAGCAGGATTTCATCGAAGCCCATGCGCTGGGCACGAGCCTTTGCGGTCATGCTGGATGCGTAGTTGGCCGAAACCTTCGCCTGGGGGGAGACGATATCCTCGCGGCGCTGGTGGGCCTCCTTCTCCAGCCAGAGCCGGGTCGGGCCTTCCCGTTTCGCGGGGCGCAGGGGATTCTGGTCCAGAATGTCGGTCTGTGGATCGTAGGCGGCGATGGCAACCGAGACCCGCTGATTCGCCGGAACCACATCGACCTCTACCGAGGCGAAATAGGCGCTGGCCTTCACCGCCTTGGCACCGGGATTGACGCGGGCGGCGGCGACGATGGCCGCTGCAAGAGCTTCCTCGTCCATGGCGATCGGAAGTCCCATCAACTCGCAGGAGTGCAGCATGCGCCGGATGTGGAGATCCATCCGAAAAACGGCTGCGCCCCGCGGGGTCTCATGGATGCTCATGTAGTCGAAGACGAGGGAACCGCGCTGGGCGCAGTGGGAGAGGACGTGCACCGTCACCTGCTCCCAGGGCACCCATTCGCCATTGACCCAGATGAGCCGGTCGAGCGGGGGAATCTTCTGCATGGGCGGGACTGTATCACCGTTCCCCCCCTGAAAAAGCGCTCGGCAGTCCGAAAAAGTCCGCTACCCGAAGCGACGCCCTGGCCACATTCATGCTGATCGCCTCGCATCAGGCCTCCGATGCTTGCTGCGAGTGCGCGCAGAGCCCAGTGTCTAGTGCACAGGGTCCAGAGCCCAGTAAAAGTTCCCATTGGAGATCATCGAATGTCGAGAGCCATCCGGGTCGTAACCCTGAGCATGAAGCTCTACCGCGAACTCGCCCTGTCAGCACTCAGCCTGATTCCGCGCTACACGGGCGACTGAGACCACGAGGCGCCTTCTCCTTTCCCCGGGAAATCACGCCCTATCCGGCCGCCCCAACCAAATCTGCCAGAACTTCTCGGCTTCCGAGGCAGCCGCGATCCGGGGTGCAGATTTCAAGGAAATTCGACTCGCCGCGAGCAATCCGGGATGCTCCCGCAGCCCGCTAGACCGTATGCGACCTGCCCCGATCGCTTTTCGATACGGATAGACTCGGAGGACGGTGGATAGAAGCGGGCCCGGGCAATGCCGGTTCCTCCTCGGCGATGATCTCGTGAGAAGCCTCGGAGCGCCGCATCTCCACCTGCAGGGCCGAGTAGGCTTCCAGCGTCTCGGAAGCTCGCTCGCGCGCTGAAGCTCCGCCGAACTCCTGTTTCTTCAACCAACTCCTGGCCGTCAGGGTCAGGGCGAAGAGCAGCAGAACCGCGGACACGATGACGAGATCCATGGAGCCCATTCCCAATAGGGATGGGTGGTAGCTCGTAGTCACGCGGATGGCTTTCAGCGCACAGGCGCCGAAGAGTGAAGTCCAGGCCATCAGGATCAGCAGGTCTACTATCGGAAGAATGGGCATCGAAACCTCCACGGGATCGAGCACGGACGTGGAACTGCTCCCGCCCCAAATATCTTAGCCGGAATTGACAGCTGATGTCGCGGGACCCGATCCGTGCGGGCCGCACCAAGAACGGGGCGAGCCGCCCCCTCTGCGGGCCAATTCATGGCGACTCCCGGAGGTGGAGGCTAGAATCCGCGCCGCCACGAGGCCGCAGATGCGGCCCCTATTGGGCCAGAGGGCCGACGTAGCTCAGCTGGTAGAGCAGCTCACTCGTAATGAGCAGGTCAGCGGTTCGAGTCCGCTCGTCGGCTCCAGCGGCCCAGACCCGATCGAGCCGCGAAGCGCCCCGCATACCTCAAACCGAGCCAGGCGACGCAGTCGCCCGCAGGTCAGCCATTCGAGTCCGCTCGTCGGCTCCAGTTTCCCTCTTCGATTCCGGGTGTTTGCAACGCGGTGCCGGGAAGCGCGGCGACGCGGCCAAGCGGTTGGTGCCGCGGGGGTGCCGTTTGGTGCCGTAATCGCGTCCGCAAAACCCGCGCTCTCGGTGGGCATGAAGTGTCCATAGACGTCGAGGAGCATTTTTGCCGACGCCCAGCCACCGGCCTCCTGAATCCACAACAGGTTCGTCCCTCGGGCGATGTGGAGACTCGCGAAGGTGTGCCGCAAGCAGTGGGGAGTCACGCGCCTTCCCTGGGCGAACGCTCGCCGGACAATGCGGTTGAAAACCCTGGAGCGGAAGTTCTGGTACTCCATGGCGCTCCCTGTCTGGCTTGGGAAAGCAAACGAATCGTCCCCAAAGACATCCGGGCGATACTGAGACAACGCCTCCCGAAGCCGAGTTGAAAGCTCCACGGAGCGGGGTTTTCGCGTCTTGGTGGGACCGCGCTTGCCCTGGAAGTCGATACTGGCCTCGATGGTGGCCAAACCTGCTTCGAGGTCCACGTCG
>CAYTAT010000035.1:0-50920 GCA_964435795.1 uncultured Spirochaetaceae bacterium
TGAGGAAACGATGACATCGGAGCAGATACGACTCGAGGGCATGGGGTCGCTGAGGCGAAGCCACGGCTGTGGCGAGAGCGAGTCCTCGATGGTGGGCACTGAAGTTGTCGTGGCGGGTTGGGTACACCGCCGGCGTGATCACGGTGGGGTGATCTTTGTCGACCTCAGGGATCGGACGGGTATCGTGCAGGTCGTATTTCGCCCGGAAACCTCGGCCGATTCCCATGGCAGCGCTGGAGCGCTGCGCTCCGAGTGGGTGGTGATGGTACGCGGGATCGTGGAGGCACGATCCGAGGAGACGATCAATCCCAGGATGCAGACGGGGATGGTCGAGATCAATGTCCATGAGGTGCGTATTCTCAATAGTGCGAGTCCGCCTCCCTTTTCGATTGAAGAGGATTCCGAGGTCGATGAGTCCGTGCGTCTGCGACATCGAATTCACGACCTTCGTCGCCCGCCCCTGCAACGTGCGCTTCGGGTGAGGCATATGCTTGCCCAGGCCATGCGCTCTTCTCTCTCGCGTCTGGGATTTACGGAGATCGAAACGCCGATGTTGGCGCGAGCTACGCCAGAGGGGGCTCGGGATTTCCTGGTGCCGAGCCGATTGCAGCCGGGCGGATTCTACGCGCTGCCCCAGTCTCCGCAGATCATGAAACAGCTATTGATGGTGGCGGGCTTCGATCGCTATTTCCAGATCGCCCGTTGTTTTCGGGATGAAGACCAGCGGGCTGATCGCCAACTCGAGTTCACCCAGGTGGATCTCGAGATGTCATTCGTGGGCGTCGAAGACGTGCTGGAGGTCCTGGAGATCGTCACTTCGGAAGGCTGCCTCGAGGCAGCGGGCGTGGAATTGGCGCGCCCCTTTTCCCGGATCAGCTATGCAGAGGCGATGGCCCGCTACGGATGTGATCGGCCGGATACCCGTATCCTGCTGGAACTCGTCGACATGACCGAGATTTTTGCCGGAAGTGGGGCAGGGGGGGATCGTGAAGTGTCTCCCGATTCACGACGCTGAGGAAGTTTCGCGCAGCGAGATCGATCGTCTGGATAAATTCGTTCGCAAGGAATTGGGAGCCCGCGGACTCGGATGGATCAGGATTGATTCCGAGGGTGAGTGGCGTTCGCCGATTGCCAAATTCTTGACCGAAGACGAGCGCGGCAAGATCGCCGAGCGCTGCGGCGCTCGTCCCGGATCGCTGCTCTTCTTCCAGGCCGATGATCCGGATCGTGCCAACGCGATCCTATCCCGTCTGAGAATCGACCTTGGCGAAAAACTCGGACGGGTGGACGGACGTGAGTGGGACGTTCTCCTGGTCGTCGATTTTCCGCTCTTCGAAAAGGATGAGAATGGGCAGTTGGGCTATGTCCACCAGCCCTTTGTGGCGCCCGTGGAAGAGGATATCCCACTGCTCGAAAGCGAGCCGGAGAAGGTCAGGGGGACGCATTACGACGTAATCGTCAACGGCGTCGAATTGGGCTCTGGCAGCCTGCGTAATCACGATTCGGGGATACAACGCCGCATCCTCGGCTTGATGGGATATTCTGCGCAAGAGATGGAGAAGAGCTTCGGTTTCATGCTCGAGGCCCTCGAAGTCGGTGCTCCGCCCCATGGGGGATTCGCATTCGGATTTGATCGGATGGCGATGGTGCTCGCAGGAGCGGAGAGTTTGCGAGACGTCATCGCATTTCCAAAGACCCAGCGCGGCCAGGACCTGCTGATGCAGGCCCCTTCCGAGGTGGATCCGGAGCAACTCGATGAACTCTCGATCCGTCTCCGGCCCGAACGCTCGGGTTGAGCCCCTTCGGCCCCCGAGCAGAAGAATCACCAGATCGCTTCAACAATCAGTAATCAGAATTCCAGTTCGGTCTCCGGGAAAAAGCCGGGGGCCGACTCACGGCAATTGAATAGAATCGAGGAGGAACGCCGACGAGGCGATGGCAGAAGAATTTTCATCGCCCGGCGATACGAAGATGACCTACGAGAAACTCATGGGCCCCAGCGAGGGCCAGAAGATCACGCGAAATGAAAGTGGCGAATTATCTGTTCCCGATCACCCGATCATTCCCTTCATCGAGGGAGATGGCATCGGCCCGGATATCTGGGCGGCCTCGGTTCGCGTCTTTGATGCAGCCGTGGACAAGGCCTTCGGCGGCAAGCGTCGCATCGGCTGGTACGAGATCTACGCCGGCGAGAAGGCCAATCGCGTCTACGGAGAGGGGACCTGGCTTCCCGAGGATACCAATCAGGCCATTCGGGAATATGGGATTGCGATCAAAGGCCCCCTGACCACACCCATCGGTGGTGGCATTCGCTCGATCAATGTGGCACTTCGCCAGATCCATGATCTCTACTCATGCGTGAGGCCTGTTCGCTGGTACGACGGCGTTCCCTCTCCCATGAAGGAACCCGGGAAACTCGACGTCGTTCTCTTTCGGGAAAATACCGAGGACGTCTATTCGGGCATCGATTTCGAGGAGGGAAGTGCCGAGGCGAAGCAGATTATTTCTGTTTTGAATCTGGAGATGGGGAAGAAGGTCCGCGAAGATTCTGGCATCGGGGTCAAGCCGATCAGTGAGACGGGCAGCAAACGTCTTGTCAGGATGGCGATCGAATATGCAAGGGATAACGATCTTCGTAGCGTGACCCTGGTTCATAAGGGCAATATCATGAAGTATACGGAGGGCGCCTTTCGCGATTGGGGCTACGAACTCGCCAGGCAGGAATTCGGCGATCTCACCATCAGCGAAGACGAACTCTGGGAGAAATACGACGGTGATCTCCCCGCCCATCGTATCCTGATCAAGGATCGGATTGCCGATGCCATGTTCCAACAATTGCTGCTGCGTCCCGATGAGTACGAGGTGATCGCGACAACGAATCTGAACGGCGACTATCTTTCCGACGCGTGTGCGGCCCAGGTGGGCGGACTCGGGATTGCGCCAGGCGCCAATATTGGTGCCGAGGCGGCAATTTTCGAGGCCACGCATGGGACGGCTCCCAAATATGCAGGTCAGGATAAGGTCAATCCGGGATCGGTCATTCTCTCCGGTGCGATGATGTTCCGCTATCTCGGATGGGGTGAGGCGGCCGATCTCATCGAGCGCGCCATAGAGGCGGCGATCGCCCAGAAGCGGGTAACCTATGACTTCCATCGCCAGATGGAAGGGGCGACGAAGGTCTCCTGTAGCGGATTCGGAGACGTCCTGATCAAGAATATCCAGAATGCCTGAGGAGACAGATCTTTGCCCTGGTTTCGACCCCTGGGGTCGGGATTCGGCCGATCGGAAGGATCCGTGCGTGATGGGGCCGGTCGTCAACTCCGGCCAACCACCCCCCAACTGACTTCGAGAGGAAAGTTCGATGAGAAAGAAAATTGCATTGATCGGTGGCGGAAATATCGGCGGCGTATTGGCCGAACAGGCCGCCTACCGGGAATTGGGAGACGTCGTGCTCTTTGATGTCGTAGAGGGCCTGCCCCAGGGCAAGGCGCTCGACATGGCCGAAGGGGCGCCCCTGGTGGGGGCGGATTCCCGGATCTCGGGCGCCAACGATTATGGGGATATTGCTGGATCTGACGTCGTCATCATCACGGCCGGCCTGGCACGGAAGCCCGGAATGTCGCGTGACGATCTTCTGAAGACGAATCTTTCGATCATGAAGCAGGTTGCGGAAGGTGTGCGGGATAATGCCCCGGATGCTTTCGTGATCGTCATTTCCAATCCCCTCGACGCGATGGTCTACACCTTCAAGCAGGTTTCGGGATTCCCGAAGAATCGAGTGGTGGGCATGGCGGGGATTCTTGATTCCACTCGCCTCCGCTCCTTCATCGCCTGGGAACTCGACGTCTCCGTCAAGGATGTGACGGCCCTGGTTCTCGGTGGCCATGGGGATACGATGGTTCCCCTGGTGCGCTATTGCACCGTTGCCGGCGTTCCCGTGGAACAGTTGATTCCGGCAGGTCGAATCCAGGAACTCGTCGAACGCACCAAGGGAGCGGGCGGCGAGGTTGTGGGCCTGTTGAAGACGGGTTCGGCTTTCGTCTCCCCCGCACTTTCGGCGCTGGAGATGGCCGAGGCGTATTTGCGGGATAAGAAGCGTGTCTTCGCCTGCGCCTGCCTCTGCGAAGGCGAATTCGGTGTCGAGGGACTCTACGTCGGAGTCCCCTGCGTGATGGGGGCCGGAGGAGTCGAAAAGATTCTCGAGGTGGAACTCGATGCCGATGAGCGCAAGCTCTTCGATGCCTCGGTGGAACACGTCCGAGAACTGACCGCTCAACTCGAAATCTGATTCTTGTCCCGGAGAGCCCGATGAATATCCATGAATACCAGGCCAAGTCCCTGCTCGGTGAGTTCGGCGTGCCCGTACCCGCCGGTCATCTGGCGACCACTCCAGAGGAGGCGGAAGAAGCGGCCCAATCCCTGGGGACGCAGGTCGTCGTCGTCAAGGCTCAGATCCACGCCGGTGGGCGGGGCAAGGCGGGGGGTGTGAAAGTCGTCAAATCCCCTGCCGAAGCCAAGGCCGCCGCAGGCGAAATCCTGGGGATGACCCTGCATACACCCCAGACTCCGCCAGAGGGGAAATTGGTTCGGAAGGTCTACGTGGAAGCGGGTTCAGCCATTGCCGATGAACTCTATCTCGCGATTCTCTTTGATCGGGCGGTCGAGCGCTTCGCGATTGTGGCGTCGACGGAAGGCGGGATGGAGATCGAAGAGGTTGCGGCTCATTCGCCCGAGAAGATCCTGACGGTGCACGTCGAGCCGAACGTCGGGCTTCGGGAATACCAATGCCGAGAATTGGCTTTTGGCCTGGGGCTCTCGGGCGATCAGGTCAGGCATTTCGTCGAATTTCTACGCCCCCTCTACGAACTCTTCCTCGCTCGCGACTGCAGTCAAGTCGAGATCAACCCCCTGGTTTTGACCGAAGAGGGCGAGTTGATTGCTCTCGATGGCAAGATCAACTTCGATGACAGCGCACTCTACCGCCAACCCGGAATCGCGAAATTGCGCGATCCCGAGGAAGAAGATCCGCGCGAGCGAGCCGCGAAGGAAATTGATCTCGCCTATGTGGGCCTCGATGGGAATATCGGCTGCATGGTGAACGGTGCGGGCCTCGCGATGGCGACCCTCGACATGATTCATTATTGCGGCGGTTCGCCGGCCAACTTTCTCGATGCGGGAGGGGGTGCGGACAAGGAGAAGGTGAAGGAAGCCTTCAAGTTGATTCTGCGCGACGAGAACGTCGAGGCCATCCTCGTCAACATCTTCGGTGGCATCGTTCGTTGTGATCTGATTGCGGAAGGCGTGGTGGCGGCAGCCCAGGAGCTGGAGATCCGCGTTCCCCTGGTGGTCAGGCTGCAGGGCACGATGGCCTCCGAGGGTCGTAAGTGTCTGGCGGAATCGGGTTTGGATATTACTCCGGCGGAGACCCTGCAGGAAGCCGGAGAACTGGCGGTCGCGGCCGCCAAGGGAAATGAGGCCTGAAGGATGGCGATTCTATGTGATGCGAATACGCGATTGATCGTACAGGGATTGGGCCGGATGGGACAATTCCATGCGGATCTCTCCCGCGAATACGGGACCCAGGTCGTGGGGGGCGTCGCGCCGGGCAAGGGTGGCCAGGAGATCGCTGGTCTCCCCGTTTTTGATACGGTCGCGCAGGCTGTTGCGGCAACCTCCGCAGATGCCTCGGTAATCTTCGTGCCCCCCCCCGGAGCGGCCGATGCCATTCTCGAGGCTGCGGATGCGGGCATTCGTCTCGCCGTCTGCATCACTGAGGGGATTCCCGTTCTCGATATGGCCCGAGCGAAGAGTGCCCTGGCGGGTTCGGGAATGCGTCTCGTGGGCCCGAATTGTCCCGGTGTCGTGACGCCCGAGCAGTGTCGAATTGGCATCATGCCAGCAGCGATCACCAGACCCGGTCCGGTCGGAGTGGTTTCCCGTTCGGGCACTCTCACCTACGAGGCGGTCGATCAACTCTCCCGCCTTGGAATCGGTCAGTCGACTTGTCTGGGGATCGGCGGTGATCCGGTCATCGGCACCGACTTTATCGATTCCCTGACGGCCTTCGAGGCCGATCCCGAGACCCGGGCCGTGGTCATGATCGGCGAGATCGGGGGCTCCGCCGAGGAGGAGGCCGCAGACTTCGTTCGATCCAATATGAGCAAGCCCGTGGCCGCTTTCATCGCAGGACAGAACGCACCTCCGGGCAAAAGGATGGGACATGCAGGGGCAATCATCGCCGGAGGCAAGGGCAAAGCAAGTGATAAGATCGCGGCTCTCGAGGCCAACGGGGTCGCAGTCGCACCCTCGCCCGCGATGATCGCGGAGACCCTCGTGAAGGCCTTTCCGGAACTCGCCCTCTGAGCCCGGGCGATGGAGCCGCCTGCCGTTTTCCGGCCTCGGATCCCGGGGATGGTTGCTCTTCCCGCGTTACGCGATCTTCCCGTTGCGCTCTCGGGACTCGCCCCGCTCGCATACCGGCCGTTTCAGCTGACTTCCCAGGTATCTCCCGAGTGCAGCAGGGAGTAGAGGTCGCCAGGTCCTTCATTTGCGACGGCGACTTCGACCTGATTCGTGAGGAGATTCTCGTAGCAGGGTTCTTCAACTTCCCGGATGACACCGACGGGTACGGGGAAATCCGGTCGCGCCAGCGTGGAAAGTGCCGAAGCGTAGGAAGGGGTCTGATGACTCTCGTCGTGGATCACGACTCCGCGCTCGACGGGATCGTCCTGATCCGAGAGTTGAACCACATTGGGAACGCCCTGGTCGAGAACGATTCCCCTGCGGCGTCCGGGTGAGCCAAAAACCAGGGGTTTCCCCTGTTCGAGGACGAGAGCCGTTTCGGATCGGGTCTTTCGGTTCTCGAGTTCCGCCCAGACTCCATCGTTGAAAACGGGACAATTCTGGATGATCTCGACGAAGGAGGTGCCCTTATGCTCATGGGCGCGTCTCAACGTCTGCTGCAGGTGCAGAGCGTCGACATCGATGGTTCGGGCCACGAAGGTGGCTCCGCAGCCCAGCGCGAAGGAAATCGGGTCGATGGGGTGGTCGATGGAGCCATGGGGAGAGGACTTTGTCTGCATTCCCAATTCAGAAGTCGGTGAGTACTGCCCCTTGGTGAGGCCGTAGACTCGATTGTTGAAGAGCAGGATCTGGATATCGAGATTGCGGCGAATCGCGTGGAGAAGGTGGTTGCCCCCGATCGAAAGTCCGTCCCCATCTCCCGTAACCACCCAGACCGAGAGATCGGGGTTGGCGATCTTGACGCCGGTCGCAAAGGCGGGCGCTCGGCCGTGGATCGTATGGAAGCCGTAGGTATTCATATAATACGGAAAGCGGCTTGAACAACCGATTCCCGAAATGAAGACGATATTCTCGCGTGGAACGCCGAGGTCGGGCATCACCCTCTGGGCATTCGCCAGGATCGAGTAGTCCCCACAACCGGGACACCAGCGTACGTCCTGATCGGCGACGAATTCCTTGCGGCTGATCTTCGGGGTTTCGGCGCTAGACATATCAGGCTGACTCCCCGAGGATCGATTCGATGCGTCCCCTGATTTCGCTGACCTTGAAGGGCTGTCCAGCGATCTTGGAGAAGGATTTGACGTCTACGAGATATCGGGAACGCAGAAGCGTTGCGAGTTGTCCCTCGTTGAGTTCGGGGCAGAGAATATGTCGAAAGCGCCCGAGGATCTCCCCGAGATTGGTCGGAAAGGGATTCAGATGCCGCAGATGAACCTGCGATATGGCGCTACCCGCTTCCCGAACTTCTTCCACTGCAGCCGTGATCGCGCCCTTGGTTCCCCCCCAGCCGATGATGAGCAATTCTCCGTCAGTGGGACCGCTGACCTCGGCTTGCGGAATGGCATCCGCGACTCGCGCGATCTTCTCGGCTCTCAGAGTGACCATCCGTTGGTGGTTTTCGGGTCCGTAGACGACGTTCCCGCTGACATCCTCTTTGGTGAGACCTCCGATTCGGTGTTCGAGTCCCGGGCTGCCGGGTTTGGCCCAAGGGCGTGCCAGGGTGTCGGGATCGCGTTGGTAAGGCCGGAACTCTTTTTCGTCTTCTGCGTTGGCAAAGCGGACTGCCGAGCGCTCGAGGGAGTCCAACTCCGGAATCTTCCAGGGTTCCGCGCTATTGGCCAGGTAGCCGTCGGATAGCACTACGACCGGTGTCATGAACTTGACCGAGAGCCTGAAAGCCTCGAGGACACTATGAAAGCAGTCTCCAGGAGTGCTGGCTGCCAGAATCGGCACCGAACTCTGGGAGTGTCGTCCGAAGAGGGCCGCCAGGAGATCCCCCTGTTCGGTCTTGGTGGGTGATCCAGTCGCCGGACCCGCGCGCTGGACGTCGATCACCACCATCGGGAGTTCGACCATGACGGCCAGTCCGATGGCCTCCTGCTTGAGGACGAATCCGGGGCCACTGGAGATGGTGACGGCGAGTTGGCCAGCGAATGCGGCTCCGATGGCCGAACTGGCCGCCGCGATTTCGTCCTCCGCCTGGAAGGTCTTGACACCAAAATTCCGGAGTCTTGCGACTTCGTGCAGTACGTCACTGGCCGGCGTGATCGGATATGCGCCCAGAAAGACCGGGCACTCCATCTGGTGTCCCGCCGCGACGATGCCCCAGGCCAGGGCGGCATTGCCCGTGATATTTCGATAGGTGCCGGCATCGATCTTTGCGGAGGGGATCGAATAGTGAACCGGGAAGAGTTCGGTCGTCTCACCGAAAGCATACCCCGCGTTCAGGGTGCGCAGATTTCCCTCCAGCACATCCCCCTTGAACCTTCGCGCGAGCCAGCGTGCGGTGGCCTCCATGGGGCGGTTGTAGAGCCAGCAGAGCAACCCGAGCGCGAAGAAGTTCTTGCAGCGGTCGACTTCCCGCTGGCTGAGCGAGAGACCCTGAAGAGCCTCGCGATTGACGGTGGTGAGAGGAATTTCGACCAGGCTGAAGCGCTCGGCAATTTCCGCGCGAGGATCCTCGCTATAGCCTGCCCGCAGCAGGGCCTTGCCCGTGAAAGCATCGCTATTCACGATCACCATGCCCTGGGAGCGGACGTCGTCGAGATTCGCCTGCAGGGCCGCAGGATTGAAGGCCACCAGCAGGTCGACCTTGTCCGCGGGCGTATGAATGTCACGCGATGAGAAGTGGATCTGGAAGCCCGACACTCCGGCCATGGTTCCGGCGGGGGCTCGGATTTCTGCGGGAAAATCCGGGAACGTCGACAGGTCATTGCCGGCCAGCGCCGTCTCGTCGCTGAACTTCGTTCCCGTCAACTGCATTCCGTCGCCGGAATCCCCGGCGAATCGAATCGCGACGTCATCGATCTCTTGAGTAGGCTTGGCGGTCATGGCGAGCAGACCCTCCAACCCCTTCGTATCGGCGGGGTGTTGATTTTGCTGTACACCGTGTTCTCTTTCTTCTTTCCTCGGGTCTGCCGCAGATGCCCCATGATTCGATCACCTGGGTATGCGAGCGGGATTGTATCCTTCGGGCCGGGGCGCGAAAGCCCCAGCAGAGGCCTTTCTTGCTTTCCGGGCGCGGTGGAGCGCCTTTTTTTGAAGAGTCTGCGGCGTCACCCGTCTGCGCAGCCTTCGACTCTCTCCTCTGCGCCCCCCTCCGGAGCGGGGCGCCCAGGAAACTGCGCGCGGGCCCCCGCCGAGGCCGATCGATGCTTCGGGGAGGCAACGAAGAAGAGAAATGCGGGCTAGTTTCTCAGCGGAGGGTTTCCATGTGAAGGCGATGGAAGTGAAGGGGGGCGCGGTGACCGCCGGTGGATCCGCATGGGTGGGACGCCGGCCCCGGGCGCCGAAGATCCCTTCCCGCGCCCGTCTCGGTCTTCTCGGCGCTTTTCTTTGCCTGCTGTCGATGACGCCCGGCTGTGTGACCCAGGGCATGGAGGAGGAGAAGGCGCGCAGGGAAAAGGCCATCGTGACTCGGGACCTGGGACTCGATCACCTCTACCGGGGTCGCGTCGCCATGGCGATTCGAAAACTCCGGGAGGCGATGGGCGAGAATTCGGAGGATCCGATCACCTCTCATGGTCTCGGCGAGGCCTACAGAAGGAAGGGTCTGCTCGACGAGGCGGAGTTCTACTTCCTCGAATCCCTTGCCCTGGCCGAGAACCAGAGCGATTTCGATGCCCAGAGCACGATCTTGAGCCTGGCCGTGCTCTACATCCAGCAGGAACGCTACGAAGAAGCGCGCGCCCAGGCTCAGATTCTGATCGACGATCCCACGTATTCCTCTCCGTGGCTGGCTCTGACGAATCGTGGCTGGGCGGAATACCGGATGAGCCGACTCGAACTGGCTCGACAGAGTTTCGAAGAGGCATTGGAGTTCAATCCCACCTACGGTACGGCTCGTCTCAATCTCGGGCGGATCGATCAGGAGGAGCGGAGATGGCTCCGCTCGATCGAGCAATTTGAATTGGCCCTCGATTCGAGGGGAATGACCCTATCGGCCCTGGCCGAACTGAATTATCGACTTGCGGAGAGCTTCATGGCCCTGGAGAGGAAGGATGAGGCCATCGTCCACCTGAGAGCAGCGCTCGAGCGGGATCCCTACGGGAAGTGGGGGAAAGATTCTCGTTCCTACCTGAACCTGCTCAAGTAGAGAAAGCCTGTCGATGAAGAAACGCCTGCTCGGATGGATTCGAAGGCTGCGTCGGCAGCCCGGTTGGAGCGACCCGTCGCCGGGGGAGCTTTCGTCCGATTCCGTGGGATCCGAGGCCATAGGCGGTTTTCTGCGTCGGCAGCGCGAATTGCGCGGGATTGGTCTCGAGGAGTTGGCCGCCCTGACGCGGATTCCGCACCGTTCCCTCGAGCGACTCGAGGCGGGCTTCTTCGACGGCCAGGTGGACGGATTCTCTCGGGGCTTCGTGCGCGCGGTCTCCGAGGCCCTCGGCCTCGACGCCGGCGATGCGATCTCGCGAATGTTCGCGGAGCCGGAATCGGGGGCTCCAGAAGTCGGCTGGCGCAGGGCGTTTCGGGATTCCCGGCTCCTGGCAGCGCTTGCGGTTGGCTTTTCTCTGGCGATCCTGCTCGTCCTTTCGGGTCGAGAGGGGGAGTCTTCGATCCCGGGTATCGGAGACTCGGAGCCGGGTCGGATTCATCGACGAAATTTCGTACGCGAGCTGGCCGAGGCCCGGTCGGGCTCGCCTCCGAGCCCCGAATTCGCGTCGGGCGACCCGCGAGAATCCCGAGTGGGGGGGCGGAGCCCATCGTTCTCGTACCCCTCGGCTTTCTCCGAGGGCCCGGATTTATTCTCCGCGCGAACTCCCGGGGGAGTAGACTGAGGGCATGGCTCGGCTGGAGGGGGAGGCGATCGTCCTCAGGGCCGTCGAATACGGCGAGTCCGATCTGATCGCCCACCTCCTGATGCCCGAATGGGGTCGGGTGACGGTGATCGCGAAGCATGCCCGCAAGAGTCATCGCCGCTTTCCGGGCTCCCTCGATCTCTTCAACCACGTTCGCGTGAGCGTCTCCCCCCGGCGTTCGGGGGCCCTGGGCTTTCTCGAGCAGGCGGTCCTGTTGAGTCCGTTCTTGAGCCTGCGCGCCCGGGCGCCGAGCTATGCCCTGGCGAGCTATCTGGTGGAATGGATGGATCGGATGGCCCCCGAGAGGGGGGCTCACTCGGATATGAAGCGGATTTTCGACTTTACGCTTTCCGCACTCGATTTCCTCTGCGCAAGGAGTCCGGACCTCGCTCTCCGCCTCTTTCTCGAATTGCGGGGATTCGAAGCCCTCGGCCTTCGACCCGAACTCGCACGCTGCGTTCGCTGTGGGACCGAAGCGAGCTCCTCCCGCCTGGGATTCCACGTGGCCGATGGGGGCGTGGTCTGTGCGACACACGCCGCCGGGGCGGGGCAGGGGGGGGTCCTCCCGGTCCATCTGGGGACCCTGCGCATCCTCGAGAAGAGCCTCGCCTGCGAACTCTCCCAGCTCGACAGGTTGGCGATGGGGAAGGAGGCCCTGGCCGAGGCGGAGCAGGTCCTATTTCGTTTCCAGCGTTTTCACCTCGGATTCGAACTCAGGAGTGAGCGATTTCTCCGCATGACTCTCGCCGGCGGGGCTGCTTGACACCGACCCCCCCATGGCTGAATACTTGCCGGCTCTGCGGGTTGGCAAGTCGCCGCCCGCGGGCCGCTCGGGGGGAGCGTCACTCCGGGCTGAAGTAGGTCAGCCCGAGTGGGCTATTTTCCGCATACCGCGCTAGTACGCGATTTCAGGTGAGCCCAGTATGTCCGATGAGATTGGAGAGACTTCAGATGTCGCAGCCGGGGATCAGGAACGCCATCCTCTGGCAATGGAGACCCTCGTCTCCCTCTGTGCCAGTCGAGGCTTCGTCTTCCCCGCCAGCGAGGTCTATGGCGGGATCAACGGCTTCTGGGACTACGGTCCGCTGGGCGTCGAACTCAAGAACAACCTGAAGGCGGCCTGGTGGCAACATATGGTTCGGGAGCGGACCGACGTGGTGGGAATCGACAGTGCGATCATCTGTCATCCCCGCACCTGGGAGGCGTCCGGGCATGTCGAGCATTTCAGCGATCCGATGGTCGATTGCCGAAAATGCAAGCGCAGATTTCGGGCGGATCAGGTGGAGGGAGAACGCTGTCCGGAGGCGCCGCGAAAACGCGCCCTTGGCGACTGCGATCTCACCGAGGCGCGGGACTTCAATCTGATGCTGCAGACGCAGATCGGGGCCTCCGTCGACGCCCAGGCCACAGCCTATCTGCGTCCGGAGACCTGCCAGTCGATTTTTACCGGCTTCAAGCGCGTTCGAGAATCCTCCCGGCAGAAGCTTCCCTTTGGCATCGCGCAGGTCGGGAAGGCATTTCGAAACGAGATCACGCCTCGGAATTTCACTTTCCGCTCGCGGGAATTCGAGCAGGCCGAGATGGAATTCTTCTGCCACCCCTCTCAGCGGCAGGAGTGGTTCGAGTTCTGGCGTGATGAGAGGATGCGATTCCACCGCGAAATCGGATTCGATGCGGGGAATTTGCGTTTTCGCCCCCATGAGAGCGATGAGTTGGCTCATTACGCGAATGCCGCGATGGATGTGGATTTCCTATTCCCATTCGGCTGGCAGGAGATCGAGGGGATTCACGATCGAGGAGACTGGGATCTTTCCCGGCATAGCGAATTCTCGGGCAAGGATCTCATCGTCACCGATGAGGAGACGAAGGAACGCTATGTCCCCATGGTGGTCGAAACTTCGATGGGGGTCGATCGCACCTGCCTGGCATTGCTCGTCAACGCCTACCACGAGGAGGAGCTCGAGGGTGGTGAAAGCCGCACCGTCATGAAGCTCCTGCCCTCCGTGGCTCCGATCAAGGTGGCGATTCTTCCCCTCTCGCGGAAGCTCGCCGAGAACGCACGCGCCCTGCACGCGGATTTCTGTCGAGTGATGAATGCCTCCTACGATGAATCCGGAAATATCGGACGCCGCTATCGCCGCCAGGATGAGGTGGGCACTCCTTTCTGCGTCACCTACGACTTCGATTCGGCCGAGGACGGCAGGGTGACGGTGCGTGATCGCGACAGCATGGAGCAGGAGCGAATTCCCCTTGAAGGAGTCGTTTCCTACATTCGGGAACGCATAGAGGTGGCGGGGTGACTTCCCGAGGTCGAGCCAAAGCTGGCGGGGCTACCGCAGCGGGCAAGCGGGGCAAGAAGCGAATCGGAACAAAGAAGGTCGCTCGCAAGAAGGGGGCGAAGAAGAAGGCCGCTTCGAAAAAGGCCGCTTCGAAGAAAGCCGCCAGCAAGCGGGCCGGAAGGAAGAAATCGGCCGACGAGAGGCAGGGGGCGGATGCGAGGCGTGTTTCCGCTGGCGAGCGATCCGGCCCGGGCCGCTCCGCTACTCCGGCGATAAGCCGGCGGGTCTTCTTCTTCGGGGGAGGTGAGGCCGACGGCGATGCCGAGTTGCGCGATCTCTTGGGGGGGAAGGGAGCCAATCTCGCCGAGATGACCATCCTCGGGATTCCGGTTCCGCCGGGGTTCACGCTTTCGACCGCGGTCTGCCAGGATTATCGCAAGCGGGGAGGGAAGCTCTCCGCCGCCGCAAAGGCCGATGTATTGACGGCATTGGCCCGGGTCGAAAAGATCATGGGGCTGCGTTTCGGCGACCCCGAAAGTCCCTTGCTCCTCTCCGTGCGCTCCGGGGCGAGAGTGTCCATGCCGGGAATGATGGACACCGTTCTGAATCTCGGCCTGAACGAGATGACCGTGGAGGGGCTCGCCAAGTTGGCGGATGAGCGATTCGCTTTCGATAGCTACCGCCGCTTCATCCAAATGTATGGGGATGTCGTACTGGGCGTTCCCCTCGACCGTTTCGAGCACCGACTGGAAACAGCGAAATTGCGAAGGGGAGTGGATCTCGACACCGAATTGGAGGCTTCGGACTGGCGCAACCTGGTACGCGAATACGAGGAGATCATCGAAGATCATACGGGGCAACCCTTCCCCCAGGACCCTCAGTCGCAGCTCTGGGGCGCCATTTCAGCCGTCTTCGACTCCTGGGGCAACGATCGCGCCATGGCCTATCGAGAGTTGAATGACATCGACCACTCCTGGGGAACCGGGGTCAACGTCCAGTCGATGGTTTTCGGAAATATGGGCTCGGATTGTGCCACGGGCGTGGCATTTACCCGCAATCCCTCGACGGGTGTGAATACCTTCTACGGTGAGTACCTGAAGAACGCCCAGGGTGAAGATGTGGTGGCGGGAGTTCGAACCCCGCAGCCCATCAACGAATCGAGTCGATCCGCCGAGGCCGCGGGCCTTCCCTGCCTCGAGGATGAGATGCCCGAGGCCTACGGGGAACTCGTTCGCATCTATCGGCGCCTGGAACGACATTATCGCGAGATGCAGGACATCGAATTCACCATCCAGAGCGGCGCCCTCTGGATCCTGCAGACGCGAAGCGGAAAGCGCACGACCCAGGCGGCTGTTCAGATCGCGGTGGATATGGCACGGGAGCGCCTGATCACCCGCCAGGAGGCCGTGCTACGCGTGGAGGCCTCTTCGTTGGATCGACTGCTGCATCCTACGATCGATCACAGCGCGGATCTCGAAGTCATCGCACGGGGTCTGCCGGCCTCCCCCGGTGCGGCAGTGGGCAGAGCCGTCTTTTCTTCAGAAGAGGCCGAGCGGCGCTCAAAGGCGGGCGAGAAGGTCGTCCTGATTCGAATCGAAACCTCTCCGGAGGATATTCTGGGTATGCATGCGGCCCAGGGAATCCTGACTGCGAGGGGGGGAATGACATCCCACGCCGCCGTGGTGGCCCGGGGCATGGGAAAGTGTTGCGTGGCGGGGTGCAGCACTCTTTCCATCGATTACGCGGGAGACCTGATGCGCGTCGGAGATCGGGTCATTCGGGCGGGGGATTGGGTCACGGTCGATGGTTCGAGCGGGCAACTGATGTTGGGCAGCGCGCCGACCGTGATTCCAGAATTGAGTGCGGCCTTCGTCGAATTGATGACGTGGACGGATCGGATTCGGAAGATCAAGGTGCGCACCAATGTGGATACCCCCCAGGATGCGGAATTGGCTCTGCGCTTTGGCGCCGAGGGGATCGGTCTCTGTCGAACCGAACATATGTTTTTCGAGCCGAGTCGGATTCTCGTTGTTCGCCAGATGATCCTCGCGAATGACACGATTTCTCGGGAAGCCGCGCTGGCAAAGCTTCTCCCCATGCAGAGACAGGACTTCGAGGGGATCTTTCGGGTGATGGATGGCCTCCCCGTCACCGTTCGCCTGCTCGACCCCCCGCTTCACGAATTCCTGCCCCAGAATGAGGAGGACGTCGGGACGGTCGCGGAATCCCTGGGCATTCCGGCAGCCGAGTTGCGCGCCAAGCTGGAATCATTGCATGAATTCAACCCGATGCTGGGGCATCGGGGATGTCGTCTCGGGGTGAGTTTTCCGGAGATCTACCGGATGCAGGTCCGGGCGATCACCGAGGCGGCCTGCGTGGTGGAAGGGGAAGGCCTCAAGGTTCGACCCGAGATCATGGTGCCCCTGGTCTCTCATCCGGGAGAACTCTTCCGGATTCGGAATGAAATCGAGGGGGTGATCGGTGACGTTCGCGGCGAGTACCCCGGTACTCGGGTTCGGCCGGCCATCGGAACGATGATCGAGGTGCCGAGGGCGGCATTGACGGCGGATGTCATCGCCGAGTATGCGGATTTTTTCTCTTTCGGGACCAACGACCTGACCCAGATGGGATATGCGCTCTCCCGCGATGATGCCGGCCATTTCCTGCCGGATTACATCGAACAGGGAATCTTGAGCGATGATCCCTTTGTCTCGATCGACGAGGAGGGGGTTGGGCAGTTGGTGCGCATGGGTCTCGAGAGGGGCAGGCGGACCCGTCCGAGGTTGAAACTCGGCATCTGCGGAGAACACGGGGGCGATCCCAAGAGCGTTCGTTTCTTTGCACGCCTGGGACTCGACTACGTCTCCTGCTCCCCCTATCGGGTTCCCGTGGCCAGGCTCGCGGCCGCACAGGCGGTGGCCCTGGCTCGGGGCGAGGAGAAATCGTGAGCCAGATTCGGGGAGCCCTGGCGTTTCTGGCGCTCTTCGGCCTGCTGGGAGGGGGTTGCGCAGCACGCGGGCCCATGGATTGGGGAAGTGGCCTCGATGATCAGGCTCTCGCTCCCCCCCCCTCGGACCTTTCCGTGGCGGCGAGCCGCGCGGTTCTGGTTTCGCTCTCCGAGATCTTCTACGACCGCATCACGGCGCGTCGCTTCGACAGCCTGGCGACTTTCGAGGATCCCGCACTCCGCGAATTCTTTCGCAGCGACGAGGCCTTCGCGGATTATTATGCGGCTTTCGCCGATGCGCTCGTCCGCTCGAGTTTCGAGTCCAACCGGCCCACGGCAGCACGCCTCGAGAGCATGGAGTGGGTTTTCGCAGGCGGCGTCGAAGTGAGCGTGCGCTTCCGCGGCGAGAACGCCAAACCCCTGCGCTGGTGGTCGGCGGAACTCGTGCGCGCCGACCGCTGGGAGTTCATCGAGGGGCGCTGGTGGATCATCCCCGGAAAGGTCTGAGCGAAATTCCGAAGGAACCCTCCCGTCCCAGCACTAGCAGTTTCTGGGTCGCGAGCCGCCGGCTCGGAAGATCTTGCTGAAGATCTTGGCATGCGTAGTGCTTACCCCCCCATCCGTTCTTCTGCTGTGGAGAAATGGATCCACTCGACCTGCGAAAATTTACATTTCCGTATTGAAAAGAACACGCCTCTCGGAAATCGATGGGCGGAAATGAGTAATTTATTTCACATTCAACCGATCGAATGCGATTCTCGAAACTGGTCGGATTAAAAGAATTCCCTGCTTTCTTGTCTACTTACAAGCTTCGAGTGCTCTGTCCGCGCACGTGGCACACCGCTTGCTTTTCAGAATCGGTAAGTGAGAAAAAACGTCACTCTTGAAAAGTAATTTGCTGGACGTGGATGCGGAATCAGGGAGGGCAGACCGGTAGCGAGTTGTAGGGGGCGATCGGAACGCGAAAACCAGGGAAAATCTCGCGAACCATCGAGAGCAGCGGGCAGGAAGAACTGCGACCCCCTTTTCATCATGATGTCAATGCGATTGGCGGTACTCTGTATTTTTGTGGGTTGATTCACTGCGATCTCGAAAGGGCAGGAATCTCCCCGGGACGATGCAGGAGTCGAACCAAATGCTGAAATCGCAGCAGGAGCCCACAATCCGGGAAGGGTCAGGGCTCGGCGAGTGATCGACGGCAACGGATGAGAACAATGAAGCGTCGGATGTCAGCCAGGAGATGATCGAGCCGATTCGGATGGTCATTCTGAGAACGACCGCAGCCACGCCCCGCAAGTAGCGAGGGACCCCCCGTGGAAGCAGGAAGTCAGGCCGCGTGGCCTTCGGATGCAGAGCTCGTCGAGCGTATCCTTTCAGGCAGTCATGAGCATTTCGACTTGCTCTACGACGCCTATTTTCATCGGGTATATCTGTTCGCGCTGAAACGCCTGCGTGATCGGGCCGACGCCGAGGACGTGGCCCAGGATGTCTTTATGACCGTTCTGGGCGCGCTGCCCTCTTTCCGGGGCCAATCCTCCCTGCTGGTCTGGATCTTCGGAATTACGCGCAATACGGTCAACCGCCGCTTCCGAAAGCCCCGCCCGTTCGCGGAGTTGATCGATTCCTCCGAGGGTCGCAACATCGCGGCGCCCGAAGCCTCGCTGGAAGAGAGTCTGGAAGTGCGTCGCGTTCTCGAGCGTTGCTCCGAAGTCTTGTCGGAGGACTTGAACGAGACTCAGAAGCAGATCTTCCGCCTCAGGCATCTGAACCGTCTTTCGATTCGAGCGCTCGCGGAGGTGATGGAGAAGTCCGAGGGCGCGATCAAGTCCAATCTCTACAGGGTCAGGCAGTTGATCGGAGACCGGATCCCGGGACTCGAATTGCTTTTGAGAAGCTGAGCCCAGACGAATCGAGGCGCGTGCGACCGCCGAAACCCGGTCTGGCGGACGTCTCTTCGCGACTTTCCGCGGTCCGGACGCGGCGTCGGCTCGTTTCCCCGACCTCCCCCTGGCTCGCGCATTCCGTCCCCCCTCTTCTCGGCCCCCCGTCGCCCAGGTGGTGCGTCTTTCCAGAGACCGCCCGGATGTTCCGGCGCCCGTGGATTCTACTAGTGCTCCCTTCCGAATCGTCCATGGTGCCCCGCCCCTCTCTCCCGCCCCTCACTCCCAGCCCCCTCCTCCACCTACCCCCCCACACCCTACCTGCTTGCCCCCTCGCGGGTGCGAGCTGGGGCGTGGTGGCTCACACACAGTTAAGGGGCCGTGGTTGGCCAATCGGGCGTGTTTTTGTTGCCACAATGCCCGGGCCGCGACCACTCACCTGCGAACCGTCAATCCGAACGTCGGGCGGACCAAAATCCGGTGAAATCGGGAGTCGAGCGTGCGGTAGCCTCGCAAAGCCGAGACACTTGCCACCAGACTGAATTTTTCATACGGAAGGGAGCCGCCGGAGCGGAGTAGAGGTCTCGAGATCAAGGGGCCCAGGTTGCCGATTCGGAGAAACCAAGCTCGCGTTCTGAGATGGGCTTGACTTCGGTCGCGGCAACGGGAAAAACTCCACGGGATGACGAGAAGCGCGCTAAGCGAGGCCCGCAGGGTCAGGGGATTCGCGGGGCGTCGCGGGGCGTAGAGAGGACACAAACGGTGAGCCAACAGCACCCTCCGAAAAATAGCGGTCGATCCGACTTGACGGCGAGTTCGGCCGTTGCAGATCGACTGACAATCACCGATCGCTCGAATCGTGGCGTATCCAAGGACTCGGCTGAAGGGCGGGGCTGGGATGCGGATTCCGTCGAGGATGAGGAATTTCAGGAGTTCCTGGCCGCCGATGGGCTCGGCGCCAAGGCGGATCCGGTGTTCAAGGAAGAATTGCGCCGCACGCTATGGCGGATGGTTGATGAGCGCTATGGCAGTGCGGGCGACGAACCGGAAGAAGTCTGAAGGCCCTAGGGGATCGATTCCCGAAGTTTTTACCCGGTGGTTCTTTACCGCCGGGTTTTTTATTTCCACTCCCCGCGATTTGCGCCGACGTGAATTCGGTCGGGTCGCCCCTCAGCTATTTTCGGATCGCGGGAGGGGAACGCTCTCGGCCAGTTCGCGGGGGGCCAGTCGCCCGATGTAATGCCTGAACGTCTCGAGCGTCAGCCGGGCATCCTCAAGGGCGCGATGAGCCACCTTGCCGTTATTGAGCAGTCCGGCGTTCGTAGCCGCTTGGCGTAGGGAGAGGGCCTGGGTGGGCTTCCCGCTGATCAGGGTCCAACTGTAGAAGAGGGTCGTGAGGTCGACGATGTGGTAGTCGAAGGGATAGGGGATGCCGCATTTCCGGTAGGCCCGCTCCAGGAAGAGTACGTCCATGCGGACGTTCTGGCCGGCTGGAACCACCAGGGAATTTTCGGGTAGCATGTCGGAGATTTCTTCCAGGACCTGACGAACGGGAGGCGCCACGGCCCACAATTCCTCGTCGTAGCCGAAGATTGCGGCGGCCTCGTCGCTGATTCGCTCCGGTCGCGCTTTGACCCGCCACTCTTTCTCGCTGAATTCCACCAGCCGGTAGTCGGTCAGGATGATTCCCACTTCCGTGATGTCATGGGCCTCGGGGTCGAGTCCGCCGAATTCGCAGTCGAGGAAGGCAAAGGAGATTTCAGGGGGCATCGGGCTCCGATCGACACCAGGAGGCTACCTGGCCGAAATGATTGACACCGGTTCTCGACGACGGTTCCGGCGCCCCACTCATTGGGCCCCGCCCACTCGGCGAGGCGGGAGAAGATGGTGCTCCCAACGGGACTCGAACCCGTGTTTCAGCCTTGAGAGGGCCGTGTCCTAGGCCTCTAGACGATGGGAGCAGAGAGCGGCGAACTCTGCCAGCTAGTTGAGGTGCTGTCAACTCACTCGCATCGCGGGTGGTACGCGCCCCGGGGAGGGAATTTCCCGGGGTGTCCCGAAGCCGCCCGTTGCCCCGGGGCTGGAGTCCCTTGGCCGGAAATCCCATTTGAATGTCGAGAATGCGATGACGATTGGAGTCTGGGCGCTAGATTCGGCAGCATGGAGTCCCCGTATGGGGAGCCCTGTCGGCCGTGGGAATCCGTTGAGCACGGATCCGGCTGCCCTGGAGGAATGCTGCGAAATAATGAGATCTTCCAGCGAAAAGTTGTCGTTTCGCAGCGCCGGATCGCGCGGCATCCGGGATGCGGCAAAGCAGCTGGCCCGGCTGCTTTGCCTCGTCGGACTGGTCCTCCTCGCCGACGCCATACACGCTCGTATTCCGGCCCGGCTGGCTGCGGATCGAGGTGAGATTTTCGTGCCCGATCCCTCCCTGGTGCAGGCGATGGCGCTGGGCTTTGATGCGGTCGTGGCGGATTATTATTGGCTTCAGGCGATCCAGGCCGTCGGCGGAGACATTCGCATCACACCCGAATTGGCGGGATACCTCGGGAGATTGATCGACGTCGTGACGACCCTCGACCCCTGGGTGGATCACGCCTACCGATTCGCGGCCATCTGGATGACGGAAAGCGAGGAGAATGTTCGGGATGCGAATCGTCTGCTGGCCCGCGGAATCGCCCATCATCCCGAGGAGTGGCGAAATCATTTCTATCTCGGATTCAATCACTTCTACTATCTGCTCGAGAATGAGCGGGCTGCCGAGGCGCTGGCTCGGGCGAGTGAACTCCCGGGGTCGCCCCCCTATCTGGCGCGTCTGGTTGCTCGCCTTCGCTCCACTGGAGCCGGCCTCGAGGTGGCCGAGATCTTCTTGAGGCAATTGGTCGAGGATACGGACGATGAGGCGATCAGGGCGGGTTATCAAGCCGCCCTGGATGAGATCGAGGTCGAATATAACGCGCGTTTTCTGGAGCGCGCTCGGGAATCCTTCCGATCCGTCCACGGTCGGGATATCGCCGACGTGAATGAATTGCTCCAGGGTGAATCCCCGATCCTCGAGGGATTGCCGAGTCCCGAGCCCGATTCACTGCCCGCTTCGCTGACAAGGCATTCGAAGTGGCAACTCGACCCCGAAGACAACCGGATCGTGTCGAGTTATTACGGCCATCGCTATCGCCTGCAGACCGCGAAAGACGGCCTGGAAAGGGCCCAGCGCTGGGCCGATCAACGACGACTCCGCGAGCGAGCCCGACAGGGGCGCGGGGCGCCAGAGGCCGGAGCGATGCCATGAAAGACGCCGTCCGAGAAGTCATCCGCCTCGATTCGATCGTCAAGGATTTCAGGCCCGGATTCGGCCTGCGACGGAAGCGGGTCCTCCACGGTGTTTCCTTCGCGGTGCAAGAAGGAGAGATCTTCGGTTTCGTCGGCCCGAATGGATCCGGAAAGACGACGACCCTCAAGGTCCTGATGGGATTGATCCGTGCTTCATCGGGAAGTGCGACCCTCCTGGGCCATGACATCCTGCTCCCGCTCTCCCGGCGGCACGTGGGTTTCCTGCCGGAGAATCCCTATCTCTACACTTTTCTGACGGCTCGGGAGATTCTCGATTTCTACGCCCGGCTCTCGGGTGTCGGAACGCGGGATCGTCGTGATCGGATCGATGCCCTGCTCGCCCGGGTGGGTCTCGAGGATGCGGCCGATGCGAGATTGAGCACCTACTCCAAGGGGATGCTGCAGCGGGCCGGCGTCGCCCAGGCATTGGTTCACGATCCGAGCGTCGTGTTGATGGACGAACCGATGAGCGGCCTGGATCCGATCGGGCGCAAGGATATCCGAGACATCATCCTCGGCTTGAAGGCCGAGGGGAAGACGGTTCTCATGAATACCCATATCCTCACGGACGTGGAGATGATATGCGACCGAGTGGCGATCATCGTCGAGGGCCACATCCGTTACGAAGGGGCGATCCGCGATTTCCTGCCGAGCGACGAATTGCGAAGCGATATCGTTTTCTCTCGGGTGCCCGACGGGTTCGCGGAAAGCCTCCGCGGCCGTTTTTCCGCCCGGGTGCGGGCCGTCGGCGATCAGGTGGAGATCCACGTCAAAGAAGAGTACGTCCGCCCGCTCGTCAAATTGGCCCTCGAAGCCGGCGCCGAATTGCATTCCCTCAGCCAGAGCAGCGTTTCCCTGGAGCGCATTTTTCTCGATGCCGTGGCTGCGGATGAGCCGGGCGGCCAGGAAGATCTCGCCGGGCGGGAGCGGCCTTCGTGATGGCCTCCCTCCTGAGGATCTGGGCGCTCGCGACCAATACGCTGCGGGAGGCCATTCGCAACCGCCTTCTCTACACGCTGCTTTTTTTCGCGGTGGGGATCATCGGGATCTCGGTGTTGGTCGCCAGTCTCTCCTATGTCGAAGGCGAGCGGATCATCCAGGACGTGGGGATGGCGGCGATTCGACTATTTAGCGTGGGCATCGCCATTTTTGTCGGGATCGGATTGATCCACGGCGAGGTCGAGCGTCGTACGATCTATACGATCCTCACCAAGGCCGTAAGCCGTGGCGAGTTTCTGCTCGGAAAATTCTTCGGTCTCCTGCTCACCGTCTGGTTGCAGCTCTCGCTGATGTCGCTCGCCTTTGCCATCGTTTCGCTGCTATCGGGAGTCCCTCTGGATCTCGGCCATGGGGCCGCACTTCTCCTGGTCGCCTTCGAACTCATGCTGATCGTGGCCGTGGCAACCCTCTTCTCGTCGTTTTCAACCCCCATCCTATCCGCTCTCTTTTCCCTGGGCGTCTACATGCTGGGCCACCTTTCTCGTGACCTTCGAGAACTGGGACAGCAGTCGGATCTGGAGGGGGTCACCGAGATTGCGACCTGGATCTATCGCATCCTTCCCGACCTCGAGAGTTTCAACCTCTCCATTCAGGCCGTCCACGGTCTCGCCATTTCCCGGGAAGAAGTCATTCTTCCGATTCTCTACGCTCTGACCTACACGGCCGTCCTGCTCTTCCTGGCAATCCTGATCTTTCGCGGCCGGGACCTGAAGTGAAGGCGGATTTCCGGACCTCGGATATTCGCTGGTTCCGGGAGCCGGAGTGAATATGTCCAGCGATCTTCCCGCGATTCTCATTTACGCCGGGGCCCTCGCCTACGGGCTCGTGGTGGGTTCGTTCCTCAACGTCGTCATCCATCGCCTGCCCCTCGCCGAGTCCATCGTCTCCCCCCGATCGCGTTGTCCGGCGTGTCGCACGCCGATCGCCATCCGAGACAACCTGCCCGTCGTCTCCTATCTCGTGCTGGGAGGCCGATGCCGCAGCTGTCGCGAACGCATTTCGATTCGCTATCCGGTGCTGGAATTGCTCATGGGCCTGCTCTTCGTGGCCCTGGTTCGCGATTTGGGTATGAGTTGGGCAGCGCTGCTCTTCATGGTTTTTGCCGCCTTGTTGCTGGTGGCGGCCGCGGTGGATTTCGATCATCAGATCATTCCGGACGAGATCTCCGTGGGGGGATGTCTCGTCGGGCTCATCGCTACGCCCCTGGTCGATGTGGCAGCGGGAATCCCCTATCCGGGCGCCCTCGGACAGAGTGCATTCGGGGCCCTTCTCGGTGCGGGCACGCTCTGGACGGTCGGATTCTTCCACGCGCGGCTGGCCGTCCTGAGCGGACGGGAATTTCCCCATTGGCCCGGCGAGGGTGAGTCGATCCCCGGCCCCGGAGAAGCCGACTACTGGCTCTTCTTCCCGGGGATCGGATTGGGGGACGTCAAGCTGATGGCGATGATCGGCGCCTTCCTGGGTCCCTGGGGAGTCCTCGATACGATTCTGGCCGCATCCGTCATGGGGCTGATTTTCGGTCTCTGCTGGGGCGCCTTGCGCGGAGATTGGACGAGCCCCTTCGGCTTCGGGCCGGCCCTTGCGGCCGGTGCCCTGCTCTCGCTCTTCCTTCCCCTCCACGATCGGATTCTGGGCGCTGCCCTTCTATTCCCTTAGAGATTTCGGGGCATACGCGATCCTGCCCCAGCCGGATGCTCGGCCGTGAGAGGTTGGTTCCCCAGCATGGATTCGAACCATGATTCGCGGATTCAGAGTCCGCTGTCCTGCCGTTAGACGACCGGGGAATGCGAGTACCGCTCCAAACCCTTCTCTCAACGAAGAGAAGTCTGGGAGCACCGCTCATCGGATATTAGTGCGCGTCGCGCCCTCCCTCAATCACCCGCGGCAGATTCTGCCCGGGCTTCGGCGATCTCGATGGCCCGCTCGATGCGGGGCAGGGTTCTCGTCCGTCCAAGAGCCGTCAAAGTCTCGAAAATGCCGGGCGAATTCGCCCCACCCGTAATCGCCACCCGCACCGGCTGTGCGAGCTTGCCGAGCTTCAGCCCCCCTTCGGCCTCCGCCACCCCCTGAAATAGGATTTCAAGCGAGTCGGCTTTCCATTCGGGCAACGCCTGCATCTCGGCGTAGACGGCGCGCAGAATCGGAAGGGCGGCCGGTCGGATGTGTTTCTGGACGGCCTTCTCCTGGTACTCGACTTCCTCGAGGAGATACCAACGGGAGAGTTCGGCCATTTCGACCAGGGTTCGGCTTCGCTCCCGAAGTAGATCGAGCAATTGACGCAGGCCCGGCTCATCCGGCACGACTCCGCCCTTCACCCGTTCGAGTTCTCCGCGCACTCGCCCGAAGAGTTCGTCGCTTTCCAGGGACTTGATGTAGTGCTGATCCAGCCACTCGAGTTTGGGAATTTCCGCCCGCGCGGAGGATCTGCCCACGTTGTCGAGTTCGAAAAGTCGACCGATTTCATCCAGGGAGAAGATTTCGTCGTCCCCATGAGACCAGCCCAGGCGCACGAGCCAGTTCACGATCGCTTCGGCCAGGTAGCCCTCGGCCCGAAATTCCTGGATGGACACATTGTCGCGGCGCTTCGAGAGTTTCTTACCCGATTCTCCGACGATCAGGGGCACGTGGGCGAAAACCGGAATGCATGCGTCCAGGGCTCTATAGAGGGCCACCTGAAGGGGGGTATTGGGGTGGTGGTCCGCCCCGCGAATCACGTGGCTGATCGCCATGTCGATGTCATCGACCACGACCGCCAGATGGTAGAGGGGACTGCCGTCGCTGCGTTGGATGATGGCATCTCCGATCTGGCTGGCATCCTGCCCGCTGGGCCCAAAAACGGCATCCTCCCAGTCCAGCGACCCTTGCCGGGGAAGTCGCAGGCGCACCGTATGCGGTCCACAGTCGGCCCCCAGGGCCAGATCGCGGCAATGGCCGTCGTAGACACCTCGGCCGCCAGCGGCGATGTCGCGCTCCTTGCCCGCCTCGACGGATTCCCGGGAGCAGGTGCAGCGGTAGGCCCGATCCCGCGCCAGCAGGTCCTGTACGGCCTCTCGATGCCGCTCCCGCCTCTCGCTCTGGCGATGGGGACCCTCATCCCAATGGAGCCCGAGCCAATCCAATCCCTCGAGAACCGCCGCTTCGGACTCCCGGGTCGAGCGCTCGAGGTCCGTATCTTCGACGCGCAGGATGAAGGAGCCGCCGTGGCGCCGGGCGAACGCCCAGTTGTAAAGGGCCGTCCGGGCACTGCCCAGATGCAGGTACCCCGTGGGGCTGGGGGCGAATCGAGTTCGGATTGTGGACATGGGCGGCGCAGCATAACGCACAAGCGGATGGCGCGGTGCGGGTTCCTCTGCTATTCCGTGGGCCGCCTCCAAATCGGTTGAAACATTTTAAGCATTTGAATATAAAAGACTTTTCGATTTGTGGGCAAATCGGGGTCGGAATATGAAGTTGTGCCTGGAGGCGCTGGCCGATACCCGGGAGTCGTTTCGACACTCCGTGGGCGCCGCGTGGTGGCGGCGGCATTTTGGTGACCCCGGCGCTGGGGAGTTCTCCCTGCTGGGTGAACCCCGGGTCGAAATTCAAGCTTGGATGGTCGGCGAGGTGCTTCATCTCGACGGCGAATTGCATGGGGAGGTCGGTGCCGAATGCGGTCGCTGTCTCAAGCGCTATCGTCACGCCCTTCGAGATTCCTTTCGGCTCGTTCTGGAGCCCATGGGGGATCGGCGCCCCGTCGATCCCGAGAGTTTGGAGATGCTGGATCGCTACGGCATGTGCGTGGGGGAGGAAATCGAAGCGGGCTGGTACCGGGGGCACGAGATCGAATTGGATGGCTTCATGGCCGAGGTGATTTCGTTGGTCATTCCCATGCAGCCGATCTGCAGCGAGGATTGTGCGGGCTTGTGTCCGGTCTGCGGAGTGGATCGCAGCGAAGAGAGTTGTGATTGTGAAGAATTGAAACCCGATTCGCCGTTCGCAGTACTGGAGTCATTGCGGGGGCGAGGGGAAGGGAGTTCATGATATGGCGGTTCCCAAGCGGAAGACATCCAAGGCCAGACGAGACAAGCGCCGAGCGCACGATTTCCTCGTGACTCCGCCTCGCAGTATCTGTCCCCAATGTGCGGCCCCGAAATTGCCTCATCGCGTCTGCGCCGAATGTGGCAGCTACAAGGGGCGGACGATCATCGAGACCGACGAGGACTGATCGCTCGTGCTCGCACTGCTTTTCCCAGGCCAGGGTTCTCAGAGCGTCGGCATGGGTCGCGATATCTTCGATATCTCCCAGGCGGCCAGGGATGTCTACGGGGCCGCGGATGAGGCGCTGGGCTTTTCGATTGCGCGCCTATGTTTCGAGGGGCCCGAGGAGGAACTTCGGCGCACGGAAATTCAACAGCCCGCACTCCTGACCACCAGCATCGCTCTGTTGCGGGCCCTCGAAGAAGTTCTCCCGATCGCGCCGAGTTATCTCGCGGGTCATAGTCTCGGAGAGTACTCGGCCCTGGTCGCCGCGGACGCGATTTCTCTCGAGGACGGGGTGCAAATCGTCCACGCACGGGGCCGCTTCATGCAGGAAGCCGTCGGCGCCGGCATGGGCGCCATGGCCGCCATCCTCGGTTGCGCGGCGGAAGTGGTCGCCGAGGTCTGTCGAGCCGTTGCACTCGAGACCGGGAAGGTCGTCGCACCCGCCAACTTCAACTCCCCCGCCCAGACCGTGATTGCCGGTGAGGTCGCAGCGGTCGAGGAAGCTTGTGAGCGAGCGAAGCAGAAGGGTGCCAAGAGGGCGGTGGAACTCCCGGTTTCCGCACCATTCCATTGCGAACTGATGGCCCCCGCGGCCCGAAAATTGCGAAGCGAACTCGATCGAATCACTTTTTCTCCTCCCTCGGTCCCCATCGTGACCAATGTGGAGGCCGCGCCCAATCAGGATGCGGCGAAAATTCCCGATCTGCTGGAACGTCAGGTCACTCTTCCGGTCCGCTTTACCGAGATGATGAAATTTCTTGCCGGTCGCGGTGTGACTCAATATCTCGAAATTGGATCGGGCAGGGTGCTGGTCGGACTCCTGGCGAGAATTCAACGCAGAAGCGAACGAGCCAATCTTTCCTCCGCGGCGGATCTCGAAGCCGCTCAGGAATTTCTCCTGGCCGAGGGATAGGGATCTCCTCCTCGACCGGACGATGCTATGATGAGCGACCGAAATTCAGGGATTCGAAGGGACTCAAGAAGGCTGGCCGCATTGTAGAGGGGCCCTTGTATCGGAGGATGTTCCATGTCATTGGAAGTTCGTGTGACGGACTTGATCGTTGAACAACTGGGCGTTTCTCGTGAAGAAGTCGTCACGAAGGCCTCTTTTGTCGACGATCTGGGTGCTGATTCCCTGGATATTGTCGAACTCGTCATGTCCATGGAGGAATCCTTCGATATCGAGATTCCCGATGAGGACGCCGAGAAGATGCAGACGATCGGGGATGCCGTCCTATATCTGAAAGAGCGCCTGGAGGGCTGATCCGGGTGGGGTTGGGTTCGGACGCGGCGAGCAGGGTGGTGGTCACCGGCGTCGGCTGTGTCACTCCCCTGGGAGGGGACTATCCATCGACCCTGGAGGCCGCCCTGGCCGGGACCTCGGGAGTGGGTCCCCTCACGAGCTTCGACTCCACAGATCATAGTTGCAAGATTGCCGCAGAATATTCGGGTGAATTGCTGCCAAAGGGGTTGGCCGCCAAGGAGGTACGTCGGGCGGATCGCTGCGCTCTCTTCGCACTCCAGGCCGCTTCGGAGGCCCTGGCCGATTCGGGATTTCCGATCGACGACGGGAATCGAGATCGGGTCGGCGTGGCGATTGGTTCCGCGATCGGCGGCCTGGGGACGATTCTGGAAAACGACCGCCTGCTCGTGAGCCGGGGTCCGCGGCGTGTCTCGCCCTTCATGATTCCGATGGGCATCGGGAATATCTCCGCGGGCATGGTCTCGATTCAACATGGATTGCGGGGACCGAACCTCTGCCATGTCAGTGCCTGCGCATCGGGAGCCCATGCGATTGGCGAGGGCGCCCGAATGATCGCGCGGGGCGATGCGGACGCCATGCTGGTGGGGGGCGCCGAGGCGCCGATTCTCGAGGTGGCGGTCGCGGGTTTCGCATCGATGAAGGCACTCAGCGGTCGCGACGCGGTACCGGAAGAGGCGAGCCGTCCCTTTGATCGTGGTCGCGACGGATTTGTGATCGGGGAGGGTTCGGGCATTCTGATGATCGAATCGTTGGCAGGCGCGCTGAGCCGCGGCGCGCGTATTCGCGCCGAAGTCATGGGCTACGCCGCTGTCGCAGAGGCCATCCATCCCGTGAGTCCAGATCCCGAGGGTCGGGGGGCGGCCCGCTGCATGGCGGCCGCATTGAGAGATGCCGGCCTATCCGCCTCGGAAGTGGATTATATCAATGCTCATGCGACGAGTACTCCTGCCGGAGATCTGAGCGAGGCGCTCGCCCTGCACAGGATTTTCGGGGAGTTCCTCGAGCGCCTGCCCGTTTCAGCTACGAAGTCGATGACCGGGCACCTGCTCGGTGCGGCGGGAAGTGTCGAGGCGATCCTGACGATTGGTGCCCTTGAGAAGGGTCTCCTGCCGCCGACCATCAATCTCGACGATCCAGACCCCGAGTGTGCCCTCGACCACGTCTCCGGAGTGGCTCGGCAGCAGGGCGTCGAGGTAGCACTCTCCAATTCCTTCGGATTTGGCGGTACGAATGCTTCCCTGATCCTGGGGGTGAGTCGTCTCTGAGAGCATGAAGATTCGTCGAATGCGGGGGGCAAGGCCAGGCTCGTGGAGGGACGCTATATTTCCGGCCCGAGCACTCCGTCGGATCCGATGGCGATTCTTCGAGGTATCGCGACCCAACGCTACGGCGCCAAGGATGCTCGAGGTGTTGCCCCGTGATTCCAGGAAAGGAAGTCAATGGCCAGATCTGCCACTCCCCATCTCGATCGAGTCGACCCGAAAGTCGCGACTCTCGTGCGCAGGGAGGGGCAGCGCCAGGGGTTGTCCATCGAGTTGATCGCGTCGGAGAATTTTGTTTCGGAAGCGGTTCTCGAGGCCGTCGGAAGCGTACTCACGAATAAATACGCCGAGGGTTATCCGGGTCGTCGTTACTACGGCGGATGCGACGTGGTGGACGAAGTCGAGGAATTGGCGATCGAGAGGGCAAAAGAACTCTTCGGGGTCGAGCACGCGAACGTTCAACCGCATTCGGGATCCCAGGCCAATGCGGCGGTCTATCACGCCCTGCTCGAGCCTGGCGATACGATCCTGGCGATGAATCTGGATCACGGAGGCCATCTCACCCACGGTAGTCCCGTAAACTTTTCGGGGAAGACGTATCGAATCGTTCCCTATGGGGTGAATCGTGGCAGCGAGTGCATCGATATGGATGCCCTGCGCGAACTCGCCCTGGAAAATCGTCCCAAGATGATCCAATGCGGGGCGACCGCCTATTCTCGAACCATCGATTTCGCGGCTTTTCGCGCCATTGCGGACGAGGTCGGGGCCATCCTCTTCGCGGACATCGCCCATATTGCGGGCCTGGTCGCAACCGGGGTTCATCCGAGCCCCGCTGGGTTCGCGCAGGTCTTCACCACGACGACCCATAAGACGCTGCGAGGGCCGCGGGGTGGGATGATTCTCTGCGACGGCGATCTGGCGAAGAAGATCAACAGCGCGATCTTCCCGGGACTCCAGGGGGGCCCCCTGATGCACGTCATTGCCGGCAAGGCAGTGGCCCTCCAGGAGGCTCTCTCGCCGGCGTTCAAGGATTATTGCCAGCAGATCGTCGTGAACGCCAAGGCACTTGCGCAGGCCGTTCTGGGCGATGGCTACAAGGTGGTTTCCGGGGGCACGGATAATCACCTCTTCCTGCTCTCCCTCGTGGATCGGGACGTGACGGGCAAGGGAGCACAAGTGGCATTGGACCGAGCGGGGATCACGGCCAACAAGAATATGGTGCCCTTTGATCCACGAAAGCCGATGGTGACCTCGGGGCTGAGAGTCGGAACCCCGGCGGTGACGACCCGTGGCATGAAAGAGGCGGAGATGAAGACGATTGCCGACCTGTTGCATCGAGTGCTGCAGAATCCCGGCGATACCGATGAGCTCGACCGCATTCGCGTGGAGGTGGAGGATCTATGCAGACGATTCCCCCTCTATACGGAGCGTTGGAGCGGCCGGGGTTGAGGCGTGCGTTGCCCCTCGTGCGCTGAGCAGACGACCCGGGTCATCGATACCCGGGTAAGCCGAGACGGTGACGAGATTCGTCGGCGGCGCGAATGCGAGGAATGCGGCCGCCGTTTCACCACCCGGGAGCGGCTCGAGCTCTCGATGCCCAAGATCAGCAAGCGCGATCAACGTCGCGAGGAATACGCCCGGGAGAAGTTGCTCTCGGGAATCGCCCGCGCCTGCGTCAAACGGCCCATTTCTGTCGAGGCCCTGGAGCGTCTGGCGGATCGAGTGGAGACCTGGCTGCAGGATGGCGGTCATCCGGAGATTCCGAGCCGAGTCCTCGGCGATCGCGTCATGGAGGAGCTCAAGGCCCTGGATCTCGTTGCGGCAATCCGCTTCGCTTCGGTCTATCAGCGTTTCGAGGATAGTGCCGACTACCTGGCTTTCATGGCCGAGCTGGAATCGGAAACCTCGGACGAAGACAAGGCTCGGGGGGAATCTTCTTGAAGGCCCGCCCGGAAGTGGAAGAATTCATGCGCCTGGCCCTGAGGTCGGCGCGCCGGGGTCGGGGCCGCACCTTCCCGAATCCAAGCGTGGGCGCGCTGATCTGGAAGGGGGAGCTGGTCCTGGGGCGAGGAACGACGCGTCCAGCCGGTGGTCCTCATGCCGAGGTGGTTGCGATTCAAGCTGCTCGACGCCGACACGGGGAGGCCGCTCTGCGGGGTGCATCGATGGCCGTCACCCTCGAGCCCTGTTGCTTCGAGGGCCGGACGGCGCCCTGCACCGAAGCCATCGTGCAGGCGGGTCTGAAGCGGGTCTACGTGGGCTGTCGGGATCCGCATCGAAAAGTCTCCGGGAGGGGTGCGGCGAAATTGCGACGTGCCGGGATCCGGGTGGAAATCGGCATCGCCGAAGAGGCCTGCCGGGAACATCACCGCGGATTCTTCTCGGTCTGCCAGCGCCAGAGACCCTTTGTGACCCTGAAACTCGCCTCGACTCTCGATGCGCGAATCGCCACGGAGAGCGGCGAATCCCGTTGGATCACCGGTCCCGCAGCTCGGGCGATGGTGCATCGCATGCGGGAGGTCACCGATGCGGTGATGGTGGGATCGGGAACCGCATTGGCGGATGATCCCGAGCTGACGGCTCGTCGGCGGGGCAGGATCGTGGCCCGCCCCATCCGAATATTGCTCGATTCGCGCTTGAGAGTGCCCGCCAGCGCCCGATTCTATTCGGAAAGCGGCGGCACGCGGCGCCTGGTCCTGACCCGGGCCAGGGCCCGGGGGCGCCGCCAACGCATCGAAATGGGAGCTGAATTATTGGATCTGGGCGGCCCACCCGGAAAACTCGACCTCGGCGGGGGAATGCGGGCGCTGGCCGAGGCCGGGCTGACGACGGTGTTGGTGGAGGGTGGAGGGCAATTGGCGGCCGCTCTGCTGCGCGCGGACCTGATAGACGAGATACACTGGATCATGGCGCCGCTGCTCCTCGGCGATGAGGGGCGCCCGGCAATGGGCGACCTGGGAGTCGAGAGTCTCGACCGGGCCCCCGCCCTGGCATGGGAGCGGGTCCGTCATCTGGGAAAGGATCTCCATCTCAAGGCGCACCGGATCTCCAGGAAGGGTTGATCACCTCGTGAACGTCTACCCCTCAAATCTCGATGCGAGCGGCCTCTTCTTTGGGGTCGTGGTCTCCCGCTTCAATCACCTGATCAGTACCGCTCTGCTCGATGGATGCGAGCGAACCCTCCTCGAGCGCGGTGCGGATGAGACCGCCATCGACGTGGCCTGGGTGCCGGGCGCCTTCGAGATTCCCTCGGCCGCTCGTGCGCTGGCCGTGACCGGGCGCTATGGCGCAATCATCACCCTGGGTTCGGTGATTCGCGGGGGGACGCCGCACTTCGACTACGTATGCGTGGGAGTGACGGATGGGGTTCGGGAGGTGATGCGGGATACTGGAGTCCCCGTGGCCTTTGGCGTTCTGACCACGGACGATGTCGATCAGGCCCTCGCCCGTTGCGGGGGCGCCCATGGGAACAAGGGAGAGGACGTGGCCCTGGCGGCGATTGAGATGGCGCGCCTGCTCCCCGCCCTCGAGAAGAGACCGGGGGTTTCGACGTGAGGGGCCGGACAACTCCAGGCTCCTCGCGTCGGCGCGCTCGGGAGGCGGCACTCCAAGTCCTCTACGCGATTGATCTGGCATGGCGACCTTCCTCTCCGGACTTTTCCCAGGACGATGGAAAGGCGTCATCGATTCTCAGCGGATCCGATGCCGGGCCCGGGGCAGCGGACGCTTCTTTCTCGCTCGACGAGACTTTCAACGAGGTCGTCACCCACTTCGAGGTGCCCGAGGGATCCCGAACCTTCGCCCGCGAACTCGTATCCGAGGTATGTCATCGTCGCCCGGAATTGGATCGCTCGATCAGCGCCTCCTCCAGCAACTGGCGGGTCGATCGGATGGCCGCGGTCGATCGCAACATCCTGCGCCTCGGCACCTACGAACTCGCCCACACCGAGACTCCGGCCCCGGTGATCCTCAACGAGGCCGTTGACCTCGCCAGACGCTTCAGCAACGATCCCTCTCCCGCTTTCGTGAACGGAATTCTCGACGCGGTGGCCCGGGTGGTGCGGGATAGCGGGACATGAACACTCGAATCGAAATCGGACTCGACGTGCGGCCCCCCGACCGGATTTCCGCCGACATCCTGGTCGCGGGCTTCTTCCAGGAGGATCGACCTCTGAGGGGCGCGACGGGCAGGATCGACTGGCGTCTTTGCGGCCTGGTTTCGCGCATGATCGAGAGCGACGAATTGGGGGCGGACCGCGGTGCGGCTCTGCTGGTCAGCATGCCGGGAGTGATGCAGACCCCCCGGGTACTGCTGCTGGGCCTGGGCTCAAGGGTCGATTTCGTCCTGACGACGGCCCAGGATGTCATGAGGGATGCCGTGGAGCGTTGCCTCGCCCTGGGAGCCCGGCGAATTGCGCTCTCTCCCCTGGGAATCGCCCCAGAGGACTTCGCCCGTTACGCGGCCGTGATCGTGGGGGGCGCGGCCGAGGCATTTCGAGCCTCTGATCCGGGAGCTGAAAGCCCCCCCCTGGACCTGAATCTCGTGGTTCCAGAGCGACATTTTGACCTCTGCATGAGATCCCTGGAAGGGGCGGTCGTGGCCCTCAGCGAATTGGGGGTCGCGATGCAGGATGAGCGGGAAACCCCCCACCAGGGATCCTTCGATCTGGGTCCGGATAGCCCGAGTGCCCAGCCGTCCGCCTGAAGGGAAAGGTGGGCCTTCCGCCGACTGGAAGCATTCTCGGAGAGGGCGATCGCTGCGCGTGATCCGTCGCCGAATTTGCCGCCGGATCGAGGCTGGGAAGTGGGAGTGGGCAAGAGGTCCTGGCGATGAATAGCCGTGAACTCGAGAAAGAACTCCGTCGGGGGAAGATCCGGCCCGCCTACCTGCTGGCCGGATCCGAAGCCCTGCTACGCGATGAATGTCTGGAGGCGATTCGGGCCGCGGTATTGGACGGATCCGCGGACGATTTCAATGCCGATCGTCTGTGGGGCGAGCACGTTTCTCCCGCCCAGATTCTGGACAGTGTCCGGGCATTGCCCGTCATGGCTAGCCGCCGTCTCGTCATCCTGAGCGAACCCGAGGAGAAGAAGCGTGGGGGCGCGGCCCAGGCCGTAACCGAAGCGCTCCGGCAGGCGGTGGAGGAATTGAGGGATCGGGAAGAGACGGTCCTGGTGGTGACCGCGACGAAGGTGGATGGGCGTGCGCGCTGGGTAAAGGGCTTCAAGGATCCCGCGGTGCACATCAAATGCGATCCCCCGAAGTCCGGCGCTCCGCTGTTGGCATTCATCGACGGCGAGGCCAGAAGCCAGGGGGTAACCCTGGGCCCCGGGGCGCGGGAGTTATTGGCCGAGCGGATCGGCCCGCAGCTTCTGGTGCTGAGGGGAGAAATTGCGAAGGCCGCGCTTCTTGCGGGCCCCGATCAGGCCGTGTCCAGGGATCATATAGCGATTTCATCGAGTGAAGTCGCCGAGCGATTCATCTGGGACCTCACCGACGCGATCGGAGCCGGGCAGACCGGAGAGGCGGTTACTCAACTCGGTCGATTGTTGGCCGGGGGGGCCGCGCCGGAAGCGCTTCTCGGAGCCCTGGCGAGCCATTTTCGCAAACTGGCCTGCCTGCGCGCCGGCGCAAGCGTCAAGGGCCAGCCCTTCTATCTGCGCAAGCTGGAATCCCAATCCCGCCGCTACAGTCAACTCGCCCTGCGAGAATGCCTGGAGTCCATCCACGGGGCGGATGCATCGCTGAAGGGCCGGGGATTTCTCGGCCGGGAACTCGCCCTCGAGAGCCTGGTGATCGATCTCTCGAATTGAGTCGAGCGACTGCTTCGATCCCGGGAGCCTTCAGCTGCCGATTGCGTTCAGGCTTCGGGCCAGTCGGCTGACGCTGCGATCCGCTCGTCGACGCGGAATCACACCCTTGCTGACGGCGCGGCGAATGGCGCGCTCCGCCCGGTTGAACTGCTGCCCCGCCTGCTCGGCATCCCCGGATTCGAGGACTTCGCGGAAGCGTTTGATTTCGGTGCGCAGTCCACTGCGGATGTGCTGATTGCGCTTTCGCCGCCGCTCGGATTGGCGGATGCGCTTGAGCGCTGATTTATGATTCGCCACGGTCATCTCCCGTCGGGATTCTGGGGCGCGGACACTAGCCCGGATTCTGTTTTCATGCCTGCCCTCTTTACTCGTCTTCGAAAAGTCGCTTCCGATGAATCGGCCGAGCCCCCGAATTCACGATCGTGGCGGATCGAATTCGGAAGAGTCCCGGGGGATGACGGATTTCGATTCGGGCCCGCGGGGGGCGAAGGGAATTCCAATCGGTGATTTCCGTCCCTCGCCAGGACCTGGAGCCGGATCCGACGGGGAGGCCTCGTTTTTCGCGTCACTTTCGGCGCGTCGACTTGTTTCACCCTTGAATCGATTCGGTCGACTCGGATCCGCGTTCAGCCGGACTTCGCGATGCCGCCCACGGCCCAGCGCCATCTCGTCGGGAAGAAGCCGAGCCCCCACGGGGGGTCGCTGGAGGGGCTTCAGGAGAACGGGACCGAGGCCGATCTAATAGTGCGGGAGGCCGTGTTTTGGCAGAGCGTTTCAGATTTAGGGGATTGCTTCTGGCCGGCTGTTTCGTTCTGGCCGGAAGCGGGTTCGCGTCTGGAGTTCAGCCGTCGGGTCTGAGCGGCGCTTCCGGAGAATCTCCCGCGGGCGGGTCGTCGGTCATGCGAGAAGCCCGTGCAGCCGCTGAACTCCCGGAGTCTTATCGGTATTCCCTGGCGGTCGGTTTGGACAATGATGATTCCATGGCCAGGCGACTGATCGCCTCCCCCCGCATGGCGGTTGGGCCGTCGGATCGTCAACTGGCCACGCGCCTGGCCCCGGATCTGCCTCTGGCGTGGGGCGCCCTGGCCATGGAGAACTGGCATCGGGCACGCTACGCGGCGGCGATCGCCGCCTGGGGACAGGCCGTATTCCGAATTTCTCATCACCTGGAAGCGGGTCTGTGGTGGTCGAGTACGCTCTGGCTGATCTCGGCGATGGCATGGATCGGCAGCTCGTTCTTCCTGATCCTGGCCCTGGGTCTTCGATACTTCCCGCGAGCTGCGCACGATCTGGGAGATCTGGTCTCTGCGCGCACACCCCGCTTTGCGCGGGTCGCCCTGCTCAGCGCACTTCTGCTGCTTCCGATCAGCCTGGGCGAAGGTCCGTTGGGTCTGGCCCTGGGTTGCCTCGGCATCGGCTTGCTTTATGGATCCAGCCGGGATCGGGTGATGCTCGGGGTCGCCGGAATATTGCTCGTCCTGGGAAGCGATCCCATGCTTCGCAACGGCGGGCGCTTTCTTCTCGCCCTGGAATCCGATCCCGTGGCGCGGGCATCCCTGGGAGTGATTCGAGGCGGAGAAATCCCTCGATTCTTGGCCCGACTGGAGCGGGCGGCGGCCGCAGGTGATGACCTCTCGGAACGAGTCCTGGCCACGCGAGCGCGGCGACAGGGTCGGAATTTCGAAGCCGAAGAGCGTTTTCTTCGATTGGTCGCGCGGCATCCCGAAGATCCGACGGCACTCGCCATTCTCGGAAATATCGCCTTTGCCGAGGGGCGTAGCGATGAGGCCCTGGCCCTCTACGATCGGGCCCGGGGCAAGGGGGATTCCGTCGAGCTGATGTTTTCCATCTCCCAGGCTTATGCGAGCCTCTTCCGCATGGCCGAGGGCGAGGTCGCGCTGCTTCGCGCCCAGGAAATCGATGCCCCCAGGGTTCTTGAATACCTCGCCATGGCGGATGCGCATTTCGTGGCGGATCCGCCCTTTCCCATGCTGCTGATTCGCGACCGTATGCTGGACGCGTCGGATGGAGGGGCGATTCGCGCCGCCCTGATCGATCCCCTGGCTCCGGGATGGCTGGGGGAGAGTGGATTCCATGCGGGGGCGGGCCTGGCGCTGATGGCCCTATTCGGTTTCGGGATGAAAGATCGCTATCGCCAGGCGGGACGCTGCTCCTCGTGTCATCGTCGCATCTGTATTCGCTGTGATTCGACCTATTGGAGCGATGAGATCTGCTCCGCCTGTCACCAGTTGCTCAGTCGACCGGAAGAGACGGACTCCACGCTGCGCAAGCTCCGAATCGCCGGGCTTCGCAAGCGCGAAATCCGGGCGGAAAACTGGGGCAGGGCGTTCTCCTTCGTGGTTCCCGGGCTCGCGGGTTTGCGCGCCGGCCGCTCGGATCTGGCATATGGGTCGTTGCTGCTCTTCTTTCTTTCCTGCTGCTGCTTTCATTGGCGTGCAGGGGTCGCACCCGACCCCCTCGCCGTGGGCAGTGTGGGAACATTCGTATGGAGCGCGCTTTCCCTGGTGGCCCTGACCCTCTATCTGGCTCTTCTCCTCACTTCGTTGTTGCAGCGGGAGGAGTCATGAAATGAATTCCGAATGGTGTGGACGGATCGAGGATCTGGGGATCGTGAACATCCTCTGGCTGATCGCTCATCAGGGTTCGACGGGATCTCTTGAGGTAGGGGAGGGCGAGGATCGGGTCTGCGTGGGCTTCGAGGCGGGAAAGGTTCTTCGAGCCGGGCCCCTCGACGAGGTCGGATCCAGCGCATTGGCAGACGGTCTCTCCCAGGGGAATTGGGTTCAGGCTTCGGTCCTTGAGGTCATGCTCGAAGAAAGCGCGGAACTCGCTCAATCCCTTGAAACCGTATTGGTGGCGAATGAGATCCTGACCCCGGGTGAACTCGACGAGATCGGAACGTTTCTGAACCGCGAAACGATCTTCAAGTTGTTGCTGCGAAGCCGGGGTTCCTTTGAATTCCGGTTGCAGCCTTCACCGCGTAGAAAGCATTGGGCTCCTCCCCTGGATCTGGCAGAGATCCTGGGCGAGGCCGACCCGATGCTCGAAGAGTGGCTCCGACTCCAGAAGCTGATCCCCTGCCAGGAGAGCATCTTCGAGGCGGTCGGTCCGGTTGGTCCCTATTGCCAACGCCTGCTGGATCGGGGGCGCACGGGGACCGATCAGATCCGACGGGTCTTCGCCTGCGTGAATGGCATCAGATCGGTCGAGCGGGTCGTCGAATTGTCGAGACTCGGCACCTTCGAGGCCACGCGGATCCTGGCCGAATTGCGCCGAGTGGGCCTGATCGATCTCGCATATCGAAAGTCTCCTGAACCGGAGCGCTGGCGATCCCTTCGCTCCTCCATCGCGGGCCTGGGGGAATATTTCGGAGCATTGGGGGCCGCCTCGCTCTGTCTATTCCTATTGGCGTCGGTGGCCGCCATCGGGCTTCGAGGCGGGTCGGCTTCCGAGCGTGCGGGTATTCGCGTGATGTCGGCTTCGCCCCTGGCGCAGGGCCGAGCCCAATATGAACGACTGCGTGTCGATTACGCGGTCGAGGGGAAACGCCTTGAAAGCTTGATCGGATTCGAGGCTTCGCTTCTGGGCCTGGATCGGCGGATGGCGACCGACCGGGCGTCGGCGTACAATTCGAGTCAGCGCGGGGAAGGAGCCCCGCTCCTCTCACCTCCAGATTGAATCGCGGGAGTCCCCCACTGGGCGACCCAGCTGCTGCTACTCGAGAAGTCATTTCTTTCGAAGACAACCTCACCGCGGCCGAACTCTACGGCAATGGCGAGGAAAATCTACGTCTCATCCAATCTGAACTCGGCGTCGAAGCCCATGCCCGGGGCAATGAAGTGCGCCTGTCGGGCTCGAAGCAGTCGGTTGAAGTGGCTCGTAGAGTCCTTGAACAACTCTACGACGTACTCCGATCAGGTCGCACTCTCGAGGATCAGGACGTGCGATCGGCCATCGGGATGGTGAGCGAGAAGCCCGACGTGGAATTGAAGGATGTCTACCGGGACGTGTTGAGCGGCGTGGGCTTCCGCCGCATGATTCGGGCCAAGAACTTTTCACAGCGCCGCTATGTCGAGTTGATTCAAAACCACGATGTGACGATTACCGTGGGGCCGGCCGGCACCGGGAAGACCTATCTGGCAATGGCCATGGCGATATCGGCTCTCAACCGCAAAGAGGTCAGCCGCGTCATTCTGACACGACCGGCCGTAGAGGCCGGGGAGCGCCTGGGTTTTCTGCCCGGAGACCTGACGGAAAAGGTCGACCCCTATATGCGTCCCCTCTACGATGCGCTGCACGATATGATGGACTTCGAGAGGATCGCCAGACTCTCCGAGCGGGGAGTGATCGAAGTGGCCCCCCTGGCCTTCATGCGCGGGAGAACGCTCAACGATTCCTTCGTGATTCTGGATGAAGCGCAGAATACGACCGGCGAGCAGATGAAGATGTTTCTGACGCGTCTCGGATTTGGCTCGAAGGCGGTGGTGACGGGGGATATCACCCAGGTGGATCTCCCAAGTGGCACGGAGAGCGGCCTGGTGGAAGCCGTTCGGGTTCTGGAATCCGTGGAAAAAATCGGGCTGATGCACTTCTCCCGCTCGGATGTCGTGCGCCACCCTCTGGTGCAGTCGATCGTAGAAGCCTATGAGGCCTACCGGGAGCCGCCGCTTCGAGCCGGGGATCCCGCGCCTGGTTCCCCCACTCGCAAACCCCGCTGATGGGAATCCAGATCAGCCCTCCGCCCGAAGGTCTCAGGGGCTCCAGGGTCGACGTGGGCCTGATCCGCGATCGGGCGCAATTCCTCTTGTCCCGGCTGGGGCATCGGAACTCGGAACTCTCGATCGCCCTGGTGGATGATTCCGAGATCCGGAAATTGAATCGAGAGTGGAGAGGGCTGGATCGAGCCACCGATGTGCTCTCGTTCTCATTGCTCGAAGGCGAGGGCAGTGGCTACCGCGGCCGATTGTTGGGCGACGTCATCATCGGTGTCGAAAGGGCGGCAGCCCAGGCGGCCGATCGCCATCGGGGTCTCGATGATGAGGTGACGAGGCTGATGATTCACGGGTTGTTGCACGTTCTCGGGCACGACCATGAATCCGAAGTCGAAGCGCGGACGATGCGCGGCGAGGAGCGGAGGTTGCGAAAACTTCTGAGTCGGTGAGGCCTCTCGCCCCCTCTGGGCCCGGATTGTTGGTCCCTTTGGGGGAATGCGTTTCCGGGCGCGAGGCGATCTTCTCTTCGACGGAAAGAGTTCGCGCCGCGGGCCGCTCCCATCGGGTCTTCCGGCCGCTCCCGCTTGTCGGCAGGGATGTTGATTTCCCATCGCGGTCGGCCGCGATGCTCGGTAGTCTCGCGTCGGCGTCGGAATTCGACGCCACGGGGGGATCTCGGGGCGCCCCCTATGGCTCGGCCGCACCCGCGCCCCGATGAAATCGGGGCGGAAGCAGGCGGCCACTATCGGAGGGGGGGGGCAAAATGGCTGGAGAAGTGGCGTCGGCTCTGGATCAGAATGAACTCGAAGAGAGGTTGGCGGTGTTGCGGCGTGGCTTCGAAGAGTTCCGGGGGCGTCTTTGACCTCGCCGGACTGAAATTGCGCCATGAAGAATGCGAAACCGAGATGGCGACTCCGGAGTTCTGGGAGGATCGACAGAGGGCCGAGCGGGTTTCGCGCAACAAGAGCGAACTCGAGGCCGAGATCGGGCTTTATGGCCGGATTGAAACGGCACTCGAGGATGCGGGGGTGCTATTGGAACTCGCGGCGGAGGCGGATGACGACGAGGTTCGCGAGGAGGCTTCCGGGAAATTCGTCGAAATTTCCGAGGCCCTGGAGCAGGCCGAATTGCATCAACTGCTGGGCGGAGAGCACGATGCCGCGAATGCGATTCTCTCGATCAATTCCGGAGCCGGGGGCACGGATGCGTGCGACTGGGCCGAGATGTTGATGCGGATGTATCTGCGCTGGGCCGAGCGGAGGGGATTCCAATCGGGAATACTCGACGTGCAATCCGGCGAGGAAGCGGGTATCCGCAGCGCGACCCTCTCCATCAAGGGCAACTACGCCTATGGCCACTTGAATGCCGAGCAGGGTGTGCATCGTCTGGTCCGGATTTCGCCCTTCGATTCCCAGGCCAGGCGGCATACGGCTTTTGCGAGCGTGACGGCGGTTCCCGAGATCGATGACGAGGTCGAGCTTGAAATCGATGAAGGCGATCTGCGGATCGATACCTACCGTTCGAGCGGGGCCGGAGGGCAGCACGTCAACAAGACGGATTCGGCGGTTCGCATCACCCACCTGCCCACGGGAACGGTGGTACAGTGCCAGAACGAACGCTCTCAGCACAAGAATAAGGCGACCGCGATGAAGGTCCTGCGCGCGCAACTCTTCGAATTGAGTCGTAAGGAGCAGGAGGCCAAATTGGCAGAGATCACGGGAGAAAAGCGGGAGATCGGTTTCGGCAGCCAGATTCGATCCTATACGCTGCATCCCCAGCAGCGGGTCAAGGATCACCGGACGGATCTCGACGTGGGAAATGTCGAAGGGGTTCTCGACGGCGATCTCGATCGGCTGATTCGCTCGGCATTGCTCTGGAATTCGGGTGCCGACCGGGACGGTCAGCCTTGACTTCAAAGCTGGCTCGGTCAGGGGATTAGAGGAGGGCAGGGATCTGGAATTCTTGTTCTCCTTGGGGCGGGAGTTGACGCCGGATGGGGGCGGGCTCGCCCTCGTCTTCATCCTGAGCCTGATTCTCTGCATCGTCGGGCTGGCGGGACTCTATCTGGTCTCGGCCGTCGCCGTATTGGAGCGCTTTGCTCGAGTCAGCCGCAGGCCCATCTCCCGGATCGTGATGGGGATCGCCACGTCTGGACTGATGGCGGCCTTCCAGATCGCTATTTCGAAACCGGAACTCGCGGACGAGTCGTTGGCGGTCTGGCTGTCGGAGTGGTCGAGGATCCTGCCCTGGGCGGCGGGCGGGGTGACGCTGGCCATGATCTCGGTACATGCCTTCTTCAAGTCGCTGGCATTCGAGCGTGCCGCCAGATTCATTCTGCTGGCGGCGGGAGGCAGTCTCGCCGCCTGGCTGGGGGGCGAGGAGAGTCTCCTGCTATCCCTCGGATTGGCCCTGCCGCCAGCGCTTGTCTCCTCTGGCCTGGTTCTGCTTCGCCGTTCAAGGCGGAATCGGAGTGAACTCTCGACGCTCGAACGCGACTTGCTTCGACTCTCTCTGGTCCTGGCATTGGGAGCCCTGGTCTCGCTCCTGCCCGCCGGGGCCCGCAGCGTCGCCTCCCTCTCGGGGGGCTGGGGGTTGACGATTCTCGGCGGCGGAGTCCTGCTCGGATTGCTGCCCCTGGCCGGCGCAGGCTTTCTGGATATGCGGGGCTCGGCGGAGTGGTTCATCGCGATTCGATACCTCACGGCCCGGCGAAGGCAGGTCTTCATCTCCGCGATCAGCGCCATCTGCGTGCTTGGTATCGCGGCCGGGGTCTGGCTGATCCTGGTAGTTCTTTCCGTGATGAACGGTTTCGAGCAGACCTGGAGAGAGGAGATCCTGGGCCACCGCGCCCATTTCGTGCTGAAGCATGCGGAGGGTCCCTTTCCCGATCATGCCTCGATTCTTGGCAGGGTGGAGCGCGTTCCGGGGGTCGTTGGGGCCTCCCCCTTCGTGGATGCGGATGGCATGGTCAGGGCCTCTTCCGGGGAAATCTTCAGCATCCGCTTGCGCGGGATCGATCCTTCGCGCGCGGCATCGGTCAATCGGCTGGCCGATGGCATGCTGAGCGGGTCCCTGGATGCTCTCGAGCTGTCAAAAGGATCGATCGAGGAAAGGCAGGAGGGCCCCCGCGACCCCGGAATCGTCGTGGGCAGTCGGCTGGCTGCCGCGAGTGGGTTGGGCCTGGGCGATGAAGTCGTGGTGATCTCTCCTTTCGGGGGTCCCCCCACGCCGCTGGGTCCCGCGCCTCGACTGAAGCGTTTTCAGATCGTCGGGATATTTCGTGGCGCATTTCATCAATACGACGAGTCCTATGCCTATGTGTCCATTCCCGAGGCGCAGAAATTCAGAAGAGTGGGGGATGTAATCGATGGGATCGAGGCCGTCACCACGGATCATTATCGATCGGGTCGCGTCGGGGATGAGGTGGTCGCGGCATTGGGTCCTCCTTTTGAGACTCAGGATTGGAAGGAATTCTTCCCGGCATTCTTCCAGGCCTTGAAGACAGAACGGATCATGATGTCTCTCCTGCTCACGATGATCATGGTCGTGGCCGGCTTCGTGACCGTCTCGACGCTGATCATGATGATCATGGAGAAGACAAGGGATATCGCCATTCTCAAGGCGATGGGTGCGAAAGACGCCCTGGTAGAGAGAATCTTCGCTCTGGAGGGAGTCATGATCGGATTGGCCGGAACCCTGGTGGGGCTTCTCGGGGCCCTCGCTGTGGGCCAGCGATTGTCCTGGATCCAGGATCAGATCCAGAGATGGACCGGCGTGGATGCCCTGCCCACGGCCCTCTACCAATTTTCGGGCCTGCCATCTCGCGTGGATCTGCTTCAGGTGGGGGTCGTTATACTGATTGCCATGATCCTCTCCCTGGGTTCTACATGGCTGCCGAGTCGACAGGCAGCGCGGGTCGATCCCGCGGAAGGTCTGCACCATGAATGACTCCCGGCCGCCCCTGGTCGAAATCAGCCGACTCACCAAGCGATTCGGCGAGGGCGAGAATTCCATCGAGGTGTTGAAGGGGGTCGACCTGAGACTGGAGGAGGGCGATCGCGTCGCCATTGTCGGCCAGTCCGGAGTCGGGAAGTCGACACTTCTGCACATCCTGGGAACGCTGGATCATCCGACCGCGGGTGAGGTCCGCTTTCGGGGCGAAGATGTCTTCAGCCGTTCCTCGGAGGCCCTGGCAGTGCTTCGGAATCGCTTTCTGGGTTTTGTTTTTCAGTTTCACCACCTGCTTCCGGAGTTCAGCGCCATCGAGAATGTCATGATGCCCGGGCTTCTACAGGAAATCACCCGCGACGAGATGCGCGAGCGCGCGTCCGCAATTCTTGATGAGGTGGGCCTCACTCAGCGTCTGGAGCATCCGGTGGGGAAATTGTCGGGGGGAGAACGTCAGCGTGTTGCGGTGGCCCGGGCCCTCGTTTTGAGGCCCCCGGTCCTGCTGGCCGACGAACCGACCGGGAATCTGGATCCCGCCACGGGGGGACATGTGGCGGAGTTGCTCTTTGAAATGAATCGGCTGCACGGCACCACCCTGGTCGTCGTCACCCATAGCGCGGACTTGGCCGAAAAATTGGGTCAAACGCTCGTTCTGACGGAGGGCAGGCTCGACCCTCAGCCCGCAGTTGGCCCGGGGACTTTCCTCCGGGATTGAGGGCTCCCCTGTTCCTCTGCTCCGCCCCGGTTCCGGTGAAGCGCCCACCCGGAAGGCAGGCTAGAATGCGGCGCCTCGTCGGGGGGAGTGGTCGCGATCGTGGTGCGTCCACGGAAGGGGCCTCGAGTTCCCGCTCTTCTTCTGATACGACTCCTGGATCGAGGATTTCGTTCGCCCGGAGGACATCCTTGAACTCGTTTTGCTCAGGCGCATTCCGTCGATTGGGCCGCGTCCTCCTCCTCGCTTTCTTCCTCTGGCTACCCGGGAGTACGGCATTCGCGCAGTCCCAGTCCCAACCCCCGCCAGTTGAACCGGCCGGGGGGCTCGGGAATCCGGAAGCCGCGCCGGCACCCACCCTGCTGGTGGTCTTTCCCTTCCAGGTCCATAGCCGCAGACCGATTCAATATCTGACGGAAACGCTGCCGAGTCTTCTTGCCGCCCGCCTGGAGGCCACGGGGAAGATCTCCGTGGTGGACTCCGCCCAGGTGGTCTCCGCGCTCGAGGGTAGGGATCCCGCCGAATTGTCGGATCGGGAATTGCGGGCTCTCCTACGCCAATTCGGGGCCGAGGGGGCCGTGGTGGCCAGCATCACGGAACTCGCCGGCCGCTACAGTTTTGACGTCCAGATCACGCCCGTTGCCGAGGGGTTGGCGAGTCGGACTCTTTCCTACGTCGCGCAGGGTGAAGAGGAATTGGTGGCCCGCCTGGTGGACTTTGCGGATCAGGTGGTGGCGGTGGTCTCCGGCGCGGATCCCGATCGCATTATCGGGCTGCAGGTGGAAGGGGCTCGAAATATGGAGCCCGTCCTGCGCGAACTCATTCTGAGCAAGGCCGGGACGCCCTACGATCCCGATCTTGTTCAGGCGGATCGGATGCTGCTCGAATCGCAGCCCGGCATCGCCCAGGTGAATACGAGTATCGAGCGTCGATCCAGCGGTGTCGTATTGACCTTCGGCGTGATTCTTTCCGAGGCCCTGGTCGTCGGCGGAAGTGCTCTGGATGGCTCCGGAGTCGTGGTGGCGCAGGTTCGTATCCGCGGCAATCGTCGCATCGAATCGGATGCCATTCGGGGCCGGATCCAGACCCGGGCGGGCGATCCCCTGAATCGAGCGAGGATCGCGGCCGATGTGAGAGAGGTTCAGGCCCTGGGTTTCTTCCAGGATGTCTTCGTCTACTCCGAGAAGACGCCCGAGGGCACCCGTCTTATTTTTGAAGTCGAGGAGAATCCGGTCATCCGTGACATCGAGATCACCGGCAACGAAAATATCGATCTGGACGATGTCAATGAAATCCTCACCCTGACCACCGGCTCCACCCTTGACTACCCGCTGCTTCTCGAGAACGAAGAGAGAATTTCCCAACTCTATCGTCAGCGGGGCTATTACCTCGTCGAGGTCGACTTTTCCGTCACTCCGGTATCCGAGGGTTCGATCTCGGTCGAATTCACGATCGAGGAGAATGAAAAGTTGAAACTTCGGAAGATCAGATTCAAGGGCAATCACGCCCTTTCGGATGCTGAGCTTCTCAAGGGTTTCGAGACCAAGACCTATAAGTGGTATTCACTCGCAACGAGTTGGCTGGACAAGACGGGTACCTATGCCGAGCCGATTTTCCTCAGGGATCTGCACGGAGTCGAGAAGAGGTATACGGATCTCGGATACCTTCAGGTCGAAGTGAGCCAGCCGGAAGTCGATGCCACGGAAGAGGGGTTGTTCGTAACGATCGAAATTTCCGAAGGTCCGCAATTCTGGGTCGGTGAAATCGACGTCGTGGGCGACGAGACGATGGACCTCGATGCCCTGAGGGATAAGATTCGACTCGCGGAGGGCGAGATCTTCAACCGATCCTACCTCAGCCAGGATGTGGAGTCCTTGGAGAGGCATTATTCCGACCGTGGCTTCTTTCTGGCCAGCGTCCAGCCGGGTACGCGTCTGCTCCAGGACGAGCATAAGGTCAACGTGCAATTCATCGTGGAAAAAGGCCCCCTCTATTTCGTGCGGAGCATCCATATCGCGGGAAATACGCGGACGATCGATCCGGTCATTCGACGGGAGATGAAAATTGTCGAGGGGCAGCTCTATTCGGCCCGTGGCATCCAGTTGAGCACGGCGAGAATTCAGCGACTGGGTTTCTTCGAAGACGTCACTTTCAATCCCAAGCCCACGGAAGATCCCTCACAACTGGATCTGAACATCAATGTCGTGGAGAGACCGACTGGCTCGTTCAGCTTCGGGGCGGGTTATTCCTCCCGGGATGGACTGGTCTTCACGGCATCCCTGGCCCAATCCAACCTCTTCGGGCGGGGCTATTTCGTGAATCTATCCGTCGATGTCGGGGGTCGCACCAGTCGCTACAACGTCTCCCTCTCCGACCCCTATTTCATGGGCAGTACCTATAGTTTTTCCGGATCGGTCTTCGTCACGGATGTCAGTTTCGAATCCTTCAAGCAATTCCAGCAGGGGATCAACTTTTCCATTGGCCATTCTCTTTCAGAGGATAATTCGAGTCGGGCCGCGGTCAGTTACCAGTGGAGAAAGCGCGAGGTTCGCCAGCCCACAGGTGTAAACGCCTCGGCGCCGATTTTTCGGGAGCTTCTCCACGAGGGCGAGACGGCGAGCATTCTCGGGATTTCCTTCATGCGGGATACGCGAAACGATCGCTTCGCAGCGACCGCGGGAACCAATCTGGTCGGAACCGTCGAATACGCAGGACTCGGGGGTTTTTCACGCTTCTTCAGGGCCGAAATGCGGGGGGCCTGGTATATCCGGCCTCCCCGATTCTTTCCCGATCGCTCCACCTTTGTCTTGAGTTCCCGGATCGGCTACGCCCTGCCGCTGAATCAGATCACCGATTGGAATCTCCTGATTGACGACACGACCCTCTGCGACAATCCCAGCGGTTGTGAGAACGTGGCTCGGCTCGATCAGATCGATGCGAATCTCCGCTTGCCCCTGACGGAACGTTACTTTCTCGGGGGGATCGGTCCTTTTCAGTTGCGAGGCTATCGCGCTCGCTCCCTGGGCCCCCGAAGAGCGATTCTGCAGAGAACGGGAATTACCGGGGAGGGCAATCTCTTTCATCCCGTCGGAACTTCGGTCGAGTACGATAGTGTCAACGATCGCTTCGTGGCCATCTGTAATGACAGTGGGGTCTTCAGCCAGGGGAATGGCAACGGCCGCTGCAATCGGCTGAATACGAGCAGGATTGACGATTTCGCAGATATCGCGGAAACTGATGTCGTCGGGGGCAACTCTTTTATTTCATCGAGCCTCGAATATCGATTCGGGATCTCGGATTCCGTCGGGCTCATGGGTGTTCTCTTCGTCGACGGTGGCAATGCCTTCTACGAAGGCCAGAACCTGTTCGATGTGACGCAGTGGCGCTACGGTTATGGCGGAGGTGTGTTGTGGTTTTCTCCCTTCGGCCCGTTGCAACTGGTCTTGGGTTTCCCGGTCAATCCGCGATCCTTTGAGGAGAGTCCGGTTTTCGAATTTTCAGTGGGTGGTTTTGGATTGTGAGGAGACGTAAGTCTTCATCCAGATTTCGAGCCATCGGATAGTTCATTCAATTTGATCGGAGGAGAAGAGGTGTTTATCAACAGGGCAATCGCGGTCGCAATTTCGGTACTCGTTTTCGGTTTCGGACTTGGTGCCGAGGATGGAAAGGTGAGAATCGGCATCGTTGATGTCGATCAGGCGATTGGAGCCACCACCGGAGGCAAGGCCGCTCGAGAAGAACTCGAACGAAAACAACGGGAAGTCGAACTCGAATTGCAGCCGATGGTCGAGCGCTTTCAGGCGCTGGGAGAAGAGTTCCAGAAGAAGCGACTGGTTCTGAGCGAAGACAAGTTGCGAGAGATGGAGTTGGACCTCACGGAACTCAAAGAGGGGATCGAAACCAAACAATCCCAGGCGCAGGCTCGACTCAGGCTGGACTTTGAGCGCTTGATCACACCGCTTCAGCAGAAATTGGATCGGGCGGTGAATGCCGTCGGTCGCGATGGGAGCTATTCCATGATTTTTGTGAGAGGGGCTCCGGGTCTCGTCTACTATCGGGAAGCCCTCGATATCACCGATCAGATCATCGAGCAGGTCAACAAGCAGGAGGAGTGAACTCCTTCGTATCCGTCGGGTGAGTGCGTGGGGTCGATTTCGATTCGACTTCCACCATGAACCCCCACGGATCATTCCAGGGTTCGTCCGGGAGGGTGCATGGTCGAGAGCATGACGGGATTTGGCCGGGCCGCCTTCGAGGTGGAGGGGCGAAATTTCGAAATCGAGATTCGAAGCGTCAACCATCGGCATCTCGATATTCGGATGAGATTCCCGCGACCGTTGGGAGACCGGGAACTGGCCCTGAAGGCATCGGTTCAGGGGAAGCTGGGTCGGGGCAAGGTCGATGTGAGCGTGACCAGCGCCGATGCGGGCGCAGGCGAGGGCGAATTGAGGGTGGATGAGGCCATCGCGGCCCAATACGTCGCGGCCGCCCGAGACTTGGCCGGGCGTCACGATCTGGCCGGACACCTGGATCTCACGGGATTGCTCTCGATGCCGGGAGTCATTCGATTCGCGGAATCCGATGATCCGGACGAGGAGGCCTTTGCGCAGGCTCTGGAAAGCGCATTGGGGTCGGCACTCGATGGCCTGCTGGCCATGAGGCTCGAAGAGGGGCGAAAGTTGCACTCCGAGGTCGAGCAGCGCCTGGGGAAGATTTCGGAAATCGTGGACTTCTTCCAGGAAAGGGCGGAGCAGGTGCTGGAATCCGCCCGCAAACGCCTATACCAGCGTATGGAGCAGATCCGAAGCGAGACGGGTCTGCTCGATGAAGCGCGAGTGCATCAGGAGATTGTGATCGCCGCGGATCGCCTGGATATCCGTGAAGAATTGGTGCGGCTGAGAAGTCATCTGGAGCAGTTCAGGGGCATCCTCGACGCGGATGCTGATGTCGGGCCCGTCGGCCGTCGCCTCGAATTCCTGCTCCAGGAGATCGGCCGCGAGGTCAATACCGTGGGTTCGAAGGCCAACGATGCATCACTCGCCCATCAGGTCGTTGAACTCAAGGGTGAAGTAGAGAAAATTCGAGAACAGGTCCAGAATATTGCCTAGTGGTACCCAGAAAAAGGGGAAGAGCAGTTTCCCCGCCCTGGCACCTGCTGTTCCGACATTGATCAATGTCGGCTATGGCAATCTCGTTTCCAAGAGCCGGGTTGTGAGCGTCGTCTCCCCGCAATCCTCACCCATGAGACGCCTGCGGGAGCAGGCCGCCAAGGCCGGAAAATTGGTCGATGCCACCGAGGGCAGGCGCACGCGATCCATCGTGGTGACGGATAGCGATCATATCATTCTCTCCGCGATGACTCCCGAAACGATCGCCATGCGTCTCGAAGCCCAGGGCGATGCGGGGGGGAAGGGGTGAGTTCGCGACGGATTGGCATCCCCTTCGTGATTGCTGCTCCCTCAGGTACCGGAAAGACGACGGTCTGTCGGGGACTCGTCGAAAAGGATCCTCTGCTGGATTTTTCGGTTTCCCATACGACCCGAACTCCTCGCCAGGGGGAATGCGACGGCATTGACTACCACTTTGTCAGTCCGGCCAAATTCAGGCATCTCGTCGAGGCAGGGGCTTTTGTTGAACATGCCGAATACAATGCCGAAAACTATGGAACCAGCCATCAGGCGCTCAGGAAGATCCTCGAGGAAGCGGGCCATGACGTCCTGATGGAAATCGAGGTGCAGGGTGCGGCGCAGATGCGAGAACGCCGCTCCGATGCGTGCTTTGTCTTTCTCCTTCCGCCCGATATGCGTGAACTGGAAGAACGCCTTCGAGGCCGGGGCACCGATAGCGACGACGCGATTGATCGACGTCTCGCGATGGCGGATCGAGAACTCGAGGCCATTCGCTTCTTCGATTATGCGGTGGTCAATGACGATCTCGAGAAGGCCATCGAGACCGTATTGGAGATCATCGCCGTAGAGCGCTCCGGCGGGGTGGATTCGATCGCGGCACTACGTGAAATCCACGGCAGAGACGCGGTGCTTGCCGCCTGGGAAAAGCCGTCCGGGCCATCGGCTGATTGAAATCGGGGCCGAAGAGGCCCCGGCCCGCCATCGACGAGCGAGGCTCTCTAGTGCGTCCTATACCGTATAGGTCTAGACAGTTTATTATTCATCATCGTTAGCTCCCCAG
>CAYTAT010000036.1:0-50722 GCA_964435795.1 uncultured Spirochaetaceae bacterium
CTCTTCCCCTCTTCCCCCTCCGAGGCGCGAGGCGGCGATCGATATGGTCCTCGGAAAGCGCGGGCTCAGAGCACGAGCACTTCTTTTGCGCTGGGGCGCTCGCGAAATGCCGCGTTCCAGCGCTGCAGGTGCGCGCAATCCCCTTCGATCTCGAGTTTCCCCATGCGGCCGAATTGCAGTCCGGCGGCGAGGGTGCAATCCGCGACGGTCGGCTCGTCGCCCATCAGGAAGGCTCGTCCGTCCGACAATCGCTCGTCGAGAAGCCGGAAGTGCGTCGGAAGCACCTCGCGGAAATGCTGTGCGACCTGGGGCTTCGGAGGCAGTCCCAGGGCCGAGTTTGTCGCGTGTACGATCTGCGCCATCGGGAAGAAGACCCCCTGCTCTACGGTCCGCTCGAGGTTCAGCGTGTTGGCCCGTTGTCGCGGTGTTCTTCCAATCAGCGGCGGTTCGGGATGAAGTTCCTCGAGAAAGAGAATCATCGGCAACGACTCCGTGAGGAAGCGGCCCCCTTCGATCCCGAGCACCGGAAGCTTACCCAGCGGATCGCGCAACAGATGTTCGGGAGATTTATGTTCGCCCTCACGCAGATCGACGACCACCTCCTCGACCGCGATCTCGGCTCCCGCGAGTCTCTTCTCGGCGAGGTAGAGCCTACCCTTCGTCGGGTTCGGAGCGATCGGAAAGAAATAGAGTTTCATCGCCATCTGCCCTCTTTCGCTAGAGCGCATGAACGGCGCGCTCGCAGCAGGAGAGCAAATCCGAATTCTCGCAGCATCGCAAGCGAGCCCAGCCAAGGCCCCGTCGAGCCCCAATTTGCGGCCACGTTCGCATGGCGGCATCCGCCGCCAACGCCCGCTTGCGCGAATCGGTGATGAGCGCGCCCACGAGGGGCGAGGGCTCGAATGCCGGGACTCCCCGGCCCGATTCAGCTGATGATGCCGCCGCCGCCCGAGGGTCCCTGTCCCGGCACCACGATTCTCGATGCCTCCTGGCGCTGCATTTCCCGGGCCTGCTCGATCAACTTGTCCACGGCCTCACTGACCGCTTCCGGGAACTTTTCGAAGGCTTCGGAGAGATCGCCGGCCTCGATTGGTGCCTGGACGGGAAGCGGACCGCGCTGGGACATCAAGGTCGTTTCTCCGATGAACATCGTCGGCCGACTGCTGTCATCCTGGCCATTTTCCAGCACGGGCGTCAGGCGCCGAATCGTTGCGACCTTCAGATCCGAGAAACTCTCCTCGCGATAAAGGTTGTTCTTGTCGACCTGGATTTCACCGACCGCGGGTTGATCAGTCACTCGTTATTCCTCAATGCTTGTCGCCCCGTGCCACGAGGCGTTCCCCATTTTCGGGGGAAGGGGTCGAGAGTGCGGGCCCATGTTCGCAGACCGCCGAAAATTTTCACACTCGCCGCCGAACTCGAATTGCCCCCCGGGATGGCCTCACCTCCCGGGAAGTTCGGGGCGTCTCGGAGAGGTCGATCCGGCGGCCGCGCCGAGGCGTGCCCACTGGGCGCTCGCCCCGCCGGGTTCCGCGCTCGGGGAGTCCGATTACTTCTTGGCGGCCGCCCGGGCGCGCTTGCGCCGTCGGGTTCGCTGTTTGTTGAGTCGTTTACGGATCTTCTGCTTGCTCTTGCTTCTTGCCATGGCTTCTTCGCTTCCTCGCCCTTAGCCAGCCGGAGAGCCCCTTGGGATGGGAAAACCCCCCGGCACTGGTTCCGCGGGGATACTTTCGCCGTTCATTTCGAGGGTCTTGGGATGGGGGGCCGATGGCCCGGATTGGGAGCGCGGAGCCTATCGGAGTCGAGCGGATTCGTCGAGAACCCCGAATAGATCTTCAGGAGAGGAGTTCGCACTCTCGATTCGGAGGCGGGCCCCAGGACCAGCGCTGTAGGGTTGCGAGCAGGTCCACGCGAAGATCCGAGTCCATATCCGAGTCGAAGCGGAGGATTGCGCCGCAGCACTCGCTGTTTTGCTCGCGATAGGTCCTCGAAACCCGGCCCCATAGGATGAGGGGGTGGTCCGAGTCCAGGCACTCATCCAGTGTCAGGCGGTAGTGGAAACCGACTTCCAGGGGCCGGCTCAAGTGGATCCGGCAGGATCGGCTGGAAACATCCATCAGTAGCCCGGGCTGGGGATCGCTGCGGCCAGCATCCGAAGAGAAGAGGGTCAAGGGGGCCCCGATGACGGTGCGGGGGATCTCGCGCCTCTCCTCCCCCCCGTAGGTCGCGGAGCGGATCAGGGGTCCCCAGACCTCTTCGCTATTGGGTAGACCGACGAGAAGATCGAAGCCCATCCGTTGCAGTTTTCGCCGCATCGAGTCGGAGTGGTCGCTGGCGCCGATGATTCGGATCGGTCGTCCCTTGGGTGCATCCCGGGGAGAACCGCGCCTGACCAGGGACGCACAGCGGGGCGTCGTGATCAGCAATTCGGAAGGCGGCGACAGTTTTTCGGTCACCTGTTCGCCTCGCCGACGGGTGTGTGCGAGGTCGAGATTTTCGAGGATTCGAACCACGGGGCTGAGTTCCCCGTCGTCGAGAAGCAGAATCCGGATGCTCTGGTTCATATCGCCGATTCCCGATGATTTGGCCGAGTGGCCCTCACTGGAATCATTCGTCCGATTGGACGGCGGACTGAAGGGAATCGCCCCGCGGAATCGACGGGATCTCAGAAGGAAGCCGTGAGCACGGCCACCAGGTTGTTGAGGCCATGACACAGCAGCGCCGCATGGATGCTGCCGGTACGCAGCGTGAGAGCCCCCAAATACACTCCCAGCCCGGCCGCGGCTGTACCCTGGGCCGGGTCCATATGCAGTGCGCCGAATAAGATCGCCGATAGTAGGAGTCCCTTCGGGGCGCCGAGGAATTCGCGCAGGCGTCCCAGAATGACGCCCCGGAAGAGAATTTCTTCCGACAGGGCGGGTGCCAGGGCGAGGGCCAGGACGGCGAGCAGCAATTCCCCCCCGGAGGCTCCAAGCAGCAGCGCGTCCACCCGGCTGAGCACGCTGGCCTCTCGCACGCCGCTCATCCTCAGGCAGAGATCGAGGAGGTGGCTGAGGGCGAGCATGCCGGCCGCCGCCAGGGCGAGGCCCGGGCCCGACAGCGGTCGCCGCGCCGGCGTCAGTTGCAGGCTGCGGGCGGGGGCGCTCGAGCGCGCCACCAGCGCCCACGCGATGCAGAGCAGGGCCGCCGATGTCAGCAGGGCGGATGCGAAGAGGCCCTGGAGTCCGGCCCCAACTCCCCCGCTCAGGGCGCTCCCCGCCAGCAGGATCAGCGCCAGCAGGCCGGCGGCCGCGCTGTGCGCAATTCCTCGCCGGTCGCGGGGGGGGACTGAGCGGGGTTCTGCCACCGAATCAGGATACAGGGCCTGCTAGGATGATGCCGTGACTGAAAATAGCCTCAGCGCTTCGCTCCTCGTCGCCATGCCCCAACTCAACGATCCGAACTTTCGCCGCAGTGTGCTCTTGCTCATCGAACACGCTGAGAGCGGGAGTTTCGGTCTGGTGCTCAATCGCCCCGCGGATCTATCGCTCTCGGATCTCTTCGATAGCCTGCAGTTTCAGTGGCGAGGAGGCGATGAAGAACGGGCGCTCTGGGGCGGACCGGTGGAATTGAATTCGGGCTGGATGCTCTTCGGTGATTCCCTGGCGGTTTCGGCGGAAGACGAAGAGGTCACTCCGGTGCTGACGGGGGTCAACTTCGCGGGCTCATTGGAAGTCTTTCGTGAGGTCGCCCAGACTCCACCGGCACAACTGCGCTTTTTCCTGGGCTACGCGGGTTGGGGGCCGGGTCAACTGGAATTCGAACTCTCCCAGGGAGCATGGCTTTCCGCGGCGGCGACATCGGATGTGATCTTCGGGGTTGCGCCCGAGAGGATGTGGGATCATGTGGTGAGGGCCCTGGGGATCGATCCCGCGACCCTGGTCTCGACGAGTGGAGTGCATTGATGGATGGATCCGCGGAATTCGAGGTCTTCTGTCCGCGCTGCGGCGTCACGTTCCCGATTGGCACGAAGAAGTGTCTCCACTGTGGAGGCAGGACCGCCCCGGGTCACGGACGCCCCGCACCCCCTCTCTATTCCACCTTGGACTCGCTGGATGCCCAAGAGACTGCAGTGGATGGGGGATCCACTGCTCGCCCCTCGGAAGGCCTAACACCGCCCCCTCGGCTGGAGGAGTTGGAGCATGAGGGCGAGGAGTCGGCCCCTCGTCCGGGGATCATGCGCATCGGTTCCGGCCTCATGTGGGTCATACTGGCGATCGGTTTTTCGTTGATGCGTATGTGCCAGGAGGGTTGAGGGAGATTCCGCCCCGGCGGACCCCTCGCACCCGATGACTGAATCCCGGGGAAGGGTGATAGGAGACCGAAGATGAAGGTGAGAGCGGCGATCGCCGTCGAGGCGGGCCATCCCCTGGTCGTGGATCAGATTGATCTCGAAGGACCGAAGCTGGGCGAATGTCTGGTCCGCCTGGCCGCCACGGGTGTCTGCCATACGGATGCATTTACACTCTCAGGCGAGGATCCCGAAGGCCTCTTTCCGGCTGTTCTCGGCCATGAAGGGGCCGGGGTCGTCGAAGAGATCGGTGCCGGGGTCGAGTCCCTGGAGGTCGGCGACCACGTCATTCCCCTCTACACACCCGAATGCCGACAGTGCAAATTCTGCCTGTCCGGCAAGACGAATCTCTGCGGTGCGATTCGCGAGACCCAGGGGCGGGGGCTCATGCCCGACGGGACGAGCCGCATTCGCTACCGGGGCGACGCGGTTCACCACTATATGGGGACTTCGACATTCGCCGAGTATACGGTCGTGCCCGAAATCGCCCTCGCCAAGGTGCGCCGAGACGCCCCGCTCGACAAAGTCTGTCTGCTCGGATGCGGGGTGACGACGGGGATTGGTGCCGTACTCCATACCGCGAAGGTCGAGCCGGGCTCGTCGGTTGCAATCTTTGGTCTCGGAGGCATCGGTCTCGCGGTGATCCAGGGCGCCGTCATGGCGGGTGCCGATCGCATCATCGCCGTGGACATCAATGAAGAGAAGTTCCCCCTCGCCCAGCAATTCGGCGCCACGGAGTGCTTGAACCCGAAGCAGGTCGGAGATATCGAGGCCGCCATCATCGATCGGACGGATGGAGGCGTCGACTATTCTTTCGAGTGCATCGGAAATGTCGAGACCATGGGCAACGCTCTTCGCTCCTGCCATAAGGGTTGGGGCGAGTCGATCATCATTGGCGTGGCGGGTGCTGGCCAGGAGATTCATGCCCGTCCCTTCCTGCTCGTTACCGGTCGTTCCTGGCGGGGCACGGCATTCGGCGGCACCCGGGGTCGCACCCAGTTGCCGACATTCGTCGATCGCTACATGGCGGGTCGAATCAAGCTCGATGAAATGGTGAGTCGTACCCTCCCCCTCGAGGAAATCAACACGGCCTTTGACCTCATGCACGATGGAGAGGTGATTCGCAGTGTCATTCTCTACTGAAAGGCGCGATTCCTGAGAGGCGTCGGCGAGTCGGACGCCTCTCCACGCGAATCCGCGGGCCGCCATCCGGCCCGGCCTCTTCAAATTTCCCTCAGGCTCTGCCCGTGATGCTTGCGGCGAGGGGGGCGGATCGGGCATTGATTCCGGATGCGCGAAGCGACGCAGGAGCGTCCTCCAAGCCGTCCCGCCCGGGTGGAGTCCCCGGCAGGGTCCGAAGTCGATTGCTCACGGGTTGAAGTTTCCTGGGGCGCGAGTTCGGCCATGGCAGAACTTCGCAGCCACGTAGCGAGAGTGGCCGCGAGTCGCTGCAGCGTTCTTCTGACGGGCGAGACCGGTACGGGCAAGGGTGTCATCGCCCGGGAGATTCATGCCCTTTCCGCCCTGGCGACGGGCCCGATGATCCACGTGGATTGCGCCGCACTATCATCGGAACTGATCGAGAGCGAACTCTTCGGTCATGAGCGAGGTGCGTTCACGGGGGCCTCCATGCGCCGCCGGGGTCGTTTCGAGATGGCCTCGGAGGGAACGCTCTTCCTCGATGAAATCGCCGAATTGGCCCCGTCTCTGCAGGCCAAATTTCTTCGCGTTCTTCAGGATCGGCAGTACGAACGGGTCGGAGGAAGCCGTTCACTCCAGATGGGGGCCCGGATCGTGGCGGCAACCAATAGGGCTCTCGATCTGGAGGTGATCCGGGGGCGATTTCGCTCCGATCTCTACTACCGACTCGCAGTGGTTCAGCTGCGGCTCCCGCCCCTGCGGGAAAGAATCGAGGATCTCCCGGGCCTGGTCGAAGCCATTCGCAGAAGGCTCTCGAATCAACTCGGGCGCATCGTATCTCCGCCAACGCCAGCGGCCAGCCGAGTGCTGGCCGCCCATGCCTGGCCGGGGAATGTGCGGGAATTGATGAATGCCCTGGAGCGCTTCTCCGTTTGCTGGCCCGACTGCACCCTGGACCGAGCAATTGCTCGCGCGGTACTGGGCATGGGGGCTGAAAGGGGGCGGGCCGGGACCCCGGCCGCGAGTCCGGGCCGCTGTGATCTTCAGCGGATCGAATCGGCCTTGAGAGACTGTTCGGGCAATGTGAGTGGGGCGGCACGTCTGCTGGGAATCCCACGCAGTACTCTTCGGTATCGCCTGGCACGCTCGAGTCGGGAAAGCCCGGGGCGGATCGCCCCCTCGCAGTTGGAATTGCCGTGGTCTTCTCCGAACTCCCGCTGGGGCGGACGCGTCGGGGCCGAGCCCGCAACTCCGTAGCAGGTCGCAGCCCTTCGCGGGGCGGATGCTTGTCCGATCGCCTTGAGTTCTACTCTCGGGCGGGTCGTTCTGCACCGGAGGAGTTTCGAGGCCCCTCGAGGAGGTGCCCTCTCAGGCCGAGGGCTCGCGCAGGGCCTGGATCCGTCGGCGTCGGAGCAGCGACTCGCTCCCGCAGGGAAGGGGGGGGGTCGTGAAAAAGGGGGGGTGTGAAAAAGAGGAGCGTGGAATAAGGGGGTCGTGGAATAAGGGGGTCGTGGAATAAGGGGGTCGTGAAAAAAAAGTAGAACGACGAGAGGACTGAGGAAGGCCCCACGCATCCGATAGAGGATGGCTATATGGATGCCTGTATAAAAGGAAGGCTTAGAAGAAGTATTGAAGAAAAACAAACTGTTGGAGACCACCGGGCTTGTGCCGGGCGGGCGGCGACCCGATGCTAGAGTCAGCGTCCGGGGGATCGTCCCCAGTGGGTTGCTCGGAATGGATGAAAACTTGGCGGCGGTAGGCGAAATTCGCAAGATCCGAGATCTCAGGCCCGTCTTCCTCGTCGCCCATCTGCTCGCCCTGGCGGCATTGGGGGTGGCTTTTCGTCCCCTCTATACGCTCGGAACGCGTTACGGCTTCGAGAAGGGGGTGGAGTATTGGCTCTTCCGTCCGGACGATAGCGCCCCTCTCGTCATCATCGGACTCTGCCTCTGGCTCGGATACCGGCGTTCGAATCGGTTGCGCGCGTTGTCCCTGGAGACCGGTCCGATCTGGCTGATTCTGGCCTGCATCGCCTTGGCGATCGCTTTTTTTCTCTGGGCAACCTACACGAGCGCCTTGGATCTGCAGGTGATCTCGTTGGGACTTGCACTTGCGGGTCTGGCGGTCGCGTACGGGGGGCTCCAAGCGCTCCGGATTCTTTGGCTCCCCCTCGTGTTGCTCCTCTTTGCCATCCCCCTGCCGGCTCCCCTCATGTTGGCAATCATCTTCAAGCTACAGATGTGGTCTGCCCAGTCGGCGGGCTTCTTTCTCTATCTGCTGGGAATTCCGCACTTGGTCTCGGGAGACCAGATCTTCCGGGTGACCCAGGCCTTCCAGGTCATAGAGGGCTGCAGCGGGATGCGGTCGATCCAGATCCTGACCCTGCTGAGCGTTTTGCTCGCGGATCTATTCCAGCGGCGAGGTTGGCACGCGGCCATTCTGATCCTGATCGCTCCTTTTATCGCCTTCGGGCTGAATGGTCTACGGGTGCTCACACTGATCCTGAATCCTCATTCCGAAATGATTGCAATCCACAATCTTCAAGGCATCGCGATTCTGCTGGTGGGACTTCTCATCATCTACGGCATTGATTCGCAGTTGGAACGGTTTCCGCGACTGCAATCTCCGGTCCTGATTCCGAGGCCTCCCTCGCGGCGTTTCTCCTCGGGATTCGCGTTTTCCTCGCTTTTGGTTCTGGCTCTCGCCACCCATGCCGCGGCGCTCTGGCTTCCAGTCTGGCAGCCGTCGCCAATCCAGCAGCACTCTCCCCATGTGCTGGTTGGTGGGGCCCTGGAGCAGTGGTCCTCGGAGAAAATTCCGCCCGATTTCTCCTGGCGGGGAAGTACCCGCTTCAGCGAGGTCCTGATGCGCGAGTACCATCTGGAGACGAAACCCGTTTCGGTCTTCGTCGCGACTTCGGATCTCGGTCAGCGCGGGGGGAGTCCCTTGTCTCCGATCACGGCGTTGCCGGGCAGTGGTTGGAGGGTGCTGCGAGATGAATGGGTCGAACGGGAGCCGGATCACGTCGTCCAGACCCGACTGGTCGAAAAGGGAAAACAACGTCTGCTCGTTCATCATTGGGTGATCGGATCGAAGGGGCTTCTCATCGAAACCCTCCGCACTTTTTTCGCCCTCGATCGAAGCACCCTCAGTCGCCCGGGGCCGATCGTAGTCGTCCGGCTCAGCACGCCCGTTCAAGATCGTCGAGGCAGTTCCCTGGAGGCCGCAAGGGAGCGTCTGCTGCTGATCGAGCGCACGATCGAGCCCACCCTCGAACTTCTTTCCGCTTCAACAGCCCGGATGATGATCCAGGGATAGGCGCTGTTCGCCCGCCTCCCGACGCATCGGGAAAGTGACTGCGCCCCACCGGATCGGGCCATTGTCGGGACTGCTCGCCGCCAAATTTTCTTCGCCATTCGGAGAGATCCGTAGCCACCGCCTTCATTCCCTGGGGGTACGGGCGAGTACCGCAAGCCGCCCGAAACGCATCCGGGGGAAGTTTTTTCTAAACCCCAAAGTGAGTTGGCGATTCCGCCAGCCGAGTCGCGGATTTGCGGCTCGGGAAAGCCGAAATCGACCAAGAGTGCCGAGAATGGGAAATAAATTGCCCATTCCAATGACATGGGAATCATGTTCTCTTGAGATTTCAAGGGTTTATGGTCATCAACTACCGGGCATCCAAATTGCATTAAAAACCCTTCAATAAGGGGTTGAAGGTTGATGAATTCTTCGCCCCGAAGAGCCTTTGAGCGCGCAAGTGAGCCGAGAAGCATTAATGGTCAGGCCCGCGGAATCGGTCTTCAAGTCGTTGAATTTTCTATCGAATGTTGTTCTGAAAGATGAGCTGGACGACTGCTTGAATGGTCACGCAGCAAATAATAGAACGGATAGCGGGTCAAATCTCAGTAAGGCTTGTACCATCGTACTGGAAATGAAACGAAAACACTGGAAAAAGGTGTTTGACTCCAGCCTTGGGCTGATGTTAGGGTGACCGGGTTGCGGTTGGGAGACAACCAAGCGCAAGGCTGCAAGATGGATCTATCTCTCAGAGGAGAATCAGGAATGAAGCGAAATCTGATCGTAGTCGGGTGTGCTGCACTGCTCACACTCGGCCTTTCGTTGGGCTCGTTTGCGGGAGCTTCGCCAGATGGTGACGTAGACGGCGTGCCCGACGCTTTCGACAATTGTGTGAACACCCCTAATGGTCCGCTGGCGGCGACAGTCTCCTGCACCAATCAGGAAGACGACAACTCGGATGGCTACGGGAACCCCTGTGATGCCGACGTCAATGGCAACGGTGCTGCGGATCTCGCGGACGTCAATACGATGCTCGGATCTTTGGGTACCGCTCCTGGCGCCAGTGATGGCGATATGAACTGCAATGGTGCAATCGATCTGGCCGACGCGAATGCGGCTCTCGGCGCCCTAGGTTCAGCACCTGGTCCGTCGGGTCTCGCCTGTGCGGGTACCGCACCCTGTAGCGCCCAGTAATTTAAAGGAGAGCACAGCACATCATCTTCGACATACGTGAGACCGTTGAAACGAGTAAACCGTATTCTTGGTGCTGGATGAAGCTAAAGCTGGGTCCGGTCTCTCAGATAGATCAGGTGAAGCAGAACGATCGAACGATCGATAGTAATATGCCCTTCAGGGATCCTGTTGAATAGGGAAGTCAGCGGGATCGGGCGCAAAACTGGCGAGAAATCGCCTAAGGAGATATTTGGATGCGACTCTTCATGATCAACGCGGTGGCAACTGCGCTCCTGCTTTTTGGAGCCTCCAGCGCCAGCGCAGCAAGTTTCACCCTGGGTGGGACTTGGCAAGGAACCACCCAGACGAGCGGGAGCGTCACCGTCCCCGTGACATTTGATACCGGGGCCACGACGGGCATCACCTTGATGTCGGTAGCGGTTCTCTTTGATGATACGATTTTGAGCTACGACCAGGGCTCCTCTTCAACCACGAGCTACATCCTCTACGGTGGCAAGGGTGGCGGTGGCTACCTCAAGGCGGCTGTCACTTGTGGTGGTTATGGGGGCGCGACTGCCGGAGACGGCTGTCAGCAATGGATCGGAGCCACCGATCCCAGTGGCCTCGCCCAGGTGAATCTCGACTTCGTCTCGGTCGACTTGATGAACGGAACCCAGAACACGGGTTCCGGGCTTCTGATCGCGACGTTGGTCTTCGACATCGTGGCACTTGGCGACGGCAGTGCAGAGATCCAGCTCGGCATGACGTCGAGCAACGTGATCGGCCAGCCCGGTGGTGGCTCAACGGCCCCCTCGAGCCTGGGCGGCGGCGGTGTGGTTCTCACGCCTGAGCCGACGACGGCGCTGTTGGTGGGTCTCGGTCTTGCGGGTCTTGGATACGCGGGACGAAGGCGAGCCTGATCTGGCGCTGATATCGGGGTTACGCCATCCCTAGGGGACTAGGGGCGTCGGCACCTTCGATAACAAAAATAGGCAAAAAGGAGCACTCTGATCCCCTTGCGGGTCAGGGTGCTCTTTTTTTTGCAGACCGAAACGGAAAAAACGGGGCAGGCGCCAGGCGGCATTTTTCTGGAGCAGATGCCGCTGAGTCTTCCCCACCCCGCCCCAATCCGCTGATATTCTGTGTCCCTGGTGGCATCTTGCCGTGGTCTCGGGGAACGGGTTCGGGTGCCCCCGGTCCAGAGAAGTCCCGATGTCCCAAGGGATGGGGCCAGTGAGTCTGGGCCTCCCCGGGATCTGAGCCGACGGGATCTTGGGCTTGTAAGAGCCTTCGACTATTCTCCACGCGCGCCCGAGACGGGGCCTCGGTTCTCCTGTACTGGGAGATCCGTGCCAGGGGGAAAGCGGCGAAAGAAACGAATGGTCCGAGCCACAGCTCTCGTTCTCACCCTCCTGACGGGTTTCAGCGGCCTCGTGTACGAGGTCGCATGGCAGCGCTATCTGGCCACTCTCCTGGGTTCCCATAGCGAGGCTACAGCGGCTGTATTGGGCATTTTTCTCGGCGGCCTCTCCGTGGGCTACTGGCTCTTCGGGCGCGTGACGAGACGGATCGTGGAGCGCGCCCGTGCCGCGGGAGTGCCTCCCCGCCTGCTCCTCGTCTACGGTCTCATCGAAGGGGGCATCGGGGTCTACGTCGTCGCCTTCCCATGGCTGTTCCAGGCCGTCCAGATGCTCTCCTACGCGATTCCCCACGGCTCGGTGGGGGTCGGATTCGCGATTGACGTCGGCCTTGCAGCGCTGCTCATCGGGCCGGCCTCGATCCTGATGGGCGGAACGATCCCCATCCTGACCCAGGGCCTGGCGCGGAGCCTCGAGGATGCAACGCGTTTTCACGCCTTCGTATACGCCTTCAACACCGTTGGAGCTTTTGGTGGCGCTCTGGCGGCGGGTTTCTACCTGGTGCCCACGTGGGGGCTCGTCACGACGATGTACGCCATGGGGACGGTCAATCTTTTCGCGGGCTCTGTCTTTGTGCTGCTCGGCTTGCGGGGTCGCAGGGTGATTTCCCTCGAGGATGAGAGTGTCCCGGCCCCGGGTGGCGCCGGAGAAACTGCGGTGGCTTACATGATCGTGGCCCTGCTTACCGGTTTCGCGATGATGACCGCCCAGACGGCCCTGATTCGCCTGGCGGGTCTTTCGCTCGGATCTTCGCAATTCACTTTCTCCATGGTGGTGGCCGTTTTCGTCCTCTGTATCGCCCTGGGGAGTTTCCTGGTTTCGGCCCTGACCCGCATTGCCCCGCTCTTCGTCGTTCTCAACCAATGGGGACTCGCCCTGCTGCTGCTGCTGCTCTACGGATTGCTGCAGGATTCTCCGTATTGGGCGCACTTTCTGCGCGGCCTCTTCCGGGACGAAAGCGCCGCCTTCGGCTTCTACTACCTGCTCACCTTCGTGGGGCTCCTGACCCTGATCGGATTGCCGGTCATTCTCTCGGGCGCCTCCCTGCCCCTCCTCTTCCATCAGATGCGCCGGGAAGTGGGCCACCTGGGGGATGTCGCGGGGAGTCTCTACAGCTGGAATACGCTGGGCTCGCTTCTCGGCGCTCTGCTCGGCGGATACGTCTTCTTTTTCTGGCTCGATCTTCACCATATCTACCGCGCGGCCGTCATGGCCCTGTTGCTTGCGGCGCTGCTCCTCACCATCCGGGTCTATCGGTGGCGGGGGGTCTGGCTCTTTCTTGCAATCCCGCTCCTGACGCCCGTGGCTCTGCTTCCGGCCTGGAATCCGGGCGATCTCTTTCTGGGACTCTTTCGGGAGCGGGAGCCCATCGCGGGTACCTTCGACGGGCCCGATGCTTTCCGGGAGAAGAATCCGGCCCGGTTTGCGATTCCAATCCTCTTTCATCGCGACGACCCGATCGCGAGCGTGACGGTCCAGGAATATCAGAAACCCGGTGGTGGCCGTTCGATTTCGATTGTCAGCAATGGGAAAAGCGACGGCAATACCTTCATGGACTACATGACCATGGGGTTGGCCGCGACCCTGCCGGCACTGATGGCTGAAAAAGCCGAGCGAGCCTTTGTGATCGGCTGGGGGACGGGCATCACCGCCGGAGAACTCGCGGCTCTCGAAAGCATGAAGAGGGTGGATGTCGCAGAGATTTCTCCCGCCGTAATGGAGGCCGCACCCCTATTCGATTTTGCGAGTCTCGCCGCTACTCGAAACCCCAAGATCCACGTGGTGCAGAGCGACGCGTATCGGGCCCTGATGCGTGCGGACGAACGCTACGATCTGATCATCTCCGAGCCCAGCAACCCGTGGGTGACGGGGGTGGAGATGCTCTTTAGCAGGGAATTCCTGTTGGCCGCGAAGGAGCGGTTGACCCGTGGCGGAGTCTACGCCCAATGGTTTCATCAATACGAGACCGATGCGGATACTGTGGCCCTTGTACTTCGCACCTACACTGAGGTCTTCGAGCACGTGGCGGTCTGGGCTGCGGGCTACAACGATCTGCTGCTGCTCGGCCTGGATGATCCGAGTTCTGCCATCGATCATTTTCGGCTGGAGGAGAGGGCCTCGCGACGCGACTTTGCGGCCTCCCTCGGCCGCCTGGGGATCGCGAGTTTCCCCGCCCTGCTCGCCCACGAGCGGATTCCGGTGGGCGTTCTGCATGCGGCCCAGCTTCAGGGCCCGATCCACACCCTCTACCATCCCCTGCTGAACGATTGGGCGGGCCGGGCCTTCTTTCGCGGCGATATCGGTCGCATTCCCTTTCTTGGATATGGCGATCTCGCTCGCATTGCGCGGGAGAATTCGATGGTCCACGGCTATTCACTCCGATTTTCAGGGGGTCTTCCCGATCAGGCCCGATCCCAGATGATTCGCGAGGCCTATCGCTCCCTGGGCCCGGTTGCGGAGACCCTGATGGCCCAATGGATCGCCGAGAAGCCGGATTCGAAGATCTTCGAGGAGACCCGGGCCTGGATGCAGGCTGCGGTCTCCGGAGAGGGAAAGAAGAAGCCCCTGGGTCCGTTGGGATTCGAACGTGTGAAGCGTCTGGCGCCTCTTTTCGAAAAGCGGCTGGAAGGCGATTCGAATATCACCCCCGAGATTTCACGTCAGGCGCAGGAGGACTTCATTCGCTTCTACCACCATGCGGCTCCCTTCGAGGGCGATGCGCTGCTGCGGATCTGGGGGGGCTGTCGCGAGGGTCGGCAGAGTTTCGAATGGTGTCGGGAGTGGGCCCGCACGAAATCTCTCGAAGGCGGCGCGAAGAATGAAGATTCTCTATTGGAGAGTTGCCTGGCCAAGCGATTCGTGGGGGATCAATGTCGCGAAGGTCTCTCGGCCGCGCGCAGACTGCTGGAGACCGGGAAGTAGCGGATATGGATAGCGTGTCCGGATCGCTTCGAAGTCAGTCCCTCCGGATCGGCGCGCTCAGGGGACGTATCCGAGAGCGCGCAGTCGCTCGAGTTCCTCCCGATCGACTTCGACTCGATCCGCCGCTGCCGGATCGGGTCGAAAATCCTCGTAGCGCTCCCGCATTTCCAGCTTGAGTCCGGCCAGGATTTTGGGCTGCAGCGCCCCGATGTCCTGCTTTTCCCCGGGATCCCGCTTTAAATCGTAGAGTGCCCAATTCTCCTCTTTTGAGTCGTGAATGAGCTTGTGGTCGCCGCGGCGGATCGAGCGATAGACGGGGTAGATGCCCTCCATCAGGGCCGCGTAGGTGAGCCCCCCGGATGCCTCTCCGAAGAGGAGACGCTTCTCGAAGACGTCCTGGCTCGAGTCGCCTTCCATCAGCCCCATCAGGCTGAGGCCCTCCGTGGCTGCAGGGGCTTCGAGGCCCGCCCATTCGAGCAGGGTCGGAACGACATCGATCACGGAAACCGGGGTATCGATTCGCAGCCCCCGCGGAATGCCGGGTCCGCGAAGGATCATCGGGACCCGAAGCACCTCCTGGTACATCGTCAGGAAGTGATCCATTCGCCCGTGGTCCATGAACTCCTCTCCGTGATCCGATGTAATCAGGATCAACGCATCGTCCAGGACCCCCTCGACTTCGAGGAGGGAAAGAAAACGGCCCAACTCGGTGTCGAGTTGTCGGATGCCCGCATCGTAGAGTTCTTCGATATGGCGCAGGTCATCGGCGTCGAAGTGAATCTTCCCGACCGAGCGGTCGACGGCCAGGTAGTTTTGGGGGGTCCCGATCCTGCACTTCAGCGGGTCGAAGTTCTCGTGGCACATCTCGACGTAGTCGTCCTCGAAGCTGGCCCGGGAGAGCTGCCAGCCTGTCCCGTCCGCCTCTCCCTCGTAGGGAGTGAGAAAGAGGCGCTCGTATTCGGGCAGCGAGCTGTAGTCGCTATGGGCGTCGTAATAATGGACGAAGAGGAAGAGATCGTTCTCGCCTCTATCTCGGATCCAAGTCAGTGCCTGGTCGGTGATCCAGGTATTGGGCGCCCGCCGCTTCTGGGTGTCATCGACGAAGAGGTATTTCTCGAAATCGCGGGTCAGGCGGTAACGCTTCTTGCGGAGCCAAGCGGAATTGACGACGGCTGCGGTCCGGTACCCGTGTTGGTCAAGAATCGCCGCCAGGGTGGGAACCGAATCCGGGAGACCCGTGTCGAAGGTGAGAACGCGATGGCTCCGCGGAGTCAGGCCGGTCAACAGGGAAGCATGGGCGGGCAGGGTCCAGGGAGAAGTCGAACTGGCGTCATCGAAGACCGTTCCTTGCGCCGCGAAATCATTGAGAATTGGCGATGTGAAGCGGTGATGTCCGTAGAGGCTGAGGTGGTCGGCACGCAGGGTATCGAGGGAAATCAGGATGATTAGCCTGGGAGTCGTGGAGGCTTCCGCCCTCCCCCCGGGCTGATCCTGGTTCTCCCGGCAGCCCGGCTGGAGGAGCGCCAGGAGCAGGGCCATGACGATGGAGAGGCTTCGGGTTTCGGGGCGCTGCATGTCGGGGATCTTAGCCCGCATAGCGTAGGGGATCGCCAATTCCGCGGGGACGACCCGGACGGTCTCCGCCGGGAGTGTCTTCTGGCCGAATCCCGACGCCTTTCGTCTCTTTACGCTCTGCGCCGAGAGGGATCTCGGAGCCGAAGTCGGGTATGGCGACTCGACAGCGGGAGAGCGAGAATATGCCGAAGATCATGGGCCGGTCCCGGGGAGTCCAAAGAGAGTTCGGGGGCTGGCATCGTCAGGGAGATCTTCCACCGACGGTTCGCCGGGGCTGGAGGAATGAGATGCAGCTCTCCGAGGAGATCAATTCGATCATGAGGGGAAAGGGAAAAGGGATGCGAATCCACGCCATGCCCGGGATATTTTTGTTTTCAATCGCTTTCATCGGGCTGTTGCCAGGCTGTGGGGCCGAAGAAAAACAGACGGGTTCGACTCCACCTCCACAGCCCGTCGCCGAGGCGGTGGCCCCAGCGCCCGAACGCGCTGCCATCAACATGCCGCCGCTGCCCTCGGACCTCCAGACGACCCCGGGCGGGGAACTCACCGCCAAGATCGAAGTTCCCGATTTCTACCCCGCGGATGCTCCCGTCTATCCGAATACGAGGCCCAGCAAGGCGTTCGTACAAGGTTACAGGGTGAATCTGATGTTCGGCACCGAGGACTCCCCCTCGCAGGCGGTTGCATTCCTGATGGACGAGCTCAGGGAACTCGGCTGGAGCAATGCCAGCAGCCAGGAACTCGGTCAGAGCATCGCAATTCAGTCCACGAAACCGGGGCGCGATCTGACGATCCTGATCTCGCGGGTGGATGCGGGACTCGAGACGGAAACGACTTTGGTCGCCGTCTCGGTCGATCGCTGACCGGGACGGCCCTGAGCGGCCTTTCGAATACCAATTCGATGAGACGCGTGGGAGCTTCGTGGGCCACCCCTTTTCCACGTTTTCGGGTCGGTTACGCGCTGCTATTTGCGATCGGCGCTATCTGCCTCGCGGGCTCGGGATGTGAGTCCACCGATCCGGTCGCTGGACCCCGTGCGATCGTCCTGATCTCCGTGGACACATTGCGAGCCGATCACCTCGGCCTCTACGGCCACCCTCGCTTCACATCGCCAATTCTCGATGAGTTCGGATCCGAAGGCGTGGTATTTACGGATGTGAGCGCTCCGGCACCCTGGACGCTGCCCTCCCACGCCTCGATGCTGACGGGACTCTTCCCTCGACGTCATGGTGTGGTCACGAGTTCGACGGGGCTCGCTGAGGGAATCGGCACCCTGGCGGGCTGGCTGGCCGCGGCGGGCTGGGATACGGCGGCGATCATCAATGTCATATGGCTGAAACGGGAAACCTATGGGCTGACCCGGGATTTCCAGGAATATCTCTCGATCCAGAATCCGGACTACTCGCGCCGGGAGCCGTCGACCTGGATTACCGACCAGGCCATCACCTGGTTGCGGGAGCAGGCAGAGCGGCCGCTTTTTCTCTTCGTCCATTACTACGATGTTCACGCCGACTATGCGTCCCTGCCCGAATACGAGCGTCTGCTGGTCTCGCCCTACGAGGGCAAGGCGGACGGAAGCGGTTGGCAGATGGAACGGGCAAATTTCAACGATGCCCATATTTCGCTCTGCCTGCGTGATTTCTCCGCGCTCAATTGTCAATTCGGAAGTGCCGAATTGAGGCGCCGCATCGATGAGTCGATGCAGCGCGTTCGCTTCGACGCGGAGGATATTCGGCATCTGGAAGAGCTCTACGATGCCGGGATTCGGCAACTCGATAGCGAGTTGGGTCGCCTCTTCCGCTTTCTCGACGAGAGCGGGCGATCCGAAGATACGCTCGTTGTCGTGACCTCGGACCATGGGGAAGAATTCATGGAGCATGGCCGCCTGACACATTTTCTCTCCACTTATGAGGAGAGTCTGCGGGTCCCCCTGATCCTTCGGGGCCCGGGTCTGCCTTCCGGCACGCGGATCGAGAAGCCCGCTTCCCTGGTAGATCTGGCTCCGACGCTGCTCGGCATGGCTGGAGTCTCAACCCCCGAGGCACTCGACGGACTCGATTTGTCACCCCTCTGGAAATCTTCCGATCGTTCGGATTCATGGCCCGAGCGGGCGATTTTCGGCGAAGGGAGCGGCGGCATTCAATATTCACGAAATATGCCGGGCGTGTACCCCATTTTCCGATCCGTTCGCGAGGGGAATTTTAAATTGGTGGAAATCCTGAACGAATCGGGAAGTGGATACGCACTCTACGACCTTGCCGCCGACCCCGGCGAGACGGTGGATCGGGCGGCGGATCAGCCGCTGCGGACGGCGAGGTTGAAGCGTGTTCTCGAGGCGCGCTACCGGGACTCGCATGTCGCCCCCCCGCGAGCCCCAGCGGTGGAACTCGACCCATCGGAAATCGATGAGCTACGGGCCCTCGGTTACGTGCCCTGATTCCGCTGCAGTTTCTTGCCATCCGGAATCCTGGGAAGTCCTCATTCGACGTAGCCCAGCGCTTCCAGCCTCTTGCGAGTCTGGGGGTCATCGATCTCCATCGGAATCGCGTCTGCGACGCTTCCCTGGGTCTCCATCCAGGTCTCAAGTTGGGTCAGAAGCTCGTTTCGCAGTTCGGGATTGCTCTCCGAGAGGTCCGTCAATTCGTGGGGATCCGCAGCGAGATCGTATAATTCGGTCCGGCCGTCCTCATGCCAGATCAACTTATGAGTTGGAGTGCGCAGCATGCGCATGCGCTGATCGATCGTCGTCGAATCGAAGTCCGGAAAGTTGTTCTTCATGATCTCGATGCCGTTCACGGGGCGATCGTTCTCCGCGAAGACCCGGGCGGATCGCTTCGCTGAAGGCGCCAGCAGGCTGCGTTCGACGACTTCGGGATAGGTTTCGCCAAGGCCCGAGAGGGCGAGCACCGTGGGAGAGATGTCGATCAGGCTCACCAGATCATCCCGTACGCTGCCGGCTTCGAAATGGCCGGGGTAGCGGATGATCAGCGGAATCCGAATCGTAGTCTCGTAGAGGCTGAGAAGGTGATCGACCCTTCCGTGTTCCCCGAGATTTTCCCCGTGGTCCGAAGTGACGATGAGCAGGGTGCTATCGAGCAGGTCGTGCTCCTCCAGGCTGGCGACGATGCTTCCCACCAGGCCGTCGAGCATCAGAACTTCGGCCTCGTAGAGTTCGCGCAGGATCTCGAAATCCTCGGCATCCAGGCTGTAGCGTCCGCCCAGGTAACTCCACATGCCCTTGAGTTTGCGCAGTCGCCGGCTGCGGTCGAGGGAGCGCGGCCCGGGGGACAGCCCCACGAGGGCGAGGGGATCCGGGGAATAGGGCATATGGGCGCCGTTCAGGTTCAGAAAGAGGAAGAAGGGAGCCGACGAGTGGCTCTTCTTCTGGATCCACTCGATGGCCCCCTCTACCCCGAGTCGGTCGAGGGCATGATCTCCCCGGCTATCGACTTCGGATTTCCAGGTTTCCGTGTAGGATTGGAAACCTTGTGCGAAGCCGCGCTTTCTGCCGATCCAGGCATTGCTCACGAAGGCACCGGTCTTGTAGCCGGCGCGGCGGAGCTTTTCTGCCAGGGTATCGACGCCACGGTCGAGTTGATTGGTTTCCGATGTGGCTCGATGCTGGCTCGGATACTCGCCCGTGAAGAGTGAAGCGTGGGCGGGAAGGGTCCAGAAATCCGTGGACATCGCGTTTTGGAAGAGCGTGCCTTCCGCGGCCAGGTCGGCGAGAACGGGACTGGTGGGCTTGGAATAGCCGTAGGCGGAGAGGATATCGGCTCGGGTCGTGTCGAGGACGATCAGGACGACATTCGGTCGCTGGGGCTCTTCTTCGGCGAGGGCTCGGGGCTCCTCCTCGGAGGCTGGCGAACAGCCCACGAGCAGAAGACAGCCCAGAAGACCCGCGACAGCAGGAATCCCGGCGGAGCCGTCATTCACCCACGACTCCCGCGTTCCAGGGCTTTCTCGTTTTTCTGTCCGTATGCGGCTAATCGGCCAGGAGCGCCTATGCGCGCCGAATGCCCCGGATGCGAAGGAATGTGAGAGCCAAGAGGCTCGCCAGGGAGAGGCTCGCCAGGGCGGGCTCCGGCACTACGATCACACCGGCCTGCCAGACCCCCGAGTTGTTCAGCGTGGGCACATAGGAATCCCCGCCCGGCGCTCCAACGATATTGGAACTGGTCATCTTGAGGATGAGGTCTTCCGTTCCATCCGCACCGGCCTTCACTACGTCGAAGACGAGGGTCGCGAGGAGGATCCCCGGATCGGTGTTCTGGGTTCCGCCCGTCAAGTCGACCGAGACGAAGTCGAGATTCACCTGGGCGAGGCCACTGGGATCGGTGGCTCCGATCCATTGCTGACAGCCGTCTCCGGCAGTCGCGCCCCCATAACCACCACAAGTGACAGCCGCCTTGAGGTAGCCACCGCCACCCTTGCCACCGTAGAGTAAGTAGCTCGTGGTTGACGAAGCGCCTTGATTATACGTCAGGTTCTCATCGTTGAAGAGAACGCCTACGGACATCAAGGTGATGCCGGTGGTCGTTCCGGTATCGAGGCCGATCGTCACCTGCACCTGATCCCCAACCATCGCATTGCCCACGGGTCCGAGACTGAACTCGACTTCGCTGGGGAGTTCGACCGCGCCGACGCTGGACGCGCCGAGCAGGAGCAGTGAAGCCACGAGCAGGGAGTAGGCGACTCTTCGCATTTCTATTTTCTCCTTGAATCCAGATTCTATTGAGGACAACTGGCGGATGTGAGTCGCGGCTGATCCCGAAATCGTTCGGGATTTAGCCCCGGACTCCATTCGTGACGGTTCGCAGTTCGTGGATTCGAAACTCTATCCGGGGAACGGCCACCCGGGGTCACTCTCCGTTGAACCGACCTTTGTTGCCCTGTTGCGAAACTGAATTTTCTCGATCTCGATTTTGATCTGATTTTAGAAATTCTCCGGCCCTGGAGAAGGCGCTTGAAACGCTGAATCCAGGGCATCGGATTAGGGTACAGCAGGCGATCCATTGGAGCACGTCGGGATGGCGAAATGTTCTCGGAATTCCGCCCTCATTCGCGTAGGGAATTAGATACGAATCGATCCGTTTTCCAAGTCCTGGAACGGTCTTCTTCGTCTCAGGGAACCGGCACGACAACCGCCTGGACTGCGGCTCGGACGCGGGGGTCGGGATGGTCCGCAAGCGCCAGGATCTTGGGAATCGTTCGGGGTCGGCCAAGCTTGCGCAGGGATTCGATGGCGGCCACCACCACTGCGGGCTGCTGTGTCTCGAGCGCTTTCAGCAGGGGAGGCAGCGCCGATTCATGGGGAAATACGGCCAACTGACTGGCGGCCCAGACCTTGATTTCGGTGGCGAGCCCCTCTTTCTCGAGCGCCTGGATGACGATCTTGATCTTGTCGCTCTCGTCGCCGGGAGAATTTTCGATGGTTTCGAGAGACACGACCTGCAGGGAGACCTCGGGTGAGGCTTCCGAGGGCCCGCTCGCCGCAGCTGAATCGGTGTCAGATTCTTCCTGCGGCGACGATTCGGTCGGTGGGGGATCGCCTTCCTGGGTGCCGGGCTCTGCGGCGAGCTCTTCGATCGGATTCCATTCGACGCCCACTTCGCTCCGCCCGAGCCAGGCGCGGCCGCTGGAGCGATCGACCCGAAGCAGGCGGGCCGGGCCTCCCATCATCCCCGATTTGAGGTTGAAGAGGCCGTAGCGGCCGCTTCGATTCGGAAAATCCTGCGGATCGGGAGGGCTCCCCAGAGTCTCCCAACCCCCATCCCCGGTATCCGCGGTGATCGAGACCGCGCCCGTTGCGCTATCGATGCGCAGCAGCAGGTTGGTACCCCGAACGAATTGATAACGCTTTTCATTCGTTTGCGACTCCGGGGCCGGCGCAGCCCGGTCGCATGAGATGATTCCGAGAACGCCCCCCAAAAAGAGGGCCGCCAGGGCGAGCCCCAGCGGATTGCAGGAGATCTGTCGTCTGCACAAAGTCGGTCTCAAAAGGTTTTCCCTCCGGTATCCGGGCCCTGGTTCGGGGGAAGGAATCCCTGACCGGGGGCCTCAAAATTCTGTCGCTCGTTCGGGGCTGTTCCCCCCCCGCTCCCTGGAACTCTAGGCGCCTCTGCTCAGATGGCCCGCATGATATCAGACGAAGCACCGATTGGGTGTCGGCTCAGCCCGGCGAGCCCCGGAGTGTCCGGCGATTAATTTCCCATATGGGTCCGCTGCGGATCGCTGTCGGGTTTCCGGATCCGCGGCGATGTCGTCAGCCGGAGACCGCGAGTCCGAATGTGACCTCCCGCCCCCCCCATTGCATTCGGTGCAGGTGGAAATTCGCTTCGGGCACGGGCCCGAGGATCAGTTCGGTCGCCAGCGTTTGCTCGCAGACGTAGTCGCGAAACGCTTCCACGGCCTCCCGCCATTCATTCTCGAGGGGCAGTACGAGGTGGATCCGGTCGGCGACGTGGAGGCCGGCTTCCTTGCGGGCCTGCTGTACCCCCCGGACGACATCCCGCGCCATGCCCTCGGCGATCAGTTCGGGGCTGAGGTCGAGGTCCAGTACCACAATCGTTTCATGACCGGGCAGGGCCTGGCATGCGATGCCCTCCCGGGGTTGGAGGATCAGCGAAAACTCACCCTCCTGCAGGTGCTGGCCTCCCACCTCGGCCCCGCCATCCTCGAGGCGGCTCCACTCGCCTCGCTTCGCGGCGGCCAGAACCGTCTTCACGTCAGCGCCGAGACGCGGTCCGACCCGTTTCGAGTTGACCTTGAGGCCGAAGGTTGCGTACGCGTCGATTTCATCGCTCAATTCCACGTTCTTCACATTCACTTCGTCGGCGATCAGGTCGAGGTAGGGGCGGATCCCGCGGTTGTCGCCTCCGGCGACGACCAGGCCCTGCAGGGGTTGACGAACCCTGGCGTTCTCGGCGGCACGCAGGGCGAGGGTTGCCGAGCAGACTTCGCGCACGCGATCCATCTCTGCGACCAATTCGTCGTTGGCCGCATCGGAAACTTCCCGGGGCCAATCCGTCAGGTGGACGCTTTCCCCAGCCGTGAGCCCGGCATGGATTTCTTCACTGATGAGGGGGAGCAGCGGACTCACGGCGCGGCTGAGAACCACGAGCGCCGTGTACAGGGTGTCGTAGGCCGCACGCTTGTCCTCGTCTTGCTCGGCTTTCCAGAAGCGCGGTCGACTGCGGCGGATGTACCAGTTGTTCAGCGCATCGATGTGGCTCACCACGCGTCCGCATGCCCCGGCCAGATCGTAGCGGTCGAAATCCGCGGCAAGTCCCGCCACCAATTCGTGGGTCTTCGCCAGGATATAGCGGTCGAGGAGGTGGGGGGAATCGATCCTGATGCGGGCGCGGATGCCATCGGTATTCGCGTAGAGGGAAAAGAAATACCAGGCATTCCAGATCGGGTTGATCACCAGGCGCACGGAATCCGCGATCGCCTTTCCCTCGCGATCGACCCGCAGATCGCCTCCGCGCACGACGGGAGAGGAGACGAGGAACCAGCGCAGGGCATCGGATCCGATCTTCTCGAAGACATCCTCGGGATCCGGGTAGTTGCGCAGCCGCTTGCTGAGCTTCTTGCCGTCTTCGGCCAGGATGACGCCATGGCATAGACAGTTTCGGAAGGGTGGCCGATCGAAGAGGGCCGTGGAAATCACCATCATCAAGTAGAACCAGCCCCGGGTTTGGGCCTGGTACTCGGTGATGAAGTCCGCGGGAAAGTGCTCCTCGAACCACTCCTTGTTCTCGAAGGGGTAATGGACCTGGGCGAAGGGCATCGAGCCCGACTCGAACCAGCAATCGAGGACTTCGGGCACCCTTCGCATCATGGCCCGCCCGCTGGGGTCATCGGGATTCGGTCGCACCAATGTATCGATATAGGGGCGATGCAGATCGTCGGGACGCACGCCGAAGTCGCGTTCCAATTCGTCGAGGCTGCCGTAGACATCGACGCGGGGGTAGTCGGGGTCGTCACTCTTCCAGACGGGGATCGGCGTGCCCCAGAATCGGTTGCGGGAGATCGCCCAATCCCGCGCGCCTTCGAGCCATTTCCCGAAGAGGCCATCGCGGACGTTCGCCGGGATCCAGTGGATCTCCTGGTTCAATTCCACCATGCGCTCACGGATCGCGACGACGTTGACGTACCAGGAGTCGAGGGCCCTGTAGATCAGCGGTGTATCGGTGCGCCAACAATGCGGGTAGTTGTGGAGGTAGCTCTCCTCCTTCAGGATGCGTCCCGCGGAGCGCAGGACACGAACGATGGGGGTATTCGCCTCGAAGACCTGAACACCCTCCCAGTCGGGTACTTCCGCGGTAAAGCAACCCGCGTCATCCACCGGGCAGATGACCGGGATTCCGGCCGTGCGGCAGACCGCCATATCGTCTTCACCAAAACCCGGAGCCAGATGGACGATGCCCGTACCTTCCTCGGTGTCCACGAAATCGGCGGCGAGCACCCGGAACGCCCCCTCGGTGTCGGCGAAGAAGGGGAAGAGCGGCTCGTAGCTGCGGCCGACGAGTTCGCTGCCCTGCAAGGTGCCAACCCGCTCGGCTTCGGCGAGCTGCTTCTCGAGTTTGCTCGCGGTATCCGCCCCCAGCACGACGTATCGTTCGCCGAGGCGGAAGATCGCGTAGTCGATGGACTCCCCGACGGCGAGAGCGAGGTTCGAGGGGAGGGTCCAGGGCGTGGTCGTCCACGCCAGAACATCCATGGGCCCGGGATCATCGGGTCTTGGGGCCAGGCTGAAGCGCACGGTGAGAGCGGGATCCTGGCGCTCACGGTAGGCGTCGTCGAGCCGGGTCTCGTGGAGGGAAAGAGGGGTCTGGGCGGCCCAGGAGTAGGGCATCACCTTGTAGTCCTCGTAGAGCAGGCCCTTGTCGTGGAGTTGCTTCACCGCCCAGATGAGGCTCTCCATGTAGGGGAGGTCGAGGGTCTTGTAGTCGTTCTCGAAATCCACCCAGCGCGCGGCACGTTCGATGTAGCGCTCCCATTCCCGGGTGTACTTCATCACCGATTTTCGACAATGCTCGTTGAAGCGATCGATGCCGAATTCCAGGATGGCGCTACGACCGGATACACCGAGTTCGCGCTCGGCCTCCATCTCGGCCGGAAGACCGTGGCAATCCCAGCCGAATCGCCGCTCCACCTTTCGCCCGCGCAGGGTCTGGTAGCGGGGGATGATATCCTTGATGTAGCTCGTGATCAGATGGCCATAGTGGGGCAGTCCGTTCGCGAATGGGGGGCCATCGTAGAAGACGAATTCGTTTTCTCCCTTGGCTCCCGCCTCCCGTTGCTCCACCGAGCGCAGGAATGTCGAAGCCTTTCGCCAATCCTCGAGGACGCGTTTCTCGAGGATCGGGAAATCCGGCTGGGGGTCGACGTCCGGATAGGGATTTTTTGAGGTGGGCTCGGTCAAGGTCGCTTTCCTGGAGTTCGGTCTTTTCTCGTCGGGTCGGCCGCTCGCGGTCGATTTTCCGCCGGCCGGGCAGGGGCTGCTGATGGGGGGCGGAGTGACGTATATCCATTCGCGCGGCGTTCCGCTTCAGGGTCCGAATACCCGCCAAAGCCGTATCCGGCCGCTGAGGATACCAGGGTCGCCGGGGGAAGTCCCCCGCTGCCGGATCTCATGACGCGCTCTCCCCCTCCAGGGCCCGGGTGGCGATTTCGAAGGGGAAACCGGCCCGTGCCAGGGCCGCCAGATCCCGTTGCCGCATTTCCCGGCGTCGTTCCGGATCGGGACGATGATGCCCCAGGCGGCGTTTGCGCGAGTAGCGGTCGGCGGCGGCGAGTTCGGCTTCCGGCCCCGATACTTCGTTCAATAATTCATCGCGCAGGGGCGGGGGGATGCCCTTTTCGTGCAGGCGGGCCTCGATGCGGGAGAGCGAGCCTCCTCGGGCACGGAGTCGCCGGGTCAGCGCCCGCCCATAGCGTTCGTCATCGAGGAGGTTCAGCGAGAGCATGCGATCGAGGGTCGCCTGGATGATCGCCTCGGTATCCTCGGTTGCTTCACTGTGGTGGAGGCGATCGTGGTGGAGGCGATCGTGGTGGAGGCGATCATGGTGGAGGCGACTGCGGTGGGCCCTGCGCTCCAGCACCCGCCTGAGTCCGGCCACCGAGGTGGGATAGCGTTCGAGGTGGCGCTCGGCGGCCCTGAGAAAATCCTCTTCCGAGATCGGCGGCGGCGGCCGTTTCCCGGAGCCTCGGCGTCGTCGCGCCCCGCGTGGCGATCCCTGGAGTGGAAGTTCTTCGCTCATCTTCTCTCACGGGCGATTGGCACGCACCTCTTCGTCCGGGTGTGGCCGATCGCCAACTCGGGGGGCGAGCCAATAATGCGGGCTAGAATGCTTTTCGTCCATGCCTGAATTGCCCGAAGTCGAGGTGACTCGTCGCCGCATCGCCCCCCTGCTCCTCGGTCGGCGAATTTCCGCGGTGGAAACCACGGCCAGGAGTTACGTCTTCATCACGCCGCCCGGGCGGCTGCGCACCGCCCTGCCTGGACTCACCCCCACGGCCCTCGACCGATTGGGCAAATACCTCCTGGCTCGCTTCGATGATGAGAGCACGCTGGTCGTCCATCTCGGAATGACGGGACAACTCTTTTCCAGCCGGGCGACGAGCCCGCGTCTGCTCTCGGCGACCGCTCGCGCCTCGCTTTCCCCGGATGCCCAACGGGATTTCGAGCCCGATTCCCATACCCATCTGCGGCTTCGCTTCGAGGACGGCGGGCCGGAGATCTACTTCAGGGACGTTCGAAAATTCGGGAAGTTGCTGCTCCTGGCCCGGGGTCGAGGTCATGCGCGGCTGGAACGCCTCGGCCCCGACGCCCTCGACGTCGACGGGACGAGCCTCTTCGCCGCGACGCGGAGGCGCCGGGCTCCTATCAAAGCCCTTCTGCTCGACCAGTCGGTGCTGGCGGGAATTGGCAATATCTATGCCGACGAGGCCCTTTCCCTGGCCCGCGTACGTCCCGGGCGACGGGCGTCCCGTCTCACCCGCCGCGAGGCCGAGGCCCTGGCTGCGGGAATCGTGCACGTTCTCGAGCGCTCGATCGCGACCGGGGGCTCCAGCATCAGCGATTACGTGGCTCCGGACGGTCGCGACGGACGCTATCAGGACGAGCGGCGCGTCTACGGCCGCGAGGGAGAGCCCTGCCATGCGTGCGGGAGCCCGATTCGCCGCCGCATGGTCGCCCAGCGCAGCGCCCACTATTGTCCCAACTGCCAAAAATAGCTCGAGGTGCTGTGTCAAATGGGTCTGGAAGCGATTCTTCAGCCCGGGCCGGGTTCGCTCCTGCCGCGCTCTCCCCGGATGCACGAAGAGGCCGCTTGCAGTCGTCCGGGCCCCTCCCGTCCCCAGCGGGACAGCCCCCCCCGGCGTCGATCCTCGGCCGCAGCCGGTGCGGAGTTCCGAAGGCCGCGGTTTGTCGGAGAAAAACAGGAGAAGAATAGTTGATGTTTCGAATATTCAGGAGGTCGGGAATTCTGCCCGGCCCCAATTTTCGTACCCCCGCCGAGGCGGGGCGTCCGCTGCGGCCCCTCGGCTCCCGGGCAGGATTCTCTTGCTGAGTTTCGCGGAACTGAGCCGGGCCGAGGCCATCATCCAGAAGCGCCTGCTGGGGCAGCGGGTCCAGCGCTGGGTCCAGCCCGGGGCCGAGAGCGTCGTCCTATCCCTCTACGGGCGCCCGCTCGACGCCGACGAGAAGGCGCGCAAATCCTTTCTTCTGCTCTGCTGTCGGCCCGGGGTCGCCCGCATCTCCGAGGCCGAGGCCCTGCCCCGCGCCCCCCGGAATCCCCCCGCCTTCGTGAGCTGGCTTCGCGCCCACCTGGACGCCGCCCGCCTCGCCTCCGTACGCATCCTGGGTGAGGACCGAATTCTCGCCCTGGGTTTTGAAAGCGGAGCCGAGCGCTTTGAACTCGTGCTCGCCCTGCTCGGCTCGCGCAGCAATCTCTACGTCCTGGATCATGCGGGGCGCATCGTCGTTGCGCTTCGCCCCCCGGCCCAGACGCGGCCCGAATTGCTCGCGGGGGTGCTCTTCGCCCCCCCCGCGAGCGGCCGCCCCGGGCAAGCCGGGGATCGCTTCGCCGCGCACGCCGATGCGGAATTCCTGGCGGCGATCGAAGCGCATTATCTGGATGTCGAAGGGGATCGCTCGGCCCAAGTGCTGGTCCGGGAGATTCGCCAGGTGCTCAAGCGCGAGACCCGAAATGCCACGCGTCGCCTGGAGAAGATCGAGGCGGAACTCGCCGAAGCCGATCTGGCCGGCGACCTGCAGCGCTGGGGGGAACTCCTCAAGGGATCGCTCTCGAGGGTCGAACGCGGCGCCAGCGAGGTGACGCTTCGCGACTACGAGACCGGGGAGGATGTCAGGATTCCCCTGGATTCCAGCAAGAGCCCGAAGGCCAACCTGGAAGCCACCTTCAAGCGCTACCAGAAATTATTGCGCCGCCTTTCGAAGGCCGGCGGCAAGGTCGATCAGGCCAGAAGGGGCTGCGAGAGAGTCGTCGCGCTGGCGCAAGAGCTCGAAAGTGCAGCTCCTGCCGATGGGGATGCGGACAGCGAGAGGCTGGCCGCCTTGGCCGAGGAGCCCGAACTGGCCCGCTTGCTCGCCCGCCACCGCAGGGCGCGCTCTCCCCGAGCCGCCGCCAGCGATCCGGCGGATCGAGTCCCGAGTCGTTTCCGCGATCTGCCCCGGAAGCTTCATCCTCGACGCTATCGAAGCCTGGACGGGCTCGAGATCTGGGTGGGGCGTAGCGACGAGGGAAACGACAAGCTGACGACCCGCCTCGCCCGGGGCAACGATCTCTTCTTCCATCTGGATGGTGCCCCCGGGAGCCACGTCGTCCTGCGCACCGAAGGCCTGGCGGATCCTCCCCAGGAGTCGCTGCTGGATGCCTGCGAGCTGGCGGTGCATTTTTCCAAGCAGAAGGCGGCGGGACACGCGGATGTTCACATCGTGCCCATCAAGCAGGTCAAGAAACCACGGGGAGCCAAGCCCGGCCTGGTCTGGGTGACGGGGGGGCGATCCCTGCACCTGCGCCGCGAGGAAAAACGCCTGGAGCGCCTGCTGGCGGCGCGTATCGAGCCCTGACGCCGGTCCGGATCCGGAATCCAGCGCCGGGGGATGCGGCCGGATTGCCGCTCGGCCGCGGCTGTATTGCGGGTTGGCTGCGCCTATGTGCTGCTCGGCTGCGCCTTGCTCCGGCGCAGCAGGGCGGGTAGTACGATCAGGTTGCAGATGACCGTCAGCAGCATGCCGATGCAGAGCACCACCCCGAGGCTCGCCATGCCTCGATGGGAGGAGAAGGCGAGGCTCCCGAAACTGACCGTCGTCGTCAGTGCGCTGTAGAAGACGGCGCGAGCCGTCGTACTATCCATCAGGTCCCGATCCCCAGCCACCAGTTGCTCGCTGCGATGGACCAGGTGGATGCCGCTGTCGACCCCGATGCCGAGGAGCAGGGGAATCACGATGATATTTCCGAAATTGAAGGGGATATCGAGAAGTACCATCGCGGCCGCCGTGCAGACCGAACTCAGGGCGAGGGGGGAAAGTACGAGCAGGACCGGCCGCGGCCTCCGCCACAAGCCCCAGAGCAGCAGGCCGATGAGGATCACGGCGGCGGCGAGTGCCTGCCGAAAGGAGGAACGCGTGGCCTGGCCGAAGCCCACCAGGTTGATTGGAACGCCCGCGGCCTTGGGGTCGAGTTCCAATACCTCGGCGGTAAAGTGATCAAAGGCGGTTCCATCACTCAAATCGTGTCGGGGAAAGATCTGGATCCGAGCCTGGCCCGCCTCGGTGGACATGCGGGCGATCAGATCCTCGGGAAGGCGGTCGAGTTCGATCGGGTCGGTCTCGATTGCCCTGCGCATGCGCTCCAATTGATCGGGCAGGCCCGAAAGCAGCATTTCGTCGAGGCGGGCCAAGGCCTCGGCGGGATGTTGATCTTCGGAAACCCGCTCCAGGAAGGCATCCAATTTCCGGTGCAGCAACAGGATGCTCTCGCGCAGCGGCGAATCATTCTCCGCGAGCCAAGGCTGGTCGAGGAAATCCCGAAGGGATTGGAGCGCCGCAATTTGTGTCTTCAGATCGCTTCGCCTGCCCTCCTGAACCTTCTGGGGGGGCGTATCCATCATGTATCCGAGGTCGGCGAGGATCTCGAGTTTCTCGTCCTGGTCGGGGGGCACGTAGTCGGCCAGGGTCAGGGTTGAAGAAACGGTTTTGAGCTCTCTCATCCGCTCGGCCAGGCGTTCGGCAGCGGGCAGATCCCGGGCGATGGAGTTGATGAACCAGGGGGACATGGCGCCCGATTGCGCGAGCAACTCGTTGAAGGTCTGCACGGATTCCGTCGTCGGATCCCGGAGTTGAATCACATTGATGTCAAAGCGCGCCCCCGGCAGGATCCACAATGCCAGGACGAAGAGGCATAGGGATGCGGCGATGATCGCCCCGGGATTCCTCTCCCCAAAGCGCCACCAGGTTGCGCGAAAGCGGAGCTCTCCGCCGAGTTCCCCGCGCGCCTCCAGGCGGAAAAATTTCGTCAGCAATGCCGGCAGCAGGGTCAGCGTGAGAAAGACGATGATGAACATTCCGCAGCCGGCGATCAGGCCCAATTCCGAGACCCCGAGATAGTCGGTGGGGACGAAGACAAAGAATCCGATGGCCGTGGTCAGCGTGCAGATCAGAAGCGAGCCTCCCACGCTCGCGGCGGCTTCGCGCAGCGCTTCTTCATGTCCGGCCCCCTCGCGAACATTCACCGCATAGGCCATGCCGAGGTGGATGCTGAAGTCCACCCCGAGGCCAATGAAAAGCACCCCGAAGGCCGCCGAGATCAGGTTCAGGCTTCCCACCACGCTGGCCGCGCAAGCGGAGGACCAGACGAGCCCCACGAGCAGAGTCAGCAGGGCAGCGGCGACCAACTTGAAGGATCGAAAGGCTCGCTTGAGAACTCCCGCTACGAAGATGAAGCAGAGGGCGCCTCCCAGGCCGAGATCCCAGGCCAGTCCGAGGATCTCCTCGTAGTTGAGCGCGGGGTTGCCCGTGATTCGCAACCCGATATGGGCATCCGAGTCGAGTCCGAGTTCCCGGGCGTGCTCGCGAATTCGATTCATCACGCGCCCGGCGGAGAGGAAACTCTCGAAGTCCAGGATCGGATGGACGACCAGCACGCGTCGGGTACTGACCTCCACCGCTGAGCCGCTGACGAAGATTTCTTCCCAGGAGAGGGCCAGGGGGAATTCGCTATAGACCCTGACGGTCGCGTTTCCGACGGCATCCAGGATCTGCGTCCATTCCTCGGGGTCGACGCCTTCCCCCTCTCCGGCCTCTGCCAGCCCCGAGACGACGAGTTCCGCCAGGCTGGCGATGCTCGGATTTCCTTCGAGTTCGGCCAGGATCGGCTGCAGCCGCGATAGTTTGTCGACAAAAACGTCGAGTTCTTCGGGACTCCTATACAGCAGCCCGTGTTCTTCGAAGAAATTCCCTCCCCCGGGCAGATAGGCGGATGCGATGAATTCGGAATCCGCCGCGAGGCGTTCTTCCAGGGCGCTGGCCGCGTTTCGAGCCAGTTCCGGGGTCCCGGCGTCGATGACCACCAGCAGGGCATCATCGAGATTCGGGAATAGTTTCGCAAAGGCCTCGTGATTGCGTCGGGAGGGCAGATCCTCGGCGACCATCCGCGTGTTGTCGGAGTTGATCCCCAATCGGGTGGCTGCATGGAATCCCGCGAAAAGGGTGAGGATCGCGCAGGCGCCGATCACCAGGCCGGCCCGCCGGTCCACCAGATCGATCCAGGCGCGGAGCAGTCCGCGCAGGGAGTCTTCGAAGGAATTCTTCAGGGCGCTGGGCTCCGGCACGCGGGGGGGGGGAGGGGAGATGAAGGGGATCAGATATTAGGCGAAGAGGGCGGCGCTTCCGCGTCCCCGGCGGTGAACTTCGGCAAAAAGGATCAGACCCCGCAGCCCTTCGAGTCCGATTCTTCTCCCTTCATGGGCTCGCCTTCGGGGGATCGGCTTGCGGGCTCTCTTCCTCCAGATAGCCGAGGGCCCGCAGATGCTCGACGATATCTTCTTCCCGTCCCGAAGGGCTCGGGGCATGCCTCTCGATCACGAGATCGTCGTAGGTCGCGATCCGTTCTGCTCCGTCGCCGATCCCTATGAATGCAGCGGGGCGTCCCGGCATATCCGAGGGAATCGGCAGGCCCGCGAAGGCCAGCAGGGTGGGCGCAATATCGAAGACGTTCAGCCCCCTGGTGGCTTTGCTCTGGGCCAGGCCTTTTCCGCGCGCGAAGATGACTCCGTCGAGGGCCGCCCGGGTATCGTGTTCTCCCGTCAACAACATCAGGCTCACCCCGGCCTCGAAACCGTGATCCGACATCACGAGGATCAGATCATCTTCATCATAGCTTTCGATCAGGCGGCCGATCAACGCGTCGGTATAGGCGTAGTAGGCGCGTAGCGCCGTCGCGCCGGCCTCTCGTTCCGACGGAGTGGGGCGCAGGTTGGGGGGGTAGAGATCCTCGCTTTCGAGGTTGCCCCATAGCCAATGGGAAATGCGATCGATTCCGGGTAGCAGAACGAAGGTGATATCGGGGGCGTAGTCCGCGATCAGGCCGCGGGCGACCTGGGTGATCTCGTGATCGGTCCTGTAGAATTGGCTCAGGAGTTCGCTTCCCACCCAATGGGGCAGGGCCTCGTTTCCCGCAAAGGGATCCGGGATGTCGGTGAGGGGGGTGGTATCCGCGAGCAGTTCGAGTCCGCGCGCGGACCATGACTCCGGATGAACGAGCGTGCCCAGGGAGTCGTTCTGATCCTTGAAGGTCTTCTTGATCATCGTGATCTGCTCGGGAAAGAAATGATCCGAGACCATCACGCCATTGATCTTTTCGGGGGGGTAGGTGGTCCACCAGTTGACGACGCCCACCGTCCTGTCGGCGTGTGAAAAAATATTCCATACGCTGGGTACCCTGCGATCGGAACTCTGGTAGAGGGTCTTGCCGCCTTTCGAATCGGATTTTACGAAGGCCGCTATGCCGTGTTCAGCGGGCCTGCGGCCGGTCGCGATCGTATTCCAGATGCGGGGAGAATAGAGGGGAAGTACCGAGCGCAGCGGGCCGGAAATGCCATCGGCCGCGATCTTCGAGAGGTGGGGGAGCAGTCCCTTCTTCAGCATCGGGAAGGCGACCTTGGGGCTGGCCCCATCGATCCCGATCAGCAGAATTCGCGGCCGCGAATTCTGCTCCTGATCCCTCCCAGGCGAACATGCGATCGCGATCAGAGCGATGGATACCAGGATTCCAATCGCCGGGATCCACCCGGCGCGCCCGCTGCCTGGGCGGGTTGGACGGGAATCTCTCCCGGGTGGTTCGATCGAGGGCGTCGTCATCCGCTGGCCTGCTCCCCTTGTCATGGCTGGCCCAGTTGTCATGGCTGGCCCAATTCTACCGGGATCGCTGCTCACTCCACCCGGCCTCCGCTCTTTTTGCGGGCGATCATGCGCTGATTGCTGGTCTCGAGCCCGAGCCGGCTGCGGGCGGTGTCGATCAGGACCGCGAGTGCCAGCAGAAGGGGATTCTGGTAGGAAAAAAAGCTCCAGACCGGGCGCGGCCAGCCCCGATCCTTGAAGAAATTGCGATGGGAGATGATCCAGGAGGACGTACTGATCAGGTACTCGGCGTGGACGATCTCGAAATTCCTGGCCAGGAGCATTTCAGTGAGTGAGTGCCTGGAGAAGAGATGCCAATGCCGGGGGAAATGATAGTGGCCCCAGACGCGGCCCGAGAAGATCCGGTAGTCGAGTCCGCCGAGATTCGGGGTTTCGATCACGAAAAGGCCTCCCGGGCGCAGCAGCGTCTCCACGCGAGTGCAGATCTCACCGGGATCCTCGACGTGCTCGATCAATTGCAACATCAGGATCGCATCGAAACTCTCCTTCCGATCCTGGCGCTGCGCGAAGTCCTCGATCCTTTCGCTATGGGCTTCGAATCCCTTTTCGCGGCAGGTCGCGACGGCATCCTGATCGAATTCGAGGCCCACCATTTCCCAATCGGCAGCTCCGAAATCCCGCAACAGGCCCAGGAAACGGCCGTCCCCACAACCCACGTCGAGGATTCTGCGCCGACCCTCGCCCAGGAAGCGGCGATAGAGGCGTACCTTTCCGCCTTCCCAGAAACGCTGTATACGCGCGACCAGTCGATTGGTCGTACCCGTGAAGGAGTAGTAATCGGGGGGATAGATGGTGTCCAGTGTCGAAGCGACGGGACGCGGATTCAGGTATTCGTGACCGCAGAAGTTACAGCGTACGAAGTCGAAGACATTCGAGCAGCTATCGTATTCAAAATCGTAGCCCTGGGCAGAAAGGGTCGCCTCATCCTTGCCGCAGAGGACGCAGGCTACGTCCATTGTTTCGAGTGTTCTACCCCTCGCTGAATTCATGGGCATTCGAATCCCCCGCCGCGGCTTCGTGAAGAATGCGGGGTCCGAAGAGGCGTTCTTCGATGGGTACATCGTGATCCCGGAGGTAGTCCAGTTTCTCCTGGTAGCGGTCGACGTATTCGTGCCAGGGAATCGTCGGCCAGAGGTGGTGGATGGCGTGGTAGCCGTGGTTCAGGAGCAGGAGTCTGAGCCAGGATGCGGTAATGATTCGAGTGCCCAGGAAGCGGTGCGGAGGCAGACCCACATGGGGCAGGTAGTTGACGTACCAGTCGAGGATGACCTTCGCCACGCCCAGGGGCAGCAGCCAGATCAAGAAGAGGTCGAGCAGGAAACCCTGCCAGAGTGCGAGCGCCAGGATGCCCGCGATCAGGGCCAGGAAGATTCGGTCCGACAGGCGCATGCCCGGGGAGCGCGGATCCTGGTCGAGAAAATTCTTCGCGTAGGCGACGGTCTTGAAGTAGCGGATCGGAAGCTGCCAGAAGGGGCCGTCGGCGTAGATGAGGTTGGGGTCCAGACCCTTCTCGTTGAGGTATTTATGGTGGTCGAGGTGTACGAAGCGCTGCATGAAGAAGGGCGTCGTGTAGGGGAGCATGCCCAGGATCCCCGCACCATGATTGATCCAATTCCGGTTGGAGATGGTCCCGTGGGCGGCCTCATGCCAGATCGTGAAGGCGAGGTGAATGGCCAGGAGGCTGATCGCCATATGGATTCCTAGGGGGAGGGGCGAAACCCGATAGAGCACGAAATTTCCCAGGAAGAGGATCCATTGGGTCGCGAGAAGCAGCAGGGTGAAGGGATCCAAGCTGAGCCGGGGAGTCGTCATCCGCCACTCTCCTTTGGGCCTCGAGCATTCGGGCCGACAATTGGCTGCGAAGCTCAGGTCTCGATGCAATAATTTAGGCAGGGCCGTGGGTTACGTCAAACTCACGTTCCCTCGAACGCTCTTCAGTCACAACGCCCGAATCACTCGATGGCATTGGAAACTCGGGAGAGGCATTTGTCTCAGCATCCGAAAATCGTCCTGGTGGGAGTCTTCCTCGCCAGCGTTCTCTTCCAATGGCCCTTCTTCGACGTTTGGCTCAGCTTCATGGACGAAGGGCATATGCTCCAATTCGCCGACATGGCCCGGGGCGGGGGCGAATTCTATCGGGATGCGACCTTCTATCCCCTACCGGGTGCGTTTTGTTTTCTCGCGATCGTCTTCAAATTCTTTGGCGCTTCGATCCTGGTGTCGCGCTGGGTCGTGATGCTGGAATTTGCAGTCTTCGTGAGCCTGATTTTCGTATTGCTTCGACTCGCGAGTTCGACCGCCTGGGGGCTGCTCGGAGTTTTCTGCCTCTGGCTCTACAGGATCTGGTGTTTTCCGCACTGGCAGATCTACAGCTATTCAACGACCGGCCTGCTGGTCCTGCTGCTGAGTGCCGCCGCCCTGCTGCTCTATTTCAAGCGCGAGGAGAGGCGGATCCTCGCCCTCTCGGGCCTGCTCTTCGGATTGGGAGTCCTCTGCAAGCAGGATTATGGAGCCGCGGCACTCCTCGCATTGACATCCTGCCTGCTCGTCTTCGTATGCTCCCGCCCCGGGGCCGAGCGCCCGGCTCTGCTTCCCCTGCTCGCCAGCTTCTTCCTGCCCGCCGCGTCGGTGGGCGTGCTGACGGGCCTCTACTATTGGCAGGCGGGCATTCTCGAAGACCTGCTTCGCTTCACGGTCTTCAATCACCTGGTCGGCATGGGGAGCTATGAATATTCGGAATTTCCCTCCCTCTGGCCCATTTTGGGTCGGGATGTGGCGATGCGAACGGAATTGGCCATCGTGGAATTCTTGCCGGGGATCATCTTCACGACCGATTGGCCGGCCGTGCGCGGCCACCCCCTGTTTACGGATACCCCCCTCTACGACGGGCTCATCAAGCTCTTCATATTCGGCCCCCAGCTTCTGCTCGCTGTGGCCGGGATCAGACTCTGGCTTTCCCGAAGCGCCTTGGTCGCATCGGAATCGGCGCGCCTGGCCTTCCTATGCGAGTTCCTGATCTTTGCCCTGGGCTGTGGCCTGATCTCGTTGGTCTGGTTCAATCGCCCCCAGGATTATGTGCATCTGGCCGTGCTCTACTGGCCCCTCATCTGCCTGGCCATCCTCCAGGTCCGGGGTCTGCTCGCGGGTCGGCGAAGGCGGCAGTGGCTGACGGCGTTGCTGCTGGCCGGCCCGATCCTGCTGCTGGTCGCCTATTCGGGGCGGCTGCTGTGGAAACTCGACGCTTCCCATGACACGAGGCTTTCGGGCCCAAGAGCGGGGATTTACGTCAAGCCCGATGAAGCGCGGATGCTCGATGATGTGGTCGAATATATCCGGGCGAATAGCGGGGCGGAGGATCGCGTCGCAGCGCTTCCCTACTTCCCATTGCTGAACTTTCTGGCGGAACGCAGGGCTCCCCACCGCTCGGCGTATATCGTCTGGCCCTTTCCCGAAATTCCCGACCGGGACGAGGAAATCGCGGCCGCGATGGAGGCCAGTCGCACGGACGTGGTGATGTACAACTTCACGCAATTCTATAGTTTCGATCCCTTCTGGGAGCATGCGCCGCTTCTCTTCGCCTACCTGGTCGAGCACTTCGAGATCGACAGAGTCTTCAGCTACAACACCTGGGGCTACAAGCCGGCGGCTCTCAGGCGTAGGGATCCCGACGCCCAGCGCCCGGGGCGCGCCGTCCTGCCCCCGAAACTCGAGGGCCTGGTGATTCGCATCGAGGATGAGGACGGTCCCTCCCGGGCGCTGCCCCCGGCCTCGCGGGCGGGCTATGCGCAGGAGATGCTCTGGCCCTTCCGCCCCGTACTGGCGCTGCGACCCTCATCCGGGGGGCGCCGCACCGTTCTCGAACTCGAGCTGCGAGTTCCCCCGGCGGGAGGCCGCCTGATCAGCGCGATCGCCGTTCACCCGCAGCATTGGTTCAAATTGCCCTCCTCCTGGGCGAATTTTCGCCTGGTTCTGAGGCATGGGGACGAGGTCGAAGTCCTCTACGAGCGGCGCCTGGATCCGGCCCGTCGCCTCGAGGATCGGGCCTGGATGGAAATCGACGTTTCCCTGGACCGCTGGTCGGATCGGAAGGTCAGCCTCGAATTCGAGAATTGGGCCGAGACGCCCCGGGGAGAGAGCCTCTGGCTCGGCGGCTGGGCACAGCCTCGTCTGGTGGCCTCCGACCATATCCCCGCGGATGTCGTGGAGTCCGCAGCTCGAGATGCGGATTCCTCTTGATCCGGCGGCCCGGAATTCGAGCCGCTCGCTGCCCCGCCATTCCCCCGGACCCCCGGGCGAAGGCCGGATGGAATCGAGTTCGCTTCTCCGGCGAGGCGGTCGGCGATGGGGCTGATCGGGGAATGATTCCCGATCCAACGAGTTTTTTTGCTCCTGCGGGGCGGCCTGTGGCAGAATATTCCCCGTGCCCCAGGGAAGCCAACTGCAGTGCCTCATCTGCGGTACCGACGATATCCACCGGCGTTATCGCATCGCCCGCTTCGACGTGGTCGAGTGCCGGATCTGTCAGCAGATCTTTCTCGACCCCCTGCCCGATCCGGAGGAGATCCGCAGGCTCTTCGAGTCCCTCTATCGCTCCGGCGAGGGGTCTGTGCCCGAACTCAAGAATTATTATGAATTCTGCTTCGAGGATCGGCCCGACAACCCCCTGGTCGAACAATACGAGGCCTGGCTCGATGTGATCGAATCCTTCAAGGTCCCGGGGCGTCTGCTCGATATGGGTTGCGGCACGGGACTCTTTCTCTCCGTGGCGCGCAGAAGAGGCTGGCAGCCCTTCGGCATCGATGAGAGTCTCGAGGCCACTTCTCACGCCCGGGAGCATTTTGGCCTCGATCCATGGGTCGCCGAGTTCTCATCGCTCCCGGATTTCGGGAATCGTTTCGATCTCATCACGGGTTGGGATGTCATCGAGCATTCTCGCAGTCCCGTGGAATTCGCACGCACGGCCCGCGAATGCCTCTCCCCGGATGGGGTCGTGGCCTTCTCGACGCCGAATCAACGCAGCATCCTGGATCTCGTGGCGGGCTTCCTCTATCGCCTGAGCGGCGGGCGGATCACGAAACCCCTGGAGAAATTCTATATCGAACAGCACTTTCTCTATTTCACCCCCGATACCCTCAGCGACTGCCTGGCCCGGGGGGGGCTGGGAATTCTTCGCCTGGATCGTGAACTCACCGATCTTCGCCGCCTGGCGCTCTCTCCGCTCACGAGGTTCGGACTCGAGTCCATGTTCGTGGCGGCGCGGATCCTGGGGCGGGAAAATCGTCTCTTCGTGATCGCCGAAAGTGATTGAGGGGCGGAATCCTTTCGGGATCCGGGCATTCCCTAGTGGGGCGAGAGGCTGTCGGGGAAGTCTCTTCTCGCCGTGATCCTGCCCGGAAGAAATATATCCAGCGTTCCCAGGAACTGATATTCTGCATGGATCGGCTCCTCGCATCGGGCGTTCTTCTCGGATGCTGCCCGGGAGTTCGGGAGAGGGGACTCTTGGTCCAGCAGCAGCAGCAACCACCGGCCCGGCGGGTTCTCGTCATCCTCCCGACCTACAACGAGGCCGAGAATGTCCTTCCCCTCAGTGCGGATGTCCTAGCCCAGGATCAGAGCATCGAGGTCCTGGTCGTAGACGATCACAGCCCCGACGGCACGGGAGACCTCGTCGCACGCGCGAGTGAGCGCGAGAGTCGGCTGCATCTTCACCGCCGCGCTGGAAAGTTGGGTCTGGGTACCGCTTATCTGGCGGGATTTCGCTTCGGACTCGATCGGGACTTCGATTTCATTTTCACGATGGACTGTGATTTCAGTCACAATCCCCGGCATCTGCCCGATATGATCGAGAGCCTGGAACGATGGGATATGGTCGTCGGATCGCGTTACGTGGAGGGCGGCGGTATTCGCAACTGGCCCTGGTCCCGACGCCTGCTCTCGCGCTTCGCGAACTTCTATGCCCGCACGCTGCTCGCACTCGATCTTCGGGATTGCACAGCGGGTTATCGCGGTTACCGGCGAGAGGTGCTCGAGGGGGTCGATCCCTTCGGCATTCGCTCCTCGGGCTATTCATTTCTCGAGGAGATGGCCTGGCGGGTGACGCGATATGGATTCTCGATCGGCGAGATCCCCATCGTCTTCGAGCAGCGAAACGCAGGGGTTTCCAAGATCGAATCCTCGGAGATCTATCTCGCGGCCTGGTACGTGCTGCTCACCGCACTGCACCCGCCGAAGTTATCCGAGCCCCCTCCCTCCCGGAATTCGCGGCCGAAGACCGATCCCGCGGATCCCTGACCCTCGCGGGCCCCGACGCCACGAAGACCGATCCAGGCAGGCGATCCGCGGTCGGGTCGCTGCGGGCTTCAGGCCTTGGCTTCGACGGGCGCTTCCGAATGCACCATCACGGCCTTGATGCATTCGCTGCTCCGCGCCCGCTTCAGGCCCTCTTCGAGTTGCCCGGCGGGCAGCCTATGCGTGATCAACTCGGGAAGTCGGGAGGCGAGTTCGGGATCCCCCTGCAGGAGTTCGAGGGCGCGGGAGAAGTCGCCACAGCGTGAACTGCTCAAGCGAAGCCCGCGACCGGCGATGGCATTCAGCGCGGGACCGTCTTCGTTCGCCGGATTTCGGATCAGGATCGTTCCCCGCGGCTTTATGACCGAGCGCTCGTCGCCCGCCAGCGGACGCAGGACTCGGTCCACGCTGCGGGCGTTTTCGACGACGGCGAGGTCGGTCCGGGGCAGGCGCCCCGCGATCTTCTCGAGTCTGCGAAATATCTCGAGGGGATCGGCGGCGGCCAGGATCTCGGCGTCCCTTTCGAGCCAATCCGGGGCGGGGGCGTCGGAGATCCACGCCACCAGGGGTCTGGCAATCCCCGACCCATCGCTCGCAGAATCGCCCCCTCGGCCCAGGAGGTCTCGGATCGCCGAGCGATCCTCCCGCCAGGGTTCCAGGCAGATCTCGTCGACCACGAGTTCGGTAATCCGCTCCAGCCCCGCCGCGGGTTGGCCGTGCGTGGATTTCAGGTGCAGCTCTCGTTCCGCGATCTCGAGCGCCGCTTCCAGGCCCTCGGAGCTGCCCGTGGTATCGATCACGATTTCCGAGCCTGCGACCTCATCGGGGTGGAGGGCCTCGTCCGCACCCAGGGCGAGGGCCCGAGCGCGCAGTTCGCGTCGCCGCGACAGGCCGAGGATGCGATAGGGGAGTCGTCCTCGCCGCCGCCGGGCCGCCAGGGCCGCGATCACCAGAAGTCCCAACTTCCGGGTGCCGAGCACCGCGATCCGATCCCCGGGCCGGACGCTCAGACTCTCGGTCGCGTGAAGGGCGGCGGCGAGAGGTTCGACGAATGTCGCCAGATCGCTGGAGATGGAATCGGGCAGGGGCAGGACGGCCCGCTGCGGGGCCAGAATCCAGGGTCCGAAGCCGCCCGGCAGATCGTGGATGCCCAGGACGCGGCGCTCGGGGCAGTGCTTCGAGAGCCCCGCTTTACAGAATTCGCAGTCTGCCCCCGCCAGCCCCCGCGCCCGATGGGAGGCGTTGATCTCGACCACGAATCGCTGGCCGCCCTCATCCGTGGCCACCAGTTCATGGCCGATGATCTGGGGCAGGGCAAAGGGCAGGAAACGTCGCGCGAGGTCCGTGGAGCAGATGCCGCAGCATTGGCTGCGCAGGAGCCGGTAGCCCTTTCCCAAGACCAGGTGCTCGGCGCCATCGCGCTCGATTCGCCAACCCTTCTCCGGCGAGCCCCGCAGCGCGTAGCGGGCGGGTCGCAGCGAATCGTCGGCATGGTATTCGAGGGTGTCGAAGCGGGCCCGGGCCTCGCCCGCGTCGGAGCTTTCCATCTCAGGCATTCGCTCGAGATTAGCCCGTTGGGGCCCCCGGGCATCGAGTCGAAATCCCGATCCCTTTTTCCTCGCATCAGGGGCGAGCGCCCCCCGCTCCCTGTTGGATGCGTACGTCGCGGTAGATCATCGCGAATTCCCTGAATTCCATCGGATGCCTGAGGACGGCTCCCTCGAGTCGAGTCGTGAAAAGGAGTTCGACAGCCCGGCCCGACCAATTTTCGAGGTCGATTTCGAAACGCTTGAAGGCCTGCTGGCGCGGCGAATTGCCGCCTCGAACCACGGGCAGTGTTTCGGCGAGCAGTCTCTGCCTCGTCCCGCCGTCGACGAGATCGATCGAGATTTCGAGGGTGGTTCCCGGATGGGTGCCATGGGGTCTTCGGTAGCCGACCTCGAGGGCCAGAATGCCTCCCCCTGCCGGAACCTGGATGCGGCAGCGCGTGCCGAGGCCCGTCGGGGGCATGGGTTCGTCGGGTCGCGACTTATGGTAGAGGGCCGAGAAGAGCAGGTGGTGGCGAATCTCGACCAGATCTTCTTCGGTTGTGCAGCTTTCGAGGGCATTTTCGAAGGGTTGTTCGGAGAGGATTTCTTCGCGTCTCTCGTAGACGATGTAGTTTTCCTTTCCGCCCACAAAGCGGCGCTCGAAATGCGTGATCAGGTAATGGGCGAGTGCCGGGGCGTAGTCGAGCAGGCCCACGCGATCGGAAAAGAAATTGTTGTAGCGTGCGATGGCCAGGTTCACGCCCTTGGCTTCCGTGCTCCGAGCGACACCGAGCCCCTCGTCGGCTGCGATATGGTGTTCGTAGAGGTTGTACCAGGCGCTGGGTACCGGGCGTTCCGCGAGGAAATTGAGCATCGCGAGATCGGGCAGGGTCAGCAGGGCTTCGCCGTCCCGGGTTTTCGAGTGGATCGTCTGCAATTGGTAGCCGATCTCCGCCGCTTCGCGTGCACTGACCAGAACCCCGCCCCTCGCTTCGTCGATCGGGGTGTCGAGTCGCTCCACGAGCATTGCGTACCAGTAGATTGCCACGCTCGCGTAGGCGAGGGGGAGGGCGATCGCGACGATGACCAGGCCCCGCCGAATCGCGATGCGTTGGGATGGGATCAACGCCAGCCCGCGCCAGATGGACAGCACGCCGGCGAGCAGTACGGGTTGGTAGACGTTGACGAGATGATTGAAGTCCGCTCGCGGAAATACGCCGAGAAAGATCAATCCCCCGAAAGCGATCACGCTGAAGAGCGGGGCGTCGATGCGCTTGCCCCGGGCCCTGCCCGAGAGGAGCGCGAGGATCATCCCCGATGCGAAGATCATCGGGGCGATCCAGTACAGAAGCGCATGCATCCGGTGCACGATGCGCGCCGGGTGGAGCCATAGAATCGGGGGGGTGTGGAGAAATGCGTAGGAGAGGTAGGTGAGTTTTTCGACGAAGTTCTGGTAGAGGTTTGGAAGCCAGAGGTCCGAGAGGGGCGCGTAGGGGATGTCGTGGCGCCCTCCGAATTCGAAGGGGTGGACGACCAGGCTCGTCCAGGCATCGAGGAACGTACCGCTGGCGATCAGATAAGCGAGGAAGGGCAGCCCGGCGGCCAGACCGCCAGCGGCCAGCCAGCCGATTTCACGTGGGAACTCCCGCAGCGGGCCCTTCGTGATTCCCGTCTCGTCGAGTCGGGCGGCGAGATAGCCGAGGGCCGCCGCGATACTGGCAAATACGCCGTAATTCTGTTTGAAGAGAATCGAGAGTCCGAGCAGGAAGCCCACCCAGGCGAGGTTCTGGGGCCGCAGATTCCGCTGCCAGGCCAGCAGCCTTTCGAGCGCCGCGAGGGCGAAGAGAATCGAGACCGGAGAGTAGAAGGCGAGTGTCCAGGCGGGAAAAGCCCAGACGGAAAAGAGCAGCAGGGCCAGGACGGCCGTCAGCCCCCATGCCCGCCCCGCCATCCCCGCCACGATTCGAAATCCGACCAGCGCCAATGCCACGTAGGCGACGAGGATCAGGGCGCGGGATGCGAGGACGCTCGGCCCGAAAAGGGCGAAGGTTCCCGCCAGCAGGAACCACATTCCCGGCGTGATGAAGGCGTCCATATCCCGATAGAGAACGCGGCCTTCCAGCAGATCGAGGGATTGCTGGAGGAGGTAGCCCTCGTCGGAGAGAATGATGGCCCGGCGGCAAAGGGGAAGGCCGAAGGCCAGCGCCAGAGCGACGATTCCCAGGTAGAGCCAGATCGGATGACCTGTTCCGGAATTTCGCCTGTCGGGGTCGGGCACGCGTCGGAGTATATGAGCGGGTTCGGCTCGCTACAAGCGATCCCCGGGCCGCGACGCCCCGGCTTCGGGCGCGGGCTGCTTTCCGGGCGCTTCCCGGCCGCGACGGATCATTCCCAGCCACTCCGTATCGCCTCCACGAATGATCTCTGCGACGCCAAAGCGCTTTTCCAGGTAGCGGGCCAGACCCGGGAAGAGTCGCTTGAAGGGCGGGAACTCGGGGTAGATGCGGGGGTTGAAGACCGCGCAGCGGACCCCTTCTTCGTCGGCTCGGCGGGCGATGAGATTCCCGTCGACGCGTCCGGGAATCGCGAGGTCGTGGGGCGAAGGGTTGGGGCGGTTGGCCAGAAAGTAGACGGCGGGAATATCCGGTAGGACGAGGATCGGCTCTCCCGGATCTGCGCAGCCGTCGATGAAATCCACCGCCCCGCGAAAGAGTTGGCGCTCTCGCATCGATACCTTCAGCGTCGCCCCGTCGAGGCCGAGGGGTTCGGCGTGCAGGCGTACCACCGAGACCATGCTATCCGCCGCCACCCCCCACGTCGCCAGGCCGAGGGTCGCCACCGCCGCCCTCCAGCAGAGAATCGAATGTCGGGCGTTGCGGCGCATCAGCATCCCCTCGATGCGATCGGCCAGATAGGCGAAGAGCAGCAGCGTCGGAATCAGCACGAAGGCCAGATGGGAAAAAATCGCCGAGGGGAAGATGCCCGGGAAGAAGATCACGGCGAAGAGAAGAGCGGCCTGGCTGGCGGATCGGCGGGGGCCGAAATCCCGCTCCCGGGTCAGGAAAAGCGTAATCGGCGCCAATACGAGGGCCAGGATCGGGAGTCCGTAACTGGCTCGAATCGCCAACGATCGCAGAGCTGGCGTGACCTCGAGGCCCACGAAGGGTTCCCCGTGGATCAGCGCATTGAAGAGCGCCGGTGGCAAGTAGAGGAAGAGAAAGCGCCCGTCACCCTGGGGATGGGGGCCGAAGAGGGGAGGAATCGGGTTGTTGAAATCCCGCAACTGCGAGCCCGCGAGGGAGAAGATCGTGGAGTCGAGGAGGGCGGAAAGGGATCCCTCCAGGGCGAAGTAGATCAGAACGAGCGCGGTCAGGGCGCCACCGGAGATCGCAATGGGCATCAGGATGCGCGTTGCGCTGCGCGTCGCGAGTTCCCCGTTGCGGCGATTCCAGAACAATGCGATCAGCAGCGCCGCGAAGCTGAGGGCTCCGAAATTCTGCTTGCTGAGCACCGCCGCGGCCACGCAAAGGCCCAGCAGCGCGCCGTCAAAAGATCTCCCCCCCTCCAGGTAGCGGAGTAGGAAAGAGAGCGCGCTCAGGCCAAAAAAAACCGCCAGGGTCGAGTAGTTGAACATCGAGAGGACGGGAAAGGCCACGCCCAGGAGTGCCAGATAGAGGAGCGGGGCGAGGGGAGCCCAATGCCGTGCGACCATGCGTCTCGCCACCGCCCAGAGCGCCAGCGTCGTCCCGATGTTCACGATGACCGCGGCCCAACGCAAAACCAGGGCGTCACGTCCGAAACTGGCCAGCAGGCCGCTGGCGGCCAGGTAGATGCCGGGGAAGAGGCCGGTGTGCAGATCGACGTAGAGCCGACTTCCCCTCAGCATCGAATCCGCGGCTTGGAGCAGGTGGCCCTCGTCCATGGGGACGAGCATGCGGTCGTGGAGGGGCCATTGAACCAGCAGGGCGAGCACGGCCAGAATGCCGGCTCCCCCCCAGGCCACGGCGGGCGCTTCGCCCCCATCCCCCGGACGTCGTCGATTGCTTGGCCCCATGCCCCTTTATATAGGGAATGTCGGCGTCGGGCGTTCATCGGACTCCCCTCTGGCATTCCGACCCCGAAGCGGAGGCCCAGTCGGGGCTCGCCGCCCGGTCTTCGCGCCAGTCCCGGGCGTGGGTGTCGATGAGTCGCCGGATGCTAGGCTGAAGCCCCACTCATGCCGGATGCCAGAGTTGATTCAGAGACCCCCGATCCCGGGTCCTGGGGGTGGATTCCTTGATGCGAAACCCGATTTCGGCCTTGATCGGCTCTCTCCTGGGGGCGGGACTCGTGGGCCTCATGCTTTTCGTGACGGCACCTTGGAAGGATTCCGAGCCGCATCCGGAGGCTTCCGAGCCGGCGGCGCTTTCCGCCCTGAAGGCCGACCTCGAGCGGATGCGCGAGCAATTCGAGGCCGAGAGGGCCATCCGCGAGGCCCTGCAGCGGGAATTCGCCGCCCTGCGGTCGCGCCTCGACGCTCCGGGCGCCGCATCGGCTGCGGCCTCGCCTCCCCGTTCCCCCGTCCCCACGCCTTCCGGGGATTCGGCAGCATCCGTCGCCACTTCGTCCGCCGCCGAATCCGAATCGGAGGCGTTGGCGAATGCACCGGCCGCTCGCCCCTGGTTCGACACCGGCTCCCTCGAGGCGGCGGGGCTGCTTCCCTCCGAAGTCGAGCGGATTCGGGCCCGCTGGGAGGAGTATGTGCTGGCCAAACTCGAACTCGAAAACGAGCGGGCCAGGCGGGGCTCCGGGTGGACCGAGGTCGCGGGGGCGAAGGCTTTCGGGATCGATTCCCAGTTGCGTGCCGATCTCGGAGAAGAGGGATACGACGCAATGCTCTTCGCATCGGGTCGCCACAATCGGGTGATCTTTTCGGAACTTCTGGAGAGTTCCCCGGCCGCGGCTGCGGGAGTCAGCGCCGGCGACGTATTGCTCAGCTATGACGACCAGAGAATCTTCACCGCTTCGGCCCTGCGACTCCTCAGCGCCCTCGACGACCGCGGTGATTGGATTCCGATTCGCGTCTTGCGCGACGGCCAGGAACTTCGTTTCTTCGTGCGCCGGGGCCCCCTGGGCGCGCGGCTCCAGGCCGCGAAGCTACCTCCCGATCACGGTTGACGGGTGCTGACGGAGGGGCCAAGGCTTCGCGAAGAGAGCCGGAGCAGGGCAGGGAAGTCGCCGAATCGGCAAGCCATCCCCGAAACGAATCGAGTCGTTCTCCCCGCCTAGCCGAGCCAGATCCGAGCGCGTCGTGCGCCCAGCATGAGCCGCGCCGAAGCGACCAGCGTCGCCGCACCGAGAACCCCCCCCGCCCAGACGGCCCCCAGGCGGAGCGGATCGAAGAGTCCGGGTACGCGGGGGATGGCGCGAACCAATGCATCCACGAAGAAGAGGTGGCCCAGATAGATCGAGTAGGAGGCTTCGCTCAGCCATAGCACGGCGCGCGGGGCCGCCGGGTATGCGGCCGAGACGATGAAGATCAGCCCCAGGCTGGCGTAGATCTCCAGCCAACTCACCAACTTCATGAGCATACCCGGGGATCCGATCGCGATATAGACCGCCGCGGCCGCCCAGAGACCCGCTGCCGCAGCGATCCACGTGGAGGGGTGGCGTCGCGACGCGGCGCGGATCGTCTCCCGGTAGAGGGAAGCCGTCCAGCCGAGCAAGAAGGGGGCCAGCCAGTGCAGGGGATTGCGAAACCACCAGAAGAAGGACTCCGTTCCCAGCTGGAAGGACTCGAAGCCCCAGTTGAGCGCGAGTGCGAGCGCGACGGCCAGGGGCAGGACGGCTCGTGGGATCATCGAGATCAGGGGCGTCGCCAGGACAAACCAGAAGATCACGAAGACGTAGTAATAGGGACCGAGCGCCGATCCGAAGAGCAGGGCATCCAGCAGGGAGCCCCAGAAGGGACCCAGGGCCGATCCGAAGAGCACTTCATCCAGCAGCGAGGTTCGCCCGCCCCAGCCCGGCATCGGGTACACGAAGGCAAAGAGGGAGAAGAGCAGGTAGGGGATGAGCAGACGCTTCAGGCGCTGCCCGGTGATCGCCCGCCATCCCGCGCCCTTTTCCGCTGCCGCGGCATAGAGGAAGCCCGACGCAAAGAGAAAACCGGGTACCGCGAAGCGCGTCATGGCCTGGAGCCACAATTCCTCGCTCGCAAACGGCTCGTCCATGAAGCCGGGCAAACTGTGGATCAACACAACCGTGACGATCGAAAAGGCCTTGATCCAGTCGATCTCGGGATGGCGGGAGGGGCTGGGAACGCGGCTCGAAGCGGGTTGCGTCATCGGGGCTCCCTTCCGCGAGATGCGACTTTCTCTTCGCCTCCCCGCTGCTCATGCTTCCGGCATAGGGCCAGCAGATCGAGGCAGTCGCTGCTGGCTTTTCCGATTGGAAAATCCTGGGGCCCGATCTCGATGCTTCCCCCGCGCGCGGGGATCGTGCGGCGGACGAGAATGGCCAGGCGTCCGAAGAGCCAGTGGATCAGGGATCTCGGGAGGATGCGGCGTAGGCCGAGGGGATCGAGTCGAACGATGGACTGGATGCGGCGCAGTCGCGCCTCGAAGTAGGCGCTGCTGGCGGGGGTCGTGCCCACCCCCAGCATATCGACCGAGTCGAAATGAGATTCGAGTAGGGTCGAGAGTTCCTGGCACTCGTATTCATGCACGTGAAATGGATTCTCGCCATCGGATTCAAGGCGATTGGGTGTGCTGATGATCGCCGATCCCCCCGGTTTCAGGCAGTCGAAAATCGTTCGCAGATAGGGGTCCGGTGGGTCGAGGTGCTCGATCACCTGGAAACTCACGACCAGATCGAAAGATTCCCGGGCCAGGGGAAGCGCTCGGGCATCCGCCCGGATGAACTCCGCATTCGGGCGCCGATTTTCCGGATCTGGCGCGATGCGATCGATCGCAAAGACTCGCGGCATCGTCCCGGCGAGTTGCGTCGTGCCGTAACCGGTCCCACAACCCAGATCCAGAATCCGGGGGTCCGTCCACGCATCCGCGAAGGCAATCGCATACGCGTAGGCGGCGCGATGGCGCAGGAGATCCACGGCGAAGAGTCCCTGCCCCTCGTGGAGGCGCTCGCCGGTAAAGAGGGTTCGGCTCATGGCGTCCCCTTCACGCCGACGTCCTCCGCCTCGCCCCGTCCGCGATCCGGCTCTTCACTCTGCGCTTCGTCTTCGGCGGGTGCGGATAGCGCCTCGGCGGCGTATTCCCCGGCGAAAAGGATTCCCATGCCGGCGCGGGTCACGATCAGGCCGAAGGAAAGCGTCAAGCTGGCGGCGAGCAGCACCTCGGGATCGCCCCAGGGCGAGAAGAGGCTGACGAAGACGATCTGTCCCGTTCCCAAACCGGCCGCGGCGATCGGAAGTGCCGCGACCAGCAGCATGATGCAGACGTTGACGATGAGGGAGAGCAGGGGGATGGACGAGATTCCGAAGGCCATCAGGGTCGCCCAGGCGAGGGCGACGAAATTGCAGGCAAAGAGCAGGCGCAGGATGCCGAGGCGGGCCAGCAGGGGCAGGGGCAGGTCGCGCGCGGTGCGGAGAACCTGGAGATCGCGCAGTCGATCGAGGGGACCGAGGGAAATGGGTGCCCTCAGCAATGCGATGCCGGCCACGATGCCCCCCCCGGCCAGAAGGATGATTCCCGCTCGCAGGCCCGGGGTCTCTGCCCCCATCCACGCCCCGGCCAGAGCGATCAGGGCGATCAGGCTCGCAAGGTCGAAGAGTCCGATCAAAAGGACGGCTCCCGTGGCGTCGGCCAATCGCATGCCAACCCGCCGCCGCAGCAGCAGCACGACCGCGCCCACCCCCAACGCGTAGTTGAGGATACCCAGGGGATAGCTGGCCGCCTTGATGCGGGCGGCCAGCGCGAGGTCCCGGAAAGGTCGCGTATGGGCGATGACATCCACCAGGCAGATCGCCTCGATGAGCAGGCTGATCCCGAGGAAGAGGAGCAGGGCCGGCCCAAAAACTGCGGCTACGCCGGGGGTCAGCAGTGACAGGAGACCGGGCAGATCGTAGTCGCGCATGACCCATGCCAGCAGCAGGCCGCTGACCGCGAAGGGCACGGCCCCGCGAAGAAATTTCATCATGGGATGCATCGACCGCCGCGCCTCGCACTGCCGGAGATTTCCGACTTGAGAATCTCCTGCCGATCTCCGCTTTGCCGCGCTTTCGTCAAGGCGACCGCATCTCCCCGACGGATCGCCACGGCAGCCCCGGTCCATCGACTTTCTCAAAGACCAGGTCGGTACTGAAAGTCAGCAGGACCCCCAATGCGAGCGCGATCAGCACCATTCCGACGAGCATCCTCCCGATTTGGGAAGTCCGACGGATCCAAGATCCGAGTCCCTCGCTTGCGTAGAAGGCGAAGGGCAGTGAGAGGCCCAGCAGGTAGCCGCTCTTGAGCGTGACAAACCACGGATTTCCCCAGGTAAAGGCCACGTAGCCCAAAAGGCTCAGGGCGATCAGCAGCAGCAGCAGCAGATCCGGCCCATCGTCACCCGCCAGGCAGCGGCGAATGCCCCGATAAGCGCCCGCCAGGAAAGCGCTGACGGGGAGGATGCCGAGAACGAGAAGCAGACTTCCCATCTGGCCGGCCCCCACCGAATGCGGGAGGAAGTGGCGGTGCCCGTCGAAATAGAGGGTCACGTAGGTGGAACCCCAGACCGAATGCAGCAGGTCCTGGTTGAGAAGTTGGGGGTCGCTGAAGGTGGCCAGGGGAATCCGGAAATAGTCGCTCACTTCCCGCACGCCCGGGGGCATCTCGAACATCAGTCCATGCAGGGGGAGGTCCTGGGGGTAGAGGTAGCCGTAAGTGAAAAAAGTGTAGAGGTAGTACCAGCCTCCGACCGCAAGCGCGACGCCGCCCAGGACCGTGACGTGCAGAGCTGCGGCGGGGAGTTCCCTCTTCCTCCAGCCCTGGATGAGCCATGTCCCGGCGATCGCGATCACGACCAATACTCCCGAGAGCTTGGTCAGCCAGGCCAGCCCGGCCAGCAGGCCCACCGTCCCCGCATCCAAGAGATTTCTCGTCTCGGCCTCGTTTTCCGGTCGTGGGAAGAGTGCGATGTAGAGGGCCGAGGTTCCGAGAAAGGCCGCAAAGATCTCCTCGTTCACCATCGCGGCCATATAGATCTGGACCGGCAGGAAGAGCAGGACGCCGAGGGCGATCAGGGCTCGCATCTCATTGCCGGGATCGATGCGACGCACCATGAGCAGGGCCATCCATGCCGTGGCCAGGCTCGCCGCTCCTCCGAGCAGGGGAATGGCCTCGAGGAGGTGAACTTCCTGGTCGATCGAGCCCAGGATGCGCCCGAGGGCCGCGAAGGCGTAGTAGAAGAGGGGAGGATGGGAGGTGGACCAGCGGGCCTCGGGGTCGGGGAGATCCCAGGACAGCATCAGGAGTCCGATATATTCCAGGTTCTCGACCGCATCGAAACCCAGCCGCGGCTTGTAGCGAAGCGCATTGGAGATGCGCATCAGTGCGGCAATCGAGATCAACACCCAGACGAGGCGCTTCCAGGCGAACGATTCGTCCCGGGTTTGCGC
>CAYTAT010000037.1:0-50672 GCA_964435795.1 uncultured Spirochaetaceae bacterium
TCGGTTGATCGCTCGCCGGTCTCGGGGCCCGCCCCGCTCCGGCGACAATGAAGGAACGTGTCCTGGTCGGGCCGGCGGGATTCGAACCCGCGACCTCTTGACCCCCAGTCAAGCGCGCTACCAAGCTGCGCCACGGCCCGAAAAACTGTGTTTAGCCATCTCCGGGCCCGCTGTCGATGGCTCTCGCCGCGGGGCCCAATCGATGAAACGTTCTAGAGCAGGCTGCGGATTTCCTGCAACTCGACTCGCAACTGACGATAACTTTCTTCGAAACTCTCAGGAGTCCCGCCAGCCCTCTTCTTCCGCTTCGGCGCCACGGGATCGCCCGAAGCAACCGCCTTCACCGCCGCCTTCTTGCCCCGGGCCGCGCCTCGCTTCATGCCGAGTTCGCGCAATTGCTGTTTGGCCCCGGCAATCGTATAGCGCTCGTCGTAGAGCAGGCGTTTGATCGTCAGGATCGTTTCGATGTCCTTCTGGCGATACAGACGCTGCTTCGAACGCGATTTAGGGGGCGCCATCCAGCGAAACTCGGTTTCCCAATATCGCAGAACATGGGCCTTGACATCGGTCAGCTTCGAGACTTCCCCAATGCGGTAGTAGAGCTTGCCCTCCCCCGCCGCCTCGGAACTCGTCTCCGCCGCGACGGAAGCCGTCTCCTTCTTGCTGCGGCCAGCAGCGCGCTTCTTCGAGTCGCCCGAACTCCCCTTGCGCCCAGCCATCGATCCTCCCGCGTATGCTCTGGTATCGAACTCTCTGAGTGGATCGAACTCACCGCCAATCCATCAAGGCCCGGGCGGGATGTCGCCAGGACGCAAAGGCCTAGAAGGATCTCTCTTCGGGCCGCTCGTCGCCGGACTCCTCTTCCTCGACCTCGTTCAGCACATTCTTCAAGACCAGGCTGGGCTTGAAGGTCAGAACCTTTCGGGCCTCGAGAAGAATCTCCTGACCGGTCTGGGGATTGCGACCCTTGCGGGCATTCTTGTGGCGAACCACGAAATTTCCGAAGCCGGAAATCTTGACCTTCTCCCCCTCCGCGAGGGTGTCCTTGATGATGTCGAAAACCTTCTCGACGAATTCAGCGGCTTCCTTCTTCGAAAAGCCAACGCGCTCGTAGATCTGCTCGACGATCTCCGCCTTTGTCATGCGGCCTCCCCACCACCTGGCATCCGTACGAGATTGCCTTTACAGCAATATTCTAGTGGGTTCAAACCCGTTATACGCAGCCAAGTCTATGAAAAAGCAGAGAAATTTCAAGTTTCTGTGACTGCGGTAAAGCTCCTCCTGGAAGAATGGGCCCAAAAACACCCGCTTCGGCGAGTGTGCCTGAGAGGGAATCGCGTCCCGTGGATCATGGCCCCGCCGCCCGCGCTCAGGCAGCGGCCCCCTTCGCGACTTCCACCAGGCGATCGAAAGCCTTCGGATCCTCCAGCGCCAATTGGGCCAGCACCTTTCGATCGATCTCCACCCCCGCCTTCGTGAGGCCATTCATGAATCGGCTATAGGAGAGGCTGTGCAGCCGAACCGCCGCGTTGATGCGCGCGATCCACAGGGCCCGGAACTCCCTCTTTCGTTGCTTGCGGCCCCGGTAGGCATAGACGTCCGCCTTCTCGACGGCCTCTCGCGCCACCGATGCCAACTTGCTTCGGCCTCCGCTGTAGCCCTTGGCGCGCTTCAGCACCCGATTCCTACGCTTATGTGCGGGTACTCCCCGCTTCACCCTGGACATTCGTATCCTTCCCTGCTCGGTGCGGCCAATGCCGCACTCGGTCCGCGATCCACTTCTCGCCCATCCCGGACGCATTCGCATTCGGCAAAGCCGAATCTATTCCTTCTTCCCTCTCAACGCCCTTGCTTCTCTTCTTTCCGCGCTTCCATCCCTCCCCGCACCCCTTTGGCAAGACAACGCCATCGGGCTTTCATCCGGGGCCGAGATCTCCTCAGAGCGAGACCTTCTCAGAGATAGACCTCCTCAGAGATAGGGAAGCAACTTCTCGATCCGTGCCCGATCCGCCTTGTCGATTTCGGTGGATTGGCGCAGTTGTCGCTTCCGCTTGGTCGTCATATGGCTCAGGATATGGCTCTTATTCGCCTTATGGCGCTTGATCTTTCCGGATCCCGTCCGACTGAACCGCTTCGCCGATCCCCGATGGGATTTCATCTTGGGCATGATCTTTCCTCTCTGGAGTCACCATCCCACCGACCATTCGGTCGGTGAAATCTTCAATCTTGTTTTCATTCCCGGGCCTGAGTCTCCTCGGACTCAGTCGAAGCTTCACCCGCCCCCTGCAAACTCTTCTCTTCGGAATCGTCGCCTGCGGACTTCCCGGCCGAAGATTCGGTGTCCTCTGCTGCCTTCTGGACAGCCTCCTGGCGCTTCAAATCCGCAACTTCCTCCCGATCGCCTACCAGGATCATCGACAGAAACCTGCCTTCCATCCGCGGTGGATTTTCTGTCTTCGCGATCGGCCCGAGCTGTCGAATGACCTCCTGGAGTTGGATCTGGCCACGATTCTTATGCACCATCTCCCTGCCCCGAAACATCACGGTCACCTTGACCTTGTCACCGTCCATCAGGAAGTCGCGCACCTTGTTGAGCTTGAAATTCAGGTCGTGCTGATCCGTACCCGGCCGCAGTTTGATCTCTTTTAGCGTCGCCGAGTGGGCTGGCTTTCCAGCCTTCTTCTTCTGTTCGTATTTATAACGCCCATAATCCATGATGCGGCAAACGGGTGGACGAGAATTGGCAGCCACTTCTACCAGGTCGAGTCCCTCTTCCTGGGCGAGCACCAACGCCTCCTCGGGAGGCATGACACCCAATTGTTGACTGTCAGCACCGATCACCATCACTTCGCGCACCCGGATGCGCTCATTGATCCGGGTCGCGTCCCGCTCCGGGGCAACTATCCTGAATTTCGATCTCGATCTCGAAGAAATACAGCTTTCCTCCCGGGGCCTATGAAAGGGGCCCCATCCTTCGCTCGGCGCTCGCGGCCGAGAGATTTGCCACCATGGCGTCTGTCTTCATTGCCTCGATTTTCTGCTTCGACTTGCGAAGGCGAGGCGAAACCGTTCCATTGGCCGCCTCCTGCTCCCCTACGACGAGGGAAAGCGGAATCTTCTGGGCTTCGGCTTCACGAATCTTGAATCCCAGCGTTTCACTGCGATCGTCGGCTGCCGCCCTCAGGCCCGCCTCTTCGAGTTTTCTTCGTACCTCTTCCGCGTAGGCCTCCTGTTTTTCTGATATCGGAAGCACGATCACCTGAAGCGGCGACAGCCAGAAGGGGAAATCTCCTCCCGTATGTTCGATATAAATGCCGATAAAGCGCTCCAGGGATCCAAGCACTGCGCGGTGTAGCATAGCGGGTTGATGGTACTCGCCATCAGCCCCCACGTAGCGGAGTCCGAATCGGCCCGGCATGGCCATATCGATCTGGATCGTGCCCAGGGTCCAATTGCGGCCCAGAACGTCCCGGAAGTCACACTCCACTTTCGGGGCGTAGAAGGCGGCCTCGCCCTCCTTGATCTGGCATTCGAAACCCGCCCCCTCCACGGCCTCGACCAGGGTCCTCTCGGCCACCACCCAGTCCTCGGCCTCCCCGAGAAATTGCTCGGGGCGGGTGGATACCGCCATTTCCACGCCCTCGAGGCCCAACTTCCCGTAGACCTCGGCGACCATCTCGAAGAAGGAATTGACCTCGCCCGCCACCTGCTCCGGGGTGCAATAGATATGGGCGTCGTCCTGGGCAAAGGTCCGCACCCGGGTCAGTCCCGTCAGGGTCCCACTGCGCTCGTTTCGATGCAGGCGGGAGAATTCAGCCCAGCGAATGGGCAACTCGCGATAGGAACGCCTGCTGGTCGAGAAGAGGTGGCAGTGGCCGGGGCAGTTCATCGCCTTGACGCCCAACTCCTCTTCGTCATCGGAGCCACTGAACCAATACATATCGTCGTGGAATTTTTCATAATGCCCGGATCTCTTGAAGAGTTCCGAGCGAAAGAGCTGGGGAGTGATGACTTCCTGATAGCCATATTTCGGGTAGAGATCCCGTATGTAGTCGCAGAGCACGTTGTAGAGGGCGACCCCTTTCGGAAGGTAGAAGGGGGATCCGGGAGACAGCGTCGGCTCGAGGAGAAAGAGGCCGAGTTCCGTCCCCACCCGTCGATGATCACGCTTGCGGGCCTCCTCCACGCGCTTGAGATAGGCCTTGAGTTCCTTCTTGTTCGGGAAGGCCGTGCCGTAGATTCGCTGCAGCTTGGGGCCGCTCTCCTGCCCCCGGAAATAGGTCCCCGATACCTCCAATAGCGTGGAGGCCCCGATCTGGGCGGCGTGCTGCACATGGGGACCGCGGCATAGATCGACGAAAGCGCCGTGGCGAAAGAGACTGATCGCTTCGCCCTCGGGTATGTCGTCGAGGCGCAAGAGTTTGAGTTCTTCGCCCAGGTCGCCAAAAATCTGGCGGGCCTCCTCTCGGCTCACCACCTGGCGTTCGAAGGCGGCATCCTCAGCGATGATGCTCTTCATCTCCTTGTCGATCCGTTCCAGATCCTCGTTGCTGAAGGGCTCCGCGACCCGAAAATCGTATTGAAATTTCTCCGCATGGTCCGCGCGTCCAGCGTCCACCTGGGCGTCGGGAAAGAGGCGCTTGACCGCATCCGCCATCACGTGCTCCGCGGAATGGCGAATGATCTCGGCGCCCTCCGGATCCCGGGAAGTCACGATTTCGAGGCTCGCATCCTCTTCCAGGGGCACGCGTAGATCGACGAGTTGCCCCCCGATGCGGCCGGCCAGGGCCGCCTTCGCGAGGCCCGGCCCGATCTGCTCCGCCACGCCGAGCACGGTCGCTCCGCTGGCCAACTGCAGGCACTTGCCGTCGGGAAGGGTGACGGTGATCTGGCTACTCATGGTCTGCGCGGGTCATGGCTACTTGTTCTGGCCTATTCGTTCCCCCGCCGCCGCTTACGAAGACGGAGCGGATGCTCGTGGTAGGCACGGGCGGATTTGAACCGCCGACCCCCACCGTGTCAAGGTGGTGCTCTAGCCCCTGAGCTACGTGCCTGAAGTGAATCTCCTCTGAGAGGCACCGCAGGCGGTCCCGGTCTCAGCTAAGGAGGCGGAATAGTTACCGATTTTGGCATCGCCTGTCAATTCGACAGACTCCGAGCGCAAGCCGGCCGCGATGGCACCTTTCGCAGGCGCCGCCCGGGCGCCCTCGCGTCGAGTCCATCCATTATTCGTAGTGAATTGCCTCCGTATCGGGCCAGGGTGGGGCCCATTCGACGGCCAGAACGATGCGCGGGGCGCTCAGAACCGAATTCCGCTTCCCGTCGGGGATCCGGCCGAGGGCGGGCTTCAACTCCAGGATGGAAAGATGGGCGGGCGCCGTCGCCTGCAGCCGGGCCAGCAATTCATCGCTCCCCCAATCGCCCTCGACCCGAATCGTCGCCCGTTGGGGCGAGAAATTGCGCGGAGAAACGGCGACCGCCCCCACGGATTCGTCGGCGAGGAGATCGAGCAGTTCCCGATAGCCCCGGTAGTGGGAGAGCCCCCTGATCTCGACCTCGATCCCCTTCAGATCCAATTCTTCGATGGGGTCGACCAATCCGGCGGCCTCGAGCCGGTCTCGAACCCTCTCCACTTCGACCTCGACTTCCATCACCACAACGTATTCCGTGGCCGCGTCGGGATCCTGGGTGAAGAGTGCCGGGCGCTCCCCCTGGTCCTCCACGATCCTGAAAGTCTTCGTATAGGAGACCATCTTTGCGCCAAGGGCCTTCTGGATACTTCGCATCTCTCGCTCTCGCTCGCGCCTGTCCTCGGGGCCGAAGAGCTCGGGCATTTCGTCGGCGAAGAGAAGAGTCTCCCAATCCGTCCCCGAAGCGGATGTCGGAGCATCCACGCTCCCCTCAGAGGGGGGCGGAGTCGGATCCGGCGGCGGAGACGGGGCCCGCAAGTCCATCAGGGATTCCGCAACCCTGGATACCCCCTCCCAGAGTCCCTGCTGGACGGCGGCCTCCTTCGCCATCGCGTCGCGCCGGGAATCGACGCGAATCGGAATGGCTCCGACCACCTCGAGGATTCGAACTTCCCCCCGCACCGCCCGCCCGGGGACCAGCATCGCGATCAGCAAGATGCCGAGCAGGGCCCATGGCTTCCGCGCCCACGCGCGGGAGATCCTCATAGGCTCCGTTCCGAGATCGGCCGGCCGAAGAGCGCATCGATATCCTTCTGCAGGCCGTCGCTCGCCTCCACCCCGCGAATTGCTCCGACGGAGACAACCGTCTCGCTCTCACCCGGGATGGTGATATGAAGAAAAACCGAGCACTCGCCGGGATGCTCGAGCATCACGTTCTTCAGCCCCTGGATTCGGTCCGAGTTCAGATCCGAATCGAGGATGCGCAGGCGCAGGTTTGCGGTCAGGCGCTTCTCGCCCTCATCGAGGCGCATGATATCCCGCACCAGCAACTTCGGAGGATCTCCCTCCTCAAGGGTACCTGCAACCAGCAGGGGAATGGGGCCCATATCCTGATCGCCCCCATCGGCGGCAGAGCGAAGCAATTCCACGTGCAGGTTGAAGGGCTCCGAGAAGATCACCAACTCGAAGGAACCCTCCAGATCTTCGAGGGTTGCAAACCCCATGCGCTGTCCCCGCTTGGTTCTCGTTTCGCGCAGGCCGGTCAGCAGTCCGCCGATGCGCACCTCGCGGCCTCCGCGACCGGTCGCGGAGCCGGAGGTACAGTCCGTGTAGCGCGAGAGATCGCCAGCCACCTCTGCCAGGGGGTGACCGCTCACGTAGAAACCGAGGAGTTCCTTCTCGTAGGCCAATCGCTCCCGATCGCTCCACGCGGGAACCTCGATCAATTCGAGTCCCTCGCTCCAATCGCCATCCTCTTTGCCGCCGAATAGATTTTCCTGTCCCAGCGCTCGATCTCGCTGGTCCGAGGAGGCGCGCGCCATGGCGATCTCGATGCTCGCCCAGGTCGCCGCGCGATTCGAATGCAGGGCATCAAAGGCTCCGCACTTCACCAGGGATTCGATCACCTTCCGATTTGTCTTGCGGCTGTCGATTCTCCGCGTGAAGTCGAAGAGACTCCGAAAGTCCCCCTCGCTTTCCCGAGATTCGAGAATCGACTCGATCGCCGCGGCCCCTACGTTCTTGATGCCCGCAAAGCCGAAGCGAATCCCACCCTCCACGACTCCAAAATCCCGCAGCGATCGATTGATGTCGGGAGGTGATATCTCCATGCCACCCTCGCGAATATGACCGATATAGCGCGAGAGTTTGTCGTGGTTGACCGACTCGATGGTGAGGAGCGCCGCCAGGAATTCCGCTCGGTGATTTGCCTTCAGGTAGGCGGTCTGATAGGTGACGAAGGCATAGGCCGTTGAATGCGCCTTCGGGAAGCCGTAGCCCGCGAACTCGACGATCAGATCGAAGACCTCGGCGGCTTCTGTCTCCGGAATATCATTCTTCACGCAGCCCTCGACGAAGCGACTGCGCTGTTTCTGCATCTCCTCGGGCTTCTTCTTGCCCATCGCACGGCGCAGCAGGTCGGCTTCTCCCAGGCTATAGCCGGCCATTCGCTGTGCGATCTGAAGCACTTGATCCTGGTAGACGATGACCCCTCGCGTCTCCGCCGTCAGGTCGGCGATGCTCGAATGGACGGGGGTCTCGGCCGTCATGCCCGTTTTCCGAGCCACGAAATCATCCACCATTCCCGACTGCAGGGGGCCGGGGCGGTAGAGGGCCACGAGTACGATCAGGTCGCGAAAGTCCCGCGGCTTCACGCGCAGGATCAGGTCTGTCATGCCCTGGGATTCGACCTGGAAGACCCCCAGCGTATCTCCGCGACAGAGCAGATCGTAGCTGGCCTCATCATCTTTCGAGACGCTCGCCAATTCGAAGTCCTCGAAACCCGGCTTGCGTCGGATCATGACCTCCGCATCCGCCATCAGGGTGAGGGTCTTCAATCCGAGGAAGTCGAATTTGATCAACCCCACGGACTCGACGCATTTCATGCTGTATTGCGACATGATGTCGCCGGATTTCGGATCCCGATAGAGGGGCACCATCTCGATCAGGGGTCGCGTTCCGATCACCACGCCGGCCGCGTGTTTCGAAGCGTGACGGGTGAGACCCTCGAGGTTCCGGGCCGTCTCGATCAGATCCGCAACCTGTGCTTCCGAGGCGATCCGGGAGCGCAATTCCGGGGATTGTTCGACCGCCTGCTCGAGAGAAATCCCGAGTTGTTCCGGAATCAGTTTCGCAATCCGATCGACATCCGCGAAACTCAACCCCATCACCCGGCCGACATCCCGAATGGCAGCCCTTGCCTGAAGCGTTCCGAAGGTCACGATCTGGGCCACCTTCATCCCATCGTGTTCCCCTTCGCCGCTCTGATCGTATTTTTCGGCCACGTATCGAATGACCTGGTCGCGCCCTCGCATGCAGAAGTCGACATCGATATCGGGCATCGATATCCGCTCCGGATTCAGGAACCTCTCGAAGAGGATGTCGAATTCCATCGGGTCCACATCGGTGATGTTCATCCCGTAGGCGACCAGGCTGCCCGCCGAACTTCCCCGGCCCGGGCCCACCGGGATCTTGTTGCGCTTCGCGTAATTGATGAAGTCCGCGACGATCAGGAAATAACCCGGGAAGCCCATCTGGTTGATGACGTCGAGTTCATATTGCATACGCTCGGCATAGCGTGCGTGCTCTTCGCCTTCGAAGGGCGCGTCGGACTCGAGTCCCATCTTCACGCGCAGGCCCTGCCAGGCCTGCGCGGCCATCACTTCCTCGAGGTTCTGGCCGGCGGGCACCTGATATTCGGGCATATGATAGGTACCCATCGGGATCTCCAGATCACAGCGTTCCGCGATCTGGAGGGTGTTTTCGACCGCCTCGGGATGGTCGTGAAAGACTTCCCGCATCGCGTCGCCGTCCTTGACGAAGAAGCCTCGGCCGTCGAAACGAAAGCGCTTCTCATCCGAGAGATTGGCGGCCGTTCCAATGCAGAGCAGAGCGTCGTGATGGCTGTGGTCGCTTTCCTCCAGATAGTGGGCGTCATTCGTTGCCACCAGGGGGATTCCCAGGTCCAGGCTCATCTTGACGAGTTCCTCGTTTACCGTCTCCTGATCGGCAATGCCGTGACGCTGCATCTCGAGGTAGTAGCGGTCTCCGAAGAGTTTTCCGAAGCGTTCTGCCGCCGTCCACGCCCGCTCGAAATTGCCCTGAGTAATCGCCCTCGGCACGGGAGCCGAGAGGCAGCCGGAGGTGCAGATCAGGCCCTCATGGCGTTGTTGCAGCAGTTCCCAATCGATCCTCGGCTTGTAGTAGAAGCCCTCGAGGTAGGCCTTGGAGACCAGGTACATCAGGTTTTCGTAACCCTGGGAGTCCATCGCCAGCAAGAGCAGGTGATTGATTGGATCGAAGCCCCCGGCTTCGGCTTCGCGCCTTTCCCGATCAAAACGCGAGCCCCCGGCGAAATAGACCTCGCAGCCGATGATCGGCTTGACCCCGTTGGCGCGGGCTTTTTCGTAGAACTCGATGCTCCCGAATAAGTTGCCGTGATCCGTCTGCGCGACGGCCGGCATATTCAATTCTCGTGCGCGTTGGAAGAGGGGATTGTGCTTGATGGCGCCGTCAAGAAGCGAATATTGGGTATGCAGATGCAGATGGACGAAGGGAGCTGGCACGCGCCTATTCCCACTCAATCGTGGCGGGAGGCTTCGAGGAAATGTCGTAGACGACCCGGTTGATCCCCTTCACCTCGTTAATGATGCGGCTGGAGATGCGACCCAGGATTTCCCAGGGGATGTGAGCAAAATCCGCCGTCATCGCATCCATCGAGGTGACGCAGCGGATGGCCACAGCGTTCTCGTAGGTGCGAGCGTCTCCCATCACGCCGACGCTATTCACCGGCAGGAAGACCACCAGGGCCTGCCAGATCTCGTCGTATAATCCCGCCCTGCGAATTTCCTCGGTCATGATGGCGTCGGCCCGCCGAAGCGCATTCAAGCGTTCCGGATTCACGTCGCCCATGATGCGAATCGCCAGTCCCGGGCCCGGAAAGGGATGGCGCCCCACGGCCCGCTCGGGCAGTCCAAGGGCTCTCCCCAACGCCCGAACCTCGTCCTTGAAGAGCTCGCGCAGGGGTTCGACGAGTTTGAGCTTCATATCCTCCGGGAGCCCCCCCACGTTATGGTGGGTCTTGATCGTGACGGATGCGCCCTTCACCGAAACGCTTTCAATCACGTCCGGGTAGAGAGTTCCCTGGACCAGGAAAGAGGCATCCCCGAGGCGAGCAGCTTCCTTCTCGAAGACCTCGATGAAGAGTCCACCGATGATGCGCCTCTTCTTCTCCGGATCCGACACCCCCTCCAGAGCCCTCAGAAAGGCGTCGCTTGCATCCACCGAAACGAGTTCGATGCCCAGGGATTCACGAAAGATCTCCTCGACCTCGATGCCTTCATTCTCACGCATCAATCCATGGTCGACGAAAATACAGGTCAACTGCTCGCCCACGGCACGATGCACGAGGGCCGCGGCCACGGAGGAATCCACGCCCCCGGACAATCCGCAGATCACGCGGGAGTCTCCCACCTGCTTTCGGATCGCTTCGATCGATTCCTCGATGAAGGCGTCCATCGTCCAATCCTGCCGGCTGCCGCAAATCTCGATCAGGAAATTTTCCAGGATCCGGGCACCGCATTCCGTGTGAATCACCTCGGGATGGAATTGCAGGCCCCAAATGGCCGCGTCGCCATGGCGAACGGCCGCGAAGGGGGAATGGCCGCTGCTCGCAATGACCTCGAAACCCGGCGGGAGGGCCAGCACGCGATCGCCATGACTCATCCAGACCACGTGTTCGCTCTCGCGATCGAGCCCCCCGAAGAGGGCGTCATCCCTCTCGATCTTCAGATGGGCGCGTCCGTATTCGCGATCTTCCGCCGCCTCCACCTCTCCGCCCAGTCGCAGGACCAGCAGTTGAAGCCCGTAGCAGATGCCGAGGATGGGAATGCCCAATTCGAAGATTCCGGGGTCGACATCCGGGGAACCCTCCTCGAGTACGCTCGAGGGCCCGCCGGAGAGCACGATCCCTCCCGGATCAAAATCCTTCAGCGCATCCAAGGCCATATCGCCGGGGTGAATCTCGCAATAGATATGGAATTCACGAACCCGCCTCGCAATCAACTGCGTATATTGCGAACCGAAGTCCAGAATCAGGATACGGCTCTGATTGGAATCAGGCGGTGTCATGGGGGGCCGGCACTCCTCGCGAATGACTCCGAGAAACGCGGAGCCGATGCCTCCTGCCCGCATTTCCGCGCTCCCAGTGAGCGTGGAAAGGTCGGAGGGAAGGCCTGAAATCTTCGTCAGCTAGGGGGGGAGCCGCAGCAATAGTGTAGTCGATGCGCCGTTTCCGTCCCGCCCCCTTCGGAGCTGCGACGCCCAGGGGCCAGGCGTTACTCGATGCGATAATTCGGCGCCTCCTTGGTGACGATCACGTCGTGGACGTGACCCTCACTGAGCCCCGAGGAGGAGACCCGAACGAAACGGCTCTTGGCGCGCAACTCCGCCAGGCTACCCGCACCGCAATAGCCCATGCCGGCGCGCAGCCCGCCGTGGAGTTGATGGATGCTGCTCGACAAACTGCCCCGGTAGGGAACTCGGCCCTCGATTCCTTCGGGTACCAGCTTGGGCGCCTCCACGTTCGACTGGAAATATCGATCACGACTGCCCTGGGTCATCGCGCCTATGGATCCCATGCCCCGGTAGACCTTGTAGGAGCGCCCCTGGAAGAGGACGACCTCACCGGGAGCCTCGTCGGTGCCGGCAAAAAGGGATCCGATCATGATCGCGGAGGCTCCCGCCGCCAAGCCCTTCACGACATCCCCCGAATACTTGATCCCACCGTCCGAGATCACCGGAATGTCGTGGCGCTTCGCCGCTTCAGCGGCCTCCCGAATTGCCGTGAATTGTGGCATCCCGACCCCGGCGACCACGCGCGTGGTACAGATCGAACCCGGGCCGACGCCGACCTTGACCGCCGAGACCCCGGCCTTGATCAGCGCCTCCGCACCCTCGGCGGTCGCGACATTCCCGCCGATCACCGGAACGTCCGCGAAGGTACGGGTCAATTCCTCAATCGCCTCGAGCACCATCTTCGAATGACCGTGGGCCGTATCGACCACGACCACGTCCACGCCGGCCGCTACCAGGGCCTGGGTGCGTTCGAGGCGGTCCTCGCCGACACCCACCGCGGCCCCACAGCGCAGGCGGCCGAGGCTATCCTTGCAGGCATCCGGAAAGCGTTCGGTCTTCTCGATATCCTTGATCGTGATGAGACCTCGAAGCGTTCCCTTCTCGTCGACGACCAGCAGCTTCTCAATCCGGTAGCGATGCAGCAGTTCCTTGGCACGCTCCATCGTCGTACCCGGGGGTACCGTGACGAGGTTCTCACGGGTCATCACCATGGAAATTTCGGCCGAATGATCCTTCACGAAGCGCAGATCGCGATTCGTCAGGATGCCGACCGCCTTGCCGTTGCGGGTAACGGGAACGCCGGAAATATTGAAGCGCTCCATCACCTCCAGGGCCTCGTAGATCCGCTGTTCGGGTTCCATGGTGATCGGATCCACGATCATGCCCGATTCCGAGCGTTTCACCTTGTCGATCTCGGCCGCCTGGGCGGGCCCTGGCATATTCTTGTGGATCACCCCGAGGCCGCCGTTCTGGGCCATGCAAATCGCGGTTTCATGCTCGGTGACCGTATCCATCGCCGCGGACAACAAGGGGCTGTCGAGCGAGATCTCCCGCGTCAGACGCGTCCGCAATTCGACCTCTCCCGGCAATACTTCCGACGCGCCCGGCACCAGCAGAACATCGTCGAAGGTGAGAGCCTCCCGAATCTCCGCTTCCGGCCTCCGGAATCTGGATTCGCTTTCACTCACTGGCTCGAACCCTCCCTATGGGTCATCCCCCAGGGATGACGGAGTTGAGAAATGCGGGCGATCGCCGATCCGCCTCCGATTCGCGCGAGGATAATCGGAGCATCCCTGGCGGTCAACCAAGTCGACGTGGATTGATCCGAAGTCCGCCCGGGTTTGCCCCTCCCGCCCGCCGGGGATTGGGCAGAGCGAACTTCCCGCGAGCCTCCCCTGGAACCCGGCGGCGTCAGATCGGGATCCGACGGAGCCCCGCTCCGATTTTCATCCCTCGGCTCTAACGACTCAGGCGCGAACGATTCCGATCAGCGAATGGGGGGTGGCCTCGACCAATTCGACACTTCGGATCTGCCCGGCAGAAATCGGCTCCACCGGCTTCTCCTCATCGGCTGCGAGGTTCACGAGACGGTGGGAAGGGTCCCGTCCGCGGAACTGCCCGTGGCCGGCTCGGCTCTGGCCCTCAACCAGCACCTCGGTCCAACCGCCCACCCGGCTGCGATGATGGGCCAGGCTGAGCTCTCGCTGGAGGCCCTGCAGTTCCTGCAGCCGTTCCTGGGCTTCCTCGGGAGCAACCGGATCCCCCATTCGGATCGCTGTGGTATCCGGCCTCGGCGAGTATTTGAAGCCGTAATGGTCCACGAATCCCACTTCTCTAACCAGATCCAGCGTGGCCTGGAAATCCTCTCGCCTCTCGCCGGGAAATCCCACGATCAGATCCGTCGTCAACGCGATCTGCGGGACAGCCGCTCGCAGATCGCGCACGATCTCGAGGTACTGCTCCCGGCGATAGCGCCTTCGCATGGCTTCGAGGATTCGATTCGATCCGCTCTGAACGGGAAGATGCACGTGGGGGCAGAGGCTCTTCAACGAGGCATGGGCCTGGATCAACGATGCGTCAAAGAAGAGCGGATGCGGACTCGTATATCGAATCCGCCGAATGCCGGGAATCGAATCCAACTCCGCGAGGAGTTCCGCAAAACCCGCCCCCCCGGAGGGTGAGCCACCAGCCCTCCGCCGATCGTGGCGCCCATAGGCGTTGACCGTTTGACCCAGCAGGGTGATCTCGCAAATTCCCTCCTCGGCGAGGCGCCGGGCCTCCCTCAGGATCGACTCCGCCGGTCGGCTGATTTCCCGCCCCCGAGTCCTGGGCACGATGCAGAAACTGCAGAACATGTCGCAGCCCTCCATCACGGTGACGAAGGCGGCGCCCGCCCTGTCGGCAGCCAATTCGGGATGCCGCTCGGGGAGATCAAAACGGGCCAGCGAGCGATTCTCTTCGACTTCAGACGTGCGCTGCCCGCGACTCGCCGAATCCACCATCGAGGGCACGAGTTTCAGGTTGTGGGTACCGAAGACGAAATCGAGGTGGGAGAAGCGCCTGAGAAGCGCGTCTCCGACCTGCTGGGCGACGCAGCCCCCCACCCCGAGGATTCGACCCGGGGCGGCCTCCTTCCAGTCTCGAAGCGCTCCGAGATCGCTGTAGAGACGGTTCTCGGCTTTCTCCCGGATCGAACAGGTGTTGATGATCAAGAGACCCGCTTCGTCAGCGGTTTCCGAGTTCAGCCAGCCCGAGTGATGGAGCAGGTTGGTCAACTTGTCCGAATCGTGGACATTCATCTGGCAACCGTACGTTCGGATGTGAAAGCTCTCAGCGGCAGTCATTGCCACCTCCTTGGCCCGCGACAGTCTGAATCTAGCCGTGTCTGCTCGACTCGCCCCCCAGCGGATGCCACTCGCCCGGCTTTTCCCGGATGCCTCGCCCGAGCCGTCGAGCCAAAAGCTGCCCGAAAGCTCAACTTGAAGGTCTAAATAACTCCTTAACCCGTTGTTTTTAAAGCCATTGCAAATTAAATCGAACGAGGTTTGATTAGCAGATTGACATTCTGGCAGTTCTCGCCATAATCGGTATTCCAGTCGCTGACGAGCCTTTCCAGCAAGACATCTCGGCCCAGCATGACTGGTTACAGCCAAGCAAGAGCCCACACCAAGGCCCAGAGAAAGAACCAACAGAAAGTCGCGAAAGCCGGATGATTCTGCCGGCCCACGAGTCGCATCCATCGAATGCAGCGCCGGTCTCATGAGATCGGCAAAAGAGAAGTGAAAAAAGAGAAACAGGTTCCGGAGCGGCGGTGGATTGGTCAATTTCCCCGGAAATGACCAACCTCTCACCCCCCAAAATGAGTCCACCGCCCTCCTCCTGTGACGCCTCGTCGGATCCCTCGACGGGGCGTTTTGCGTCGGGAGGCTTTCCTCCGGGCGAAGCGATGGCTCTCGATGAACGGAGCATCGCGCCCCTGGCCCCGCCCCGCAGCGGGGCCGAGGAAGATCACTGGACCCAGTTCCGGATCGTCTAGGCGTCGACACCCACGATGAAGCTCACGCTGGTCGTGCCGCTGCCGCCGATATTCAGCGTCTGGACGTTGCGGGCCCCCTCGACCTGATAGGCACCAGCCTCTCCCGTCACCTGGAGATAGCCGTCCAGAAGTTGGCGCACACCGGTTGCCCCTACGGGATGCCCCGCACCGATCAAACCACCGCTGGGATTGATCGGGTGCTTGCCGTCGATTTCCAGCCAGCCCTCTTCAATGGCCTTCCAACTCTCCCCCGGCTCGGTCATGCCGAAATGGTCGATCGCCATATATTCCGAGGTCGTGAAGCAATCATGGGTTTCGACAGCATCGATCCCGTTCACATCCTCGATCCCCGCCCGCTGCCAGGCGTTGGTGATCGTGCTGCGAACGTGGGGGAGGACGAAGCGATCCCCCTCACTCTCGGCCACTTTATCCTCGAAACGAAGCCGCGCCGTATTGTGTCCCCACCCCTTGATCCGCGGAATCGAGGATAGATTCACGCCCATCCCCCGCGCGTATTTCTCCGCATAAGTCCTTGATGCGAGAAAGACGCAGACGGCTCCATCCGTCACCTGGGAGGCGTCGGCGATTCGGATTCTTCCCCCGATGCTGGGATTGTCATCCGTTCGACAGAGTGCCTGTTCCTTGTTCATATACCAGGTCCGCGTCTGCGCGTTGGGATTCAGCTTGGCGTTGTCGTAGTTGAGTCGGCTGATTTCGGCCAGATGCTCATCATTGAGTCCGTAGCGGCGATCGTATTCATCGCCGAGTCGGCCGAATAGTTTCGGAAAGGGGAACTCGATGCCTTCGGCCTCCTGGTGATACCAGGCCGCCGTTCCCAGGTAGTCGCCCCCCACGGAAGCCGAAACCGTCTTCATCTGCTCGATGCCGACCACGGCCTGGAGGTCATAGCGTCCCGCCTCGATTTCCGCCGAGGCGGCCAGCAGGGCAATGCTCCCAGACGCGCAAGCCGCCTCGTGGCGACCCGTCGGCAGGCCGCTGAAGGCCGGGTCGACCTCGGTGAAGAAGGCGCCAAGATGTCCCTGCATGCAGTAGAGCTCAGCGGCAAAATTCCCGACATGTGCACTCTCGACTTCCTCAGGAGCAATGCCACAGCGCTCCAGGGCTCCGAGCACGCCCTCCCGCATCAGGGCCGAGAAATGCTTGTTCTCCTTCGTCCAGTTGCGTGCAAAGTCGGTCTGATACCCGCCCAATACATAAACTTCAGAGTCGCTCATTGGATTCTCCCGCAGAGTCGGAGCGTTAAAAAGAAAGTCCAGCCTCAGGCTGCGACGAAGTACTTGCCCACGTTGACCGTTTTGTTCTGGAAGAAGGCTTCCGGATCCGATTGAGCGGCTCTCTCGGCGAGGATTCGGGGCACATCGAGGCCGGCCTCTTCAATCATCCCGATCGCGGGCCCCAATCCCATCGTATCCACCAGCACGCTCGGCGGGGCCCAGTTGAAACCCGCCCCCATGATCATGTCGATTCCTGTGATGGTCCCGGTGACCTCGCCTGCGCGCTGGAACGCGTAGGCGATATATCCGGCGACGATCTTCCGCGCGATCGCGGCCTCCTCCCCGGCGGCGGCCAGGAAAGTCGCCATTCCCTCGCGATAGCGGCCCTGGGAATGCATCTTGGAGATATCATCGATATAGGACAGATCGGGCAACTCGATTTCCGACTCCGGGCTGTAGTCTCCGTTCGCCGGATTCAGCGCGAGTCGGGTCTTGCCATCCTTCTTGAAAAATCCGCCACCCGTTTTGTTTCCGAGAACGCCATCCGCCATCAGTCCGGCCATATAGTCCGGGAGTTCTAGCGTCGCATGGGCTTCATCGGAAGAATTGGCGTAGACATTGTCCACGATCGCCCGATGAATATCCCATCCGACGAGATCGATCGTGGCGAGGGGGGTCAGCGCTCGGCCCGTATAGGGACCCACCAGACGATCCACGAGCACCGGCCCCAGTTCCGACGCCAACTGCGCCGCTTCATTCAACACCTTGAAGCCGACTCGATTCCCCGCGAAGGCCGGCGTATCCGCAGTTCTCACGATCTCTCGCCCGAGCCTGGCGCGAGAAAAAGCCTCGACGAAGTCCAGCAGCGCCGCATCCGTATCGGCGCCCGCGATCAACTCGGTCCCGACGATCACATTCGGGGGATTGAAGAAGTGCAGGCCCATGAAATGACGACGAAAGGATTCGCTCCTGCCGCTGCCGAGTTGGTTGATGGACAATCCCGAGGTCACGGTCGCGACAATTGAATCCTGCCTGCGGAATTTCTCGACGCGGTCGAACATCTCCTGCTTGATCTCGAGATCCTCGGTCAATGCCTCGAAGACGATATCGGCATCGGCAAGCGCCGTTTCCAGGTCGCTATCGTAATCCCCGACTGCGGCCCTCGACGCGACCGTTGGTGAGCGAACCTGCTTGATGGCCCCCTGAAGCCCCTCCTCGGCCTTCTCCTTCGTACGTGCCAGGAACGTCACGCGCGGCACGGCCTGTGTAAAGAGGGCCGCACTGCCGTATCCCATCGTGCCATTCGCACCTAAGACCACCACGTGCCGGATTTCACGACTCGCGAGTATCTTCCTGATTTCCGCACCGCTCATGGGCGCACTCTGTCCGGGCATTTTCTCCTCTACTCCTCAGCGGATAATCCACATTCTCGGCCGCGGGCCTGTTGGCGGAATACTTCATTCTAAGGCAAAAACTACGGTCTTGGCGGTACTTTTCAATTCCGGGGGCGCGAGGACGCGTTGACTCCTCACGAACGAACCCGAAGTTCTAGAGCAATATCTGGTCGACGATCTTGGACAATTGTCGCAGGTTCCGGCATTCCTCGACCCGATCACAATAAGGTGCGTAGCGATCCATCACACTATCGCCAAAGCCCCAGGCGCTCGGGCTCTCTGGATTGAGCCAGACCACATTCTTGGCCTTGTTATGGATATCCCGGAGACACCATGCCCGCGGGTCGTTGTAGTTGTTCCGGGCGTCTCCAAGCACGAGAACTGTGGTTTTATTATCGATCGACGAGAGATGGCTCTTCCAGAAATCATGGAAGGCGTGCCCAAAGTTTGAGCGGGTATATACGTTGATGACGCCGCCACCGTCGAGAGCACTTTCGATCGCATTGTTGATATCCCGCTCCTTGAATACGGGCGTGACGTCTCCAAGGTCCGATACGAAGACGAAGGAACGAATTTTAGTGAAGGCCTCCTGCAGTCCGTACATGAATTGCAGCATGAAACGCGAAACATTGGCGACCGAGGAGGAAACGTCGCAGAGGATCACCAGTTTCGGCCGATCCTTGCGACGATGTTTATAGATCACCTCGAAGGGAATTCCGCCCCGGGCCATATTCCTGCGAAGGGTCTGATGGAGATCGAGTTTTCCACGCTTGATGCGCTTCTTCCGGATGGACAGCACATTCTTGATTCGCTGTGCAAGTCGGTTGACGACTTCCCGCATGCGAGCGATCTCTTCCTCGGTGAGATGGTAGAAACTCTTCTCCTGGAGCATCTCCTTTCGGAACTTCTCCATATAGTCGTGATTGCGGGTCTGGAGCTCGCGCTCCACGAAATTCTTGACGGAGCGGCGCATTCCCTCCAGCAATTTCTGGATCAGTTTCCGGAAGGCTTCGACATCCTCGCTGCCCATGCCCATTTCCTCGAGGCGTGCCGCAAGTTCTTCGAGTTCCCCGCCCGCTCCATCGAGATCCAATTGTTCATTCGTGCGGCGACTGAAGAAGCCCACCTGAAGCATGTTTTCGATGCGATCCGTCCCACCCTCTTCCGCAGCGGCCCGGATCATATTCTCGAGCGTCGAAAGATCCTGAGTCAGCAGGGCCTTGGCGAGTTCCCCCAGATCCATCTCGCCATCCATCGCCTGCATCATCTCGGCCAACTGGGCCATCAGAGCCTCGAGGTCGACTCCCATCTCTCCCATCTGGGAGCCTAAATTCCCGAACGATTCCTTCAGGGAATCGTAGAATCCCGACCAGTAGAGATCGAAGAGTTCGTTGAAGGTGGCGATCTCATCGCCCCGCTTGACCATCGTTGCCCGCAGGCCGTCCTTGAAATTCTCCCGATCCTCGATCGGCAGTTCATCCAATGCCCGAAAAGCATCGATCCCCTCGGCAACCGAAACGCGGATGCCACTCTTGCGGAGGAGATTCGTGAATTCGATGATCTTCTTCTGCATGGTCAGTGCAGAATGCCTTTCTTTGCTGGCTCGGGATCGGATTCTTTTTGGGGCTCCGGACTGGGCGGGAGTTTCTTCTCAATCAGCTTCGAGAGTTCGTTCTGCGCCTTCGCGACATCGCCCTCGTATTTGAGAATCACGTTCAGAGTGTCGCTGATGATCTCTTCCTCGATCGTGTCGGCATTCAACGCCATCAGGGCCCGGGCCCAGTCGAGAGTCTCGCTGATGGAGGGTGTCTTCTTCAAATCCAGGGAGCGGATTTTCTGCATCAGGTCGACGACTTCTTCGGCGAGTTGCTTCCCAATGTCGGGAACCTTGGCGTCGAGGATGCGAAGCTCCAATTCCTCGCTCGGATAGTCGATCCAGAGATGGAGGCAGCGCCGTTTCAGCGCGTCGCTCATCTCTCGAGCATCATTCGAAGTCAGGAAGACCAGGGGCTGGCTCTTGGCCTCGATGGTGCCGATTTCGGGAATCGTCACCTGGAAATCGGAGAGGATTTCGAGCAGGAAAGCTTCGAATTCGGGATCCGACTTATCCACTTCATCGATCAGCAGAAGTGTCGTCTCCTCCGCGGTGATCGCCCGCATCAGGGGCCGCGGAACGATGAATCGATTCGAAAAGAAGACCGAATCCTCTGCGCCCACCCGCTCTGCAGCCTCACTCAGGCTCTGGACCCCGGCCAGGGTTTCCGAAACCTTATCCTTGAGGATCTGGGTATAAAGGAGCTGCTTGCTGTATTCCCATTCGTAGAGGGCCTTGGCTTCGTCGAGTCCCTCGTAGCATTGCAGCCGAATCATCTGCCGCCCCGTCGCTTTGGCGACGACCTTTGCCAACTCCGTCTTGCCCACGCCGGCCGGGCCTTCCACCAGGACCGGCTTGTCGAGACGCTGTGCGAGATAGACCACAGTGGCGATCTGCTTGTCGCAGATGTAGCCCTGGGTCCCAAGGTCGTCGATGACGGAATCCACCGAATCGAACATATTCAGACTCCTTCGAAACCAGGTCGCCAAGCTCCGGATCCCTCTTTGGGAGCCGACGGGACGGGGGGTTCCGCATGGGCTTCAGCCCATCAGGTTGAGAACGTGACCGAGTTTTTCCTTCTTGGTGCGGAGATAGCGAAGATTATTCTCATTCGGAACGATTTCGAGGGGAACCCGTTCAACGATTGTAATCCCATAACCTTCGATACCCGCCCGCTTACCCGGATTATTGGTGAGGAGCCGAATCCTTCTGGCCCCGAGATCCGAGAGAATCTGGCTGCCAACACCATAGTCCCGCATGTCGGCCTTGAAACCCAGGCGATGATTTGCCTCGACGGTATCGAGACCCTCCTCGTCCTGGAGACAATAGGCTCGAATCTTGTTCTTGAGCCCGATTCCTCGCCCTTCCTGCCGCATATAGAGCACCACCCCTGCGCCGGCTTCGTCGACCATCCGCATGGATGCTTCCAGTTGTTCGCCACAGTCGCAGCGCAGCGATCCGAAGGCGTCGCCCGTGAGGCATTCGCTATGCACCCTCACCAGCACCGGAACCTCGGGATCTATTTCACCCTTGACCATGGCCATATGATCGACATGGTCGATATCGTTTTCGTAGACGATACAGCGGAAATCGCCGCCGGCCCGCGTCGGCATCGAGGCGATCGCGCCTCGACGGACCAGGCTTTCGTTGCGCAGGCGGTACTGGATCAGATCTTTGATGGTCACGATCTTGAGAGCGTGTTCCTTCGCGTAGGAGACCAGGTCGGGAAGCCTGGCCATCGAACCATCGTCGTTCATGATCTCGCAGATGACGCCCGCCGGCTTGAACCCCGCCAGCCGCGCCAGGTCTACAGCCCCCTCGGTCTGTCCCACCCGACGCAGAACTCCGCCGGGCTGAGCGCGCAGCGGAAAGATATGCCCGGGTCGCACGATATCCGAGGCCTTCGCATCCTCCGCGACGGCGGCCTGGATCGTGCGGGCGCGATCGTGTGCCGAGATGCCGGTGGTGACGCCCTCCCGAGCCTCGATCGAAATCGTAAAGGCCGTGCCGAAGGTGGAGGTATTCTCGAAATCCGGCACCATCATGCCCAGGTTCAGTTTCTCGAGTTGATTCTCCGTCAGGGCCAGGCAGATCAACCCGCGGCCGTGGGTGGCCATGAAATTGACCGCTTCCGGCGTCACCGCCTCGGCCGCCATGCACAGGTCGCCTTCGTTCTCGCGATCCTCGTCATCGATCAGAACGACCATGCGACCGGCACGAATGTCGGCCACCGCATCCTCGATCGAAGATAGGGCGGAGCCGGGTTCTCCGGGGGCCGCTCGAAGACCTGGGGTATTCATCAGGGAATCACTGGGCATAACTTCTAGGACCTCCCGTACGGACCGGAATACCGGTTCCGGCGGGTAAAGAAGAACTTTATGAAATGGTGACACGGGTGTCAATCGCAGCACCCCTTTGGGGAATAACGCTCGGCGGGCTCGGATCCTCCCTCTGGAGGGAGTTCCCAATCGCCCCTCTACAGCCCACAGGCGCTCATTCAGGCCGATCCGACAAAAAGGGTCAGGAGTTCCCGGGCCGCCCCGGCCGGGCTGCGCCGGCCCTCCTGGACCTGGGCCTCCAATTCCTGGATTCGCTTCGCCACCGCCGAATCCTTCTCGAGGGCCACCCGCAGGCCCTCTTCCACCAACGACCACATCCACTTCCGATTCTGTTCGCGGCGTCGTCCCTCCAACTCACCGCTCGCCCCGAGTGCCTCGCGATGCTCCTCGACGACTCGCCACACCTCCTCCACGCCCTCCGCATTCAACGCACTCGCCATCAGCGCTCGTGGCCTCCAGGAGGGAGTCGTTGGCCGCATCAACTGCAGCGCTCCCGCGTAGTCGGCCCGGGTGCACTCGGCGATCTCGCGCATCGCCCCATCGGATTTATTCACCACGAGAGCATCCGCGAGTTCCATCACGCCACGCTTGATCCCCTGGAGTTGGTCTCCACCCGCCGGCAGCAACAATACGAGGAAGAAGTCGACCATGGACGCGACGGTCACCTCCGACTGGCCGATCCCCACCGTCTCGATCAGGACCACATCGTAGCCGGCCGCTTCGCAGAGCAGCATCGTTTCGCGAGTGCGCTGGGCGACACCTCCCAGCGAGCCACCCGATGGCGACGGGCGGATGAAGGCGTCGGCTTCCATCGACAACCTCGCCATCCGGGTCTTGTCTCCGAGGATGCTCCCCCCCGTGACGGGACTGCTGGGATCCACGGCAAGCACCGCGATGCTCCTGCCCGCCTCGATCAAGTGCAGACCCAGGGCTTCGATCAGCGTGCTCTTGCCGACACCCGGGGGCCCGGTAATCCCGACCCGCACGGCCTTTCCCGAGTCGACGATCAGGCTCTCGAGAATTTCCTGCCCCAGCGCGGCCTGCTCGGGCAGTCGGCTTTCGATCCAGGTGATCGCCCGGGCCAGGGCGCGACGATCTCCGCTGCGGATCGCATCGCAATAATCCGCCGCAGATCGTCCCATGCCACCGCCCCCCTCGGACTCGGCGGCAAGGGGAAGTCGTCGCCCCCAGAAATGATCCGGGCCGGGGTTCATTCCCTCAAATCCCGCAGGACCCGCAGGACTTCTCCCGCCGCCCTGGGGATCGCCGTCCCGGGGCCAAAGATCTCCGCAACGCCCTGCTCGCGCAGGAAGTCGTAATCCCGCGGCGGGATCACTCCCCCCACTACGACGGCAATATTCTCGGCTTCTTCTTTTCTGAGTGCCTCGATGAGTTCCGGAACCAGGGTCTTATGACCCCCCGCCTGGCTCGAAACGCCAACAACATGCACATCGTTGTCGATCGCCTGGCGTGCGGCCTCCTCCGGGGTCTGAAAGAGGGGGCCCACGTCCACATCGAAACCGATATCCGCGAAGGCGGTCGCGATCACCTTCATTCCGCGGTCGTGGCCATCCTGGCCGAGTTTGACGACCAGCATTCTCGGTCGCCGGCCCTCCTCCTCGGCGAAACTCCGCACGGCCTCGCAGGCACGCTCGAATTCCGGATCCTGGGTTTCAACTGAGCTATAGACCCCCGAGACCGATTCCACGCTGGCCCGATAGCGCCCGTATTCCTCTTCCAGGGCCTCGGAAACTTCTCCCACACTGGCCCGTAGCCGCACGGCTTCGATCGCCGCCTCGAGCAGGTTCCCCTCGTTCTTTGCCGCCATCGACCGCAGCCTGTCGAGAGCGCGCTTGACGGCGGATTCATCCCGGCTGGCTCGAACCTCCTCAAGCCGTCGGGTCTGGGCTTCTCTCACGGCCGTATTGTCGATATCGCGCACATCGATCTCGGGCTCCTCGTCGAGGGTGTATTTATTCACCCCGACGATCACATCCATGCCGCTATCGACCCTCGCCTGGCGCCGGGTCGCGGATTCCTCGACTCTCAACTTGGGCATTCCATTGACAATCGCCTTCGTCATTCCCCCCAACTCATCGATCTCGGAAATGATCTTGCGGGCCTCCTCGGCCACGCGATGGGTGAGCGATTCCATGAAATAGGAGCCGCCCCAGGGATCCACCACGGCGGGAATGCCGGTTTCCTCCTGGAGAATCAGCTGAGTATTTCGAGCGGTTCGGGCGGCCGCATCCGTCGGCAGGCTCACCGCTTCATCGAAGCTATTGGTATGCAGGGATTGCGTGCCCCCGAAGACGGCGGCCATGGCCTCGATTGTCGTCCGCACGATATTGTTGAGCGGGTCCTGTTCCGTAAGGCTGGCCCCCGAAGTCTGGCAATGGGTCCGAAGCATCAGGGATCGCGGATCCTTCGGCTCGAATTCGCTCATCAGTTCTGCCCAGAGCAGGCGTGCGGCTCGCATCTTGGCCACCTCGAGATAGAAGTTCATCCCGATGGCCCAGAAGAACGAAAGTCTCCCGGCGAAGCGGTCGACATCGAGCCCCTTGGATAGCGCGGCCCGCACGTACTCGACTCCATCCGCCAGGGTAAAGGCCAATTCCAGAACCGTATTCGCCCCGGCCTCCTGCATATGGTAGCCGCTGATCGAAATCGAATTGAATCGCGGCATCCGATGGGCCGTATGCTCGATGATGTCCGCGACGATTCGCATACTGGGCTCGGGGGGATAGATGTAGGTATTCCGAACCATGAATTCCTTGAGGATGTCGTTCTGGATCGTGCCCGCCAATTTCTCCTGGGGAACATCCTGCTCCTCACCCGCGACGATGAAGCAGGCCAATATCGGCAGGACCGCCCCATTCATCGTCATCGATACCGTCACCTCGTCCAGGGGGATCTGATCGAAGAGGATCTTCATATCCTCGACGGTATCGATGGCCACACCCGCCTTGCCGACATCCCCCGTGACCCGAGGATGATCGGAGTCGTAGCCCCGATGCGTGGCCAGATCGAAGGCGACGGAAAGACCCTGCTGGCCCGCAGCGAGATTCGCCCGGTAGAAGGCGTTGGACTCCTCCGCGGTGGAGAAGCCCGCATATTGACGGATCGTCCAGGGCCGGTTCGAGTACATCGTGGCCCTGGGGCCGCGCAGAAAGGGGAAGAGGCCCGGGAGCGTATCGATCGCTTCGAGTTTCTCGATATCCTCCGCCGTATAGAGCGGCTTGATCGTGATGCCCTCCGGACTCTTCCAGAGGAGTTCATCCAGATCCTTGCCTCGGAGTTCCCGGGAGGCGAGTTCTCTCCAGTTCTCCAGATTGGATCCGCTTCCGGACTTTTCACTCATACGACTCTCCTGCCCCTCGTTCAACCGCTGAAGACGCGGGCGTTGATTCTAGCAGGCCGTGCAAGAACCGACTCCCATCATGGAAGCCGCAGGGCCTCTGCGTCGGAAGGTTTTCCGCGCTCCACTCCATCCACACTCCCCTGCCCCGATCTCGAAGAAAGTCCAGGCGCGGGTCGCAGCGACATCCCGCCTGCCGGGGCCGCCCTCCCGAGAAGAACGACTTCACATCGAGCGCCGATAACGTCCACCGACTTCGAAGAGGGCTTCGCTGATATCTCCCAGGCTGGCCACCTTCACGGTTTCCATCAACTCCTCGAATACATTGCCGCCCGCAAGAGCAACCTCTCGCAATCGCACCAGGGCCGGGGCCGCTTCATGGCTCCAACGCCCGTGAAATCCCGCCAGAGATGTCAATCGCTCGTCCTTCTCGGTATCGCTGGAGCGCATCAACTCCCCACCCTCCCCGCTCGGCTCCGCACTCCCTGGAGCCTCGAAGGTATTGACACCGACGATCGGAAGCTTTCCCGAAAATTTCAGGGATTCGTATTCGAGGCTCTCATCCTGGATCTTCCCACGTTGGTAGAGGGTCTCCATGGCTCCGAGAACTCCGCCCCGATCCGAGAGGCGATCGAATTCGGCGAGGACCTCCTCCTCGACGAGATCGGTCATCGCCTCGATATAATACGAACCCTGCAGTGCGTTCTCTCCCCGGGTCTTTCCAAGCTCGCGATTGATGATCAATTGAATGGCCATCGCCCGCCGCACGGATTCCTCGGTGGGAGTCGTCACGGCCTCATCGTATGCATTCGTATGCAGGCTATTGCAATTATCCTGGATGGCCGTGAGGGCCTGGAGGGTCGTCCGGATATCGTTGAATGCCATCTCCTGGGCATGCAGGGAGCGGCCCGATGTCTGGATGTGGTATTTCAGCTTCTGGCTGCGCTCCGAGGCTCCATAATGCTCTCGCATCGCGATCGCCCAGATGCGTCGGGCCACTCGACCGATCACATCGTATTCAGCATCGAGACCGTTGCTGAAGAAGAAGGAAAAGTTGGGTGCGAATTCATCGATACTCATGCCCCTGGAAAGGTAGTACTCGCAAAAGGTGAGTCCGTTGGCCAGGGTAAAGGCCAGCTGTGTGATCGGATTCGCCCCGGCTTCGGCCATATGATATCCCGAGACGGAGACGGAATAGAAATTGCCGATGCGATTGGCATTGAAATAGGCCTGGATATCTCCCTGCAATTTGAGTGCGAAATCCGTCGAGAAGATGCAGGTATTCTGGGCCTGATCCTCCTTGAGGATGTCGGCCTGTACCGTGCCCCGGACCTGGGAGAGAACCCGGGCCTTGATCTCGGCGTAGGTTGCGGCATCCACCGCCCGGTCTCCTGGAATCCCGAGCAGCCCGAGTCCGAGGCCATCGTGGCCTTCGGGAAGCTCTCCTTGCGCCTCGGGCCAGCGAGCCCCTCGAGTCTCGAATTCATCCGACCAACGCGCGCGCAGCGCCTCCAATTCTCCGCGTTCTGCCAGATAATGCTCCACCTGCTGGTCGATCGCGGCATTCAGGAAGAAGGCCAGAACCATCGGTGCCGGTCCATTGATGGTGAGGGAAACCGACGTGCTCGGAGAGCAGAGGTCGAAACCCGAATAGAGAATCTTGGCATCCTCGAGGGTACAGACCGACACACCCGAGTTGCCGACTTTTCCATAGATATCGGGGCGTCGATGCGGGTCGCGCCCGTAGAGGGTGACGCTATCGAAGGCCGTCGAGAGACGGGCCGCAGGCTGCCCACTCGCCAGATAATGGAAGCGACGATTCGTTCTTCCCGGCCCGCCCTCCCCCGCGAACATCCGAGTGGGATCCTCTCCCTCGCGCCGGAAGGGAAAGACTCCGGCCGTGAAGGGAAAGTGTCCGGGAAGGTTTTCGAGTTGAATAAAACGGCCGAGTTCTCCCCAATCCCGAGTGGTCGGGGGGGCAACTTTCGGGATCGCCGTACCCGACAGACTCGAACTATGGTTCTCGACCTCCACGTCGCGCTGCCGTACCCGGTAGGACTGCCGCTCCGCCTCGTAGCCCTTTCGCAGTTCATCCCAATTCGCCAGGGATTCCCGCAGTTCGCCGGGAAGAGCCTCGAGACGTTCGTCGTAGAGTCCGCGCAGGGCGGCGACTCCCTCGATCTCCCCCGCCTCCTGGATCGGCTCTTCCGCATGAGTTCGCGCCATGGAGGGCATCCGGGCTCCCAACGCCCCGAGAGCTCGTGCCACACCGTCTGCCTGCGCGGCCAATTCCGAGTAACTGCGGCTGCGCGCCTTGTAATCCCGCACCGAATCCGCGATTTCAGCCAGGTAGCGACTCCGGGCCGGGGGAATCGAGACTCCACGTCCGAGATCCTCCGGATCGAGCAGGGCCTCCGCGGCTTGCCCTTCGGGAAAGCGCCCCCCGGCGATCTTCCCCAGGCGATTGCGCAGCGCCGCGTAGAGGCGGTCCATGCCCGGGTCATTCCAGCAACGTGCGAGGGTCGGAAAAACGGGAAGCGCCTCGTCGCGGAGATCGAATTCTCCCTGGTTGCGCCGCCACTGCTTGCGAACGTCCCGAAGGGCGTCCCGGGCTCCCTGGCGATCGCATTTATTGAGCACCACCAGATCGGCCAGATCCAGCATATCGATCTTCTCGAGTTGGGAAGGCGCACCGAATTCCGGGGTCATGACATAGAGGGAGATGTCCACCAGATCGACAACCTCCGAGTCGCTCTGTCCGATCCCGGCCGTCTCGACCAGGATCAGGTCGAAGCCCGCGGCCTTCAGCACCCGGACGCCGTCCTGTACTGAGAGCGAAAGCGCCAGATTGGCGCGCCGAGTGGCCATCGAACGTACGAAGGCGCCATCGCCCTGGATGGCATTCATGCGGATGCGATCCCCGAGCAGGGCTCCGCCCGAACGCCGACGCGTCGGATCGATGAGCAGCATACCGATCGAGCGGTCGGGAAACTCCGTGCGAAATCGCCGCAGCAATTCATCGACCACGCTCGACTTTCCGGCTCCCCCGGTGCCCGTGAAGCCGATGACCGGCGAAAGCGAATCGGCCGCCACGGCCTCATCGAGGCTCTGGCGCAGGGCCTGGCCGGCTTCCGAGGATTGCCCCACATCCTCCTCCAGCCAACTGATCAGCGCCGCGAGATCGCCGTGATCCGCGTCCTTCAGATTCGAGGCGAGTTCCATCAACTCCGGCGCAGACCTCGTCCGGGCCACCTGGGTCTCCTCTTCGCGACAGGCCTCCACGATCGATCCGATCATGCCCTCGAGTCCCAAGCGCGCGCCATCTTCGGGACTGAAGAGCTTCGTGACTCCGTAGCGTTGCAACTCTTCGATTTCATCCGGGGTGATCGTGCCGCCCCCACCCCCGAAAATCTGCACCCAGCCGGCTCCCCTTTCCCGGAGTCGGTCGACGAGAAAACGAAAAAATTCCATATGGCCGCCCTGATACGAGGAAACCGCGATCGCATGGGCTCCCTCGCAGATCGCTGCCTCGACGATCTCCTCCACGGAACGGTCGTGTCCGAGGTGGATGACCTCGGCACCCTGGGCCTGCAGGATGCGACGCATGATATTGATCGCCGCATCATGGCCGTCAAAAAGGGAAGCGGCCGTCACTACGCGAACCCGCGGAAGTCCGGTCGCCATGGGCTCCTGCCCGATCGAAGTCATCCCGCTGCTCCCTCCCTCGAATCTTCGCCGGCAATCTCGGAGTTGAGCCCCAGGCTCTGAATTCGCTTCCCCACGTGATCGGTGTACTGCTGCATCTCATCGCGCAGGCCGATCAACTCCGAGATCCGCTGATCCAATTCGTTCAAGCGCTCGTGAAGCAGCCCCGCGAGATATTTCAGCATGCTCTCGGTGGAACCGTGAATCGCGTAGACGGCATTCAATTCCTTGATTTCGCTCAGAGCCAGCCCCAGCGTCTTCAGGCGTTGGATAAAGCGAAGGCGTTGGATCTGATCCGCGCCATAGACGCGCCGCCCGCCCCGCCGCCGCCGGATTCCCGGCAGCAACCCCACTTCCTCGTAGTAGCGGATCGTCCGCGGCGAGAGACCGACCTCGCGGCTCAATTCCCCGATGCTGAGATCCGACGATTCTTCTTCAGTTTGCCAGTTCACGTTAACTGTCTATCAAATTTGGCCGCGTAGCGCAGCAATAATCGCGTAAGCGCGCGTAGGTCGCGCCTGAACCCCTCTTCGCTTTCATGAGACCCCGGGGGGCAAGAGTCTCCTCGTCCACTTCCCTCAGAAGTAGCCGAGTTCTTCCATCCGGCTGCGGCTCTTCAGCCAGCGCGGGTCTTCCTTCACGAAGAGTTCCAGGTGGACGCGCTCTCCGAGCAACTTCTCGATGGCCTTGCGGGCGCGAATTCCAATGCCCTTGACGGTGCGCCCCCCCGCCCCGACCACGATGCGCTTCTGGCTGTTGCGCTCTACCAGCAGGTCCGCGCGAATGCGGGTGATCGCCCCGCGCTTCTCGGCGAATTCACGGATCTCCACCGCCATCGAGTAGGGAAGTTCCTGTTCCAGACATTCGAAAACCGCCTCCCGAATCAATTCGGCGCAGAGCCAGCGCAGGGGGCGATTCGTCAAATCTTCTGCGGGATAGAGGGCCGGCGAGAGCGGGAGATTCCCGGCGATTTCTTCGATCAGGCGCGCCACCCCCTCGCCGGTGAGGGCCGAAATCGAAAAGATTGCCAAGGCCTCCTTCGCCGCATCCGGAGGTGGCCAGATCAATTCGGGGTGATCGGGAAGATCTGCCTTGGTCCCAACGAGCAGCGTGGGTTTCGCGGCCGACCGCAGATCCCTCCACAATTTCTCATGCAATTCCAGCCAACCGCGGCTTCGATCCACCAGCAGAATGGCGAGATCACTCTCGCGCAGGACATCGGCCACCGTTTCGTTCATGACACGATTCAGTTCACGGCTGCTCTCGTGAAGGCCGGGGGTGTCCTGAAGCAGGATCTGCGCTTTCGGCAGGCTGAGAATCCCGAGGATCCGGCTGCGGGTCGTCTGGGGCTTGGCGGTCACGATCGCAAGTTTTTCCCCCAACACGCGGTTGAGGAGTGTCGACTTGCCGGCGTTCGGAGGGCCCAGAAGTGCTACGAAGCCCGCCCGATGCCGGGGCTCGTCGGCGGACGACGGCCGCTGCCTACTCATCCGCGATCGACTCCGAGTCGAGGGATGCGAGGCCCGCCCGCGCAGCTGCGAATTCGGCAGCTCTCTTGGTTCGACCCGATCCCATTCCCCAATCCTTCTCTCCGACCACGGCACGCGTCGTGAAGCGATTCTCGTCGCCCTCGATCTCAGTGTCGCGCAGCAACTCGTAATGGGGAAACTCGCCGTGCCGCGCCATCATGGCCTCCTGGAAGCGCGTCTTCGGATCGCGTTCGACGCGCGGTGCCCCCGCGCGTACCGAATCTGCGAAGAAGCGTTTCACGAGGCCGCGTACCGCATCGAGGCCCCCGTCGAGGTAGAGGGCGCCCACGACCGCCTCCATCGAGTTGGCCAGGATCGAATCCTTTGCGCCACCGTCGGATTGTCGTTCTGTCCTCCCGAGGAGCAGATTACGGCCCAATTCGACCTCTCGAGCCAGGCCCGCGAAGGAGGGCCGATCCACGAGGCGGTGAAGTGCGCGAGTCAGATCTCCTTCCTCCCAGTCGGGATTGGCCGCGTAGAGGAGATCTGCCACCGCCAGGGCGATCACGGCATCCCCGAGGAATTCGAGTCTTTCGTTGCTCTCGGTGCCCGGGGTTTCGTAGGCGTGGGACGAATGGGTGAGCGCGCTTTCGAGCAGGCTTCGCTCGCCGAAACGATAGCCGAGGGCCGTCTCCAATCCGCCCAGATCGCGCCGTTGCTCCTCGCCTCCATCCGTCACCGGCTGATCCACCCCCCACCCAGGACAGAGTCCCCGAGCTTGCCCTCCGCGACGGGATTCGATTCATCGTCCGAGGCCTCGGGGGCGTAGAATACGGCTGCCTGTCCGGGAGCGACGGCGCGGACCTCCTCTTCGAACTCCACCCTCGCTCGCTTTCCCTCCAATGGGATCACCTCGGCGAGCACGCCTCGATGTCGATGTCGCACCTGGACCCGGGCAACGATCGTCTTCGCGGGGGGCTGGCCGGAGACCCAGTGGACGCTCTGTAAATGACCGACGCGGCTGCCCAGGGCGTCACTCCCCCCCACGACGACCTCCCGGCGGAGCGGATCGATACGCACCACATAGAGTCTGCGATCCGAGGAGATTCCCAGACCGTGTCGCTGTCCGACCGTGTAGCGATGAATGCCCCGATGCGACCCCAGGATCCGGCCCTCGATATCCACGATATTTCCGCCCATTTGCCTCGCTTCGGGCCGGAGTTCTTCGACCACCCGGGCATAGTCCCCGTCGGGCACGAAGCAGATCTCCTGGCTCTCGGCCTTGTCGGCCGTCTTGAGCCCCAGGGATCGGGCTCGCTCTCGCACCTCGGCCTTGCTCATTTCTCCCAGGGGAAAGAGGATACGCGCCAGCTGGGCCTGGTCGAGTTGAAAGAGGAAATAGCTCTGATCCTTCTGCAAATCCCGGGCGCGGCGCAACTCGTAGAGGCCCGAATCCCGATTCCAGGAGATCCGGGCATAGTGCCCGGTGGCCACCGATTCGGCGCCGAAAACATCGGCCCGCTGCATCAGGTAGTCGAATTTGAAGCGCTTGTTGCAGGCCACGCAGGGAATCGGCGTGCGGCCCGCCAGATATTCATCCGCGAAGGCTTCCACCACCTCCCTGCGGAAGAGTTCCGTGTAGTTGGCCACGTGAAAGGCGATGCCCAGGCGCTCGGCCACTCGCCTCGCGTCGTCCACATCGCTCAGGGAGCAGCAGCGGGAGTCCCCGCCCGCCAGATGAAGGGTGACGCCCACCACTTCGACCTCGGCCTCTGCCGCCTCTTCGGCCAGCAGGGCTGCGGCCAGAGAGGAATCCACGCCACCCGACATCGCCACCACGAGGCGTTTCTTTGCCGATGCGACGAGTCCTTCGCGGGCCGTCTGCGAACTCATCCCGCCCGCCCCACATCGCGCGCTCTCTCCACGAGTTTCGCGATCCAGAAAATCGCGCTGTCGATCTGCTCCTCGTCCACCCCCCAGCCCACGGAGAGACGCAAGCTGCTGCGCGCCTCTTCGGGAGTCCTTCCCATCTCGGTCAGGACATGGGAAGGTGAAATCGAACCGGAGTGGCAGGCGGCTCCCGCGGAGACCGCGACTCCCTCGAGGTCGAGGGCCTGCAGCAGCACCTCCCCCGCGGCACCCTCGAATTCGAGGTTCAGGGTATTGCTGAGGACCCTCTCGGCAGAGCCGTTCCGGCGCAAGCCCGGCACCCTGGCATAGAGCCCTTGCCAGAGACGATCCCGGAGTGATCCGTAGGCTTCGACTCGCTCGCCGAGTTCTGCCTCGGCGAGTTCACAGGCCTTGCCGAAACCCACGATGCCGGCGACGTTTTCCGTTCCTCCGCGCAGGCCCCGCTCCTGCCCTCCGCCGCGGATCAGCGGCTGAAGGGGTACGCCCGGACGAGCCATCAGGCAGCCCGTTCCCTTCGGACCGTTCAATTTATGCGCCGAACAGGAGAGGTAATCGACCTCGATCTCCCGAACATCCACGCGGGCTTTGCCCACCGCCTGGGTGGCATCGACGTGAAGGAGAACGCCGCGCTCCCGGAGCCCCTTCGAGATCTCTTCGAGTCGCTGGATCACGCCGGTCTCGTTATTGGCCCAGACCAGGGAAACCAGGGCCGTGTCCCGGCTCACCGCTTCGAAGACCACTTCGGGGTCGATCAGGCCCCCGCTATCGACCGGGAGCCAGGTCACCGGAATGCCCGCGGCCTCGAGTTGGCGAGCGGGTTCGAGAATCGACGGGTGTTCTGTGGTGCTCGTGATGAGCTCTTTTCGTCCCGCATCCCCTTCGCGCAGAGTCGCCAGCAGGGCGTTATTCGCCTCGCTGGCCCCGGCGGTAAAGTGGATCCATTCGGAAGCCGCACCCAGGCAGGAGGCCACCTGATCCCGTGCGGCCTCGAGCAGGGCGCTGGCTCGGGCCCCCTCCCCATGCGTGCTGGACGGATTGCCGTGGACCCCGCTGAGCACAGCGAGCATCGCTTCGACCACCTCGGGGCGCAGAGGTGTTGTCGCATTGTGATCGAGGTAGATTCGCATCTCGCTCGATAGGCTGCCTTGCCTCGGCCGGATAGACAAGGGCAGGCCTGGCGGAGAGCGGGCTCGCATCCAGCACTCATCGACACTCGGGAGGAGGTCCCGGCACCGCCCAACCCCTCAGTCGCTGGATCGTCCGGTGACCGATGCCATGGACTCGAGCCAGATCCTCGAGCCGCTCCAGGGCGCCCTCGCATCGCAGCCTGCGGATTCCCTCGGCCCGAACGGGGCCGATCCCAGGCAGATATTCCAGGCTGCGGGCATCGGCTCGATTCAATTCGAGGGGTAGCCCGAAGAGGAGTCTTTCCGCTCCCGACAGGGAATTCGCCTGCGCCCCGCTCTCGCCACAACGAACCTCGGCCACGCGCTCAGCACCCGCTTGGCGCTCAATTCGGGGCTGGAGACATCGCTCGACGGGCAATTCCCCGGGCCGCGAAGCCTGGGCACCCACGACGACGCCCCAGCAGCAAAGCGCCAGCAGCAGGCCGGCATCCGCGATGCCCGCCCTCGAGGAGGCATGCCCGGGGTCTTCACGAGCGCCCTCCCCGAGGTGTCTATCCCTTCCCGGCGTTCTCGCCGTTTCCGTCATTGCCGATAAAAGCGGCATGCAGGGCGCGAACGGCTGGCTCCGCATGGGCCTCCTCGACCACGACCGAGATCTTGATCTCGCTGGTGCTGATCATCTGAATATTGATTCCCTCGCGAGCCAGGACATCGAACATTCGGGTCGCCACCCCCGCATGATCCCTCATGCCGAGTCCGACGATCGAAACTTTCGCAACGCCATCGTCCCCCTGGACCGATCGCGAATCCAATGTCTCGCTCACGTCACGCGCGATCTCGAGAGCCCGCTCGTAGTCGCCGCGCGGAACCGTGAAGGTGAGATCCGTCGTGCCATCGCTGGAGAAGTTCTGCACGATCATGTCCACGACGATGCCGGCTTCGCCGATGGGCGTGAAGACTCGAACGGCAATCCCCGGCTGATCGGGGACATTCTGCAGGCGAATCTTGGCCTCGTTGACGTTGCAGGTCACACCGGAGACCACCAGGCTCTCCATCATATCCTCCTCGGGTATCACCCAGGTTCCCTCACCGAAATCAAAAGTCGAACGCACGTGAATGGGGATCCCGTAGCGCATGGCAAATTTTACCGAGCGGGTCTGGAGTACCTTTGCCCCCAGACTCGCAAGTTCCAACATTTCCTCGAACGTGATCTTCGCGAGCTTCCGGGCGGCGGGCTCGATACGCGGATCGGCGGTGTAGACTCCGTCCACGTCGGTATAGATTTCACAGACATCGGCCTGCAGCGCACAGGCGACTGCAACCGCCGAGGTATCGGAGCCGCCGCGGCCGAGGGTCGTGATATTCCCGCCGCCATCGACCCCCTGGAAGCCCGCGACGACACAGATCACCCCCTCGTCGAGGGCTGCTCGGAGCACCTCCTGATCGATCGTCTCGATGCGGGCCCGGGTATGCTCGGAATTCGTTCGCAGACCCATCTGGGCGCCCGTAAAGGAACGGGCCTCGTAGCCCAATTCCCGGATCGCCATCGAGAGCAACGCCACTGTCTTCTGCTCGCCCGTCGCCACCAGAACATCGTATTCGCGGGAGTTGGGAGTCCCCCCCCCGGAAATTTCCCGGGCCAGGGCATCGAGTTGATTCGTCTCCCCCGCCATGGCGGAAACGCAGACGACCATCTGATGGCCCTTTTCCCGACCCGCGACCACGCGGCGGGCCACATTCTGGATGCGCTCCACGTCGCCGACGCTGGTACCGCCGTATTTCTGGACAATCAGGCTCATTTCGGACAGCGTTCCTCCATCGCGGAAGTCGGAAGCAGAATATTTCGGGCGGCGAGAAATCTAGCTTTTTCACCGCCCGGGGGTAAGGGTGACCGGGGGGACACGTGCTTGCTGCGACCAGACCGAAGTTCCCGCTCGGGAATACTCGCCCGCGAAGTCGACTCAGGAGACCCGCACACCCTCTTCGTCCAGATTCCTCCGCCATCTCTCCAGCCAGATTCGAGAGCTTCTGCCCCTTGCCCGCACGAGCAGGGTTCGCATTTCGCTTCCGGCTTCCGGTTCGCTCGACAGCTTCAACTCGAGGCGATCCGCAGGCAGGGCCGAGGGAAAACGATCGCCCCATTCCACGGCGAGCAGGGCCTCGGGAACGATCAGATCGAAGAAACCCATATCCTCGAGTTCCTCGAAAGCCTCGAGGCGATAGAAATCCACGTGATGGAGCGAGCCGCCCCCTTTCGGGATGTCGTAGAGATTTGCCAGCACGAAGGTCGGGCTCGAGACCCCTCGAGGATCGATTCCCATCTCCTCCGCGATTCCCTTCACGAAGACGGTCTTGCCCGCCCCGAGTTCGCCCTGGAGTTGCAGCACGGCCCCCTGCCCTCCGGGTTCCCAGGCTCGAGCCAGGCAGGATGCGAGCCGACGGGTCTCCTCAGGCGTCTGGGAATGCAAGCAGAGTGGATCGGTCGTAGTTTCCGCCTGCCCCACCTTGGCCTCCCTCCTCTCTCAGTTGCCGCATGACTTTCGGCAATTCATCCGCGAGTTCATGGGCGAGCAGCCCCCCGTCTCCCAGGCGCTGAGCCAAGGAGTCGCCCGCCAGGCCGTGCAGGTAGGCGCCCAGGGCCGCAGCCTGCGCGGCCATGAGTCCCTGGGCCATGAGTCCGGTCACGATCCCGCTGAGAACATCGCCACTTCCGGCACTGGCCAGATTTGGGCCACCCGTCGGATTCAGAAAAACTCGTCCCGCCGCGCCGGCCACCACGCTCCCGGGCCCCTTGAGGAGCACCACCGCGCCACTCTGCTCGGCAAGGGCCCGCGCCGCGCCCACCCGATCCCGATTGATCCTGGCCGCGGAATCTCCCAGCAGGCGGGCCGCCTCCCCGGGATGGGGGGTCAGCAGCGTCGGCGCCGAGCGCGATTGCAGTCTTTCGACGCAGCCCTCGAATGCGTTCAGGCCGTCGGCATCGATCACCAGGGGCAACGAAACGCGTTCCGCCAGCCCGTGCATGAGCGCCACCGTGCCCGGGCTTCGGCCCACGCCGGGCCCGATCGCGACTACGTCCATTTCTGCCGCGAGGTCGAGAAGGGTTTCGAGTCCCGCCTCGGCGAGTTGCCGCCCATCCTCCTCGGGCAATCCGACGGTCATCATCTCGAGACATAGGCCCTCGAGGATGTCGTTGAGACCGGCCGGGCAACCCACGGTGACGAGTCCACCCCCCGCCCTCTGGGTCGAGCGAGCCGTCAATGCGGCCGCGCCGGTTTTACCCTCGGAGCCCGCCACGATCAGCGCATGGCCGAAGCGACCCTTATGACCGGCCGCCGGCCGAGCCGGAAGTGCTTCGGCGGCACTTCGACGAGACCACATGCGCGCCTCTCCCGCCGGATCCAACGCATCGTCATCGGGCAATCGGTCGGCGATTCCGATCCGTGCGACCCAGATCTCTCCGGCCGCGCTGCGTCCCGGCTCGAGGGCCAGGCCGATCTTCGGAGATCCCATCGTCACCGTCGCATCGGCTCGAACCGAGACCCCCAGAACCTGGCCGGTATCGGCATCCAGGCCCGAGGGGAGATCGATCGACAACACTCGAACGCTCCCGCTCGCGGAGGCCGCATTGATGGCTTCGACGCATTTTCCGATTTCCCCCTCGAGTCCCCGGGACAGGCCCGTGCCGAAGAGTGCATCGACGATCAGTCCGGCTCGGGGAAGCCGGCCCTCCGGCCCCTCAATCTGGACTCCGGCGGCCAGGGCCCGGGAGTATTGCGAAGCCGCATCGCCCGCGAGATCCCCTCGCTCCACCCAGAGCAGAGCACGCGTGGGCACACCCAACCCGTGCAGGTGCCGGGCCACCACCAGACCGTCTCCGCCGTTACCCCCGCCTGCGCAGATCACCGCGACTTCCGCGCCTTCTCCTGCCAGGTCGGCGGCGAAGCGATCGAGGAGCAGCTCGACCACCGAGCGACCGGCGCTCTCCATCAGGACCTCGCCGGGAACCCCCCATTCTTCGATGGTATGGCGGTCGAGCGCCCGCATGCGCGCCGCCGATACCAGTCGCCATTCCCCGCTTCTGCTCATCTGCTTCTCTCCGCACCCGCGGTTTGCGCACCGATACGCCGAACCCGATCGATCGGCACTTCCGGCTTCGGGAAAAGCCCCCGATCGGGGGCGCAATTCAGACCTCGAGAGCCTCTTTCAGCACGCCCGCCAGATGCTCGGCGAATTCACGAACCTTCACCTCTTCCGGGCCTTCGACCATCACCCGCGCCTTCAATTCGGTTCCGCTATAGCGGATCAGGACTCGGCCCCTGCCCGCCAGCTGCTCTTCGACTTCGGCGATGGCGGCCCGCACCCCGGGCAATTCCTCCAGGCTCTTCTTCTGGGAAACCTCGACATTGACCATCACCTGGGGATAGTGGTTGAAGCCGCGCGCCAGGCTCGAGAGTGGAACGCCCTTGCGGGCCATGATCGCGAGCACCTGCAGCGCCGTCATCAGGCCATCGCCCGTCGTGATGTGATCCAGGAAGATGACGTGCCCGGATTGCTCGCCACCGAGGTTGTAGCCACCGTTTCGCATCGCCTCGACCACGTAGCGATCGCCGACCTGGGTCCTGACGAGATCGAGTTCTGCGTCGGCCAGAGCCTCTTCCAACCCCAGATTGCTCATGACGGTGGTCACCACACCGCCTCCCTTGAGCAGGCCCGCTTCGGCCAGATGACGTGCACAGAGCGCGATTACGACGTCCCCGTCGAGAACCTCGCCCTTCTCGTCGATAATCATCAGCCGATCGGCATCGCCATCGAGCGCAATCCCCAGATCGGCCCCGACTTCTCGCACGCGCGCCGACGCCACTTCGGGATGCAGGGATCCGCAGCCGTCATTGATATTGCGACCGTCGGGCTCGGTCCCGAGGGTATGAACGTCCGCTCCCAACTCCTGCAAAACCGTGGGGCCAACCTGGTAGGCCGCACCATTGGCGCAGTCCAGCACGATTTTGAGTCCTTCCAGGGTCAGATCCCTGGGAAAGGTATTCTTGAGAAAGACGACATAACGCCCCTCTGAATCCTCGATCCTCGTGGCCTTGCCGATTCGATCGGCTTCCGCGTGGTACTCCCCGAGCTTCCCGCTCTCGATCAACTCCTCGATCTCGGCCTCGAGGGCATCCGCGAGCTTGAAGCCGTCACGACCGAAGAATTTGATGCCGTTGTCCTGGTAGGGATTGTGGCTGGCCGTAATCATCACGCCCGCGTCGCAGCGCATATCCGCCGTGAGAAAAGCCATTGCGGGCGTCGGCATCGGACCCACGTGAAGGACATCCACCCCCATCGAACAGATCCCAGACGCCAACGCATCCTCGAACATATAGCCCGAGAGCCGCGTATCCTTGCCGATCAGGATGCGATGCTGGTGGTCATCCCCGCGCCGAAAAATATGCGCCGCGGCCTGCCCGAGGCGCAGGGCCACCTCGGCGGTCATGGGATGGCGATTGGCGAGACCTCGCACGCCGTCGGTTCCAAAGAGTCTTCTTTCTTTCATGCTCATGGATCGCGTCTCTCTCAAATGCCGGTCCATACCCTCAGAGGCCCGAGGCCACCGGCGGATTCCCTTCCTCAATGGTTTCTTCCGGGGAAGCCTCGATCGGCTCTGGAATCACAATCCTTTCCAGCCTGATTTCGACTCGAACGGGCCTGTCATCCTCCATCCAGACCGTTCCCCGGCCCGGATTCACTCGGATCTCCCGCACGATATCCTCCTGGATCCCGCTCAAGTGGATGGTTTCGGTAACCACCTCGTCGAGTCTCATCACCTGGCTCCTGGCCCCATCCAGCCAGATCTTCGGGGGGTCGATGGAGATGCCCGCCAGCCTGAAACCCGCGGCGGGTTCGCCCTGCACGTCGGCCCGTACCCGTATTTCCTTGCGACCGCGCTTCTCGAAACGAACCTGGACACGGGAGGGAGCGTGACTCACGAAACGCGCTGAGCGCGGCAGATCCAGTCGGGAGAGATCCACATCGTAGATGGCGACTCCCGGTTTCGCACCGGAAATGTCGATTTCAAGTTTGTAGCGGTCGGGCGAAAGACTGCGCAGCACGGCGCGACTGCCCATCACCCGCACGTTGACTTCATCGATACTCTGATCCGTCACCACCAGATTGTCCGGGAGACGATCGAGAACGACGGGAATGTCGAAGCCCCGCTCGGCATTGCTGGTACCCGACGCGATGCCCCAGAGAAAGATCGCGATGGCCAACGCCAATACGAAAAGACCGGGCCGAATCGAGGCGTAGCGTCGCATCAGCCCTGTCCTCGTACGGCCGGACGCAGGGGAGGCTCATCGGTGCGCTGGTCTTCTTCGGCGTGTTCGGGGTCGGGGATCAGACCTTCGTCTTCCCCGGCGAGGATGTCGTGGAGGGCAACCCGCAGGCGAGGTGGGTCCAGACCTCGGACCATTTCCCCCCCTATCACAACCGAAATGGCGGCCGTCTCCTCGGAGACGACGATCACGACCGCATCTGTTTCTTCGGTAATCCCCACGGCAGCTCGATGCCGTGTCCCCACCCCATCCGGCAGGTTATCCCGCAGAGCCAGGGGCAGGATACAGCCCGCCGAAGCGATCCTGCCCTCGGTCACCACCACCGCCCCGTCGTGAAGCGGAGAACCGGGCAGGAAAAGGGAGACCAGCAGGTCGCTGCTGATCTGGGCGTCGACCACCCGGCCGGCATCGATCTGGTCGGTCAGGGCACTCTCCCTCTCCAATACGATCAACGCACCGAGCCCCTTCTGAACCAGGCTCTGTGTCGCCCGAACCACCTCTTCCAGCATCTGGGATTCCTGCTGGGCCGATACGGTGGGGAAAAATCCGCGCCCCACCCGAGCCAGCGCCCTGCGAATATCGCTTTGGAAGAGCACGATGATGATCAGGACTGCGGAGCCGAGAAAATTCTGGAGAATCAACCTGACGGTCGGAAATTGGAAGATCTCGGAGGCGAGGCTCAGTCCGATCAATACGATCAGGCCCACGAGAATCTGAATCGCCCGGGTTCCCCGAATCAGGAGCAGCAACCAGTAGATGCCGACCGTTACGAGAAGAATATCGATACTATCTCGCCAGGGATCGAAATTGGCGGCGAAGAAATCTCCCACCTCGCTGACGAACTTCCAGACCACTTCGATCATGGCCGATCCTTGCGAAGGGCTTTGCCGAGGGCCCGCCCCACTGCGACGGCTCGCCGGGCCGCCGCAACATCGTGGACGCGCACGCCATCAGCCCCCGCAAAGGCCGCAACCGCACAGGCGGCCGCGGAAGCCTGATCCCTGGATTCGATCGGATCTCCGGTCAATTCGCCGAGAAAGCCCTTGCGCGACGGACCCACGAGCAGGGGCAATCCCAACTTATCCCTCAGCCATCCCGCATGAGCGATGAGCTGCAGATTGTCGTCGAGCCGTTTGCCGAAACCGATTCCCGGATCGATCACCAGCCTTCGAGTCGGGATCCCGGCCAGGCGGGCCTTCTCGATCGAACCCCCGAGTTCCGCGAGCACTTCGCTCAGCACATCCCCATAGCGGGGATCATCCTGCATGGTACGGGGAATCCCCCTGGCATGCCCCAGGATCAGGATCGCCTGGGATCGCGCGACAGCGGCGGCCATTCGAGAATCGAAATTCAATCCCGAGACATCGTTCACGATACACGCCCCGGCGTCGAGGGCTTCTTCGGCAACCTCTGCCTTTCGGGTATCGATCGAAACGGGGATTCGGAAACGTTCGCTCAGCAGAGCGATGGTTTCGCGAGTTCGTGCGATCTCCTCGGCAACGGGGATCTCCTCGGCTCCGGGTCGCGTGGATTCTCCTCCCACGTCCAGGATATCCGCACCCGCATCGATCAATTCTCCGGCGCTCGCCAGGATGCGATCGATCGAAACGCGACCTCGCGCATCCAAGAGGCGTCCACCGTCCGAGAATGAATCCGGAGTCACGTTCAGGATCCCGACGATCGTCACGCGCTCCGGCGGGAAGACCGACTCGTTGATCACGACGGATCTCCTTGCTCGTCTCAGCCCGGAAAGGGTTCGGGATCCGGGAGATCGCTATCCGTGGCAGGATCGGAATCCTCCGCGACGTCGGATGAATCGGAATCCGAAACCGTTTCCTCGGTCGCTGGACGCATCGGAGGCAGCGGTCCACCCTTCATCAACTGCAGCAGATCCGTGGTTTCGAGGGTCTCCCTCTCCAGCAGGGCCTCGGCGATTCCCTCCAGCTTGGTGCGATTTGTGGTCAGGATCTCCCGGGCTTCGGCGTACATGCTGGCGAGAATCTCGCTCACCTCCTCGTCGATCTGCTTGGCCTTGTCCTCGCTATAATCCTTGCGAGCCATCAGATCCCGGCCGAGGAAGACATCGCCACCACTATCCGCGTAGGAGACCGGACCGAGCTTCGTGCTCATGCCGTATTCCGTAATCATCCGGCGCCCCCAACTCGTCGCCTGCTCAAGGTCATTTGCCGCACCCGTCGACAGGTGTCCGAATACGAGTTCCTCGGCCGCCCGTCCCCCCATCGTGTAGCGAATGATGGCGAAGATGTCCTTTTCCGTGTAGTTGAGGCGATCCTCCTCCGGCAGGGTCTGTGTCAGCCCCAGGGCCATGCCACGCGGGATGATCGTCACCTTGTGAACGGGATCCGAGTGCTCCGGCGTCATGAGGGCGACCAGAGCGTGGCCCGCTTCGTGGTAGGCCGTGATCCGCTTGTCCTCATCGCTCATGATCATGCTTCGGCGCTCGGCCCCCATCAGGACCTTATCCTTCGCATTCTCAAAATCCATGCGGTCGACGCGCTGGGCGTTGCGACGAGCCGCCAGCAAAGCCGCCTCGTTGACGAGATTCCGCAAATCTGCGCCGACGAAGCCCGGCGTGCCCCGGGCCTGGGTTTCTAGATCGACGTCATCACCGAGGGGAACCCGTCGGGTGTGGATCTTGAGGATCTGGAGCCGACCCCGCAAATCGGGTCTCGGCACCACGACGCGTCGATCGAAACGTCCGGGTCTCAACAGTGCCGGATCCAGCACGTCCGGCCGATTCGTGGCCGCGATCAGGATCACGCCCTCGTTGCCCTCGAATCCATCCATTTCCACCAGCAGCTGATTCAGTGTCTGCTCGCGCTCATCGTGGCCACCGCCCATGCCGGCCCCGCGATGACGACCCACGGCGTCGATCTCATCGATGAAGATGATGCAGGGCGCCTGCTTCTTGCCCTGCAGGAAAAGATCTCGAACCCGCGACGCTCCCACCCCGACGAACATTTCGACGAAATCCGAGCCGGAGATCGAGAAGAACGGAACCGCCGCCTCGCCGGCCACAGCTCGGGCCAACAGGGTCTTTCCCGTGCCCGGCGGGCCCACCAGGAGCACACCCTTCGGAATCCGACCCCCGAGCCGCGTGAATCGCTTCGGCTCCTTGAGGAAGTCGATAATCTCCTCGAGTTCAGCCTTGGATTCCTCGATGCCCGCAACATCCTTGAAGGTCACGACCTGCTGATTCTCGGTCTGCAGCCGGGCCTTGGATTTGCCGAAGCTCATCGCTTTGCCCCCCCCCGACTGCATCTGGCGAATGAAGAAGATCCAGATGCCCACGAAGAGAAGCAGGGGAAACCACATGATCAGGATCTGGCGCCAGAAACCACCCTCATCCTTCGGTTGAGCCTTGACTGTGACCTGCTTTTCCTTCAGCAGATCGAGTAGATCTTCGGAGATCGTGGGCGCATAGGTGGTGAACTTGCCGCCGTCTACCCGGGCGCCATCGATATGGCCTTCCTCGATCGTGATCTCCTGGACCTGCCCGTCTTCGACCGCGATCACGAAATCGCTGTAGGCCAGATCCGGTGGCGTATCCTGCTCCTGCCTCAACATGGTGAAGAGCATGAGCATGCCCACGAGAATCATGACCCAGAGCGCCATATTTTTGTAGAACTGCTGATTCACCGTCTGTCCTCGATATCGGATACCACAAATGGGTCCCGATTCATTTTCATCCGATTCAGTCCGCCCGCCATCCCGGTTCGTCCCGGGCCGCCTGGAGAATCGGGAGTGTCCTCCCGTCGATGCGAATCGCATCGCAGGAGTGTGTCCACCCGCTCAAAGGCATTCAGGTCAGAGACCCCAACACGTCGGCCGCGGTTTCACCGGACCCCATTTCCGAACCTTCCCTTCCAATTTCCGATCACTTATGCCACACGGTTCGTTCAAATCCGCCGATCGGAGTCCCCTAGGCACTTCCCCCCGCGGGATGTCCGCTTCGGTCGGCACGGATCGTCGTAAGGCTAGCATGGTCCCCCATCCTAGCAGCCTGCGTAAAAAGCCACTCCCGTCATGGGGCGGTCGCCCCCGGGCCCAGCGGCCCATAAGAGTGAAAACATTCGCTTTCGGCATCGGTCCACACTCGAATACCCTTCGAATCCCGCGCTTTGCTCCCCCGCGTGAATGCCTCGCAACCCCATCAGATGCCTGTGCGCCAGAGTCGATAGCCCTTCCGAAGGCGCTTCAGGCGTAGCCCCCCGGGCAACTCGACCTGTCGACCCGACTCGGAGCTTCCTTTCCGCAGAAATACGAGCATCCGCTCCAGATGGACCCTGCGAATATCCCGCCCGGCTCCCATTTCCCTCATGGCCCGGGCCATCAGCCGATAGGCGAGGCCCTCCGCCATTTCCTCCCAGCCGGAGTCCACGAATTCCAGCGCGCGATCCCTCGACCCGGAGGGATCGGCCTCGCGGACCGACCATTGACGGCGGGCAGCGGTCTCGACGATTTCCGAGATCCATATTTCCTCCCTCCTCTGGCTTTCGGCCAATCCGCCGATTGCATTGAGGAGTTGGGGATTGAATTCCCGGATCAGCCCTGGAATCCAGTGGTTTCGGATTCGATTTCGCGTGTAGTTGTCGCTGGCATTGGAAATGTCTTCCCTCCAGCGAAGCCCGCGGTTTCGGGCATGGGCTTCGATTGCGCTGCGGGAAATTCCGAGCAGGGGACGCACGATGAGGCCATCGGCCGAGCGTTCGGGAATGCCCCCAAGACCGCTGGGCGCCGTGCCACGAAACAGGCGCATCAGAAGGGTTTCAGCCTGATCGTCGAGGTTGTGGGCGGTCGCGAGATGATCCGCGCCGCAGCGATCCAGCATCCCCGTCAGGGCTTCGTAACGCAGCGTCCGAGCGGCTTCCTGGAGGGTGGGGCGAACGCGATTCGAACACCCGGATCGGATCGAATGGGGATCGACCCGATAGGTCTGGGCCTTGAGCCCCAGCCGAGCCGCGGTTTCGAGAACCAGCGCCTCATCGGCATCGGCCTCCGCTCCCCGCAGGCCGTGGTGGACGTGTCCCACGGCGAGTTCGAGCCCGTGGGATTCGCGAAGCTCCAGCAGGCCATCGAGGAGCACCATGGAATCCACGCCGCCGGATACGGCGACCAGCAGGTGTCGATCCATCAGATCGAGTTCGCGGATCGCTTTGCGGATCCCATCGACAGGCATGATCCGCAGTCTAACCCGCCCCGCGCAGCGAACCCCACCCCTCTGGCATCCTCGCTCGGATTCCGGTAACCAGCCAGCCTGTGCAGACGAAGCGACCCTCGAGCAGCCCGGATCCGACGGCTTCCCGGTATCACAATATCGGGGAGTGGCCCGCACATTGGGCCCGCCTGCGAGGCGGATCTCCCGCCGTCGAGGATGAGGAACGGAGCCTGAACTGGGCGGACTTCGCGGATCGGGTGAGCCGAGTCGCCGGCTGGCTCAGGAGCGCGGGGCTGCGGGCCGGAGATCGGATCGCCATCCTGCTCCGAAATCGAGTGGCCTACCTCGAAGTGGTCTTCGGAGCGGCGCGCATGGGGGGCATCGGCGTGCCGATCAACCTCCGACTGACGGGCCCCGAGATCGCCTTCCAGATCGACGACTGCCGACCCGCGGCGATCTTCTTCGAGAGGGGCCTGTTGGCCGAGGTCGAGCGAGCCCTGGCTCTCTGCGAGCACCCCCCACCCTTGCGAGTGGCGGTGGGTGGAGACGACGACCGCTACGAAACGGAATTGGCATACCAGCTGCCCGTAACAGAAGCGTGGCCCGTCTCAACTGAAGATGCGGCGCTACTCATGTATACATCGGGGACCACCGGATCCGCGAAAGGCGCCCTGCTTCCCCACCGCAAATCTCTTTTCAACGCGCTGAATGCAGTTCAGAGTTTTGGCATCCGCAGCGACGACCGGGTGCTGATCGCCGCTCCCCTCTTCCACTCCCTGGGCCTGCAGATCCTCGCTCTCCCCCTGCTCTACGCGGGGGGAAGCTTGATTCTGCACGCGCATTTCGAGCCAGACGCCGTCTGGGACACCGTCGAAGAAAAGGGCATCCGCTACTTCGGAGGGGTTCCGGCCATGCACCAGAGGCTCTACGACTCGCTTGAGACGCGAGGGGCAAGGGAGCGGAACTTTTCGCAATTGCGCTTCATCTTTTCGGCCGGATCGGCCCTCTCCGTTGAACTGATCGAAAAATTTCGCGCGCGTGGGCTGGTGGTTCTCCAGGGTTACGGACAGACGGAGACTTCCACACTCTGCTGCCTGACCGAGGAGGATTGGTTCAGCCGGGCCGGGAGTGTGGGCCGTTCCGTCCGGCACGCCCTGCTGCGGGTCATCTCGCTGGAAACCATCGAGAAGAGTCCCGCCCAGTGGCGCGATGCGCCGACCGGGGTGACGGGAGAGATCGTTGTCCGCGGGCCAATCCGCATGATCGGATATTGGGAACGGCCCGAGGAGACGTCCCAGACACTCCTCGATGGCTGGATCCGCACCGGGGATCTGGGCCAACTGGATCCCGAGCGCTACCTCACGCTGACGGGCCGGGCGCGGGAGATGCTGATCTCCGGCGGGGAGAATGTCTACCCCGCCGAGATCGAAGCGGTCTACCGGGAGCATCCGAGCATTCGAGAAATTGCGATCGTGGCGATACCCGATGAGCGCTGGGGAGAGGTGCCCCGGGCTCATATTCTGCTGAGCGAGGGTGCGCAGATGGATGTTGGCGCCCTCAGGGCATGGGGGCGGGAACGCCTGGCCGATTTCAAGCTGCCGCGACAATTCATCGTGGAATCATCGCTCCCGCGAACCGCTAGCGGCAAGATCAGGAAGCACCTGCTGCGCCCCCTCGACTGACGAAGGGGATGGCCGGAATGGACGAACGAGCGGAGGCCGTGGCTCAGCCTTGCAGGTCCTGGCCCTCGTCTCTTTGCGCTTCGCCGATCAGGCCTGCCACCTTCTGCAGGAGTTCCTCTTTATCGAAGGGTTTTTGCAGAAAAGCAAACCTTCGCTCGGCGGGTCCCAGCAGTCCCGCGTCGAAGCCCGAGATGAGCAAGCCCTCCAAATCGGGGATCTCGGCCGTGGCCACCTCCAGAAGTTCGGCCCCCGACATGCCGGGGAGATTCAGATCGGTAGCGATGAGCCGGAAACGATCGCGGTCTTGGCGAATGATCGCGAGCCCTTTTTCGGCATCCGGGGCCGTCACCACTTCATAGCCAGCCCCTTTGAGCAGCTTCACCGTGAGAACGCGCACGAGTTCTTCATCCTCGACGAGCAGGATGGCCGTATTGGACATTTTCAGCATGGTCGGCTGAACGGGGATCTCATGCGCTTCGACAGCCTTGGCGCTCCTGCCAACCGAGGGCAGGTAGATCCTGAATGTCGTCCCCTCTCCTTCGGCGCTCTGCACGTCGATCACCCCACCGCTTTGTTGAACGATGCCATAGGCCATCGACAGTCCCAGACCCGTACCCTCAGAAGCCCCCTTGGTGGTGAAGAATGGCTCAAAAATATGCTCCAGAGTTTCCGCATCCATCCCGCTGCCGCTATCGGCAACCTCGAGAATCACCCAATCTCCAGGCGGCAGATTCAAGGGACGTGGAGAGAGATCCCGTTCACCGCCGGCGTCGTATACTCGAAAGACGATGGCCCCACCCCGATCCATCGCATCTCGAGCGTTGACGGTCAGATTCAGAATCACCTGCTCTATCTGCGCCCGATCAGCCTTGACGAGTCCCGCATCCTCCTGAGCGAGGAGTTCGATGTCGAAAGTCGCGTCTATGAGGTGACGCAGGAGGGGCTCGATGCCCCGAAGAACCTCTACCAGATCCAGATCTTCGGAGTTCAATACCTGTTTTCGACTGAATGCCAGCAATTGCTTGGTCAGCGCGGAGGCCCGCCTGCCCGCCGCCAGTATCTGATCCGCGTTGGACTCAACGTCAGGGGGCAAGGAGTTTCTTTGTTTGATGGCTTCCGCATAACCGAGAATGACCGTGAGAAGATTGTTGAAGTCATGGGCCACTCCCCCGGCCAGACGGCCCACAGATTCGAGTTTCTGGGCCTGCTGCAGTTGTTCCTTGAGTTCCTCCTCATGCCTGCGCAATTTTGCCGCCCCCGCGACGAGGTTCAGCGATTCTCCGAGACGAACGAGTTCGGGTGCCCCCGACAGGTGCAACTCCTCACCTTCATCCGCGCCTTCATCCTCATCGATCAGGGTTCTGAGCCTGCGGTCGAGGATCTGGATCGGGCGGCCCGCCAGACGGTCGAACCAGAGCACCAGAATCACGGCCAGGGCCCCGATTGTCAGGGTAATCATCAACTGCAGGCTGCGAACGTTTTCGCTCGCCTCTCGATGCAGGCCACGCAGATCGAGAACGAGACTGAGCAATCCGACCGGATGCTCTCCGGCCAGAATCGTCCTCTGCAGTTCGTGAACCATTTCGGGAGGACCTGCGTCTTCTCTTTCTCTCTTGATGTCGACCAGCATGCGCCGGCCCCCATCCCTGAGTTCGAATTCGAGGACTTCGGGGTTCAGCTGGATATATTCGCTCGCCATTCTCTCGAGTACGGGGATGTCCAGTTCGGCATCCCGGGTAATGACATGATCTTGAAGGAAGGGAACAAGCCCATCCACCGAGCGCGTGTAGTGTTCGATCAGGACATTCAACCGACTCTGGAAGATCGGGCCCCGAAGAACCACTCCGCTGGCGATCAACAAGAGGGATAGCGATGCCAGCAGGACTCCGAGCAACTGGCGCCGAAGCGACCAGAACCCACCCGGTTCGTAGAAAGCGTCTGCCCGCTGTCCGTGTCCAGATTGCTCAGCGATCAATCGTGAAATTCCTGGCTCGCGAGAATTGCCTTGCGGATCGAATCATAATCGGCGTCGCCGCCGGATAGGAATCCCTCTTTCTTGAGGGCGGCCAGGGCTTCGGGGCTTCTGAGTTCGAGCAGCGTTGTGCGAAGCGCCTTCAGGACCTCGGAATCGAGACCGGGGCGAGCCACCCAGGGCTTCGTAACGTTATCGAAATAGACGAGAGCCCGGATGGGCTCATTGGCCTTCCGCAGTTTCTTGAAGGTTCCCTCCTTGAGCGCTCCAGCGTGGAAGCGCTCTCTTCCGACGGCCATTCCGACTTTGTCATGGCGACCGAGGTACTCGAAGCCAGCGAGGTCACTGGCGGTGATCCCCGCTTCGACGAGGAGTTGCTGGATCAGATAGCGACCGATCGTCGACCTCTCATTCCCAAAGGCAAATTGCTTGCCCTTGAGACCTTCCAGCCGAGTGATGGGGCTATCCCGATGCACGCAGACAACCCCCCGAAAGACCTTCTTGCCCTTCTTGCTCTCGAGGGCCAGGATTTCGATATCGCTCGCGAGGTCGCTGGCCATTACATACGAGGCGGGACCCAATCGGCCGAAATCCACCTTCCCTTCCACCAACTGGTTCACGCCACCCTCGTATGTACTCGAAACCACCAATTCCGTTTTGAATGGACGCCCGAACCGAGCCGTCAGGGCCGAGTCGATTGCTCCGAGCACCGGGGAAAACTGCTTGACCATCTCCGTCGCTGAGTCCGACGTGTAGACACCGAAGCGGAGAGTCTGCACAACGGGAGCTTCCGTCGCCCACCCTGCATCAGAACCCTGCCTGGCTCTCTGCTCGCGCTGCTCATCCTCTGAAGTACAGGCGAAACAGAGCAGGAGCCCGGCGACCAATGGGATGAATCGGAGCGCTGTAGCTATGGGATGCATTGGGAGATCCTCGGGGCTTTGCTCGGTCGAGTTTGCTCTTTCAGGCCCGCTTGCGGGGCGGATCGTGTCTGATCCAGAGCAGCTAGCATTCTCTCGGTCTCGACTATCGCTTGAGCCATCGATGCAGGCCCGGGGCCAAAAAACCTCCGATGCCGTCAGCGTTAGTTGTCGTGGTAGCGGTGGCTGGACTTGAACCAGCGACCTACGGCTTATGAAGCCGCCGCTCTAACCGACTGAGCTACACCGCCCCGTACCCAAAAAACGGCCCCGTACCCACAGATGGAGCCCGCAGCGGGTTCTCCATCGGGGGGAGGAGAACTTAGCGCAGCCCCGTGCCCCCGCACGAGATCACGGCTCGGGCGTTCCCCGCAACCCCTCCAAGGCGTCTTCGAGTGCCTTCACCCTCAGTAGGAGTTCCATGGTGCCTTGGGGCCGGCTTCCGTTTTCAGGAGACGATTCCTGAACGGGGGAGAAGTCTTTCACGGCAAAGCGCGTCACTTTTCCGACCAAATTGTCAAGATCCGGAATCACTTCGCCGATGCTGCCGGAATGCACGAAAATCTCCCTGAGGGTGATCTCCTCCTCGCCGGGTACCGTGGAGGCCGCCTGCATATCCAGGCTCGCCCCTTCTCCGAAACGGGTAAACGAACCGAAGAGTACGAAGTCCGCCCCGCGCTGCCGTCCTCTGATCAGGGCCTCGCCGAGTTGCGTGGTTGCGTTCTCGGGATTCTGCGCGATTTGTAGCTCAAACACCCCTCCCTGCAGAAAGCGCGTCGAGAGCATATCGAGCAGGCCTTCCCGGAGATACGTCGGGCTCTCCGAGCTGTGCACGACGACCGGCAGAAGCAGGAGAATGGGTTTCTCTTGTGCTCGAGACGTTCCCGGCAGCGCCAGAAGAACAAGCCCACACCCCATCCATGCCGCATAGGATCGCAACAGCACACCGCGCTCTGAGAACAATTCGTTGACTCCGATCAAAGACAGGAAGGCCACACCCGTCGAGGAACCGCCACGCGCGATTCTCGGAAACCCAGGAAAATGCTGGCTCCCGACTTCAGGCATGGGCCAAGTGTCTGAGATCCGCCGCAAGTCGTCAACCAGCCCCTGGTGGTTCGAGGAATGGGTCTGTTGGGGTTGGAGTTTTCTGCAAGTGGGCGC
>CAYTAT010000038.1:0-44572 GCA_964435795.1 uncultured Spirochaetaceae bacterium
GAGAATTTGCTGGGTGCTCTAACATAGGAACTGGTACGATAACCGGGGCAGGTCATCGTTCAGCGATGCGGGCGCCACCGGGCGCGCCGCCGAGACAGCGACCCCGCGATGGAGCGTGAACGCCCGGGCACGGTGGCCGGGACGGATGGGGGATCTCAACGTCGCATATAGGATGACGCCAGCGCGTCCGCGTACTCGTTCCAGACCGAGCCGTCGTGGGCCTTGATCCACTTGAGCTCGATCTCGGGTTTCGCCAGGGAGAGTGCCCAGAGTTCCCGTACCAATTCCAGGTTCTTGATCGGCCCCGATTTGCGCTTCCAGCCGCGCTTCTCCCAGCCCGCGGCCCATTGCGTGATGGTATTCACGGCGAGCTGGCTATCCGAGTAGACGCTGTAGTGACCTTGATCGGGAAGCAGCTTGTAGGCCTCGATCAGGGCCTGGAGTTCCATGCGGTTGTTGGTCGTCCGGGGGTCATGCCCCGACCTCTCCTCGCGGATCTGCCCCTTCTCGACCCAGACGAGGCCCCATCCTCCCTGTCCGGGATTCGGATCGCAGGAGCCGTCGGTGAAGATCCCCGTGTCGGGGCCGGCGTTATAGCGTGCGAGAACTTCTTCGGGTGTGAGCAATTCGGGCAAATCGCCGATCCTCTCCTGAAACTTCCTGATTCGATATTCAACGCCTGGGGGTGTCGTATCGCCGGTGCGGGGGGCCGGGATTTCCATTCGCATCCCGCTTCGCTCCGATCATTATACGCCGACCCGGAAGTGTACGACGTCACCGTCCTCGATCACATACTCCTTGCCCTCGACCTGCATCAGCCCCCGGCTCCTAGCGTTGGTTTCGCCACCGACTTCCACGTAGGTCACGAAGGGGATCACCTCCGCGCGGATGAAATGTTGCTCGAAATCCGTATGAATTTCTCCCGCGGCCCGAGGGGCCAGGGATCCGCGCCGGAGCGTCCAGGCTCGAACTTCCTTCTCCCCAGCGGTGAAGAATGTGATCAACTCGAGGAGTTGGTAGGCGGCTCGAATCAGTCGGTCGAGGCCGGGTTCCTCCACGCCGAGATCCCGCAGGAATTCCTTCTTCTCATCGTCTTCGAGTTCGGAGAGTTCGGCTTCGACCTTGCCGCAGATGCGGACCGCAGCAGCCCCGACCCGTTCGGCGTGTTTTTCGATCGCCCCACTGTAGTCATTACCCGCGGCCAGGGAGGCCTCGTCGACGTTGGCGACGTAGAGCACGGGCTTGGCGGTGAGCAGGTGGCAGTCCCGGTAGGCTCTTTCCAGGGCGTCGGGTACCTCGAAGTGGCGCGCCGCCCCTCCCTCCGAAATATGGGCCAGCAGGCCCGCAAAGAATTCGGCCTCGGCCCTCGCCGTCTTGTCTCCGCTCTTGGCTCCGCGCTCGGCGCGGTCGAGGCGTTTTTCGAGGGTTTCGATGTCTGCGAGACCGAGTTCCACCTCGATGATTTCGATGTCCCGGGCGGGGTCGGGGCGCCCGCCCACGTGCACGACGTTTTCATCATCGAAGGCGCGAACTACGTGGACGATGGCGCTCGTCTCCCGGATATTCGCGAGGAAGCGATTCCCCAGCCCCTCGCCCCGGCTCGCACCCTTGACGAGCCCCGCGATGTCGACGAATTCCACCGTGGTGGGGATCACCTGGGCGGAGTGTACGATGGCGTCGAGTTCCGCGAGCCTGGGGTCGGGTACCGTCACCACACCGGTATTCGGGTCGATAGTGCAAAAGGGGTAGTTCTCGGCCTGGATTCCAGCCGCCGTCAGGGCGTTGAAGATGGTGCTCTTGCCCACATTTGGGAGACCGACGATGCCACAGGTGAGTGCCATAGGGGCGGTAGAGTGCCCCGTTGTCGCGTATTCGCCAGCCCCCTTTGCCAGAAAAGGGCCCCGATTTTTCGCCGGATGGTGTTTTTCTCAGTCGGGGCGGGTCGCAGGGGAGGTTTCCGGATGCCCGTAGTCGGTCAGGAAGGTGGCCGCAAATTCCGGGTAGCGATCCTCGAGAATGGCGCGGCGGGCATTCCGCATCAGGGATTGGTAGAAGTGCACGTTGTGGACCGAACAGAGGATGGCCGAAAGCACCTCGTTGGCGGCAAAGAGATGGTGGAGATAGGCACGTGTAAACGCGCCGTCTTTGCACGCATAGCAGTCGCAGGAGATATCGATCGGGTAGGCGTCGCGGCGGTAGCGGCGCTGGGTGAGCCGAATCCTCCCGCGAGAGGTAAATACGCTGGCGCTGCGCGCGTAGCGGGTGGGGATCACGCAATCGAAGAGATCCACCCCGTAGCCCACACAGGCGATGAGATCCTCGGGGAGACCGACCCCCATCAGGTAACGGGGCTTGTCTCGCGGGAGCAGTGGAGCCGTATCCCGGGTGACCTGGCAGAGCAGATCGTGGCCCTCTCCCACGCTCACCCCGCCGATCGCGTAGCCCGGGCAGTCGAGTGCCGCCAGGGCCTTGGCGCATTCGGCGCGCAACTCCGGGTAGACGCTGCCCTGGACGATGCCGAAGAGCGCCTGGTCATCGGGCCGGGCGTGTGCGGCCAGGCAACGCTCCATCCAGGCCAGGGTTCGCCGCACCCCCGTGGCCGCGAGTTCCTTCGCAGCGGGGTAGGGGGTGCATTCATCGAAGGCCATGATGATGTCGGCTCCGAGGCGGTTCTGGATCTCGATCGAGCGCTCGGGGGTGAGGTCCATGATCTTGCCCGTATGCTCGTTCTTGAAGCGAACTCCCCGATCATGAATCTCCACGCCCGGTAGCGAGAAGACCTGGAAGCCGCCGCTATCGGTGAGGATCGGGCCGGGCCATTGCATGAAGCGATGCAAGCCGCCGAGTTTTTCGACCAGGGCCTCTCCCGGGCGCAGGGCCAGGTGGTAGGTGTTGGCCAGCAGCACCTGGCTGCCGGCGGCGGCGGCCTGCTCGGTCGTCATGGCCTTGAGGGCGCCGTGGGTGCCCACCGGCATGAAGGAGGGGGTCTGGACGGGGCCGTGAGGGGTGGCCAGATTGGCGGCGCGCGCCTCTCCGCAATGGGCTTCGATCTGAAATTCAAAGGACACGGGGGAAGGCTAGCCCGCAGCGCTCTGCGAGTCGCCTCCGGGATGGCGGAGATTCTCGGCAATACCCGCCGAATTCCCCGCTTCGCGATCGAACTCCTGCGGGCCTTCCGCGTATGATGGGCCGCTCGCGAGTGGCTTGGAGCGGGGGCCCAGATCTGCGAAACTTCCCCGAGAACGATCGAGGAGGTCTTCGCCCTGCACTTTGCAGACACCGTCATCGCCCGCGTCCGAGAACTCGGGCATCCCCTCTGCGCGGGTCTCGATCCCCATCTCGAGCGGATACCCGCCCTCTTCGGCGGGGGTGATCCAGGGGCGAGGGATCCCCGGACCGCGACGGCCGTGGAGGCCCTGCTGATGGCCTTTCTCGACCGCCTGGCGGGACGGGTGGCGGTCATCAAGCCCCAGATCGCCTTCTTCGAGCAACTCGGAGCGCCGGGTATCGCCCTGCTGGAAAGGGTCGTCAGGGCGGCGAGGGAGCGCGAACTGATCGTGATTCTCGACGCCAAGCGCGGGGATATCGGCTCCACCGCAGAGGGCTATGCGCGCGCCTATCTGGATCCCGCCGCCGCCGTCGAGGTCGATGCCATCACCCTCAACCCCTACCTGGGCCTCGATACCCTGGCGCCCTTCGTCGAGCGCGCCGAGGCTCATGGGCGCGGTCTCTTCGTGCTCGCCAAGACGAGCAATCCGGGATCCGGGGATCTGCAGGATCGCATCCTCGAGAAGGAGGGGCCCGTCTACGAGGCCGTGACCCAGAGCCTGGAGGGCCTGGCCGAGCGCCTCGCGGGCCCGGCAACGGGCTGGTCCTCCCTGGGGATCGTCGCCGGCGCCCCCTATCCCGAGCAGGCCGAACGCCTGCGGGCTCTGCTCCCGAAGGCCCTCTTCCTGATTCCCGGTTACGGGGCCCAGGGAGGGAGTGCCGCGGATGCGGTGCGGAGTTTCGTCCCGGGGCCGAAGGGGCTGGAGGGCGGATTGGTGAATTCGTCGCGCGGCCTGCTTTTTCCCGAGGCCGGGGCGGGCGCCCGGAGCGCCGCGGAGTGGGAAGCGGCCATCGACGAGGCCATCGACCGGGCCTGCACAGAACTCGCGCAGGTCGTGGCGCGCTGAGGGGAGCCGGATCTCCCCGAAGCCCGGGGGGGCTCTCGGAAGTCCCTGACGCTCTAACGAGAAGTCCCCGGCGCTCTAACGAGAAGTCCCTGGCGCTCTAACGATAGGTGGAGCGCGCACCCCGGGTTACGCGCTGGCGGGTGCGCCGATGCTTATGCTTGAGCTTGGCGCGATAGCGAGCGGATTTCCCGCGGTTTCGATTCTGGCTGCCCTTCTTCATGACGCGATGTCCTTCTTCAAGTCCCGGCCCTGATCCCCGTCCCGGGCGGCTCGTCTGGGTGAGTCCTCGTTTCTCGAGCGGGGATCCTCAGAAACCCGGGAGGCGGGAGATTAAGGGAGCCGGAGGCATCTGTCGAACCCCCACGGGTCATGGCCGGGCGGGCTATTCTCTCTGCTTCGATAGGCTATGGGCGGGACACCCCGGCGATCACCGCAGCCATGGAAAGCCGGCGAAAGGCCCGGATTCAGGAGGAAATATGAGCGACGCCCTGGAGCGCATGGCGGATTTCGACCTCAGCGATGAGCAGCGCGAAGTGCGTCGTACGGTTCGTGAGTTCGCGCAGAAGGAAATCCTCCCCCACGTCGAGGGCTATGAGCAGGAGGAACGCTACCCCGTGGAGTTGATCGCCAAGCTCCCGGAGATGGGCCTGCTCGGCCCGATGATCCCCGAGCAATACGGGGGCTCCTTCAGCGACGTCCTCACCTACGGGATCATCTGCGAAGAGATCGCCCGGGTGGATTGGGTGGTGGCCTCGGTGATCTCGGTGGCGAATTCCCTCTGTGCGGGCTCGCTGCTGAATTTCGGCAGTGACGCCCAGAAGGAGAGCTTCCTGCCGGGCATCGCCAAGGGCGAAATCCTCTGCTCGGCCTGTCTTACCGAGCCCGGCGGCGGTACGGATCTCGGCAATCTGCAGAGCACGGCGCAGAAGGTGGCTGGCGGCTGGCTCATCAACGGCACCAAGGTCTTCATCTCCCACGCCGCCCACGCGGGGCTCTTCTTCCTGGTGGCCAGCGTCGACCGCGCAAAGAAACATAAGGGCGTGACGGCCTTCGTCTTCGACCCGCGCCAGGTCGAAAGCGGTCTTTCCATCCGCGACTTCCCCATGCGGACGCTCAAGCGCGACAAGCTCTCCGAGGTGCATTTCGAGGATGCCTTCATTCCCGACGAGGCCCTGCTCGGGAAGCCCGGCGGTGGCTTCCCGATCCTGGGTGGCGCCCTGGATACCGGACGCTTCTCGGTGGCGGCCCGCTGCGTGGGCCAGGCCCAGCGCTGCCTCGACCTCGCCCTTCCCTACGCGATGGAGCGCGAGGCCTTCGGGGAGAAGATCGGCGCTTTCCAGATGATCCAGCAAAAGGTGGCCGATATGGTGTGTCGCACCGAGCAGGCTCGCCTGCTCGTCTATCGACTCGGCCGCATGAAGGATGCCGGCATCAAGCGCGCCAGCATGGAGAGCAGCATGGCGAAGCTCTGCGCCAGCCAGGCCGCCGTCCAGAACGCCCTCGACGGCATGCAGATCTTCGGCGGCTACTCGTGTACCCAGGAATACGAGATTGGCCGTCTTCTCATGGAGGCGAAATCCCTGGAATTCGGCGAGGGGACGAGCGAACTCCACAACCGATTGATCGCCGAATTTGCCCTGGGGATCCGCAAGCAGTAAGAAACCATCCAGCGCCGGGCGCCCTTGCCCGAGGCGTGCCCAACGGAGACAAAGACTTGACCGATACCGACCCCCGTCGCCAGCAACTCCTCGATCTGATTCTCGACGTTTCGTTCGAGCGCCGAGAGGTCACCCTGGCCAGCGGCCGCAAGAGCAATTTCTACCTCGATCTGCGCCAGACCCTGATGCGCCCGCAAGGGGTGAAGCTGGCGGGCGAGTTGACCCTCGACGCCCTGTTGGCGGGACCGCCCGTGGCGGCGGTGGGGGGCATGGCGGTGGGTGCCGTGCCCTTCGTTTCGGCGGTGCTCGGCGCCGCCTCGCGCGATGAGCGCGCCGGCGATCTGCTCGGCTTCTTCGTCCGCAAGGAAAAGAAGAAGCACGGCCTCGGCCGCCAGCTCGAGGGCGGCTTTGCGTCCGGCCAGACCGTGGCACTCCTCGAGGATACCACCACCACGGGGGGGTCCACCCTGGAAGCCCTCGACATCGTGGAGGCCGCCGGCGGCAAGGTGGCCCGGGTGCTCTGCCTGGTGGATCGCGGCGAGGGTGCCGCCGAAGCCTTCGCGGAGCGCGGCGTCAGCCTCGAAGCGATCTTCGGTCGCGGCGACCTGGGCGTGTAGGCGTCTCGGCGGGTGCCGAAGATGTGCTTGCGACTACCGATCAGGACAAGACGGCTCGAATTGCGCGACTTCCGAGAAGACGACATCGGGGGGCTTCACGCCTTCCGTTCCGATCCCGAGGTCACTCGCTTCATGTTCTTTGATCCGGACACGTTCGAAGAGAGTCGCGCCTACCTGCGCACGGTATTGGACGCCCAGTCAGTGGATCCTCGCAGCGTCTGGGAACTTGCCGTCGTCGAATCCTCTACTGCTCGCATGATCGGAGCCTGCGACCTCACTCTCGAAGAGTCCGACCAGGCCGATCTCGGCTATATCCTCTCTCGGGAAGCCTGGGGCCGGGGCTATGCGACCGAGATGGCGCGGGCTCTCCTCGACAGGGGCTTCTCGGATCTCGGACTCCGCCGCATGTTCGCTACATGCGATCGGGAAAATGATGCCTCTCGGCGTGTGCTCACCAAGGCGGGATTGCTATTCGACTCCGTGCTGAATCGCCATAAATACGCCAGGGATCGCTGGTGGGATTCGGAGTTATATGCCATCAGCCGGGGCGATTGGTTGGCGAGCAAAGAGGAGGGCGCCTGAGCGGGCATGGCGGCCCCTCGAGGGGATAGCAAGGGGATCTATCTGGGCTTGTGCGTTGCGGGGGAGGGGGCGAGCCTGAGCGTTGTTTCGAGGGCGGGGAAGTTCTGATTCTGAATTGCTCCGAATGCCTGCATGAAAGCTTTTGGCGAGTGCTAGTTTCCACTTCGAGGAGTACCGCATGGCCAACATCGACACAGATCGGGAGTTCCCCGAATACGTTGCGGAGAATCGCCGCTATTGGGATGCGATGGCGGAGGAGTGGGTCGCCGCGGGCGAGCGCGCCTGGCAGGCGCAGGCAGCCCATTGGGGTTGCTGGCAGATTCCGGAAGAAGAGCTCGGCTTGTTGCCGGCGGATCTGTCGGGAAAGGTCGCCATCGAGTTGGGATGCGGCACGGGCTATGTATCCGCTTGGCTGGCCCGCCGCGGTGCAGAGGTGGTGGGAATCGACAATTCGGAGCGACAACTTGCGACGGCCGAGCGGCTGGCTCGGGAACACGGGGTGGCACTGAAGCTTCACCATGGCAACGCCGAAGAGGTCCCCTACCCCGACCAGTATTTCGACTTCGCGATCAGTGAATACGGGGCCGCGATCTGGTGTGATCCGATGAAGTGGATTCCCGAAGCGCATCGACTGCTGAAACCCGGCGGTGAACTCGTCTTCCTGGGCAATGCACCGCTCCTGGTGATCTGTACACCGCCCAACGGGGCCGAGTGCGAACCCCGCCTTCAGCGCGACTACTTTGGCTTGAGACGACTCGATTGGACGAATGACGAATTCGATCCCGGCGGCATCGAATTCAATCTCATGATTTCGGACTGGCTGAGGCTCTTCCGGGAGACGGGATTCGAGGTTCTTGACTATCTCGAACTGCAGGCCCCCCCCGGCAGTCCGAGCCGATACGGGATTCCCGGAAGTTGGGCCGAGTCCTGGCCCGCCGAGCATGTCTGGAAATTGAGGCGCCTCTAGCGTCACCGGACTTACCCCGCTGGCACGATGCTTCCGGGCCCGCGTACCTCCCTCTTTCACTCACCCCAGAAAATCCGGGATCACTAGCCGATGACCGCCGACCAACGCTTCATACTCGTGGGAATGGCAAGTTCAGCCATCTTCTCCGTTCTCTTTCTTCTCATAGCCCATCTACTTCTCGAACTTCCGGCTCCATCGTCTACGACCCCGGGCGAGCGTCTCGCTTACGCCCTGCGCAACGACTTCTGGGCGGGTTTCGCGCTTCTGGCTGGCGTGGCTCGAGTCGCGAGCCAGCGCTTCTTCTCAAAAGAGCTCGACGGATCGGTAGAGGCCGAGGGGCCTATCCTTCGGATCCATCGCGCCTATATCCAGAATACGCTCGAGCAGCTCCTGCTGCTGCTGATCGCTCACTCGGCGCTCTCCCTCGTGCTCTCCGCGGAGATGCTCCCCGTAATCCCACTGCTGGTCGCGCTATTTTTGATCGGCCGCATCACATTCTGGGCAGGTTATCTGCGTTCACCCCGTGCGCGGGCCTTCGGCTTCGCCACGACCTTCTATCCGACAGTCTGCGTCTTTCTCTTCGTTGCATTCCGTTGGCTGGTTGGGTGATCTCGCACACCGACCTCCGAGGGGCTCCCGGAGGTGCAGGAATTCGAAGTCCATTCAGCTCGTCGGAGCCGGGTTGGAAGTTTCGTGCCCCAACTCGCCGGATGGCCCCTCGTTCTTCGAATGCAAGCCAGGATTCGATCGCTGCGTCCGAAAGGCGTCCCCGGGCAGATGAATGTCTGCTTCGTGTACCCATGCGCGCGCCTCCGGAAGGGAATTGTCCGCAGCTCAGAAGTTCCACCCGATGGCTGTGGGCTTCGATATTGCTTCGACGTTCCCCAGTGACATATATCCTTGTGGGTGAGTGTGTCATCAGCAGTTCAGGGTACTCGGACTCCGTCTCGAGTACCCGCGCGGCGATTGACGCATTGAACCGGGAGGTCGGTTTCTTTCCCGACACGAATTTCCAGAAGCTGAACAACTGGGGATTGAGTTGTCGAAGTTGCACAACCTCAGTGATCACCTCAAAGGCGGCCATATGAAGTCGTCCGGGACGAGTTGCTGATCATCTCGCAGCGTCCTTTGCGCGCAAGGGCACGTTCTCTCGAGTCCGCCAACTGCGAGGACCGGTCTTCAAGATGTGGGCATGATGCAGGAGCCGGTCGAGCATCACGGCCGCGTTGTCCCCGAGGATCTTGCTGGCTCGCTCGTAGCGCCGCATGACGATCTCGAGCAGATCCCCGGCCGGGTCGCGGAGCATGGGGCCCTTGCCGGCGTAATCCACCTGGCCCTCTTCGCCGGGTGCGGTTTCGATCACGGGGTGAGCCTCGGGAACGCGCACGCCGCGAAGTTTCGCGATGAAGCGGCGCACGCTCTGGTCGCTCGCATCGAACCCGTAGTCGTCGACGAGGTCCTGCCAGATCACCGTCGCGTTGCGGCCCAGGCGAACCGCTTGCTCGATCAGATCCCGATACGGTTCGCACGCGCTCGCCGACGGGTTGTGCCGGGGCACGGGTGGCGGGTCCGGGTCGGTGATCACCCCCATGGCCGCTTTTGCCGCAGGGTGACCCCAGCGGCCCGGAGGGCGCACCTCGCTCCCCGCCTGCTTCAGCTAGCGGCTCAGCGTCTCCTGCTCGATGCGCCGAAGCGTCCCACCAAGCTTCTCAAGTGCCAGCATCTGCTGTTGGTTTCCTGAGTCCAAGGCATTTGCCATGGCGCCGAGGCTAACCGCCTCCAACGCCCGCTATGTCCCGGACGACTTCACGTCCTTTGGCCGCTTTTCAGCGGATCACGTATGGCCGCTTTTGGGTGATCACTGAGGGCACAATGATGATTTTGGATATGGAGCGCCCGATATATAGAAGACGATCTACGTCAGAAATACGCGACTTCTGGTCGTAAATTCTTCACTTTCGCTTCATGAATCCTGTTGGCTAACAAAATTTGATCGACACATTTGAGAAGTTATGTCAACGTAGTTCAGGACATTCCGGCAGACTTAAACTGCGACATGCGAGGTTCCTGAAGTGTCAACTACCAGGCGAGAATTTCTGCAATTCAGTTCGATGGCTGCGCTTGGCTGGAGCATTGGAAGCCTGGGGCGAGTTGCATCCGCCACCGATGTCGGTTGTGAAATCGTTCTCAGAATCACTTCTGAAATGATCGAGTTGATCGACGGGCAGTCCGTCTCGATGTGGGCCTATTCAGTAGCGGCCTGTGAGGGCATGACGTGCAATCGGGTGGACGTGCAGAACTTCCGATGCCGGCGCCCGGTTCCCGGGCCCATCTTTCGCGTGAGTGAGGGTGAGAAGATTCGCGTGACCATCCGAAACGATACCATCCCGAGGCAGCCCCACGGTTTTGAAATCCATGGGATCCCGGGTAGCCTTATTGCCCCGACCCTGAACGAGGGGACAGCCGAATTCACGGTGCCAGAGGGGTTCGCGGGAAGTTACCTCTACCTCGATTCGGCCAATGCCCCTGTCAATCGAGTACTCGGTCTGCACGGAGCCTTCGTCGTTACGCCTCTCGATGGGAGAACCCCGGACGGATCTCCAACGCCCTACAGTCGTGCTCAGCAGACATCCGGTCTGCATGCCCTCTTCGATGCTCTGGGCGACGCGGGGCCGGCGAGCGCCAAGGTCCCCAATCCGGCTCCCGGCTATCGCCCCCATCGCTTTCCTGGAGAACAGTGGGTTGCGGGGCGGGAAAAGGTCTGGGTTTTCAATCAGATCGATCGTCGCTTCAACCACAGGGCGGTAGAAACGAATGAAGTAATCGACCCCGAAGAGTTCAAGCGAAATTTTCTGCCGAGATACTTCACGATCAACGGCCTTTCTGGTTTTCATTCGGCCAGCGACGAAGATAATCTTCCCCGAGGAGGTGAGGGTCAGCCAATGCTGATTCGCACGCTCAATGCTGGCCAGGCGGCCCAGTCTCCGCACCTTCATTCGAACCACATCTTCGAGCTCGCCGTGAGCGACGGAGACGGTTCGGTGAAGGTGATGGAAAATGTCATCGAAAAGGATACCTGGGCGCTCTACCACTTCGATCCAGCGGAGAATTTCATGGATCCCGACGATCCGTCGCAGGTCCCGACCTATAGCGCCGATATTCTGCTTCCCTTCGAGCGCCCGTGCGACGTCCCGGACGCTGTCTGGCCACCGGCCGAGGAACCCTTCCCCCAGCGTTGGGTTGTGCATTGCCACTATGAGTTATCCCAGACCGCCGCCGGCGGAAACTATCCCCAAGGCGGAATTATTGACTGGGAGATGACCCATCCCCTGGGCGGAAGGCCTGCCCAGGGCCCCGAGCCCGAGGACCATTGTCCGACGGGTTTTCTCTCGGATCCCACGATCTATTGCGAGGAGACCTAGCGGTATGGAGAAGTCCGTGCGCGGGATTGAAAGCAGAGAAGAAAGGCCAATGAAGAGAGTGTTGAGGATGAAAGCGGGGAAGAAGAATGCGTAGGCTGGAGGGTGGAAAAGGGAAGAAAGGGGCCAGGGGCGGCCGACGGAAGCGTCGAGGGAAGCGGAAGGGAAAATCCGATTCTTTGCTGGAGGATTTCGAGGGAACGGGGCTGGGGGGCCCCCTGAACTTTGACACCTTCGGCTGTGATGTCTTCGGGGAGAATCCCGATACGCCGGATCTTCTGGAGCCAGATATTGAATTCGTGAGAGACTCCTTCCACGGGGGAAAACTGCTGGCACCCAATGGTGAGGAGATCGAAGTCTGGGGATTCGAGGATCCCTCCTCCGATGTCGAGAAGCCATTTCCGTCGGAGCCGATGATCATTACCCGAAATCAGATTGCGCATTCGACGCTCAAGGCCCACCGGAATACCCATACGATTCATCACCATGGAATCGAGCCGACCACGATGAATGACGGCGTGGGACACGTTTCCTTCGAGGTGAAGGGCAGTTATACCTATCAGTTCCAACCCCGCCATTCCGGAACATATTTCTATCACTGCCATAAGAACACCACCCTGCATTTTGAGATGGGGATGTATGGCGTTCTGCTGGTCGTTCCTTCGCAAGGAGCGCTCACGGCCTTCGAGGGCGGTCCGAGTTGCGACGCTCAAGCGATCTGGGTATTCGACGATATCGACCCGGCCTATCGAGAATTGGGTCATAGTGCGGGCCTATGTGGAGAGGATGTGGGGCTCAACGATATCAACCCTACAGTCTTCGTTATTTCTGGTGTGCCCGCCGACCAGGATGCCCCTCGGATCACCGATCCGGCCATTGCACCGACGATCCGGGGTGATCAGAAACTTCTTGTGCGTCTGATCAATGGGGCCTACGGACCGCTTCGCGTGACGATCGGTGATCCGGGTGATCCCTTTGACATGACCGTGGTCAATGTCGATTCTCGTGCACTCGGCGGCGAGCCAGGGGGGGTCGGTGCGGCGCCCTGGTCGAAGCCCTTCCCGCTGACACCAGGGAAGTTCTTTGATCTCTCGACCGCGCAGCGCTATGACATCATCGTAGAACCGCGGGGCAGCGGGGTATTCCCAGTGCGTGGGGAGTTTCAGCAGTGGGTTCACCGCGAGGTCGTGGGCGTCGCCGAAACGCAGATTACGGTGGGCTGATATGAGGGCATCGCAGTTCGCACGCTCATCGAATTTCTTTGCTTCGGTTCTTCTATTCGCGGCGCTTATCGTCTGGCCCTTCGCCGCGATGACGGATGCGGAAGGGGCGAAGTCCCAATCCGAGGCCAAGAAGAAGGGTGGAGAGAAGTCGCCAGAGCACGCGTATGGGGGATTTCCCGATCCCGCTACGCTGGGTGGCAGTTTCTCGCTGATTGATCATCACGGCCGCCCGATTTCAGATCAGGACTTTCGTGGCCACTACATGCTCCTCTACTTTGGTTACACGCGCTGTCAGGAATCCTGTCCGCTTGCTTTGCGGACGATCGACCGAGTTCTGGATCTCCTGGGCAAGGATTCTAAAAAGATTCAGCCGCTCTTTGTGAGTTTCGATAAGCGCGATGGAAGCCAGGAACTCGCCACCTATCTGTCGGAAATCGACCCCCGTATCGTGGGTCTCAGCGGTAGTGTGAAACAGATCTTCGACATCGTGCGCAGTTTCAAGGTGCGTCGTGAGCACGCTCACATCACCCAGAGCCCGGAGCCCGGTGACCACCGCATCAACCACTCTACCTGGATCTTTCTCGTGGCACCGGATGGCCAGACCCTGGACTTCTACTACCACACCACAGATGCCGAGGAGTTGGCCGAGGGAGTGCGCCGTCACCTCGGGAAAGAACTCGCAAGTTCGATGTGACTTGCCGTCGTCGCTCCCTGTCTTGATGGCGTTTTCGCCTGGATGGGCGGGGGTCCTCGGGTGGGCGGAGCGCTCCGATGTGGGGAGCGTACTCCCGGCAAAGGCTATGCTCACACCCATCGGGGGATTGTGGGATGGCCGGTCATCCTCATCGAATCTACGCCATTGATGCTCTGAATGGATCGACTTGTGTCATGAAGGGGGAAGAGCGAGAGCCATCTTTTTGCATCCTGGGGCGGGCTGCGGAACTCGCATTCTCCGGGATCTCTGGGAGTTACGGCCCGCCCCTCGTCTATTCGAAGCATCGACGGGAATTGAGGCGAAGAATCTGATCCGCGAGATGGAATTCAGGAGGAAGTGCATGAGACGTCAACGGATGGGAATTCTTGCGGCGATCCTCTTCCTGACTGTTCATCCCGCTTCGCTGGCACTGGTCTCCGATACTCGGGCCGAGGCCTCTGCGATGAGAGTCCTCGACGATTTCATGGCGGCATTCAACGCCCGGGATGTCCAGGCCCTGGAGAAGACCTTTCACTTTCCCCACTATCGGATCGCCAGTGGAAGCGTTTCCGTGCTCGGGGAGGCCGGCAGCCGTCCAGATGCCATCGAGCGATTCATCGCTGCAACGCCGGGCTGGCATCATAGTGCCTGGGAGCGGCGGAAGGTGATCCACGCCGGGGCGGGAAAAGTTCATATCGATACGCGATTTATTCGCTATCGGGCGGATGGCTCGGTCATTGCCCGCTTCGATTCCCTTTATATAGTCACGCATCAGGACGGCCGCTGGGGGGTCAAGGCCAGGTCGAGCTTCGCCCCCTGATCCCATTCCAGGGCCTGCCCGGATGATTTAAAAATGTCTTCTCGAGTCGGGAGTTCGTCCTTTCGGGGAGTCTGATGTCGATCTCTTCGCCGTCTTCTCCGTCCCCCCGTGGCTGCCGCGGAAATGCGGATGCCCCTGGCTTCCGACCGCCGGGCCGGGGATTGTGGCATTGGATGCGCTACTCGGTTTCCATCCTCTCCCATTCGAAACGCCGGAAAAGAGCTGCGAGCCTGTCCTGGATCTCATTCGCGTCGAGTCCGAATTCCTCGAGGCTGTAGCGATGCTTTGATGTGTGTCCGCGCGAGCCACTCGCCTCTTTCAAGAGGAGTTCGCGATATTCAGAGGTCATTTCCAGCCCCAGGTCGGCGTAGATTTCTTCGATGACGTTTGCGGGATTCGAGACGAGATCGCGGTAATTCACCACCGATCCGCGTACGTGCGGATTCTGCGCCAGGAAATCGAGTGGTCGCAGATAGGTGTCGAAAGATTGCTCGGCGAGGATTCGCAGGGTCCTGGCGCGCCTGCTCTCATCCCAGCCCAGAATCTGGTATCCGCCATCCAACAATTTGAGCAGACTCGGAATGGTTTCGTTCGGATTGCGGACGTTGACGACGATGCGTGCATCCGGGAAAGATTCGATCAATGAGGCGACACGGCCCGAGAAGACCGGATTCTTTGAGAGGTGGATCTTCTCACTGCCATTCAGATAGAGCTGACGGCGCACGCAGTCGCGGTAGAAATCGTGCAGACGCCGGCGTTTATCTTCGGGCCAGTCATCGACATGGTAGAAGTCGAGGTCTCCCATATAGGGCATTTTCGTAATCCAGAAGCCCGAAGCCATCGAGTAGTAGTAGATGATGTCGTCTTCCTCGGGGATCGTCAGGCCCATTTCATGCGCGTCGCTGGTGTAATGCCCGGCCTCCCAGCGCTGCACCAGCTTCTCCAGAAAGCGGCCGAGATAACGTTGATCGAGGGCGGCGATGGCACGAATCGCCTTCTTCTGGAGCAGGGATGGGAAGTAGAGTTCGTAGAGCATGAAGGAGCTGAAGCGCCCTTCATCCTTCGAAAGAAGCCGATGTGTCAGCGTCGTTCCGCTGCGCGCATGGCCCACCATGAAGATCGGCTGCTTGACTTCGAGGCGTAGCATCTTCGGAAAGAAGATCCCGTCCAGGAAGAAGCAGACGGCATGAAAGCTGGAAATCGCCGGCACCCAGACGAGCAGAACGAAGAGGTAGAAATAGCGTGCCGCAGCGGACTCCTCATTCCACGCCAGCCCGAGCATCTTGAAGTAGTTGGCAAAATCGAAGTAGAAGCGCACGCTCCGAGACCTCCCATCGAGAAAAGGATCATGAGCTATCCTAGCGCTCATGATTGAGAGAAGTGGCTGAGGAGATGGCTGCGCGGGCCAACCCATCTTGAAATCGGTTTTGGGATGACCCCGGGTTAGAGCCGGGGAAAGAAGGGGAAAGGAGGGGAAAGAAAGTGGAAGAAGGGCGAAGGAAGTAGTCCGCCCGAAGGAAGTCTCGAGGAAGAAGGAAGAGCGGGCGCGCCGTGAAAAATGGGACGCCGAAGATGGGGATGAAGAAGATCGGGATGAAGAAGAGGATGGGGATCGGGGATTGGGAAAGGGAAAGCGGTGCTGAAAATGCAACTGCGACGAGGGGAAGATGACTGGAGGCGAAGACAAAGCGACGATCGATCGGGCCAGCACGGATCTTCGAGAGGCATGGGATGAGATGATGGCCGAGCTCCAGGCCGCACGCGAGACGATCGACAATCCGGAATTTTTAGCCCCCGACGCCAGTCGTCGGGTGCTCGCAGAGGGCTACCGCTACCTGGCGGGTTTCGTCCACCATGGGATCGAGCGCGCATTCCACGAGGATCCCCAGCGTCCGGCCTTCCGAAACGCCCTGTCCATCTTCAACAAGGCCACGATCGAGAATCCGGATGCGATCTACTTCTACGCGCCCATCGACGGGCGCAATCGCTATCTCGTCCGCGGTAAAGTCGAAGATTTTCGCCACTGGCGCGGAGAGGAAGCTGCGGCCTCCGGCCCGAAGGCCCCGCAATACCTGATCTTCGAGGTATCCAATGGCCCGCTGGCGGGGGATACGGGAGATCTGAGGGAACTCATTCCGGGTTATCGCACGGGTTTCGGCACCCTGGATATCGACGGCCTGCAGGTATCGAATGACGGTGAGTTCGAGTTGCTGCTGGCGAGCGAGAAGCCCCCGGGCTTTAGCGGGAATTTCATCTGCACCCGAAAGCCGCCGAGCCCCGACCAACCCGAGGAGGGCGATCGCTTTGCGACCTACATCAGCGGGAGACAACTCTTCCACGACTGGCAGAACGAGGAGCCCATTGCGCTCACGATCATTCCCCTGGACGCTGCGGGCAGCCATCCACCCGCGCTGACTCCAGAGAGGGCGGCCGAGAATCTGCGTCGGATGGGGGCCCTCATCCGGGGGCAGATGCGGTTCTGGCTGCACTTCTATGACGTGCTTCTCAACAGTCTCGGCAATCATGACGATGAGGAGGCCGGTCGCTACTTCATGCCCGTCAACGGCTACAATCAGCCGAATGCGGCCTCGAGCGATACCGGCGGCGGCATGAGTACGAATATCTACGCCGGTGGGATCTACGATCTGGGGCAGGACGAAGCACTCTACGTGGAGGCGCGCTTCTCCGGGAATCCCGTCTATGCGGGGATTCATCTCGGGAATCTATGGGGTGAGTCGCCCGACTACGCGAATCATCAGAGCAGTTTGAATGCCCACCAGGCGTATTTGGGCGGGGATGGCGTGCAGAGATGGGTGGTCGCGCATCGCGATCCGGGCATTCAGAATTGGATCGATACGACCGGTCTGCCCCGGGGCTTCGTCACGAATCGCTGGGCCTATTCGGAACTTCCAGACGAAGCGGATTGGCCCACGATCACGGCGAAAAAGATCGCCTTCGATCAGATCCGGGACTGGATCCCCGATGATATGCCCCGCGTCGACCCGGAGCAGAGGCGCGAGGCCATCGCCATTCGTCAGCGACACGTGCAACGTCGTTTCAGGGTCTTCTGATTCGATCCATCGTATCCAGCGGGCTCGTCGGGGGGCTCGCGGATTCAGGAAGCCCGAGCCCGGCCACCCGACGAAGATGGATCGGCTTCGCGCCGGCATGCCCCGGTGATGACTTTCGGAAAGCCGTCGGGAGGTGGACTCTGCGCGGGGTCGCCTCATTCCAGGGCCATCGGCGACGGGGATGTGGCCCGGGGGACGTAGGCGACCAGGTGATGACACGATCGGGCAGCGTTCTCGCTTCCGTATCGAGCTCAGCCGCACCAGTCAGTTTCGATGTCGAATTCGTCGATGGAGATTTCCGTGATGCCCAACCAGATCTCATAATTTCCTTCACCGTAGCGCTCGACACAAGAAGCGAAGTCAGATTGAACGCATTCGGCCACGCTGACGAATTCATTATTGCCACTACCGCCCGAAGTACTGTCATCGCATGAGAATAAAAGACCAAGCCCAATCAACAGGGCAACTCTTATCACGAATGGATTTGGCATCAAAACCAGAATCCTCCTGGGGTCAATTGTGTGTCGCCAGGGAAGAATCGAAAATTCCCCCATAATCGACATGGATTGGCGATGCAAGATGTCAGATCCTACTCGATTTGGTAGCCCGGGATGCCCGGCCGCTGGGAGCATGAGCCTCGGTGATCACCCCCATGCGGCCATACATGATCACCTGAAATGCGGCTATAAGGGAGGCCTCCGAAAGTGTGTCTTCCGGTGGTGTTCGTAAGGGGTGCAAACTCCGTTCGGATTCTCCCGCCAGGCGAGGCTAGCCCCGTGCTCGCGGCTGCAAGGGCGTCGAAAACGATCGCCGTTTCGCGGGCTTCGGATCTCGCCCTTGCAGTCACTCCGCGCGGGGCTGAATCGAAGAGAGTGGGCGAACGAAAAGGAAATTGCTCTACAAATGGGGATCATGACCGCGCGATTCCTTTGGCCGCATTTCAGGTGATCATGTATGGCCGGATTGCAGGTGATCACCGAGGCATGAGCGGGCGGTCTTCGGCCTCGCGGACCCAGGCGATATGGTTTTCGTCCGGACGAATCGGAGCCGGCTCGGGCGCCCTATCTTCCCTCAGGTCTCTCCCTCGGCCAGCGCGTCCCAGCGATCCCAGGCGATGTCGCGCCCCGGCAGGGCCGGCTTGCGAAAGGGCCACTCCGCGTCGAGCCATTTCCTGACGACCGCGTAGAGCCGGGCATCCAGACCCCGTCCCAATTTCGCTTCCCGGGCCCAGAGGTAGACTTCTGCATCGTAGCCGGATCTATTGGTCGGGTTGATGTAGACGCATCCCAATACCCGCGTTTCGTCGAGGCTTACGACGGTATACGCAAATGCGAGTCGGCTCGTGAATTCGCGTTGATGCCGCTCGAGATCCTTGCGATTTTCTTCGAGGGTCAGGCCCCTGGGCCAGCCGGAGTCCGGCCAGATCTTCTGCAACTCTTCGACGCTCGACATGACGGCGTCGTAGTCCTTCACGACGTCCTCGACGCCGAGCATTCGCAGGCGAAATCCCTCCGTTTCCAATCCGCTGGGGATCTCGAAATCGTCATCGAGAAATCGGGTGGATTCCATGCCTTCAGGCCTCGCAGAATATGCGCGCGCACGCGCTTCTCATCGGATGTTGCAGTCCCAGTTTGACGCCGAGCGCTTCTGGCTTCGAGGCCGCGCTCTCTCCTTCGGATCGCGAATTCCCCGGCTGGGGCTGCGCAGAAGTTCGCATCCGGGCATCGGAGGCATGTACTGGCGGCTATCCATCGCAATCACCACCATACCACCGAAGCGGTCCGGGAGGTCGTGTGGGACGAGGAGCGCGAGGGGTACTTTCGCCGCCAGCCTTCCCTCGCGGGAATTCGGGATCGCCGCTCGGCCCGGGCCTCGAAGAAACCCCATGCGGCTGCGGCCCATTGACCCTCCATCGGCGGAGGGGGGGAGCCAGAAACTCAAATTCTTCCGGCCGGCTGGAGGAATTTTTACCCGCGGCCGTTCATCCCTCCAGGCCTGGCCATGCGCCCGATGGGGCAGCACTTCAAGAGATTGAGTTCGGGTTTCAGGGCCGCCCGCGAGGTCCTCCCGACGCCGCCCGGCCCTGGCGCGCCTGAGTTCCGCTTGCCCCGAGGCGTTTTTTCGGGGTTGCTTCCCGCCGTGGGTCGGGGGCTTTATCTTCGGGTCTGATCAGTACTAGACTCCACCCAGGAGTCCAGGGAACGGAGACGAGGGAGAAGAGTATGGCTTCCCGATCCAGGCGTATGGGCGGACGCGAGGGCCGGCGCGCAGAACGGAGTGCGGTCGTTTCCGGGCAGCAGCGGCCGGTCCAGCCCGGGCAGTCCGGTGGCCGTTACCAGCCCCTCAATCCTTCCGAGATGGAGGGCATCCATCGAGCGGTGTTGGACGCCCTCCAGCAGATCGGTATCGGGGGGGCGACTCCCTCCTGCAGAGAGCGGGTCTGCGAAGCGGGGGGATCCGTCGACGCCGAGGGTCGCCTTCTATTTCCCCGGGCCCTGGTCGAGGATGTGATCGCGAGTGCGGCTCGAAATCTAGTTCTGGCCGCTCAGGATCAGGTCCACGACATGGAACTCAGCGGTTCCCGCACCTACTTCGGAACGGCCGGCGCCGCCGTGCACGTAGTCGATCCGATTCGGGGTGAATATCGCGATTCCCGATTGCAGGATCTCTACGAAGCGGCGCGTGTCGTCGACGCGATGGAGCATATTCATTTCTTCCAACGTTGCATGGTTCCGCGGGATGTGCCGGATCCTCGCGAAATGGATTTCAACACCTGCTACGCCTCGATCTCCGGAACCCGAAAGCACGTTGGCACCAGCTTCGTGGCGCCCGCCCATGCCGAAGAAGTCATCGATATGCTGGAAATCGTCGCGGGCAGCGAAAAAAAATGGCGAGACCGCCCCTTCGTGAGTTGCTCTTGTTGTCACGTGGTTCCCCCCCTGCGCTTCGGAGAGGAGGCCTTGAGGGTGCTCGAAGTCTGTGTCCGCCGGGGGATGCCCATCCTATTGCTTTCGGCGCTGCAGGCCGGCGCTACCGGCCCCGCCGCTCTCGCGGGCTCGCTGGTTCAATCCATCGCCGAGGTTCTTGCGGGTCTCGTCTACGTCAACCTCTTGCAGCCGGGACATCCAGCGATCTGCGGCACCTGGCCCTTCGTATCCGACCTGCGCAGCGGGGCCATGAGCGGTGGTGGCGGAGAACAGGCGATCCTGATGGCCGCCTGCGGGCAGATGGGGCGCTTCTACGATCTGCCCACCGGCATCGCGGCCGGAATGGCGGATGCCAAGCTGCCGGATGCCCAGTCGGGCTACGAAAAAGCCTATACGGACGCGTTGGCGGGCCATAGCGGGGCCAATCTCGTCTACGAGGCGGCCGGCATGCACGCCAGCCTGCTCGGTTGCTGCCTCGAGAGTCTGGTGATCGATAACGATATGCTGGGGGCGATCAACCGTACGATACGGGGCATCGAAATCACTGAGGATGCGCTTTCGCTCGAGGCCATGAAGGAGGTATGTCTGAATGGTCCCGACCACTATCTCGGACACCCCCAGACCCTGACCCGGATGCAATCCGATTACGTCTATCCGGAAATCGGCGATCGCCATAGCCCGAAGGAATGGGATGAGGCGGGGCGTCCGGCCCTCGTGGTCCGGGCCCGCGCCCGGGTCGATGAAATCCTCGCGGCGCCACGACCCGAACATATCGGCGAGGCCCTGCACGAAGAAATCGGGCAGAAATTTCCGATGCGACTCTTCGTCTGAGGAATCGGCTTTGGCGACGGGCACCGAAGTATCCCTCGGAATGCGTCCAGGTGGCGGAAGCCCCATGCCGCTTCGGGTCGGGGTCCTCGGCTCTTCTATGCCAGGGCCGCGTAGACGGCGCGCAGCAATGCACGGGGACGTGGATCGACGAGCCAGAGGCCGGAGTGCATGAGGTTCATCGTGTAGCCGAAACTCATGCGATTTTCCGGATCCGCCTGGCCGTAGGAGCCCCCGGCCCCGGCGTGTCCGAAAACCCGGGTATTCGGGCCCGTCGGTTCCTCGGCGGGTGGCATCGAGAAGCCGACCCCGAAACGAGAGACCAGGGGCAGGATCAGGTCCTTGCCGAGGGATTGTTCGGTGCGGGCGATTTCGATCACCTCGGGCGAGAGCACGTGCACCCCGTCGAGGTCGCCTCCCAGGGATAGGGCCGCGTAGACGCGAGCCAGGGCGCTCGCCGTTCCGTGCCCATTCGCCGCCGGAATCTCCGCCGCACGCCACTCGCGGGTATTGGCATCGGTGGGTAGAAGGGGGGGGTTCGTGAAGGCTTTCGCGAGCATCGCCTCCGGATCCTGCATGATCTGTTGGAAGAGATCCGGGCCGCCTTCGCTATGGACGGGACCCTGAACCAGGGGTGAGACCCGGGATTCGCATTCCTCGGGCAGGCCGATATGAAAGTCGACACCGAGGGGCGCGGCGACTTCTTCGCGAAAGTAGCTGCCGAGGCTCCTGCCCGTGATGCGGCGCACGACTTCTCCGACCAGGAATCCAAAGCTCACGGCGTGGTAGCCGTGTTCTTCGCCCGGCGTCCACCAGGGTTCTTCCTCGGCGAGCGCGCGGGTCATGGTCTCCCAGTCGTAGAGGGATCCGGGGGGCAGCGGTCTCCTCACGGCCACCAGGCCCGCGCGATGAGAGAGCAGGTAGCGCACCGGAAGTTCGGATTTCCCCCTGGCCCCGAATTCGGGCCAGTAATGCGCCACCGGAGCATCGAGTTCGAGGCGTCCCTCCTCCACGAGGCGGAGCGCACACAATGCCGTCATGCCCTTCGTGCTGGAAAAGACGTTGACGAGGCTGTCGCGCTGCCAGGGCCGAGTGCGCGCCTCGTCGGAGAAGCCGGCGTAGAGGTCGACCACGTTTTCGCCTTCGACGTTGACGCAGACGGAAGCGCCGAGCTCGTCGCCGCATTCGAAGGCTCGCTCGAATACTTCGCGAACGCCGCGGAAGCTCTCATCACAATGTCCGTGGATTTCGACGGATTCCGCCATCTGGACTTCCCTTTCCCGCTGAGTCGGTTGATCCGGGCCGCTGGGCCTGCTGGAGTGCGGGCCCCCGGGCGTTGATCCAGGGTAGTTTCGACATCGGAGCGGGGCCAGTCTCAGCGCGAAGTATGGAGCCTTCCGCTCGTGGGCAGCCGGCTCTGGACTCCCGATTCGATTCCGCCATGGGCGGAGAGCCGGCGGCGATGCGGCGACGTCATCCAGATGCCCATTCCTCCCGCGAAAGAGCGTAGAGCAGGGTATCCCGCCACTGGCCGCGAATCTGAGTGTCGCGTTGCAGACATTCTTCGAATTGCAATTCCGACTTTTCGAGAACCCTGGCCGAAGCCGGATTTTCCGGATCGCATCCCGCCCAGATGCGGTGAAGGGCGAGTTCGCGGAAGCCGAAATCGACTACGGCCCGGCAGCCTTCGCTCGCATATCCGCGCGCCCAGGCCGAGCGGGCCAGGCAATAACCGAGTTCCCCCGTCGTTCCCTCGACCTGGATCTTGATTCCTCCGATGCATCGGGCCGATGATCGTTCGACGATCGCCAATTGGAATGAGATTCTCGGCATGAGCCGGGCTTCGCTGTTGGCCAGCCGGATGAAGTCGGAGGTGTCGCTCCTGGAATTGGGCCCCCAGGGCATGTAGCGAATCACTTCCGGGTCGCTCGCGTAGCCGTGGACGGCATCGAAGTCCGAGCTTTCGAACTCGCGCAGGATGAGCCTCTCGGTTTCGAGCAGCATGAGGGGCCCCCCTCTGGGCCGGTTCGGGATCTTTGCCGCTCGGCCCATCGTATCTGCTGTCCCGGCAGGGCGCGACCGGGGCGGCGAGGCGGGAGGGCCCTCGGACTCTGCCCTCTTCTTCTCGGATCCATGCCGGGCGATCCCGGATGCCGGGCTGGCGGAGTGGCGGCGCCGGTGTTTCCCCGCCGCGGCGAGACTCGATTCGGATCTGCGGCGTTAACCGCGGCGGCCGGGAGTCGCCGCGAGGGCGGGGATCCAGGGACTTTCCGCCCGACTCGAGATTTTCGGCGCGGGCCAGACGAAATTCGACTGTCGAGATTCGACGCTATGATTTCCCCTCATGGTGCCGCGCGATGACTCCCCGGATCCAGACCTCGACGAACCCGTCGTCGTCCCGATTGAAGAGGCCTTCGATCTGCACTCCTTCCGGCCCGCCGAGATCCTCAGCGTCGTGGACGCCTATCTGGATGCGGCCATCGAGCGGGGGTTTCGCGAGGTTCGTCTGATCCACGGTCGTGGGCGAGGCGTGCAGCGCGCCCAGTTGCGAAAATTTCTGGCCGCCGATCCCAGGGTGGAGGCCTTCGAGCAGGCTCCTCCCGAGCGTGGCGGATGGGGGGCGACACTGGCCTGGTTGAGGGCGGATCCCGAAGAGCCGGGAGGGGCTTCGTGAGTGGATCCCAGGCGTTGGCCGGGCCTCAACACGTCTTCCTGGGAGATGTCCAGGGCTGTGCGGATGAATTCCTCGAGATGCTCACTCGCCTGCACGATCGCTACGGGGGCGATTTCGTTCTGCATTGCGCGGGGGATCTCGTCAATCGCGGTCCCGACAACCTGCGTCCCCTCGAGAAGATGCGCGAATTGGTCGAAGCGGGCAGGGGCCACTACGTACTCGGCAACCATGAGATCGCCCTGATCTCGATCGGCCTGGGAATTCGCAGGCTTGGCGAGCGCGACACCCTGGGCGATGTGCTGGCATCCCGGGAGGCCGGGGATTGGGTCGAGTGGCTGCGGGGCCAACCGCTGGTCGAGTGCGGGGAAATTTGCGGCCAGCGCTTCGTGATGGTGCACGCGGCCCTGCATCCGGATTGGAGTTCGGCCGATTGCGCCCAGCACGCATCGCGGGTCGCAGGACGGATCGCGTCGGCGGATGTCGACAGCGTACGCGAATTTCTCGTACAGCCCGCCGAGGGCGCGCAGCTGGATTCGGATCGTGGTCTGCTGGGCCGATTGGTTTCGTGTCGCAGTGTGGGTCGCGGGGATTCCTGGTCCGCCCGGGAGCCCGTCGGCTCCGAAGCGGAGCCCTGGCATATGGCCTGGAGTCGGCGGGGACACGACTACGGGGTCGTATACGGTCATTGGGCTCGGCAGGGCCTGCACCTCGCTCCGGGCCTGCGGGGCCTGGATTCGGGCTGCGTGCACCACGGCCGGGGGCGGGATGGCTACCTGACGGCGTGGCTGCCGGGAAGCCGGGAAAGGCCCGAGAAGAGTGCCGTTTTCGATCTTCCCGACGACGCCCTCTGGCAGGTCCGAGCCCGCCGACGCTACTACCCCTATTGAGAGCCCCGGCGAGATTTCCCCGCGAATTCTCGCCGGGAGATCGATCGACACCCGCGCCCGCTCGCGAGAGCCCTCACGCCGGGCCGGGCGTGTCCTCCGACGTGGTGCGAAGAATGGGTCCCGCGCCGAGAGCGAGATCCGCGCCCGCGCTGCCGGCATCGGTCTTTTCGTAACGGGGGCCGAAGGTTGCTCGCAGTTCGAAGCCGGGGGGAGGCGCCAGCGGCGATGCGCTTCGGGCACACCCTTCGGGTTTCCGATTCACTCGGCCGATTCGAGAGCAGTGCAGAAGACTCCGGCGAATCGATCGCCCCGGATGGACCCAATCTTCGCACCACCACCCGGGTCTGCGGCCACCCGGCATTCGGTTGCCCCCAGGGAAAACGCCAGCAGGCGACGCATGGCTTCGGGAGGCGGGCTAAGCTGATCGCCCACGTTTTGGTGAGTCCACTTTCAGATCCCTCAGGAGTTCGCGTGCCCCTGGTTTCCGTCCCTCAGCCCTATCGGGGCCCCACGCGCGGAGCGGCGGCGGTTCAAGTCGACGCCCCGGACGTGGAATCCGCTCTGCGGGCGGTCGATTCGAAATTTCCCGGCTTTGCGGAACTCATTTTCGATACTGCGGGTGGCGTCCACCGCTTCGTCAAATTATTTGTCAACGAGGAACAGGTCGAACGAACGGCTCTCGATCGGCCCCTGAACGAAGACGATCGCCTGGACGTCATGGCCGCCATCGCGGGCGGCTGAGGGATGATCAGGAGTCGGCCGCGTCGAGAGAATATGAAATCTTCCCAGTTGGGATCGTCCATCCACATCTATTGAACATGAAGGAGCACAGCATGGCTTTTGAAGACGACCGCCTGATTTATGTCGACATGACGGATCAGAGCGTCTCGATTGAATCCTTTCCCGAGCAGTGGAAACTGCTCGGAGGACGCGCCCTTTCGGCCAAGATCCTGCTCGAACAATGCGATCCCAGCTGTGATCCCCTGGGCCCGGATAACGTCCTGGTGATGGCCCCGGGTCTGCTTTCCGGCACGACGGCGCCGACTTCGGGTCGCATCTCCATGGGGGGAAAGAGTCCCCTCACGAATGGGATCAAGGAGGCCAATTCCGGTGGCAATCCGGGCCAGGATCTGATGAAGCTGGGATATCGCGCGGTGATCGTGAAAGGCCAGCCGGCGGATTCCGCAAAGCGTTTCGGTCTTCGCGTCGATGCGGAGGGTGCGTCCGTGGTGGGCGCGGACGACTATAAGGGATTGTGGAATTACGCCAGCTGCGAGAAGTTGCTGGCCGGTGAGGATAGTGGCGCTTCGGCGATCAGTATCGGTCCCGCCGGCGAAAGCCAACTGACCGGGGCTTCCATCGCCTGTACGGATGCCGACCAGGAGCGCCGCCCCGCACGCCACGCCGCCCGCGGCGGGCTCGGCGCGGTCATGGGCTCCAAGGGCCTCAAGTGGGTGCTCGTCGATCCCCAGAAGGCCAAGGCGAGACGCCCGGTCGATAGCAAGGCCTTCATGGCCAAGGTCAAGAGCCTCAGCAGCGACTACCTGGGTGGCGGCCAGATGTTCAAGACGGGAACCAGTTCGATCGTCCCCGTGGCCAACATGCTGCATACCTTCGTGTACAAGAATCGCACCGAGGGCCAGTCCCCGGATGTCGAGGCCCTGGACGGGGCGCGTATCGTCGAGGGATTCGAGAAGCGCGGCGGAGGCATGCATAATTGCATGACGGGTTGCATCGTCAGATGCAGCAATATCGTGCATAACGAGGCGGGGGATTACGTGACCTCGGCCCTGGAATTCGAGACGCTAACGCTTCTCGGAGCCAGCTGCGCGATCGAGAAGCTCGATGACGTGGCAGAACTCGACCGACTCTGCGACGAATTGGGACTGGATACGATCGAAGCGGGTGCTGCCATCGCCATCCTGATGGATTCCGGCAATCTGGATTGGGGCAATGCCGAGGCCGCCAAGCAGATCCTTCGTGATATCGCGGACGGAAGCGATCAGAATACGGCGATCGGCAACGGTGCCGTGGCCACGGGCAAGTTCACCAAACATGCTCGCGTTCCCGAGGGTCGGGGCCAGGCGATTCCCGCCTGGGATCCAAGGCCCCTCAAGGCTACGGGGATCACCTACGCGACGAGCCCGATGGGAGCCGATCATACGGCCGGCCTGGTCATCAACCCCGGTCTGCAGCCCGATGAATTCGCCCGGGCCAGCCAGGATGTACAGCTCGTGAACGCGGCCTGTGATTCCTCCGGCTTCTGCCAATTCCTGCAGCCCACGCTGGCGGATCTCGCGCAATTCTATAGCGCCCATCTCGGCGAGAGCGTCAGCAACGAAAACGTTGGCGATCTCGGTTGGCAATGTCTGCTCGATGAGTGGAAATTCAACGAGGCGGCGGGCTGGACCGCCGATGGAGACAAGCTGGCCGATTGCCTGGTCGAGGAGGGGATCGGTCCCGACGGCGTATTCAAATTCGATGTGGATGCCGAGACCATTGCCTCGGCCAAGGTTCGCTTCGAGGCGCGGGATGAGCTCTACCAGGTCAAGGCGGCCGGCTAGCAGGTCTGGGGGCGACCCTATTCCCGAAGAGCCGCGCAGAGGAAGTCGAGCGGGCAGAGGCAAATTGCGTCTCTGCTCGCTTTGCGCTTCTGGAAGCCGGCTCCCCCGGCGGGAGATAGAACGGGTATCGAATGGTACGTGATGTTCGCATGCGGGGCTTCGCGGAGAGGGCCGATGTCGCGCAGGTCGATGCCTTCTTGCGTGAACACTGCTCGTCGTTGGCGAGTGAGCGAGTTCCCCTGCTCGAATGCGTGGGCCGAGTTCTCGTCGAGGATCTTTCTTCCGAGGTCGATGTGCCCGGCTTTCCGCGCTCCTCGATGGATGGCTACGCGCTGCGGGGGAAGGAGAGTTTCGGGGCATCGAATTACGATCCCATCAGCTTCGATCTGATCGGCACCATTCTACCGGGCAGCTCTTTTCCCGGCCGCGTCGAAGCCGGGCAGGCGGTTCGGATCATGACGGGTGCACATTTGCCCGAAGGTGCGGACGCCGTGGCCATGGCGGAAGTATGTCGCGAAGACGCCGCGGGCGGGCGGGTCGAAATCTCTGAAGCCGTGGCGCCCCATAAGAACGTGGGAGCGGTGGGGGAGGATATTCGCCGCGGCGATCTCGTGCTCCGGGCCGGTCGCAGGTTGCGGGCCCAGGACGCCGGTCTGCTCGCATCGATCGGAGTCGATACGATCCCCTGCGTGCGTCGGCCGAGGGTGGCCCTGGTGATCACGGGGGATGAACTTCTGCCGGCGGGCAGTCGACCCCATGGTGCGCAGATTGTCGATAGCAATTCGGTCGTGCTTCGGGGCCTGCTGGAACGCGATGGTGCCGAGAGTCTCCCCTTCGAGATCCTTCCGGATACGCCCGAGCGGATTCGCGAGGCCATTGCCGATGAGAGTGCCGATGTGGTGCTCGTCTCCGGGGGCAGTTCCGTGGGCCAGGAGGACCATGCGCCGCGCCTTTTGGCCGAGTTGGGCCAGCTGGATTTCCACGGCATTTCGATGCGTCCCTCGAGTCCTACCGGCGTCGGCCGAATCGGCAGACGTTTCGTCTTTCTGTTGCCTGGGAATCCCGTCAGTTGCCTGGCCGCCTACGAATTCTTTGCGGGCCCGACCCTGCGCCAGATGGGCGGACGCTCGCGGGCCTGGCCCCATCGGCGTGCCCACTTTCCCCTGGCGCGAAAGATCACCTCCGCGATCGGAAGAACGGATTATGTGCGCGTGGCCTTGGAGGCGGGCCAGGCTCTCCCCCTCGCCACCTCGGGAGCTTCGATTCTCTCGTCGACGGTCAGGGCCGCGGGTGCGGTGATCGTGCCGCGGGGACGCGAGGGAATGGCTGAAGGGGAGGGGGTGGAGGTGATCCTCTACGATGATGAGATACCGGAAGCAATCGGATCCGGGATCGATGGAGCGGGCGGGCCTTTGACGTGAAGCAGCAGCAATTTCTCGATGTATTGGATCGCGACGAGGCGGAGCTTCGTTGGCATGGAGTCATCGCTCCCTTTGATCTGGAATCCGAATCCGTCACCCTCGCGGAAGCGCTCGGTCGGGTACTCGCCGAGGATGTTCGCGCCGAAGTCGACGTACCGGGCTTCGATCGCTCCAATATGGACGGTTTCGCGGTGCGGGCCGAGGATACCTTCGGCGCTTCCGAAGAGGAGCCCGCGACCCTGCGGCTCTGCGAGGAGACGATCGCCACCGGCGTCGTTCCGCGCGGGGAAGTCGAGGCGGGCATGGCGATGCAGATTGCGACCGGGGGCATGCTGCCTCGGGGTGCGGATTCGGTGGTTCCCGTCGAGCATACGGATGTGGAGGGCGAGACCCTCTTCGTGCGCCATCCCCGGACGCCCGGGGGCGCCGTTTCCTTCGCGGGCACCGATATGGGAATGGGCGAGACGGTGCTCTTCGCGGGTGCTCGTCTCAGTTCCAGGGAGACCGGGGTGCTGGCTGCGGTGGGTCGGGCCGAGGTTCGGGTCGTGCGCCGCCCCCGCGTGGCCATCCTCTCGACGGGTGACGAGATTCTACAGCCCGGTGAATCGATGCGAATGGGCTTCGTATACGATAGCAACGGCCGCATTCTCGCGGACGCCGTGCGGGAACTCGGCGGAGACCCGATCTTCATGGGCGCCTTCCGGGACGATGTCGCCGCACTTCGCGAGGCCCTCGGCAGCGCCCTCGAAGTCTCGGATCTGGTGCTCCTATCCGGCGGGACTTCCAAGGGAGAAGGGGATCTAAACGCCAAGGTGGTGGCCGAACTGGATCCCGGCATCATCGTGCACGGTGTGGCGCTCAAGCCCGGAAAACCCATCTGCCTGGCCGCCGCGCGACGGACTCCCGTCGTCATCCTGCCGGGCTTCCCCACGTCGGCGATTTTCACCTTTCACGAATTCGTCGCCCCCGTGCTGCGGGGCATGGCGGGTCTGGGCCCGGACGAGGGCCGTAGCATCCGCGCGAGCCTGGCCCAGAAGGTCGTCTCCGAGCGCGGCCGCCTCGAATATCTCCTGGTTGGGCTCGTCGCGGGAGATTCGGGGCAACTCGCCGCATATCCCATGGGCAAGGGAAGCGGCAGTGTGACTTCATTCAGCCGCGCGGATGGTTTCGTTCGCATCGAGCGCAATCGTGAGATCGTGGATGCGGATGAGTCGGTGGAGGTCAATCTGATTGGCCACGAAGCGGATATGGCGGACCTCGTCGTGATCGGAAGCCATTGCGCGGGCCTGGACCTGATCGCCAGTGCGCTGATGCGGGAAGGTGTGCGGGTTAAATTGCTGGCGGTGGGCAGCCAGGGCGGATTGGCGGCGGCTGCGCGCGGGGAGTGCGACGTGGCGCCGATTCACCTGCTGGACGCCAGCAGTGGCGAATACAATCGGAGCTTCGTCAAGCCGGGGATGCGCCTCATTTCCGGCTACGGTCGAATGCAGGGGATCGTCACGCGCCGGGAGGAGACCCGCAAGATCGAAGAATTGCTCGCCGACGGGAGCCTTCGCATGGTGAACCGAAATCGCGGAGCGGGAACGCGGATCCTGATCGATCAACTGCTCGCGGATCAGCGACCCCCGGGCTATGGCTACGAGCCTCGTTCCCATTATGCGGTGGCGGCCGCCGTCTCCCAGGGGCGGGCCGATTGGGGGATGACGATCGAAACCGTGGCGCGCCAGGCCGATCTCGCCTTTCGGGCCCTACAGGCCGAGCGCTACGATTTCGTGGTACCCGAAGAGCGCTGGGATCGCCCCGCCATCCTGGAGTTCAGGCGGTTGCTCGCCCCGGATTCTCCCCTGCGTGCGGCTCTGGCCGAGGCGGGTTTTGAAGCGACATGAGGCATGGGGGCCGTCCACTCGGATCCCTCGTTTCCGTCCGGGGCATGGCAAGAGAAGATTCGGTTGGCGGATCGGACCCTTGCAGCCTCGTCTTTCCGCTGCCATTTGCTCTGGGCTGGGCGCGGAGTTAGCCTTGCTGAGTCGAACGATGAACGAGCCTCACCCATCGGAGAAATACCGTCAGACCGCGCGGACCCTGAAGTCCGCTCGGCTCATGGAAGTTCGTGACGAGACGCTCGGGATGCCCTCGGCGGCGGCGGGGATCGACTCGCCCCCCCCTCTTCCCGGGGCTTTGCATCCGGAATTCGGGTCTCCGGCCGGGAGTTCTTTCCACTCGCCGTCCCGCCCTCTTCCCCTCCCGGGGAAGGAGGCAATAGCGACGGATAGCCAATTCTCGGGGGGTTCCCCTTGACCATCGTAGCCTCGGTAGTCGCGATCGTGATCTGCCTCGCCCTTTCCGCGTTTTTTTCCAGCAGCGAGACGGCGCTCTTTCGCATCCGTTCCCACGAATTGGATGAAGAGATGCAGGGGGAGAGCGGTCCGGCGGCGGTATCCGTACGGCAACTCACATCTTCATCTTCGCGTCTGCTGGTCACGATTCTACTGGGCAATAATATCGTGAATATTCTGGCTGCCTCCCTGGCCGCGGCGTTGGCGGTCGAGTTGCTGGGCTTTGATCTCGGCGTACCGGTGGCGACGGGCGTGATGTCGATCCTATTCCTGATCTTCGCAGAGATTCTCCCCAAGGCGGTCGCGGCTCGGCATCCACGCGGAGTCGCCCTCACGGTGGGTCTGCCCCTCTATATCTTCCATCAGATTCTGCGTCCAATTCACGCGATCTTCGATCGCGTGATCGATCCCATCGTGCGCCGTGCAACGGGTGGTGTGGATAGCAATGGCGGGCTCTCCCCGGAAGAGGTTCTGAGGATTGCACGCGAGGCACGGGACGATGAGGGTGCGGGTTCTCCGATTGCGATCATGGGTGCGACCTCCGAGGCCGCGGAGATGAATGTGACGGATATCATGGTGCCTCGCACGGAGATCGAGGCCTATTCCGAGGATACCTCTGCGGATTCCCTATTGGAGGAGATGCTCGAAGGCCGCTATACGCGGGTGCCGATCTACCGGGAGAATATCGATAATGTCCTCGGAATCGTCCACCTCAAGGATCTGATCAAGTTGGTGAATTCGGGTGATGGAGAACTGCAATCGATCGTCAAGCCCGTGCTCCGAGTTCCCGAACGCAAACCGATTCTCGGGCTGCTGACCGAAATGCAGCGGGTCTTCTGTCATATGGCCCTGGTCAAGGACGAATTCGGTGTCACCCAGGGTCTGGTGACCCAGGAGGATATCCTCGAAGAAATTGTTGGTGAAATTCGGGACGAATTCGATTCCGAGGAATTGTTGACCATCCATCAGCGCAACGATGGCAGCTATGAGGTACTCGGTCGGGTTACGGTTCTCGATTTCAATCGTGAATCGGGTTGGCAGGTTCCTGCGGAACGGGGAGATACCCTGGGCGGGCTGATCTTCAATACTCTCGAACGGGCACCGCGCAAGGGTGAGTCGGTCGACGTGCCGGGCTATAGAATCAGGTGCATCGATGTTTCTGGTAGCCGCATCGCTCGGGTTCATGTGAGTCTCCAGCCCGAGGAAGAAGCCCAGGGAGATGGGAATTCTTCGAGGTCGACCGAGAAGGGCAAGCGGGATCGCGACGCTTTGATCGATCGGGATCCCAAAGCGCGCGGCCATTGATCCGGGGGAGTTCGCCGGGATTCAGTTGTGACTGAGGACTTCTTCCCGGACGGACATTCCATGCAGATTCGGGCTAGAGTCCGATGTCCACGGCGTCAACTGTGAGTCGTCGAAAGGTGATTTGTGCGCAGGGTCATGTTGGCATTCGGGATCGTGACCGGAATCCTCGTATTGGGCGCCCTCTTTCTGGACGAGGGAGACGTTGTAACCCTGATCACGCACTCCGAGGAGAGGGAATATTTCAGCCACGTCTGGATCGTCGAAATCGACGGTCGCCGCTACCTGCGCGCCAACCGCCCGGAAGCGCGCTGGCTGCGGCGATTGAGGGAAAATTCTGCGGTGGGCTTGCGCGAAGGTCGAGGGCTCCATCTGCCTGTGAAAAACTATCGCGCCCAGATCGTGCGGGACCCTGAATTGCGTCGGAGAGTAGATGCCGCCATGGCGGAGAAATACGGACAGGCCGACGAGATTTGGGGTCGGATCGTCGAGCGCTCGAATTCCGTGCCCATCGAGCTATTGCCCGCGCCGGCCATGACCTCCGGGAAGAGGAATTCGTCATAGCCTCTCGCGATGCGGGCCGAAGGAGAAGGGGGCCGCCTCGATTCGGCCTCGGGACGGATTCCCCTCCCGGGTCGAGTCCAGATCGCGACGTGGAAGTTCGCGTCGAAAGCCTGGCGGCGGGAGGCGATGGAGTGGCGAGGCTGCCGGACGGCCTGACCATTTTTATCCCCTTCACGGCTCCCGGAGACCGGGCAAGGATTTGCGTGACGGAACGTCGAAAGCGCTTCGCCCGCGGCCGCGTCAGCGAACTCCTGGAAGGGGGAAAGAGCCGCGTCATTCCTCGTTGTCCTTTCTTCGGTCGCTGCGGCGGCTGTTCCTGGCAACACGTGGATTATGGGGAGCAGGTGGCGGCCAAACGCCGCATTCTCCGCGAAGCCCTGGCACGGATCGGTGGTTTCGCTCCGCCGGATCACATCCCCCTGACTCCCTCTCCCCGGGCTTATTCCTATCGGATGCGGGCACGGCTCTTCGTCGAGGATGGGAGAGTCGGCTATCGCCAGCGCGCTTCCCATTCGTTATGCAGCATCGATCAATGTCCCATCCTCGTTCCGGAACTCGAAGCTGAGCTTGTGCGGCTCGGGCAATGCCTCGCGACGGAATCGCGAGGCAGTGAAGAATGGGAAATCTGTGCGGGTATGGATGGGGCGCTGCGCAGCAGTCGGCTGTCCTCGGCCGCGGATCCGCGCCGCCCGGCCGAGAATATCGAAATTCGGGTCGGAGAGGATGCCCTTTCCATTTCGGTGGGGACTTTTGTTCAGGCCAACCGCCCCCTGCACGACCCTCTGCGGGCGGCTGTCCTGCGGGCGGCTGGACGGGGTGGCCGACTCGTCGAACTCCATGCGGGTGCGGGCTTCTTTACCCTTGATCTGGCTCGGCACTTTTCTCGCGTCGAGGCCGTGGAAGCTTCTCCCGTCGCCGCAGCGGACCTGAAGGCGAATCTGGCCGGGGCCGGTCTGGGGAATGTTCGCGTACTCGCGGCAGCGATCGAAGAGGTGGTCCCCGAGCAGTTGGAGAATGAGCCCGAGGTGATTCTCCTTGATCCGCCGCGAAGCGGGCTGCCATCGGCCATGCCGTCCGCCCTCAGTGCGCTCGGAGCCCGGCGCATCGTCTACCTCTCATGCGATCCCGCAACATTGTCGAGAGACCTGGCCCGGCTGATGGATCTCGGATATGCACTCGAGAGGGTGGAGGGTTTTGATCTCTTTCCCCAGACGCCCCATGTGGAAGCCCTGGCCGTCTTGAAGTGGGATTGAAGGCTCTTTCCTCAAGGTTCCCAAAGGAAGGCTCTTCCGCCCCATGCGATCGAAGCTTCGACGCTCAGGGTTGGATCAGGCCGTGACGCAATGCGTAGCGAACCAGTTCGGTGGCCTTTCGAACTCCCACTTTGCGCATCAGGCTGGAGCGGTGGGCTTCAACGGTCTTGGCGCTGATATTGAGCTGGCTACCGATCTCCTTCGCGGAAAGGCCGTCGGCGATCAGGTGGAGAACCTGGCGCTCTCTCGCAGAGAGGAGGGAAAAAGGGTTGTCCTTCTGCAAATCCGGATTCCGCATCTGTTCTACGATCTCACGGGCGACGGAGGGGCTGAAGTAGCTTCCGCCGCGCATGACTTCCCGGATGGCGGTAATGATCTCTGAAGCCGGCCCGTCCTTCAGTACGTAGCCATCGGCTCCGAGCGATATGGCACTCTGGATGAAGGGTGGATCGCTATGAACCGAGAGCAGGATCGCCTTCACATCAGGATGGCTCTTGCGCATATGCTCAAGGGTTTCGAGGCCGCCGAGTCGCGGCATCGAGATGTCGAGTACCACCACATCGGGTCGTTTCTGGGCAACCCGTTCGAGCAGCTCCTGGCCGTCCCGAGCTTCGCCAATGACTTCGAGGTCATTCTCGGATTCGAGCAGCCTGCGCAAGCCCTCTCGCACGATGCCGTGGTCATCCGCGACCATGATCGAGATCATCTGGTGAGAATACCCGATTCTCGAGGTTTTATCAGCTTCAACGCGAAGAGGGCCGACGGTCAAGGGATTGGCAGGGCCACCCGCGCCCGGGTAGATTTCCAATTATGCGGCGGCCCGGTATCGGGCGATGGTCGTCGCATCTGGACGAGGGGCTCGTGGTGGCTGTTCTTATTCAATGCCATCGGGAGGTAGCCCCAAATGCACGAAGGAAGGCCGACGTCGAAGCCGAATCGGGGACAGCATGGCGCCTTCGCGTGAAAAGCAGCATTGGGCACGGCGCTCGTCGGTCGGTGGGATGGATCGGGATTTCTTCCTCTACGTGGAGGGGCCCCGGGACGGGGGCATCCTCCAGGCCTGGGCACGGAGAATTTCTCCCAGGCTGGCGCGTCAGCTCGAAGACCGAACGGTGATTCTCGGCGGGCGTCGCCCCGCCCGGGCCGTAGAGCATTTCTGTTCCCGAAGGGAGGGCGCAGACTTGCGCCGGGGGCTCGTGGTACTCGATCGCGACCACCATTCGGTTTCTTCCGAGTCCTCGGTGATCGAGCCGGGTCTAGAGGTCTTTACGTGGCGCCGACGTCATATCGAGAGCTATGTGCTCGTTCCCCAGGCCATTCGGCGGCTTCTGGGCCGGAGAGTAGACCCGATGCGGCTCGAAGAGTGGCTCATCGGTCATCTGCCGCCGATCGAGGATGAGGAAGCCTGGCGATGCCTGAATGCCAAGGAAATCTTCTCCGACGCGGAATCCCTGGCCCTCGGGGCAGGGGACCTGCTTTCTCCTGGCAGCGTCGCGCGTTCCATGCGCGTGGATGAATTTCACAACGACGTCATGGCTCTCTATCAGCAGATGCTCGGTGCTGCCGGTCTCATCGAGGAATCTCCCCAGGTAATTCACCGCCGTCGCCCCGAGATCGGCTGCAGCGAGAAGAAATCGTCTTGAGGGTGCTGGCACTCGATTTCGACGGGGTGATCTCGGATAGCGCCGTGGAATCCTTCCTCGTGGCACTACGTACTTTTACTCATATCTATCCGGATTCGAGGTTCTCAAAGGACCTCGACACTCTCGCGGGCGTGGATGGTGGAGGGATCCGGTCGCTTTCTCTCTACCGGGATTTTCTCCAGCTGATGCCCCTGGGCAATCGTGCCGAGGATTTCGCGGTCGCCTTGAAAGCTCTGGAAGACGGTTCCCCTGTGGATGAGCAGGTCGCTTTTGATCGGGTTCGTGATCGGATGGGCTCGCAGAGCCTGGCGGATTTTCATCATTCCTTCTACCGCGAGCGCGAGCGCCTGCGCGAGGAGAATATCGAGGCCTGGCTCTCCCTGCTCACTCCCTACGAGGAATTCATCGCCCTGCTGAAGCGTCGAGCAGGGGAGCAGATCCTCGCTCTGGCCACCGCCAAGGATCGGGCCACGGTGGACGTTCTGCTCTGCGCCTATGGGATCGAGCAGCTCTTCGCCCGGGATTGCATCGTCGACAAGGAGCAGGGTCGTTCCAAGCGGGCCCACCTCAGAACCCTCTCGGAGCGCCTGGGGATCCCCTTTCGGCAGATTACCTTCGTCGACGACAAGCTCAATCATCTCGAGGATGTATCGGGTCTGGGTGCGCGCTGTGTCCTGGCGGGCTGGGGGTACAACGGCGAGCGGGAGCGACGAGGCGCCCTCGAGCGGGGTTTCGTGGTCAGTGACCTCGTGAGCGCCGAGGCCGATCTCTTCGGAAATTCCGAGGGAACCTGATCGGGCTCCCTTTGCGGGCCCGCGGGGGAGCTTGGACTGCGGGTCCGGAGTCGGTAGACTTGCGCTCGGCTATCGGGCTTCCCCCCATTGATGAGCGGACCCAGCCGCCGCGCTGATTCATTTTTCGAGTACCACCGGACCTGGTGCTGGCTTTTCATCCCGAGTCAGCCCGACAGTAGATGGGGCATAGGTATTGGACTCGACTCTTCTCGTTCATACCGAGCGAACTCCGAATCCGGCCAGCGTCAGGTGGGTCCTCAATCGTCCCGTTCTGGAAAATCCGAGCCGGGTCGGCCTCGAAAGGGGCACCCCGGCGGAAGTCTCTCCCCTGGCGGCTCGTCTCTTTTCCCTCTCCGGAGTAAGCGGGGTATTGCTCGGCGAGGAATCGATCGTCGTCAACAAGGCGGACGACGCCGACTGGCGTGAGGTCGGGCGGGAGGTGACGCAGGCGATTCGGGATTGGGTGGCTTCGGGCGAACCCGCCCTGGGTGAGGCCTGGGTGCCCCCCCCCGAGGCCGCTGGGGACGAGGTCCTGGCCCGGATTCGCAGCGTTCTGGAAGAGGAGATCGCCCCCTTCATCGAGAGCGATGGAGGCGAGATATTGCTGAGGGGCTTCCGGGATGGTGTAGTCGAAGTCAGTCTGCGAGGAGCCTGCGAGGGCTGTCCGAGTTCCGGTGTGACGCTGAGGATGGGCGTGGAGGCAAGGCTGCGCGAAGAGATACCCGAAGTGCACTCTGTGGTCGCTATTTGAGGCCGCTATTTAAGGCTGCTATTTAAGGCCGCTATGTGAGGTCACTATTTGAGGATGTCATTGGAGGAGAGCGAAGCATCCGCGGAATTGCATCGTCGGAAATGAATCGTATTCGGGTCGAGGCATGATTTCCCATCGGTTGCCAGTAAGAGGGGTTGCCAGTACGAAGGGCTGCCAATACGAAGGGCTGCCAATGAGAGGAGCCGGGGAATCGAGTTCGGAACGAAGGGGGAGTGTATTTCCTTGAAGGCTGGAGAGACGAAAGAGCGGGGAGGAGGAATGCGGGCCTTCCGCAGGGGTTGGCGGCGCTTCTCTCGCAGGGGGAGGCTGACTCTCGTCGCCTGCGGAATTCTATTCGTTGCGATCCCCCTGCTTTGCGTCGGCCTTCTTTCCCTGCAGACCCCGGACGAAGATCTATCCCCCTGGGCGCTCTCGATCTTCGAGCCCCCGAACGCGCAGCTGGAGCCCGTCCCCGCCGCGGTGCTCGCCCATCTTCCGGTCGGAGTGGTCGATTATCAAAGCCACCGCTCCGAGGCCGGCGCCGAGATGGCCTCGCCGCTTCCGGTCTCCGGCCGTTATGGCGCCTATCGGATCGACTATTCCTTCGATGCCGAACTCACCGAGCGCATTCTTGCCGTCCTTGAAAGGGGTCGCGTGAAGCGGGGGCATGTGATCGCCCTCGACCCCCGGACGGGTCGGATTCTTGCTTACGTGTCCACGGACCCCGAGGGTTTTCCAGCCGGCAACCCCTATCCCGCGGCTTCCCTGATCAAGGTCGTGACGGCGGCGGCGGCCCTTGAAACGGCTCCGGAATTGGCGCGGCGCCCCTGCCTGTATCGGGGAAATCCATATCGCTTGACGCCATCCCGCGTGCATCGGCCGCCGCGCGGGAATACGGCTTCTCTTGAAACGGCTCTGGCGAGTTCCAACAATCAATGCTTCGCACAGTTGGCCGTGGACGCCGTGGGGAGCGAGGCATTGCTCTCTTCCCTCGACCGCTTCGGTTGGTTGGAGTCGCCGGCAGCGGGACATGCCGCGGGCCGTGTGGATGCGGGTGATGACGCCTACGCGTTGGGGCGCCTTGGCTCCGGTCTGGCGGGGGCCCGAATTACGCCACTCCACTCCGCACAGCTGGCGGCGACCCTGGCTACTGGCGAGAGGGTCGAGCCCTGGTGGGTGGATCGGGTGGTGGATGGCGACGGTCGAGTCCTGGCGCTTCCCGCCCGGGGCGCACGGGAACGTATCATCAGCGGTGAGCACGCCGAGGAATTGCGAAGCATGTTGGTGCGGACGACAACCCATGGGACGGCGCGCAGCGCTTTTCGCGATCGCCGCGGGCGCCCCAAGCTGCGCCATATCAAGGTTGCGGGCAAAACCGGGAATCTCAGTGGGGATCTTCCGAAGGGTCGCTACGAATGGTTCATCGGCGTCGCACCGGCCGCGGATCCGAGCATCGCAATCTCCGTCGTTCAGGTCCAGGGTAATTTGTGGTGGTCCAAATCGAGTGAACTCGCGGCTGAAGTATTGGAGGAGATTTTTTGCGACAGCGGTCATTGCGACCCGACACTCGCAGATCGCTTCACGGGCGAACTCGGCGCCACCACGGCGCCGGTTCTGCTCTCGGACCCCTTGGCACAAACGTCGCGCCCCTGAGCCTCCCAAGCTGAGGGTCGCCCTTGCGCGGCGACGTCGTCGCAAAAGTCATGGATGGTTCTGAATCATCAAGAAGATAATTTCCAAGAGACTCTCGTGGCTTTTGCTGTCGCTTGCGGTATTGCCATCATGATCAAGCCGCGAAGCTGGACTCGAGTTGTAGGATGAGTCGACAAGAATGAAGAGTATGCCTCTGGAATTTCGCGAAAGACTGGGCTGACTCCCCCACCCTCCATATCATAATCATGCGGCCAGACGGGTGGTCGACCCGCTGACAAGGCTTGGTCGGCCCTTCGAATTCAAGGGTGACGATCTCGCGTCAAGGTGCGCCGGGCGGATCACGGAGAAGCGGGTTGCAGGGTCTATCAACCCGCCGATCCAGGCAATGATGCCGCCATGCTGTGGGTGCATGGTGGCGGCTATATTCTGTTGGAAGCCTATCTGGACGATGCAGTCTGTCGACGAATGGCAGACGAATTCGCTATCCCCATCGTTTCAGCGGAGTACCGAAGCGCCCCGAAGCATCCGTTTCTTGCAGCGCTATACGACTGTCGGCAAAGCGGGCATGGGCTGCGGGAAAACGCGGAGGAGTCGGACGTAGACCCGCGCCGTTCCGTGATCGCTGGAGAAAGCGCCGGGGCGGTCTCACCGCGGCACTCGCGCAGCGACTGCATGACGAGGACGGGATTCAACCGCTCGCTCAACTGCTCTTCTGCCCAAAGCTCGATGATCGCACCTCCCTCCGCGACGACCTGAGCCCTCTGAAGTACTACATCTGGAACAATCAGAACAATAGGGGTGGCTGGAGTAGCGATCTGACTGAGGCGTCCGGCGCGGCCGAGGTTCAGCCGTACTCATTCCCGGCACGTCGCGAATCACTCGTTGGGCTGCCGCCTGCCCGGGGTGGGTGTCGGTACGACTGACTTATTTCTCAATGTGAGAGCGAGGAGTATGCGGAGCGGCTACGTGCCAGTGGAGTCGGGAGTGAGTTCTTCGTAGCGGAGGGGGGCGCCCACTCCGCTCACATCATCCTCCCCGATGCGGATATCAGCGTTGCGTTCTGGAATTCGATGATCGCCTTTAGCCAACGCATTCTGGCATGGGGCTGAGCAAGAAATTGCTTCGAAGAGGGGAAGCGGCCACTTCCAGGTAGCGCGCCAAAATGCGGCTTGAATGCCCTGGCCCCCACGGGCAGAGTCGAGCGAAGGACTCGCTTCAGCTTCCGAGTCCGCTGATCGGGCAAAGAGCCCGCCACCTATGAACCCAAGCCGACTGCTTCGATCCACAAGGATGCCGATCCCCAACGAATGAGAAGAGATAGAGCGGGCCTTTCCGGATCAGGGAAATCCTGCTCGAGGAAAGGGGGCGAGAGCCTTTAGGGCTCGATCCCCTACTGGATCTTGAGCAGTTCCACGTCGAAGACCAGTTCGCCCCCGGGTCGGCCGCCCCTGGGATTCTTCCCGTAGGCCAATTCTGCTGGGATCCAAAAACGCGCTTTCTCGCCCGTGACCATCAGTTGCAACCCTTCGGTCCAACCCTTGATAACCCGATTGAGAGGGAAGGTCGCAGGTCGACCCCGTTTATGAGAGCTGTCGAACATATGTCCGTCGGTCCGCCAGCCCGTATAGTTGACAGTCACCTTGTCCTTGGGTCCGGGATGCACCTTCCCATCCCCTGCTTCGAGCACTTTATAGGCGAGTCCGGATTTCGTCCGAGTCGCGTCGGCGGGCGCTTTCGCTACATCCGCAGGCGCCGCGAAGGGGTCGCTCTGGGCGGCCTTCTTGCTGGCTGACGGTTTTGCCATCGCAGGCTCTTCAGCCCACCCGCTTGTTGCGAATAGCAGGGGCGTTACGAGACCGCATAAGATCCATCGGTTGATCGATTTCAATTCAGGCTCCTATATTTTTGATTGGTCAGTATAAAGGTTCTTTTGCCCATCTAGAGTTGAGTGCTGGCTTTTCTTCAAGGGAGTCGATCGTTTTATCCAGATCCCAGTGATGCGCATCGGGTCCGAACCGCTCTCCCCATCACGGGCTCCCCCTAGGGACTGGAGATTGGCCCCCATACCCGGCCGTGATGCCAGAAGGCAGCTTGGTGGATGTCCTATCCTGATGTCCGGATGGAAGAAACCTACTACGCCATGGTCGTATTGGAAGGGTCGCTGATCCCAATACAGATCAGTTGCCAGGCCCGGCATGTCGAAGAAGCCAGGCAGATCCTGAAGGCCCAGTACAAGATCAAGAGTTGGTTGGCCGGTCCGAACCGCCAAAGATTTCGGAGCTGATCTCGCTGGCCAGATCTTTTTTGGGGTGGGCTCTTTCCCGATTGCTTCCAGGCGCCATCTCGTGGGCGGGTCCCCACTACTCCCTGCGCGAGCGCAGCATGATTGAAGTCCGGAGGGGCCGAATTCTGGAAAAGAGCCGTGGAATCGCTCGCCAGAAAAGTCCGTCGCGATAGCGATAGATCCGGATTCGGTCCGGCCCTTCCCCCGACACGGCCGCGGATTCGGGATTCCCACCCGGACGAATACCGGCCCGATCTGATATGATCGCGGGCTTGAAAGAGCTCATGACTGCGACAGCGACGCCGCTCGCATCGATTTTTGGCAGTGGCTTCCTGGTGATCGTACCGATTCTGAGTGGCCTGGTGGGCCCCTATTCGGTCCTCGCCATGGCGGCCGTCTGTGCCCTCGCCTACGCGGTGGGAAGCGTGGTCCGCTTCAATATTGCGCACTTCGAGCCGCTTCTGGAGGCCGACAATGCTCCGCTTCTGGCCCGGCGCTCGGAGCAGGTTGCGGATGTGGCCCTGGTACTGGCCTACGTAATCTCCGTCTCACTCTATATCAATATCCTTTCGGCTTTCCTGCTCCACGGGATTGGTCTCGACAACCCGCTCCACGAGCACATCGTCACGGTATCGGTGATCAGCTTCATCGCCTTGGTGGGTGCCGTTCGGGGCCTCGACATGCTGCAGAAACTCGAGGGCTATGCGTTGAGGATCACGCTGGTCATCATCGTCGCGGTGCTGATCGGATTCGGGGGCTACGATCTGGACGTGGCCGAAGCCGGAACGCTGCAATGGCCGCCGCTTCCGGATGCGACTCCATGGCTCATCCTGACGACACTGGGCGGCACTCTGATCGTCACCCAGGGATTCGAGACCTCGCGTTATCTCGGTCAGGAATTCGATCGCCAGACACGAATCCGCTCCAGTCGTTTGTCGCAGATTGTGTCGACGGGGGTCTATCTCCTCTTCGTCGCCCTGGCGACGCCCCTGATGTACTTCCTCGGCGACACGGTCGATGACAGCGCACTCATCGTCCTGGTGGGGAAGGCGGCCGCCTGGCTTCCCGCCCCCCTGATCGCCGCAGCGGTTCTGAGCCAGTTCAGTGCTGCCGTTGCCGATACCATCGCGGGAGCCGGCAACATGATCGAGGTTTCGGAGCAGCGCATCGATCGCAGACTGGCCTATCTGGGGATCTGTGGTTTCGCGATCGTCCTGGCCTTCCAGGAGACATTGACGTTGGTGGCGTTGGCCTCTCGGGCATTCGCCTTCTACTACCTATTGCAGTGCATGGTGGCGATCGGCATCACGAGAAATATCTTTGAGAGAGCCGCGATCGGCCTGGTGGCCGTCGTCCTGGCCTTCATCACCGCCTTCGCGGTGCCGGTGGGCTGACTTCCTTCGTCTCAGGCCGGTCCGAGCCGTGGCGCCCCTGCTCGGTCATCGGGCCCGTGGCGATGGGGTCTAGAGGCCGAAGTCCCAGGATTCTCCGTTCCGATACGCGCTCAGGACGTTCTTGGCGATCAGGATCTTATGAACCTCGTCGGGACCGTCGGCGAGGCGCAGGGTGCGCGCTCCTCGGTACATTCCCTCCAGTGGGATTTCGCTCGAAACGCCGAGGGCGCCGTGAACCTGGATCGCCCGATCCACGACTCGGTGCATGGCGGCGGGAACGGCGATCTTGATGGCCGAGATATCCGTTCTGGCGTCCAATCCCTGCTCCATGATCTCCGCACATCGGATCGTCATCAGCCGGGCCGATTGAATGTCGATATAGGAATCGGCGATGAAGCCCTGGATGAATTGTTTGGTTTCGAGGGGGCCACCGTGCACCTCTCTTTCCATCGAGCGCTTGATCATCATGTCGAAGGCCCGCCACATCTGGCCCACGCAGTTCATGCAATGATAGACACGGCCCGCACCCAGGCGGTCTTGAGCTGCTTGATGCCCCGAACCCTGTTCTCCCAGGGCGTTTTCGACGGGTACTCGGACGTCGTCCAGGATGATTTCTCCATGATGCCCATTGGCGTGTCCCCAGATCGGGACGCTTCGGATGTAGTTGAATCCGGGCGTGTCCGTCGGCACGATGATCTGCGTCATGCGGCCGTTGACATCCACATCGTTCGCATCTTCCGTGCGACACATCACGATCGCGAAGTCCGCTCTCTCGGCATTCGAAGCCATCCACTTATGTCCGTTGATCACCCAGTCATCGCCGTCGCGAATGGCTTTCGTCTGGATCGCTCGCGGATCCGAGCCGGGTCGATCGGGCTCGGTCATCGCGAAGCAGGACTGCATCCCGCCCGCGATCAGGGGTTCGAGCCAGCGCTTCTTCTGCTCCGGCGTGCCGTATTTGATGAGAATCTTCTGATTGCCTGAATTGGGGGCCATGATGCCGAAGATGGGATTCGAATAGGGGCTCCAGGCGAGGATTTCGTTCATGTAGGCGAGCTTGAGGAATCCGATCCCCATTCCGCCGTATTCCTCGGGAAGGTGCGGCGCCCAGAGGCCGGATTCCTTGACCCGTTGGAACATCTCGGCCCATAACTTTCCAGTCTCGGCTTCCCCAAAACGCGAGAGCCGATGCTCATTGGGGATGATGTGCTCGGCGACAATCTTCGCAGTCATGGAGCGAATCTGATTGGTTTCATCGTCCAACGTAGGAATAGGGGAAATCTGCATCGTATTCTCCTTGCGCTCTTTGGGTGTCAGCTGCGGATTCGAGGTCGCTCGTCCCGGGTGGTGGCGAATTGGGCTCCCGGCATGGGGGCTCGCTTGCTTTCGAGGCTTCGACCTGGATGGTATCTTTCGGGATCGTATTTCATGAAAATGGAGTTCCGGCTTTCCGGGTTCACGCAGCCGAGATTCTACTGAGAGCCTGCCGCCCGGGGCGAAAGGTTGCTCGTTCTCTCATACTAACAGAATGGCGTCGTCCCGATGATCGTCTCGATCAGCCGCAGGGGGCCTCGGGGCGGCTCCCGGGCTCGTCGTCAGGGCTTCCATTCCATGATTTTGTGGGATTCCGTGCTGCCCAGGGTTCTGAAGCCGAGCCGAGTATAGAGAGCCAGCGCGGGGCTGGTCCTGAAAACCTGGAGGCTCACCCTCCGCCCGGTGGCACTCGCCCTCGTGATCAAACGCTTTACGAGGTGGCTGCCGATTCCGCGCCCCTGAATCTCTGGCAGGAGATGTAGCCTGATGAGTTCCAGGGTGTCGTGGGATGAACGAACCCATTGGCAACCGATTCTTCTGCCATCCCCGGATTCGATGATGTCATGCGCGCTGGGGTCGGTGCTCGAATCGAAGAGTTCACGCTGGAAGCTCTCGTCCCAGGCTCCGAATTGTCGCTCGACGCTGGGCCTCATCGCCTCTCGCTGAAGGCGCCAGAGAAACTCGAAGTCCTCGGCGGTCCCCGGTCGCAACTCGATATCCCCCTGGTCTGAAAGCATCATCTCTTCCCCTCTTCCCC